>CAZINU010000005.1:0-73006 GCA_964540725.1 uncultured Candidatus Peribacteria bacterium
CGGTTTCCTTCGGGCGGAGCTACTTCGGTGCGGGTTTCCGATCCTGAGACCGGAAGGGCGATCGACGTCGCCTTCCGAACTTTGGGAATCCTTATCCGAACCGGAACGCTGAGCCAATTCGTCCTTTCCTACCTCAAACTTCCGCCGCCCCAATTCCGGTAAGCCCGAATTTCGATTTGCGCCCGGACGCCTTTTTCATAATATACGCCCGCTTCCATTTATTGGGGTATCGCCAAGCGGTAAGGCAGCGGACTCTGAATCCGCCACGCGAAGGTTCGAATCCTTCTACCCCAGCCAATTCGTCATAAAAAATCCTCGGACCCTTGTGGTCTGGGGATTTTTTATGACCGGCGTTGTTTGGGTGGAAGGATTCGAACCGAGGCAAAACGCGAATGCGTTTTAGCGAGCCAATGGTTTGGCTCGCGGCCGAGGCGTTCCGAGCCCTTTGTGGCGAGGAAAGAATCCTTCTACCCCTCATCGGCCCCCCGTTCGGGGGATTTGTTGTTCGAGAAGGCGGGGTAGAAGGATTCGAAGCCGCCGCCTTCCGTCTCGTCCGCCGGAGGCGGCGAGGCGGTACGGAGCCACTATTCGTGGCTCCGTAGGCAAGGGGTTCCGAGGAACGAGCGTCCGGCGCCGCATCGCGGCCCGGCGCGACATTCCGAGGAAAGAATCCTTCTACCCCTCGGCGGCCCTCCCCGTTCGGGGGATTTGTTGTTCGAGAAGGCGGGGTAGAAGGATTTCAAGCCGCCGCAATCCTTCCAGTCCGCATTACCCTTTCTTTTCCATCGCCATCGCGAGCTTGATTTCAAAATACGAAATCCCCCGGTGCCCGAGTTCTTCCAACTTGTCCCGTACCGGCCGAAGCTGTTCCGACCCGTTCGGGAATTCGCTTGCGAGCACCTTCGCCGCGGTTTCGACGTTCCGCTCGCTCACCAGGGCCATGATGCGTTCTCGCGGTACGGAACCGTTTTCGAAGAGCGATACCAGGTGGCCTTCGATGGTGGTCGTCGCCATTTCCCGCGTATTCGCGATGCCGCGCACGTCGAGCCCCTCTTCGAAGAGGGCGAGCGTTTCTTTGATCGTATTGCCCGCCGCGCGTTTCGGCTTCTTTTCTCCGGGGTCGCGATTCTTCGACGTTTTGCCGGATTTGGATTTTTTAAAGACGTTGCCCTTAGTCTTCATAGCTACGAACGATTGGAGTCCGGCCTCCTCCGATTCGAGAGCGCTTTCGCGTCGCGGCGAAGCGCGTCCTTCGGGCGCGCAGCCGACTACCGGGTATTCGCTGCCGGAGCGTTCCAAAAACCCCCGTTCCAACAGGGATTCGAGCACGGCGTTCACGAAGTCTTCCGAATATTCCGCGAGCACGCCGTATTCCGGAGCTTCATCCATCCGGCGTTCCAAAAGCTTTTTGTCCCGGCTTCCGAGGAGAAATCCCGCCATGGTGCGGACTCAGAATTTCCGGTCGAACCGCCCGACCGCGTCGAGCGCGATTTCGAAGACCGAGAGGGGGACGACCTTGGCGCCGAGCCCTTCCGAATACCGGTCTTTTTCCAAACAGTAGTCGCAGCTTCCGCAATTTTCGGGCAAATCTTCCAAATCGGATTCGTCGCCGAAATACTCCAATATGAACCGCCTTCGGCACCGGGGAAAGAAGAGCAGTTTTTTGACCTGTTCCAATTTGAAGTACGCCTCTTCCTGAAGGAGACGTTGGTGCTTCCAGTCGATGGGAACGTCGTTTCGCCCGAGCTTTCCGAGCACGAGGGTTAGGCCTTTCCCCCGGAATCCTTCCGCGCTCTCGCCCTCGAACCCTTTTCGAACGATGCCGTATTTTTCGAAGATCTTCAGAATGCTGCCTACCCGCTCCCCGCTCTCGACGCCCGATTCTTTGGCCATGGCGGCCTGGGTCTTCTGGATTTCGGTTCCGATTCCTTCGCCCGGTCCGAAATCCCGGTACAGGTACTCGTAAAAGTCGAGGATTTCGTCCTTGGGCGGGTAGGTGTTTTCTATGAAGAACTCCTGAATCTTCGTGTCGCCGTAGCTCGCGATAACGACGCCGAAGGCCCGTTTTCCGTCGCGCCCGCCGCGGCCGACCTCCTGGTAGTAGCTTTCGATGGATCCCGGAAGGTTGTAGTGGATGACGAACCGGATATCCTTCTTGTCGATACCCATGCCGAACGCGTTGGTGGCGACGACGACGCGGCACGACGAATCCATGAACGCGTTTTGCGACGTTTCGCGATTGGCCGCTTCCATGGCGCCGGTATAGGCGGCCACGCTCACGCCGTGCGCTTCCAGATATTCCCGTACTTCGTCCACGTTTTTTCGGCTGGAACAGTAGACGATGCCGGATCCGGGCGTTTTTTCGACGATTTCGAGCGTTTTGGCGAGTTTTTCCTTTTTCGGTCCGATTTCGCGAACGAGGATGACGAGGTTCTTTCGGTCGAATCCTTTGGTGAATTCGTTGAAACGTTCGAGCCCGAGCCGTTCCACCAGGTCTTTCCGTACTTTTTTCGTAGCGGTAGCCGTGAGCGCCATCACGGGGAACTCCTGACGCTTTCGGAGGGATTCGATGAATTCCCGTATCCGCAGGTAGCTGGGGCGGAAATCGTGTCACCACTGGCTGACGCAGTGCGCCTCGTCGACGGCCAGAAGGGCGATCTTCGCTCCCTCCATGACCCGCCGGAATTCGAAGGAGTTGAGCCGTTCCGGGGCGACGTACAAAAATTTTACGGGCTTCTCGGCCTCGACCCCCCCGCGCAGTTCGTCCAAAACGGAACGCTGAAGCTCCGGCGATACCGTCGAATCGATGCGTTCCGCGCGGATTCACGCGGCGTTCAATTTGTCGATTTGGTCCTTCATGAGCGAGATGAGCGGAGAAATGACCACCGCCACCCCGTCGCGAATCACGCCCGGCAATTGGTAGGTCAGCGATTTTCCCCCGCCGGTCGGCATGAATACCAGCGTGTCGTCGCCGCGCACCGCACTTTCGATCGCCGCCTCTTGTCCGTCGTGAAAGGCATCGAACCCGAAGGTCGATTTGAGAATGGAACGGAGGTCGGACATGGGGGGTGGGAGGGTTGAAAACGGGCGTGCTTATGCGCGCTTCAAAAACGCCTCCAACGCCTCCCGGCAAATTGGCGTGAGCGGCGCGTTTTTAAAATTCGATTCCGTTGCGACCGTCCGTTCTCCGGCATCGCCGCCGATTTCGGTTCCGAGAATCGATCCGTCCGCCAATCGGGCGAAGGTTTCCGAGTCGACGTTCGTCGAATAGACGGTGGCGAGAAGGTGTTCGAACAACTTTCCGTACGGCTTGTCCTGTTCGGTGACGAAACCGAATACGCCGAAGAGTTCGCACGAACCCGGCGCGACGTCGAGTCCGAGCTCTTCCGAGAGCTCGCGCGCGACGGTTTCGAGATGGTTTTCGCCATGATCCATTCCGCCGCCCGGCAAATCGAACGAACCGGTGAACGGCCCCCGGGTTTTCCGAACGAGCAAAACGCGCCCATCCGAGTTCACGATAGCGTAGCAACCGGGACGAAAGCGTTTTTGAATTTCTTGAGGAGCGGTCATAGGGCGAGCGAACGGAATACCGCCCGAACGTATCCGTTTTTACGATATCCGCAAGTGATTATCCCTTCGGCCGTTCGCGAATCTCCTCCATATCCTTCCGGAATTCGTCCGATCGGTAGTAATCGAGCATGTCCGTCAGGTTTCTCGGGGAAGGGGTTACGTGAGCCAATCTTTGCCGATTCCGGCGCTCTTCAGCACTTCGACCCCTTTCGAATCGTCGATACCGCCGGAAACCTTTCGGTAGCGGTGGACGACCGTGCCGTCCGAATCGATTTCGGAATGGAAGTGGCTCGACCGGACGCCCGGGAGCGTTGAGAACAGGTTCGCGAATTCGTGGTTGTGGGTAACGACGATGGCGAACTTGCCCATGGCGCGAAGCCGTCCGATGAACGTTCGGGCGAAATCGGCGGAATGCCTGGCGTCCATGGTGCTGAAGATTTCGTCGGCTTCCACGATCACGAAATCCTTCGTTTCCGCAATACGGAGAAGTTCGATCCAAGAAAGAATGTCCCGCTGCCCGGAACTGAGATTCTTGGAGTCTTTATTCAGGACGACCCGGTCGACGTAGGCGTACTCGGAGATTCCGCCCATGGTCATGGACTCGGCGTTCACGTGTCCGATATTGAGGGCTTGGTTCAGATGTTTGAGAACGGTTCGGACGTATTCCGTCTTTCCCGAACTGTTCCATCCTTGGACGATTTCGATGGGGAATTCGGGCGTGAGCTCCACGTCGTTCGCGACGAATCCCGCATCCTTCATGTCGGGGTTCCGCATTCCGCGAATGACGAATTTTTTTTCCGGAACGAATTCCACCTTCGCGAACGAACGTTTTCGAAGCATGTCGGCCAGTCCGACGACGCCGGCGAATTCGCGAATGTCGACCGAGACGGCCCCGTAGCATTCGTGGAAACGGTCCATCCGGCTGCCGATATTCGGAATGGAGGGGTCGTAGGTATCCCGATACGCTCCGCTCATTCCCGACCGCTCTTCGTTTTCGATCAGGCTCCGGCCGAGCACGTACCCGTTCGGGCCGTATTCTTCGTGGTACCTTTTCAAGTACGCGAAGAGGGCTTCGGTATTCTGAACGTTTCCGAGCACGAACCCGAAGATGGACCGGTAGTATTTGGCGAACCCGCGTGCGAGCGGCGATTCATGGGCGTCGAGAACGTTCAAGAATTCATCGGCGACGCGGATATCGGATGCTTGAAACTTCTTAAGCGCGTGAAGCGCTCAAAGAAACCCCGAATCGAACAGGTCCAATTGTTCGATTCATTCCGAAAACACGTCCGTCGCCCCCGTTTTTAAAAACGCGTCGAACGAGAACGTTTCGAATCCGGGAAGATTCGGCAACTCTTCGAGCATTTCGAGAAGTTTTTTCCGAAGTACGATTTCGGCGTTGACGAAGCTTTCGAGAACGCCGACCGGCTTTGGCCAGGTCCAAACGACCCCGCTCTCACCTTCGCGCAAATATACGTCCGACATCGTTTTCCGTACCGATTCCTCGCGAGAGAGCCCAAGGTATTCGGAACGGATTTTTTCAATCTCCGCGATTTTTTCCGGTGTTCCTTTCGCCAAGCGGTAGGCGACGAGGATTTCTTCGCAGTACACCGAAAGGCGTGCCGGATTCGGAGAATGCCCCCTCTTGAGATACCCCACCATTTCCGAGTCGCTTTCCTCTCCGAAAAACACGTGTTTCGTCATGCTGGAATACGCGTTTTGTAAAAACGGAATCGTATCGAACGGTTGGGTAAAATCTTTCGGCGGAAGACAGTTTTTTCCGTACAAAACATTGGTCGCGTAGTGGAGCGCCCAGAGAAATTCCGTCACTTTTTCGGCAGCCGCCAAGAGTTTCTCGGCCGCGAGCGGATTCTTGGCGAATTCGGCGAGACAGTCGCGTTTTTCCGCAGTGAGCGGAATGTTCAGTTCGGCGGCGGCGTGGAAAATTTCGAGCATTTCATTTCCGCTTCCAATCCTTGCGACGATGGAATGGGGCGGAAACTTCGTATCGAAGCGGGAGGATCGTTCAACGCCCTTGTCGAATTTGTGCCACGATCCGTTCGTGTGGCCGATATTCTTTCAGCGGTATTCGACTTCGGGCGGAACGCGCAATGCTTCGTACCGATCGTGCTCGCTGCCGTGGTTCAGGTATTCGAAATGGTGGAAGCCGTTGTACGTTCGTCCGATAAGTTCCCGATGTCCGCGCGGAATCCCCCCCTCGCCGATGACGTCCGGTTCGATGGACGCTACCTGAAGGTCGAACCGCTGGTTCATCGAAGGGAAAATTCCGTCGCGAACGCCCTTGGTCCGTTCGGCAAGTTCCGTCCGAATTTCTTCGGGGAAGCGAATCGACTGGGTTGGAACGCCTTTGACGCTTTCCGGAAGCGGCGAAAGCTTAATGCCCCCGTCCGTCATTTCCGCTACGAGCGCTCTCCAGAAATTCTGAAATTCCGGCCATTTTTCCGTAAGAACGCCGCTCTTCTTCGGAATGTCGTACCATTTTTTCGAGACGGGTCCGGCGAGCTTTCGAAGGAAGGCATCCATGGCGTCGTTCAATCTCCATACGTCTCCGGCGGCATATCCGCGGATTTCCTCGTCCCATTCGGCAAGGAGTCGGGAAAAAGCGTTGACGGTATCGGAATCGCGCTCGCCCTCGATGAGTTCGTGCGCGTCGGTGAACGTTCGGAAGGCGATGTTCGGATCCGAACGTTCGCGCATTTCGTCGATGAGCGGCTGGTTGTGCGTTGAAAAACGAATATCGACGTTCGGGCAGGTTTTTCGCACGGAATCGACGAAGGCCCGCATAATTCGGTGTTCGCTCTTCTCGTCGGTCGTCGCCCCCGTCTCGTCGAGATATACGAGCGCCCTCCGATTCGGGCGTTCTTTGAGCGTCCTGAAAAGGTCGTCCAGCGATCTGCTTTCGATTCCGAGGGCCCCGGGGTCGCTGTCTTTTTCGTGGGAACTTCGGAGCCGGCCTTGCATCCAGATGGTGTCGTATACGCGAAGTCTCGGCTTTTTCGCCGGAGCGTATCCGATGGATTGCCCGAGAACCTGGACGGCCATGTCGCGCTCGCTCGCGAAAGTTTTTCCGCTCCCGTTCGGAGCCCGAAGAAAGACGAGCGGTACGTCGGGAAAATCGCCCGCCGAAACGTTTTGGTCTTTCGGCGCGAAAATGGACCGGGCTTCCGAGTATCCGGGCCGGGCGCTATCGAACGCGACCGGTTCCATTTCGTAGTGGAGAATGAGGTCCCGCGTAACCTTCAGGGCCCGAAGCTTCGCGGTCTCTTCGAAGATTCCCTTCGTAGCGGCAACGTAGTCGAAGATTTTTTCAGGATGCCCTTTTTGGAGCAATATGGCGCCATCTGGAAAAGCGAGTGAAAAATGAGCCTCGAACGCCCGGGACAATTCTCTGAAATCGGAATGCTCGAAGGTTCGGAGCGTTTCCGGAATCGACCGCGCGTTTTTGAAAATCCCTTCCAAATATTTTGAGGAACGCTCGAGAATCTTCGCGATTTGATCGGCGGGGGAGTCGTGCTCGACAGCTTCGTGATATTTTCGTCGTTCTCATTCCAGTTTCGCGTGGGTGTCGAGAACCGCGTCCATTTGTTCGCCCAAGGCCGCGAAAGGCCCCATTGCCTCCGAACGGAGCAGCGGTCGGAAAAAACCCCGCCGGCTTCCGATAAGGTCCATATCGTTATCCGGTCGGAAGAGGAGGTGTTCCACGAATGAAAACGAGGGGTCCGTGGGCGCGAGGATTCCGACTCGTTCGAGCGAAAAACGCGAACTATCGCCGACGTATCGCAGCTTTGCCGACCTTTTTCCCGAAAAGAACAGGCGGTGGATGCGGGTGGTGAGCGACGCGAGGAGCTCGGCGCGTGCCCGGGCTGACGTTCCGTCAATCGCCGGAGTGGCGAGCGCATCGGGAGCGGACGCTTCCTCGAGGATTGCTTTCTTATTCATCGGAAGGTTTGGTTATCAGTTTCAGAAAAGCGCGGTTCCCGTCGGAAAGTACCCGAACCTTGAGGCGGTTTCGGAGGATTCCGAAAGATCTATAAAAGAATCTCGCGTCGTATTCGCTCATGACTACGCTCAATTCCGGCTTATGCAGGAAAGAGCGCGGAGCGTGTCCGTGAAGTATTCCGAAGAGGTTTCCCCCGTACTTCAAATCCGTTACGTCCGCTACGATCATGCAGAGCGCCCCCGTTTTCCCCGCAACTTTTTCGATGGCGGAAATATCGAGCGAATTATCGCACGTTTGGAAGAAGAATCCGTTCGGATCGGTTTCCGAAAGAACGCCGCCGTCCTCGCCGTCGAAGTCCCAGGATCCGTAAAAAAGGCTTCCGAAATCCACTACGACGCCTTCGGGCGGAGTGGTTCCGCGTACGAGCCGCGCTTCGCGCTCGTCTTCTTCCGGCCGGTAATCCCGTAACGAGAAGGTCGCCGGAGCGGAATTTCGAGTCCGAAGGTATTGGAGGAAGAACCATTTTCCGTCGTACTCCCCATATGCCGGATAATTTTTTCCGAGTTGGAATTCCATGACGGGGCAATTCGAGGGGTCGAACCGGTCCAAATTGCGAATTCGTTCGTACTCCGCGATAAGCCGTTCGTCCGTCGCCAAGCCCCCGGATTCCCGAATGTTCGCCACCCGATGCGACTGGATGCCGTTAAGGTCTTCGTAGATATGGTAGCGCCCGATGGCCCCGCTGTCGGCGACGACGGCGAAGTTCGTTCCGGGAACGTATTCCCAGACGCTCCACGACGCGGCATCCATCGGGTATCCGCTTTTCTTGCAGGCGAGACGAAGGGATGCTTCGTAGTCCGAGAGGATTTCCTTTGGATCCGAATAGTCGCCCCCGCAAAACGTTCCGGCATACCCTTCGTCGTGCCAGGTTCCGTACACTTCGAACCCCCCGTCGTCTTTCCGGTAAATTTCCCAGCTCGGAAGTTCTCAGGAAGCTCCGTCGTAATCTTGCGGGTGTTCGCTCCGGAGGAGGATTTTTCGGCATTCGCGCAACGGAAGTCGGAGCGCCTCCTCGATACTCGAAAAACGTCGCGGAACGAAAATACCGTTCGCCTCCGCGTACTCCGCGATATCCGCCTTCGGGCGACCGGTTCGATTTTGAAGGTAGTAATCCGGACGCTTCGCCGTTTCAAGCACGCGAATCGCGGCATCTCCGGATTTACCGGCGACCGAATCGCAGAAATTCCCCGTTCGGGATCGTGCAACTTCGTCGGGCGGGCGTCGTAGCTGTTCTGCCATAGGCAACCGTGGGTGTATTGAAAACTCTTCGATACTAACTATAAAAAGAGTTTGTCAAATATTGATAAGAACATTGGAACGCTTTCGGTCAATATCGACGGGCAATATTTTGAATCCGGGAACGAATGGGGTAAAATGCCTCCATGTCCACTCTCAAACAACGCGCCGCAGCCGACCACGTCGGCGCCATAGAATCCCTCCGTCCCATGAAGCTTTCCGGGCTCTCCTTCCGGGAATTCCTTTTGGCGCACCGGCGGTATCCGGTGATCGCCGTGACGGGGCAATCCGGGGTAGGGAAGACGACGTTCACCGATCTCCTCGTCCGCCGGCTCGCCGAAGCGGCGGAGGCCGACGCCTTCGTTCGGCCCGTAGCCGTCAAGACGTTGACGGAACTGCCGTACATGAGCCCATACCTCCCCATCATCAAGGCCTCTTCCGACGCCATGGCCGACGGGACGCTCTGGCAAAAGAACCAGGAGCTCTTCAAGTCGCTCGACGAATCGGTCGTTACCCGCGCGTTCCTCGAGGCGAAAGATTCCATCGTGGTCATGGATTTTTCCATCGTGCAAGTGCTCGTCTACGCGCGAATGAAGATATCGGGCCGCTCGGGCGTGAAATTCGCGAAAGATTTCGACGCCTCGTTCGCGACGCTTCCGAAACCCGACTTCCTCGTCCATGTCAGCGCGGAACCCGAAACCGTCCTCTCCCGGCTCGAACGCCGCGGAAGCTACATCGATTCGGAAATCGAGGGCATGACTCGGGACCTGCACGCCTACTACGCCCCGAACCGCCGCGATATCTTGGGCGAATACTACGACGGAATTCCCGTCATCCGCATCGAAACCGACGACCTCGACCTCGTGGGCGACAGCGCGGCCCAAAGCGCCGCGACGCGGCAAGCCGTCGAAATGGCGGTATCGAGAATGGCGGCGTAGGACGTTGGAAGATTTCGACGCCACGCGATTGCCGGGCGGAACCCGTGTTCCGAGAGGCGTGCCCGACCGCTTGAATCGGACGGTTTTTTTAAAGGATTCAAGACCGTAGGCGCGCGAAACCGCGGGAATAACTTCGGCTATGGTAAGTTCGTGGAAGTCTCCCGTTCCAACCGCTCCGCATGTCCCTTGAGCGTTCCCTGGGCCCGGGAAATCGCCGCTACGGCATCGTGGTGTCCCGCCGACACCGCCCGTCGCTTGCAATTGACGCAGTCGACAATCGTCGCGCCGATCCGTTCCCGCAATTCTTCCGCCGTCAGGCCGTGGCCGTTGTCGGTAGCGGGAAGGTCGTTGCACGCGCCGTCGGTGGACATTCCCGCGCTTCGGAGGGTTTTTCGGCAGATGGCCGTTTTGATTGCGGCGTTTTTCATGGAAGAAAGATGACGTACCGGCGGAAGGGCGCTTCAATTGGAAAACCCGGACGGAATTTCGTCTCCGAGTATACGGGAGGCCGAATTTTTGACAAATGAAAACCCCCGCCGTATTGGCGGGGGCAGGGGAGCTCGGACTCCTTTCTTTCCGAGCGGCATTCCCATTGAACCGACGCTATTCCGAAATCCGTTCGGCGCTCCATTCGATTTCCTCCCCGGCCAAGAGGGGGACGAGCACGTCGCCGTCCCCGTACGGGTACGACGACGGAATCGAACGGGGAATTCTCCGGAAACGGATCTTCCCCGGCAATTCCGGAATGGCGTAAAAGGCGCACGCCGAAGAGGAGACGAATTTCTCGAAAACCCCTGCACCATGGACGATGGCGGCGGTTTTTTCGGGTGACGACGGGGCAGAAACGTCGCCGAAGGCGCCGGCCTTAACGAACGCCCGGAGGTACATCTCGGGCGCGAACGGGGCCGTATAGCACCCGGCGCACCCGCAGGCCGCTTCTTTCGTACCCTTCGCGTGCGGGGCGGAATCGTCGCCCGCGAAAAATTTCCGGCTTCCCGAAGTCGCGGCTCGAACGAGCGCATCGCGATGGATGCTCCGCTTTAGAATCGGGAGGCAGTAGTAGTGCGGACGGATACCCCCGCGGAAAATATCGTTCCGATCGAAGAGCAAATGGTGCGCCGTAATGCTCGCGGCCACGTTCGGCCCGCATTCGGAGACGAAATCGACGCCGTCCTTGGTCGTTACGTGTTCCATAACGACGCGGAGGTCCGGAAAGCGGTCGACGATACCCCGGAGTACGCGGTCGACGAATACCGCTTCGCGGTCGAAAACGTCCACGTTCGGATCCGAAACTTCGGCGTGCACGCAGAGCGGGACATGGTATTTTTCCATGGCTTCGAGCACCGGCAGGCACTTGTCGACGTCGGTAACGCCCGATGCCGAGTTGGTCGTGGCGTTCGCGGGGTACAGTTTGACCGCGACCACGACCCCGTGGGGGTGGTCGGCGATTTCGGCGATATCCGACGGCGACGTCCAATCCGTAAGGTAGAGCGTCATGTACGGTTCGAAGGACACGCCTTTCGGAACGTTGGCCAAGATTTCGGCGCGGTAGCCCTCCGCTTGCGCCACGGTCGTGATCGGCGGTTTCAGATTCGGCATGACGATGGCGCCGCCGTAACTTTCGGCCGCGTGCGGAACGGTCGTTTCGAGCGCCTTGCCGTTCCGCAGGTGCAGGTGGGCGTTGAAGGGGGTTCGGGTGATGAGGCTGGAAATTTCCATGAAAGTCTCCTAATCGTTCGTAACGGGCGTCAAAGAAGCGAGAATATCTCTTTGACGAATTTCGTGGAAGACCGCTCCGAAAAAACTTCGTGCGCGGTCCGGATAATGCCCCGCATGCGGTGCGGGCGAAGGAGCGCTACGGAGCTGATGGCGACGGCCGAAGCGCCCGCATCCGCGACCTTGCGGACGTCTTCGCCGCACTGGATGCCGTTACCGGCGACGATGGGGGCGGATATGCCGGCGGAGCGGATTTTCCGGAGCGTATCGATCGTAATCGGTAGGCAGTCCGGGCCCGAGAGTCCGCCCGCTGCCGGCATTCCGCGAAGGATGAGCGGCGAGACGGGCAGGCCGTTTTTATCGACCGGGACCACTTCCTTCGCGAAGCCGTGTTCGTCCCGGCGCGTGACGCTCCGGGCGAATTTCCGCCAATCGATACGGTCGGCGGCTTGGCCCCACGGAACGGTGTTGGCAATCCAGAACGCGTCGCAGAAAGGCTCGGTGCGCCGAATCGTCTCCACCGGAACGAGGGGGTTGAAGTTCGCGACGATGGGAATGCCCAATTCCCGGAGCGGTTCGAAGCATCCCAGGATTTCTTCGGCTTCGGAAAGAAGGCAAGCCGTATCGGTTTTCGTATTGGGGCAAGCGCAGTTTACCTGGAGGGCGAATTGCGACCGGAAGTGGTTTCGGAGGAAGAAATCGATGAAGGCCCGCACGAATTTCCGGGCATTCTCGACCTTTTCTTGCAAATCGTTCCCTTGCGGCATGAACGAGAGCATGAAATTCGTCGGAAAATCTTGCCACCGACCGTCTTTCGAGAGGCGTTTGAGGCCGGCGTTGGAAAGCCCCACCGCATTGACGAGGTGACCGGAATACGGGTAAACCTCGATGCACTTCGGTTTGAATTCCTTTGGGGTCAGACCGTCTTTTTTGAGCGGCATGTTCCCTTTCGTCGGCTCGAGCGTCACGGTTTTGGCGGCGAACGAGGTCCGCTTCCAGGTCATGCCGAGAAACTTCGCGTATCGGTGCCAAGGGTATCCTTCGCCGAAAAATCCGCGGCCCCCCGGGGCGCAAAATATCGGAGCGTAGACGATGCTGCCGCCTCCGCTGGGTTTTTTGAGTTCGAACATGGAAGATCCTTTCTCCGGAGGGGCCGGATGGAATAGGGGTTCTTGGGAATGTCAAAGATCGTCCGGGCGTTACCCCGGATCGGTCGGAGTATATTCGAACGAAAAAGAATACAAGCGCAAATATCCGAAATTCCGATCACGATCTACGAATCCGAACGGGGGCGCCCTACGCCTTCTTCCAACGCGTTACCGAGAGGGCGAAAATCGTCACGATAATGGCCGTGCAGAGCAGGCAGAGTAGGCAGTACGCCTTAATGAAGACGGTTTCGCGGTAGATGATGAAGGCGTTGAAAGCCATGCCCATCGCCGAGAGCGTCGCGAGCGCCTTGAAGAACCGGGCGTCGTTTTTGAAGAAGCCCGTAAGCGCGATAGCGAGAAGCACCGGGTAGACGGCGAGCGCGATGGCGGGAAAGGGGATGCCGAAAACGTTCGAGAGCGGGTGGGCGAGCACGTTCGTGCACGAAACGTTCGAATTGATATCGCAAAACGATCCGAAAGAATTTCCGGACCGGATTTCGAAGGCTTGGTAGGTAAGGTAGGCGGCGTTCGCGATGGCGACGCCGCAGAGGGCAGAGATAGTGCCGTAAACGGTTTTCGCGGTCATGGTTTCGGGAATCGAAGAAAGTATCCGGAGCGTTCGATTCGATAGGAACGAACGCTCCGGATGGTACGGGTTTTCGTTCCGAAAGCAAGCCGGCCGCCTTCCGTGCGGTTTTTGCCCGGCGCCGATATTTCGCGAATCGAAAATTCGGGAACCCGGACGCAGCCGCCAATCCTTCCGTCATCGCGCGCCGATTTTTTTCGATACGCGTTACACCTTCCCCTTCTTCGAGAGGAACCAGGTAATTCCGGCCATCGTCGCCATGGTCATCGCGACCGCGACGTACACGACCGAATCGCGGAACGGTACGTCTTCGACGTTCATTCCGAAAAAGCCGGTCACGAAGGTAAGCGGGAGCATGAAGGCCGAAAAGACCGTCAGGTACTTGATCGTCGTACTCGTCCGCATGTCGAAGAGCGACTTCAGCGCGTCTTCCATGGTTTCGATGTTTTCCTGGATGAGTTCGATTTCGGCGTAGATCTTATCGACCTTGTCCTCGAGGTTTTCGAAGTAGACTTCCACCTCGTCTTTGAACATGGCGTTCATGCGGAGTTCGAGGAGCTTCAGTGCCGCGATTTGCGGCTTGATCATGTGCTTGAGCGTCACCACGTTCCGTTTCTTGACCATTATCTCGTGAATGAGTTCCTGGTCGGCGCCCCCGCGGAAGAGCGATTGTTCCATCGAGCGGAGGTCTTTGCGCAGGCGGTCGAGAAGTCGGAACACCTTGTCGAGCATCGCGTCGATCAGGTCGTAGAGGGCGTACCCCGTATTGACGGCGTCCCGCCCGTTTCCGTTTTTTCCGTACGATTCGAAAATCTTGTCCACCGTCTTGCTCTCGTAGTAGCGGAAGAGGAGGAGGTAGTCCTTCGAAACGAATACGTTGAATTCGTTCGTCAGGTACCGCTTGGTGCGGGTGTCGTATTTGGGAAAATGGAGCACGACGAACACGTAGCGGTCGTAGGTGTCGACCCTCGCGGTCTGGTTTTCTTCGAGAATCGCCGCCTTGTCGAGCTCGTGGAAATCGTAGCGTTCGATCACGTCTTCGACCTCCGATTCGCCCGGATTGACGAAGTCCATCCAGACGGCGTTCCCGATTTTGATCTTTTCCATGATTCCGGGCGGTTAGGGGCGTTCGTCGTCCGAAAAATCGTCGTCGGCAAACTCGTCATCTTCTTCCCCGTCGCCGTCATCCCCGTCGTCCGAATCTTCGCCACCGAAACTGTCTTCGAGGAAGGCGAGAATGGACACGAGGCGGGAAGCATCTTCGGACGTGCCTTCGGAATCGTCCGGAACGACCGAGAGCGATACGCAGACGGCGGCGTCGGAGTCGTCCGGAACGGCCGAAACGAACGCGTACGCGCCGTCGTCGCGCACGTCGGCGACGTAGGCCGACCGCATGCAGGCAACGTCGTCGCCCTCGGTTTCTCCGAGCGAGCTGACGCAGGTGCCGCCGACCGAAAGTCCGAATTCCCCGAAATCGTAGTCGCCCTGCATTTCGTAGGTTTCGAGAAAGAGGGCGTTCGCGCCGAATTTCCCCATCGCCTCCTTGTTCGAAAGATCCGCTTCGCGGAGGGCGGGTTCGAATTCGAAGAACGCGTTCGGAAGCACGACGTCGCCCGCTCGGCACTCGGTCGAGACGGCGTTGGCGAATCCCGCGAAGTGGATGCGTTCGGGCTCGAACGTTCCAAGGGCCTTCGAAACGGCCGACTCGGGGTTCGCGGCAAGAACGGCGCCGATTCGTCCGTTCGAAGCGCTCCGTTCGGTTCCGGGCAGGCGCTCCGGGAGTTCCGACCGGAGGCCGAAACGTTCGACGACGGCCTCGAAAACGGCGGGAGTTCGGGTGAAGATGAGGGATTCCATGGATTTCGGTTGAAGGCGGAAAACTTGCGGATATTATCAGGCCGAACGTATTTGTAAACCGAAAAACCCATGCCGGTCGAAGAATTTCCGATTCCGGGCGAGATTTCCTTTTTCGTCCTGCTTCTCGCCGCTCTCGCCCTGGGCTTTCTCTTGGGCCGCTTCGTGCGTTACCTCTCCATTCGGAAGGAGCGTTCCGAAGCCGTTTCGAAGTCGCGGAGCGTGCTGCTTTGAGAACTTGCCGAAAAGGTTCTCCCCATGCTCCCGGGGTTTCCGTATTCTCCCAAGGACCTCGTTTTCATCGGAAAAGGATTCGATTACCTCGTACTTGACGGGCTTTCTTCCGGCGAACTGAAAGAAATCGTCTTCCTCGAAGTCAAAACTGGCACGTCTTCGCTCAACGGGAACGAGCGCATGATCCGGGACGCCGTCCGGGCGAAGAAAGTGCGGTGGGAAGAGTGCCGCCCCGACTACGCCCGTTCCGGCATCCGGTAGCAGAACCGGCAGGGAATCGACGCGTTGGGAACCTTCCGGTCTTTCATGCCGAGCCGTTTCGAAGCGGTGGCGAACGGTTCGTACGACGTAATGGCGCCGCCCGAGAGTTCGCCGTTCCGGGCGAACAACTCGATGAGGGCGGCGTGGGCCGATTCGACCGATTCCGAATCGTCGGCGTCGAGCCGGTGTCCGTACGGCGGGTTCGTTACCACCGTTCCGCGACCCGAAAAGGGGAATTCCGACGGGGAAAAACCGGAAGGGAATTCTTTGGCCTCGAACCGGACTACTTCGGAAAGTCCGAGCGTTTCGGCATGTTCGCGCGCAAGCTTCACGGCGTCGGCATCTCGGTCGGACCCGGAAATCGCGAAGGCCTTGTCACGGAATTCGCGTTCCCGGAGGGATGCCTTCAGCGCTTCGAATTTTTTGGAATCGAAGAACGGAAACGACTGGAACGCGAAACGCCGGTGCAAACCCGGAGCCATGCCGCGGGCGATCATGGCGGCTTCGAGCACGATGGTTCCCGAGCCGCAGAGCGGGTCGTGGAAGGGGTCCGAGAACCTCCACCCGGAAAGCAGGACCAATCCCGCCGCGAGCGTTTCCTTGATGGGGGCCTCGAGGGCGGTTTTTCGATATCCGCGCTTGTGGAGCGGGTCTCCGCTCGTATCGAGCAAAACGTACGCGCGGTCGTTCGAAAGAAGTGCCAAGACCGATACCGGGGGAAGCGAAGGGTCTTCGGCGAGAATGCCGGCGGAGCTCCCGGTCATGCCGACCGATACTGCCTTTTTGACGGTCTTCTGGATGGCCGGAAGGCTCGAAAGGAGCGACCGGTCCGCGACGGCGCGGATTTCCACGGGAAAATTTTCCGGAAGCACTCCGCGCCATTCGGCGCGTTTGGCCAATTCGAACAGGGCGTCGAAATCGCGGGCCGGCCCTTCGGCCATCTCCAGGTAGACCCGGTTCGCCGTACGGAGGCAGACGTTGGCCTTCATGACGGCGTCGGCGTCTCCGGAGAATCGGATCATCCGTTCGGACGATTCGAGAATTTCGAATCCGAGGCGTTCGATTTCGCGCTTCAGTACCGACGAAAGTCCGAAGTTACAGGTGGCGGCTAAGTGCATGGGAAGAAAAAAGAAAGGCGCCCCGTATCCCGGGACGCCCGACGGTTAGGCGAGCTTCGGGGCGTATTCCGTTTCGTACCGCTCTTCGCATTCGCGGACGACCTTCTTCGCTTCCTCGGCATCGAAGAACCCCTCCACCTTTCCGGTTCCGGGCTTCTTGAGGTGCTTGTAGAATTCCCAGTAGTGCTGGGTCTCCTTTTTCCAGTGGTCGCCCAAGTCTTCGATGGACGAAACGTGGTCGACGCGCTTGTCGTCGGCAAGAACCGCGATGATTTTGTCGTCGACTTCGCCGCCGTCGATGAACTTCATGACGCCGATGACGCGGGCTTCTACCAGGGAGCCCGGAACGAGGCCTTCGGTTACGCCGACGATGCAGATGTCGAGCGGGTCGCCGTCCAGATCCCACGTGCGGGGAATGGCGCCGTAGGTGAAGGGGTAGGAGAGCGAAGAATACCCGACGCGGTCGAGTTTGAGGATTCCGGCTTCGGTAATGATTTCGTACTTGTTGATGGAACCGGCCGAAACTTCGACGATGGCGTTGAGGCGGTTTTCCGATTCGTCGGCGAAAGCCGGGAGGACGTGGAGGAGGTTCAAAAGGTACTTCGACGGAGCGTGGTCGATGTTCGCCATGGGGAAGGGGGTTCGGATGTAAAAACGGGGCTACGACCCCGGACGCCGCCAATTATACGCCCTCGCGATTTTTTCGCAACGCCTTCTTTTCCGTTCGGGGGCGATCGGTATCCGGGTTTTTCCCCAAGTTACCCCCGTAAAACGGGCGCATATTCCTATTCGTAAAAAAATAAACTTGTCAAAAATGAATTTTTCAGGTAAAATGAGAAAGTCGTTTTTACTTTGTCTTTACCGAGATACGTTCCGTATGAGTCTCAACCGATCCGGAGGTTCCAAAGCGTCCAAGTCGAACGCGCGCAATCTTTTGGCCGCCGCGTCCCTGTTTACCGCCGCTTCGGCCGTAAGCGCCCAAGGCAACCGCGCCCCCGACGCCCCCGACGCCCACGTCGACGCCCTCGTGCAGACCGTGCAGGTCCGGGCGGACAAAAACCTCCAACCGCCCGCGGCCAAAGCCGTTCGGGAGGCTTCCGCGGATTCTTCCCGCCTTTCCGCTCCCGTTACCGAAACCGCCTATACGACCGGAAACGGTCCGTCCGCGGACGCCTTTTCGCTCTACCTGACCGGCGGACAATGAGCGGCCGTAGAAAAAATCTTCTACGTCGATCCGACGACCGGGGAGGAATTCGATTTGACCGACGCGTTCCAAATCGTCCCGGACGGGGAGAATTTCGTCGCGAAGATCGCTTCCGGCGTCGATCTCGACCCGTTCCTTCCCGGAACTTCGAACGGGCAGGGCGGTGCCGATTTCAAGGTCGTGAAACGGCTTTCGGACGGCTCTACGGTCAACCAGCCAATCCGGGTCGACGTTCGTCCTTCCGATGAATTGGCGACGGAAGAGCACTCGTTCGTTCCCCTTTCCGGAAACGACTCGCCCGACGACTTTTCGGCGGTTCTCTCCGGGGGGCCCGACGTATCGGTCGCGTCCGTCGAACTTGTCGGACCGGACGGCGCGAGAACGGACATCACGTCGGCGTTCTCCTTTTCGAGGAGCGATTCCGGCGCCCCCTCCATGCGCCTCTCCGCCCCTATCGATTTCGACGCGTTCGCCGGCACCGACGCGACGAATTTCTATCCGCAGTATTCGCTCGTCGTAAAGAAATCCGTCAATCCCGCTCCGGGGCAAACCGCGAAAACGGTCGAACAGAAATCGACGGTGGTTACGTCGCCGTTGTCGAACGACGTATTGAAAACCGCCATCGACTCCATGATTTCCAACGGGGCGACTGAGGAACAGGTCCTCTCCACCCTTAAATTCTACCACATTCCGCCAGTCCAGGTCGACGCCGCGCGTTCGCTCGCGTACGGTACGACCCAAGTGTCGTTGCAGAGCGTTCAGGCTGCCGATTGGTACGGAAAATTCACCGAGAAGAATTTTCTTCCGGTTTTCTCGGGACTTCCGAGAGATATCCGGCTCGTTCCGGGCGTCCAGATGACGCCGGTCGTCTTGCCGGCCGCGACCGACGCGAATCCGCGCGATACCGTTTCGTACGCGGTTTCCGGACTTCCGAACGGCGTTTCGTTCAACGCGTCCGCCCGTACGCTCTCCGGAAAGCCTACCGCCGCCGGCCGGTACGCCGCGATCTACTCGGCGACCGACGGAAAGGGGACGGTAAGCGAAACCTTTGTTTTTATCGTCAATACGCCCCCGGCATTCGCCTCCGTCCAGCCGGCCGTCGAATATGCCGCCGGCGCGAGCGTTTCGCTCACGCTTCCGGCCGCGACCGATGCCGATACCGGAACCACGCTTACCTACTCGGCTTCCGGCCTTCCGTCCGGACTGTCCTTCAACGCTTCGACCCGGACCGTTTCCGGAACCCTCCCGTCGCCTTCGTCGGCCCAAGTTTCCACGGTGACGTATTCCGTTACCGACGGCATCGAAACCGTTTCGCAAACGTTCGGTCTGACCGTCAAAGCGAAAACCACGGAGCCGCAACCGGAAACGAACAACGCCCCGACGGCCTCCGGAATTCCGGGCACCATTTCCATGACCGAAGACGTCGCGTCGTCCGTCGTGAATTTTACCGTCGCGGACGATAAGACCGCCGTCGGATCCCTGACCGTGACGGCCTCCTCCTCGAACACGGCGCTCATCGCGAATTCGGGCATCGCTCTCGGAGGAACCGGTGCCAACCGGACTCTCCAGCTTACCCCCGTCGCCAACGCGAACGGCGTCGCGATCGTCACGGTCGTGGTCTCCGACGGATCGAAAACATCGTCCTACGCCATTTCGGTCACGGTCAATGCCATGAACGATGCGCCGACGTTCTCTTCCACGCAATCGAACTTTTCGCTCACGCAGGGCGTCGCCATGTCCGCCGTCACCCTTCCGGCCGCTACCGACGTCGATACGGGCGATACCCTGACGTATTCCATCGTCTCGGGGTTGCCCACCGGACTCTCGTTTAATTCGGCAACCCGCCAAATTACCGGTACGCCCACCGTTTCCGGAACGTTCCTCGTGAGCTACCGCGCCACCGATTCGTTTGCCGGAAATTCCACCCAAACGTTCACCATTACGGTCGACGCCGCCGATTCCGTTCCGAACGCCTTCGCGTTCGCCGATCAGACGAACGTCGCCCGTTCGACCGTCGTTACCTCCGCGCCGATTACCGTCGCCGGCACGAACGTTTCGTCCGCCATCAGTATCGCGGGCGGCGAATACCAGATCAACGGAACCGGCTCGTGGTTCTCGACGCCCGGAACCGTCTATGCCGGCGATACTGTCCGCGTCCGCCATACGTCGAGCGCCAATCCCGTGACCGTAACCAATACGACCCTCACCATCGGGGGGATTTCCGATACCTTCTCTTCCACGACGGTCGCCAATGCGGCACCGACCCTCTCGAGCATTTCCGACCAGTCGGTCGCCAAGAACGCCTCCACCGGCGCTATCGCCTTCACGGTCGGAGATACCGAAACCGCCGCCGCGTCGCTCTCGGTCTCGGCCACGTCTTCGAATACGACGCTCCTGCCGAATGCCAATATCGTATTCGGCGGATCCGGAACGAGCCGGACGGTTTCCCTGACTCCGGCTGCCGCCCAGGCCGGTACGACGACCGTGACGCTCACGGTTTCGGATGCGGACGGAGGCTCGACCTCGCAAACTTTCACGCTTACCGTCACCGGAACTCCCCCGGAGCTCGGCGACGTTCCGAACCAGACGGCCGTCGTCGGTACCGCCTTCTCGCTCGCTCTCGCCGGCTACGTCACCGCCTCCAACGGAGATGCGGTCGACTCGTACCGCATCTCCTCCGGTTCGCTCCCGGCCGGCCTTTCGCTCAATACGTCCACGGGCGCCGTTTCCGGAACTCCGACCTCGGCCGGTTCCGCGACCGTGTCCTTCCAGGCGCACGACGCCGACGGGTGGTCGAACGCCGACTCCGTCACGTTCACGGTGAACGCGCCGGCGAACGCCGCGCCGACTTTGTCGGACGTTTCGAACCAATCGACCGGTCGGAACACCTCCGTCGTCGTCGCCGTCACCGTGGGCGATGCCGAAACCGCCGCCGCATCGCTCTCGGTCTCGGCCACGTCTTCGAATACGTCGCTTGTTCCGAACGGCAATCTCGTCTGGGGCGGATCGGGCGCAAACCGCACGCTGACGGTTACGCCCGCGAACGACCAGATTGGCACCGTTACGATCACGTACTCGGATTCCGACGGCACCGATACGACGACCAAAACCTTTAACGTCACCTTTACGAACGCCGCTCCGGTTTTCGTATCGACCCAGTCGAATTTCTCGCTCACGCAGAACGCGGCCATGTCCGCCGTCACCCTCCCGGCCGCGACCGACGCCGACGCGGGCGATACCGTAACGTATTCCATCGTTTCGGGGCTTCCGGCCGGACTCTCGTTCAATACGGGTACCCGCCAGATTACCGGTACGCCCACGGCGACCGGCACCTCGACCGTTACGTACCGCGCGACCGACGAATCCAACGTGACGGTCGACCAAACGTTCACCATTACCGTCAACGCCCCGGCCAACACGGCGCCGTCGGTGTCGAATGCGGTGGGGCCGGACGCGGGCGGAAACGTTAATAACAATACGATTGCCTCCGGCAACCAGTTCGACGTTACCGATGCCGAGGGCGGCAACGTGACCGTGACCGTCGCCACGAACCACGGAGGGAAAATCTGGATTCTGGATTCTTTGGGAAATCAGGTCGGAACCGGAGGGGGTACCTCGTCCGCGTCATATACCGCGTCCACTTCCGCGGGCGTCCCTACGACGATCTTCTACGATTACCAGGCCCCCGCCGACGTCACCGCCCAGCTCGCGGGCGGAACGGCCTTCGAAACGATATCGGCCACCGTCACCGACTCGTCTTCGGCCGCCTCGAGCCAAGACGTCGGATACGGAATCTACGAGTAATTTCCCGTTGTGGACCGAATTGCGAACGGAAGGAAAAGGAATCGTTCGATAAAAAACCGGGCAATGCCCGGTTTTTTATCGAATTGTCTTACTTCTTCGAAAGGTCGTAAATACGCACGGCGTCGATAATTTCGGCGCTTGAATCCGCAGGATTACTCGTACCGCCCCATTGGCACAGCCCACTTCATTGACAATTTCAAGGGAACCTTGTTATGGGGTTGGAAAGGGTGAAAGTGGATCAAATACGCAATCTGCCAATGCTAGACGCTCGGAGAGGATGACTCAACGATGACTGCATTTTATTTTTGTTAACATCATAAATATCGATCTTTCATGGACCGGAGGATACCGTATAAGTATTCTGGCTGCCAGAAGAGAATTGTATTGGTTTATAGGCTTTCAAATCGGTCCCATGATCGTACAGATATATGTATGGTGACGCAAGCGGCATCAAATAGGCGCTCAGTCCATGTTCTATCGACCAGAGAAAGAATCAATCTTGAGTATTCCAACGTTCCCCGGACTTTCTAAATAATCCACTCCCCTGCACATCCACCTCGATCTTAAAATGCTCCGGCTTTATCCCAAGCGGCGAGAGGTCGTATTCGAGGATGTCGTTTCCACTGCCGTCGTTTCCGCCGGTATCGAGCACGACCCCTCGAGCCCCTTCGGCGGTCGTTTTGAAGCTGTTCCGCATTCCGCCCACTTGGTCGGTCGACGGTCCGGCGGTCCGGGAGAATCCGTTTTTGTACGCGATGCCCGACGCGTCGGCCGCGGCTACGTAGTTGGTCGCGATCGGCAATTTCTTCCCCCGTTCGTCGTACAGGTTCAAATCGCCCACTTGGTCGTAGGTCGCGATAGCCACGAGCGATGCGTCTTGGCAGCCGAACCGGTGGAACGGCTTCTGGTTCTTCGGGCAATCGACGGACGATTCATGGGGAAGGATGCTCTCGTCAAAATCGAATTCGCCGTCCACCGGAATCGATTTTTCCATACGGAAGCAGTCTCCGGTCTCCCGGCAGAAGGCGAATTCGATACGGACGGTGGAAACCGATTCGACCGTCGCTCCGGCATTTTGATCCGTCGGATACGCGGCGTCGTACGACCCGGCCCTCGCTACTTCGCTTTCGCTGAACTCCGCCGTAACGTACTTTGCCGAGGCGTCGAGCGGACGCGCCGTGACTATCGAACCAACCGTCGCCGCGTCGGCGTTCGGCGAAGGCGCAACGAGGCCGGCCTTCGTAAACTTCGCCGAATTCAAAAATCCTATCCGCACCTCGGACGATGAGGCATTCCTCCAGATTCGGAAATTCTCGGGGCGCCACATGGGAACCGTCGAGTTCCATGAAAGGCCGGAGGTGGTTTCGGTTCCTATCTGGCCCATTCTTTCGTTCGGAACCGCGTCCGCAATCGCGGCTTCCTTCGGCGTTCCGCCTTCCGGAACCTCCAGAATGCCCGGCTCCGGGCTTCCCGAGAACGAAATCGGCTCGCCGCCCGCCGTCTCCACGAAGAGTTTTCCTACCGTGAGATTTACGGTCGTTGCCGTCGCGCCCTCCGGGCGCCGCATGCCGAACACGGTTCCGCGAACGGTCGCCACCGCGTTTCCGGAGCTGATTTCGAGTTCGCTCCGGCCGTCGCGGGCATCGCGCAACCGCGGGGCTCGGACGCCGATTTCGCCCATGACGAGCGCGAGGCGTACCCGGCTCAAAAAACCTTTGTCGCCCGAGGTTTCGAGTTCGCCGAGCCGTACCTCGGTCTTCGAATCCGTCGCGCCGACGGACGCCTCGGTGCCGTCCGAGAGATGGAAAATGGCCGACCCGCCCGCTTCGACCGTAATCGTATCGCCGGATCGGAGCTCATCGGTGAGCGGTTTGTCGGGAACGATGCGGACGGTTCCGCTCCATGAAGCGATTTTTCCCGTAACGAGCCGTTCGTACGGATTGTACGGAAGGCGTTCGCCGCCATGTTCCACGAAGTACGGCCCCGAGTATTCCCGAATGAGGGAGGGGAGGGCCGAAGCGTCGTACGTGCCCCGCACGTAGGCGTAGAACTTGTCGTCGCGCCGGTCGACCGAGGCGATGTCGCACCCCGGAGTACCGTCTTTCCGTTTTCCGTATCCGTAGGGCGCGCCCGTTTGGGGATCGACGGGGGTCTGCGAGAGGAATTCCGCCCCGAACAGGTCGTCGGTCACCTGGCTCGAAACGCCGTACGCGCCGGTCGCCGAATGCGCGTACGAGCCGGACCGGTCGTAGTAGATGCGGTTTCCGGTCGGTTCCGGATACTCGCCCTTCGCCGCGTAATACCCGTCGGCCGCCGCCTTTACGACCGATACGTCCGACAGGCGTTTCGAATTGTGCTGGACTTCCCTGTAAGAATTTCCGTACGCCACTCAGAGAATCGAGAGCATGGTGACGATGCTGATCGCTACCAGGAGTTCCACGATCGTGAACGCGCGATTTCGCGGACCGAAGACGTTCGGATTCATGGGGAGGGGGGGGGTTTAGGAGCGCTTCGCGCCCAATTGTACGATTTCGTATTCCGTTCGTCAATGGGAGTTGCGCCCGGTACCCGTTCTTCGCGCTTGTATTTCGTTTCGAAATAGGGTATTCTTTTCCCGAAAGAAGGGAGTATCCCCGTTCCCCATGTTCGAAAACGCGCTTACGCTCGAAACCTTCTACGGCATCTTCGACCGGATGACCGAGGGCGTTTTGGTCGTGGGTGCCGACGGGAACGTTTCGTACGCCAATACGGCTATCGCGAAGTCGCTCGGAAAGAAGGAATCCGACCTCGTCGGAACCGCCGCTTCGGAAACGTTGTCGGAAGGGGCGTGCGTCCGGCCCGAGGGCGGCCGCGGCGAACACTCGGAGTACGAAATCGTGCTCCGCTCCGCGTCGGGCGACGTCCACGCCCGGGCGAACTGCCTTAGAACGCCGCAGGGCGTGACCGTTTGGGTCGTTTTGAACGATGTGGCCGAACCCGAAGGCATGAAGGAATCCATTCGCCGCAAGATGGCGGCCGACGCCGGAAAGAAGGAACTCGTTTCGCTCCTTTCCCACGAACTCCGCACGCCCCTGACCGTTCTGAAGGGGTACCTTTCGATGATTCTGGACGGCGATTTGGGCGAAATTTCCCTCTCCGTCCGCACGGCGCTCGAAAGCTCGTTCGAAAGCTCCAACCGCATGATCGAACTCGTGAACGACGTGCTCGACCTTTCCAAAGAAACGGCCCAATCGAAGGAACAGGAGAAGGCCGAAGCCAAGGAGCGTCTCGTGGAGAATTTCAGCGAGCGCCTTCCGTGCCGCCGAAAGGAAGACGTCGACGTGCGCATGCTCGTCAACGAAATCCGCCGCGACATGGACGTTATCGCCCGCACCCGCAATATCCGCTTCGGGGTCGACACCCCGTTCGAACTCGGCGACCGCACGGTATTCATCGACCGAAACCGCATCAAGCAGCTCATCGTCAACCTCATCAACAACGCGTTCAAATTCACGCCCGAGAACGGTTCCGTCACGCTCCTCGCCACCCTTTCGAAACACGGAATCCGGTTCGGCGTCCGCGATACCGGGGTCGGAATTCCCAAAGACAAGCTCGAAAAGGTCTTCGAAAAATTTTACCAGGCCAAAAACCATTCCCAGAGCAACGAGCACAGTCTTGGGCTCGGCCTGGCCCTTTGCCAGTCCATTGCCGAAAAGCACGGATCGAAGATCGAGGTGTTTTCCGAGGAAGGGAAGGGATCCGAATTTTCGTTCGAAATCCGTACCGGCCGCACGGGCGCCCGCAAGCGTTCGCGCCCGACGTCCGTGCCGAAGGGGATACTGGTAGCGTAGGGAAGGGGATTGCGAGAGGGCGTCGGAAGGCGAGAGCCGTTCGGCGCTTTTTTCGAATGTTCGCGCACCCATGATGACCCCGAAGCCCGACCGATGTCGCCGACGCGCCCCCGACCTTTCCGAAAACGAAAACCCCCGTCGTTCGCGACGGGGGTTCGGAATGTTCTTCGGAATCTTCGCGGAACGGCTCCCTAATACGCGTAGGTGCTTTCCGCAGTCGGAAGCCCGACGTTCGAGTATCCTCGAATCCATCCCGTTTCCGGCGCGTACGTTCCGAGAGTCGAAACGAACGGCTGGAATTTCGCGTCATTGATATGGAAACTCCGTTCCGTTCCGGGGCGCGGGGCGTTCGTTACCGAATCGAAAACGAGAACGAATTGCCTCGTCGACCCGGCCGCGATTTCAACGCCGCGGACGCCGCCGTTTCCGAGAACGGTTTTCGGTCCTTCCAAGAACGTCCAAGCCGGGGCTCCCGGGCCGTAAGAAGACGACCAACGGGCCACTTCGTTTCCGGCCGCTTCGCCGTCGACATAGAGGGTTCCGCTCTCCGGAATTCCGTTTCCGTCCGAGATTCCGGACATGAGGCCGGTGAGAAGGATTTTTCCGTTCGGGTCGGCGGAGACGGTGAACGTGTGCGAGGAATTGGTGGCGCTTCCGGCGGAAAATACGGGCTTGGACGTCGTTAAATCTATCCCGGTTCCCGTCGAAGATGCCGGTGGGCCGAACAAGGTTTTCAGTACGAACGCGTCCGTGAGCGCTTCGATTAACGCCTTGCGGATGCCCGTCCATTTTCCTTGCGATTCGAATTTGGTTTGCGTCTGTCCGAGAACGTTGACGATTTTTTCCATGGCGGAAAGGATTTCAGCATCGTTTTTTCCTGCGGCGCGAAGCTTCCGTTCCGTCGCGTCCGCATATTTTTTCGCGATCGCCTTCACGATTTCTTCTTGCGAATACCCGGCGTATTCCGCGGCGAGCGCCACTTCGAGAACGTTGAACCCGGCGGCCTGCGCCTGGTCGACGATATCCATCGAATCGGCGCCGGATTCGACCTTCGTCTTGACCCATGCGGCCGCATCGCGGAGTTTCATCGGAACGGCGGCGTTTTCCCCGACTGATTGGTTTCCGGATTGTTCTTCGAGGATTTCCTTCGTGCGAGCCTTCCAAAACGCGATCATTTTGGGCGAGAATTTGAAGTCGGCGGCCCATCCGCCGAGCGATTTCTGATCTTGGATCGGCTGCGTCTTCGGAATCGCGGCGTATCCGGTGACGGTAATTTTGTAAACGAAGCGGTCGGAGACGGCTTCTTCGGCCCATCCGGCTCCGTCGAATTCCGTTCGCGGCTCGTAAACGACCCAGTCCACGAGGGAAGAGAAGGTTTCGCTTTCGGGGGCGTACCGTACGATCTTGACGGCGTACGCCGCGGCCCCGTCGATTTTCGGCCACTCGAACGTGGCAGTCATTTTTTGGAGCGATATTATGTGCGTCGCGCCGATTATGATTTGGGAAACCCCGCTTCCGACGAAATTCGGACCAATGGACAGCGACTCGAAATCGATAGGGGAACCCGTTTTCGGAACGAAGGGCAATTGTGCGGTCGTAAACGAGAACGCGAGGGCTTCGGCGAGGGATTTTTGAACGTTGTCGGGCCCTCCTTGAGATTTCATCGATTTCGCGAGGGCGTTGAATTTTTCCGCCGAAGATTTGAGGAAGGAAAGAATTTCCGCGTCGCTCTTTCCGGCGTTCTTCATTTTGGTTACGAAGCCGAGCGCGTACTTGTCGGCAATCGCTTTTACGATGTCTTTTTGCGAGTATCCGGCGTATTCGGCGGCGAGCGCGACGTCCATAACCGAGAATCCGGAATCTTCGGCTTCGCGTACGATATCGGCGGCGTTAGCGCCGGAGTCGACCTTCGTCTTGACCCATGCGGCCGCGTCGCGGAGTTTTACGGGAACTCCCGAAGCGTTCGAAATCGTCCGTTCCGTTTCGGAGGGGACGGTAGGGGCGATCTTCGCGACCGGAGTTTTGGCAATACCCGTGGAGGTTCGGGTTACCGTTTGGCTTATCTGGTACTGCCGGATGTAGTCGGCGACCTGCGCGGGCGAAACGGGTTTTCCGGCGGCGGCGTATCCGGCCGCCACTTCTTCGTCCGTAATCCGGTTTCCGGCGCTTCGCTGGGCGACAAGCGCCGCGGCGACGGCATTGGGGCTCGAAAGGTTCGCCCGGATGAATTCATTAATAGTCTTTTGTCGGCTGGAAACCGGAGACGTCGAGAGAACGGCGATCGTGCCCGTGGAAACCTGGGACATTCAGGGCGTCGGGTTCATCGGAGCCTGGGGCGTCGGAACTCCCGGGGCAACGTCGGTTCTCACGCTCGTTTGCTGTCGCTGTTGCCGCGCGAGGTACTCCTTGCGGTACTGCGCCACGAGCGCCTCGGTCGCGCCGTACGTGCCGTTGGCGGCGTACCCGAGCGCCACTTCGCGGTCGGTCGCGCCGTTCGCGACGGCGGCGGAAATCACCGCGTCGTAGTTCGAGCCGTTCTGGGCCACGAAGTCCACCACGGCGCGCATGCGGTCCGACTGCGCGCGGAACGCGGCCGTCACGTCCGGCTGCGAAACGCCGTACTGCGCCATCGCGCTCCGGACGGCGGATTCGTTCCCGAGGTTGTTGGAGACGAAATTCCGGATGTCGTCGGCCGTCACGGCGGGCGCCTGCTGTGCCGGCTCGGAACGCTGTTGGGGAACGCACGAGGTCCCGCCTGGGACGTACCCGGACTGGCACTGGACGGAGGGCGACGCGCCGGACACGGTTACGGACGAGGACGAGCACGACGCGGTCGCGGTCCACGAGACGGTTCCGCCCGCGACCGATTCGGTTCGGGAAACCCTCGCGGAAGCCCCGTTCTGGAGCGCGGGGACGGAATACCCGCCCGCGTTCTGGGCCTGGCAGTTCCGTGCGGCCGCCTGCCGCGCGAGGTACTCCTTGCGGTACTGCGCCACGAGCGCCTCGGTCGCGCCGTACGTGCCGTTGGCGGCGTACCCGAGCGCCACTTCGCGGTCGGTCGCGCCGTTCGCGACGGCGGCGGAAATCACCGCGTCGTAGTTCGAGCCGTTCTGGGCCACGAAGTCCACCACGGCGCGCATGCGGTCCGACTGCGCGCGGAACGCGGCCGTCACGTCCGGCTGCGAAACGCCGTACTGCGCCATCGCGCTCCGGACGGCGGATTCGTTCCCGAGGTTGTTGGAGACGAAGTCGCGAACGGACGGATAGAGATCCGAACTGATCGCGGCGGAGGCCGTGAAGCAGTATTGAATCTGAAGGGCGGCGACCAAGAAGGCCGCGGCTGCCCGTTTTGCCGAAAAGGCGCGTTTGCCGTATTCCATAAAAAAAGAGTGACGGAATAATTCGTACCGCTTCCGAGACATTTAACCCGATTCGGCACGCCGTGTCAAAAAAAAACCGAAAACCGTGCCCTTCCTTTCGGGTACGGTTTTCGAATCCGTCTCAAAGAGGGGCTACAAATCCCCGAGGAGCTTCATAATATCGTCGGTTTCCGCGTTGGACGAAGCGGAGTTGCCGGAATTGGCCGAACCGGACGAGTCCGAAGATTCGGACGTCGTGGATGCCGAAGAACCAGAGGCGCCGGAAGCTTCGTCGAGTCCGCCGAGGAGCTTCATGATATCGTCGGTTTCCGAAGGGGCGGCCGGCGCGCTGTTGAGTTCGGCCGGAACCCCTTCCTGCCCGGAAGATTCCGTTTCCGGCATAAACCCGGCAGAATCCGCCATGGCGGATTCCATCGAAGTTCCCGCATCCGATACGGCCGATACGGGAGATTCTTCGGCGTACTGGTATCCTTCGACCGGATCTACGAGACGCTTGGAGATGTATCCGACCCGTCCGACGTATCCTTCGTTCGAACTCGATACGACGCGCACGCGGATCCAGCGTCCGAAGAAAATGCGGTCGGATACGGCTTCGAGCTGGTCGCCGCGGTCGACGACGGCAATCTTCTTATGGAGTCCGTCGGATCGGACGAACGCGTGCGCGACCTTGACGGAATACCGGGTGGCCCCGACTTTTTCATATTGGGGAACGGCTTCCGCAACGTACTTTCCGTTCAAATACCCTTCTTGTCCGTTTTCGAGCAATACCCGCTTCCAGCCGTTGGAAAGGGATTCGAGCACGGTGACGCGGTAGCCTTTGTCGACGACGGCGGCGATGCGTCCCTTGACGGAAGCCGTCGAGCGGACGTTCAGGTGTTCGGCCGTAACGTAGGCGTAGTCGTCGGCGAGCAGGGTGGGGGTCCCGCTTGCCACGATGGTGGCGGCGAGAATTCCGGCGAGGCGTTTTTTATTAAAGAAAGCCATGGCGTGGAAGAAATGAAAAAATACGCGATGCGGGGTCATTGCACCACGTATTTTATTTTTTGTCAAAAGTCTTCCCATTTCGATTTTTCGCCCATTCCGATAGCCTTTCGGTACCGTACGCGCCCATGGCGGCATTTCCGTGAGAAACGCCCGGACGCCGCTTCGACGCCTATTTTTTGGATTCTTCTCCCGCGATATCCGAGAAAAGCGCGTCGAGCTCTTTCATGGTCGCGTCGAGTTCGGCGTCGACCGATCCGCTCGCGGAAGCGCCGGAATGCGACGGCGTCGAAGCGGCGTCCGAAGCGGCGCTACCGGTTGCCGAAGGGGGCAAGGGCGATTCGGAGGCGGAACCGCCTTCGGCCGGAATGGCGGGCGCATGGGAATTCGTCGAACCGGTACCGTCGGTTCCGGTTTCCGGAAGGTTCGGTACGGCCGGCGCGGCCGGGGCCGACGGAACCGACGGAGCGGCCGGGGAGGGGGAGGCGGCGTCTTTTTTCCAAAAGGGCGAGCAGGCCGAGGCGGCGAGGACGGTAACGGCGACGGCGACGACGGAAATCGGGCGCATGGGGAAAAAGAAAACGTATACGGCGTATGGACGCGGGGCGGACATTTTCGTCCGCGACCGTTTCCAAAATCGTATCCAGGCCGCCAGAATCTCCAAAAACTTTTGACTTCGCGCCCCCTTGCGGGTACTTTTTGGCCCGATTCCGCCCGAACGGGCATTTTTCGAACGTTCCGCAACCGCCCCTCCTTTCATGAAAAACCTCGTCATCGTCGAGTCCCCCGCCAAGGGGAAAACCATCGAGAAATACCTCGGGAAGGATTATTCGGTCAAAGCCTCGGTCGGACATATCCGCGATCTTGAGAAAAAGAACCTCGGCATCGACATCCTCCACGGTTTCGAACCCACCTACGTCGTGAGCGAAGAAAAGAAGAAGGTCGTGGCCGAATTGAAAAAGCTCGCGAAGAGCGCCGAAAACGTCATTCTGGCGACGGACCCGGACCGCGAAGGGGAGGCCATCGCCTGGCATCTCTGCCAGACCCTCGGACTCGACGTTGCCACCACCGCCCGCGTTACGTACCGGGAAATCACGAAGGCCGCCCTGACCGAATCGTTCGCCAAGCCGGGCAAGATCGACATGGATCTCGTAAACGCCCAGCAGGCCCGACGCATTCTCGACCGGCTCGTGGGTTTCCAAATTTCGCCCGTACTCTGGAGCAAGATCCGGCAGGGCCTCTCCGCCGGGCGCGTCCAATCGATCGCCGTCAAGCTCATCGTCGAGCGCGAACGCGAAATTCGCGCCTTCGTTCCGGAAGAAGGATGGAAGCTCGCCGTCCTTCTCGAAACCCCGGAAGGCGCTTCGTTCGAGGTGGGGCTCGCCAAGGTGGGCGGAAAGAATTTCCAACCCAAGAACCGCGAAGAGGCGCTCGAAACCCTCTCGGCCCTCGGGGTCGACCTTTCCGCGGCCAAAGAAAAGAAGGACAAGAAGGGGAACGTTCGCATCGAACTCCCGCTCTCCGTCGGATTCCGGCTCGACGCCGTCGACAAGAAAGAAGGGTCGCGCTTTCCGGGCGCCCCGTTCACGACCTCCACGCTCCAACAGGAAGCGTCCCGCAAGATCGGCATGTCGGTCGGGCAGACCATGAGCGTCGCGCAGTCGCTCTACCAGAACGGGCTCATTACCTACATGCGTACCGACTCGGCCAACCTTTCCGATTTCGCCATCCAGGGCGCGAAAGCGTACATCGAAAGCGCCTTCGGCAAAGAATACGCCCTTCCGAACGGCCGCCAGTATAAAACGAAGCAGGCCAACGCCCAAGAAGCGCACGAAGCCATCCGCCCCGCGTACCTGGATAAAACGCCCGACGCCTCCGGCCTCGAGGGCGCCGAGCTCCGATTGTACCGCCTCATTTGGGAGCGCACCATCGCGTCGCAAATGAAGGAAGCGCTCGTCGAAACGACCACCTACTCGTTCGTTCCCGAAACCGCGAGCGCCCAGACGTGGATCGCGAAGGGCGAAGTCATCCGCTTTCCGGGCTTCATGAAGCTCTACGTCGAAGGCACCGACGACGAAACCGAAGAAGACGATTCCGGCGCGCTTCCGTACGTGGCCGAAGGCACGGTGCTCGCCGCGAAATCGGTTTCCGGAACCCAGACCTTCACCCGTCCGCCCGCCCGATATACCGAAGCGGCGCTCGTAAAGAAGCTCGAATCCGAAGAAATCGGACGTCCCGCCACGTACGCGCCGACTATTTCCACCATCGTCGAACGCGGATACGTCGAGAAGATCGAAAAGAAACTCGCGCCCACCGACATCGCCTTCACCGTCAATGATTTTCTGGAACAGCGGTTTCCCGAAATGATGAACTACAAGTTTACCGCGAACGTCGAAGAGGAATTCGACAAAGTTTCGCGCGGCGAACTCGAGTGGCGGGCCATGTTGGAAGAATTCTACGGCCCGTTCTCCGAGCGTATCAAAGCGGCGACCGACGAAAAGGGCAAGGCGCACGAAAAGGTCGGGCGCGAATGTCCGGAATGCGGGTCCGAACTCGTGTACAAGTACTCGAAATCCGGCCGATTCATCGGGTGTTCCAACTACCCCGCGTGCTCGTTCATCGAGAACATCGTCCGCCCGGGCGAGGCCGAGCGTCTGGCCGAACTTCGCGAAAAATACGAAGGCCAGCCGTGTCCGGCGGGCGGAACCGTCGTCGTAAAGACCGGCCGCTTCGGTCCGTTCCTGTCTTCGAGCCTCTACCCCGAAGTGAAGTGGATCGGAAAGATTCCGGATCCGAAGATCGAAGCCCTGCAAGAGAAGTACGGCGGCGAACCGTGCTCGGAATGCGGCAAGGGAACGATGGTCGTCAAATCGTCGCGCCGCGGCCCGTTCCTCGCGTGTTCGAACTACCCCGAGTGCAAGAACGCGAAGAATTTGCCGAAAGAGGCGAAGTCGGAAGGAAAGGAAGGGGAGGGCGAAGAATAGGAACGCGGGGTTGGGAATCTTCCGTTTTGAACTATTCCCGCACGGCGCACGCGTCCACCCAGTCGTCGGAATTCACGACGGAGAAGGTGGCGGTAGGATAGGCTTTTCGGAACGCCTCCGGAAGGCCCGCCTTTCGATTCGCCCCCCATTTGATTTCGAAAGCGTCGACATGGTCCCCCCACGCTTCCACGTAGTCGATTTCTTTCCGGTCGAGCGTTCGCCAAAAATACCCTTCGGCCAAACGTTTCGCGCTCCGGTTGTGCTTGACGCGCTCCGCGATGATGAAATTCTCCCAGAGCGCTCCCGTATCGGTGCGAAGGTCCGGCGGATTGAAATTCCGGATGAGCGCGTTTCGGATTCCGACGTCGTAGAAATAGATTTTCTGACTCTTTTTCAGTTCGTTCCGCAGGTTCCGGCTGAATGCCCGGAGGGTGAACACGATGAAGGATTCCTCCAAGAGGTAAACGTATTTCTGAACCGTCGCGACGTTGATTCCGAGCGTGCGTGCGAGTTCCGAATACGAAACCTCGCTTCCTACCTGTAGCGCGAGGAGGGTGAGGAGTTTCGTGAATACCGGGGATTTTCGAACGTTTTCGAGTTCGAGAACGTCCTTCGAAAGGATCGCGTCGGCGAACGTCAGAAGGCCGTCTTCGAGTTCTTCCCGGGAGGTTCCCGTTTCGAAGGCCATGGGATAGCTGCCGTACCGTATGAGAAGGTCGCGCTTCTGAACCAATTCGGCATACCCCATGTCGGCGAGCAACTCGGAAACGAGCAGGGGGCTCATGAAGAATTCGCGCACCCGCCCCGCCATGGATTCGCGGGTTTTCTGCGAAAGGTCGAAGCTGGACGACCCCGTGGCGATGACCTGGAGGTTCGGAAGATGGTCGTGCAGGAGTTTGAGCAGACTGCCGACGTTCTCGATCTTCTGAGCCTCGTCGATAGCGACCAAATCGTACCCTTCCACGGATTTTCGAACCGATTCGAAATCGTCGGCCCGAAGCGTTTGCCGCACGGCCGCGGATTCCGCGTCGAAAAACTTGGTTCGTTTCCCGCTTTGATCCAGCACTTTCCGTACGAGGGTCGTTTTGCCGACCTGGCGGGGGCCGTAGAGGACGATCGTTTTCCCTTTGAAGAGCGCGGAGACGATTTTCGGCTCCAAATGTCGTGCAATCATATGAAAAAGATATAATTCGTCTATTACGATAGATGAATTATATGGAAATCGTCTATTAGGGCAATAAAATACTTCTTCCTGCCCGCTCTGGCCTTTCGGGACGGAACGGTTCGAATCGTTCGGGAAATCGACATGGAAGCCGTGTTCGACGAAGGCTTCGGACGCCCCCGTGCTTTTTTCGTGAAGATTTCCGTATTTTTCGGGGAAGTTCGAACGATACTCGGGCGGTATGCGCTACGTAGTTTCCCACTCTCTCGAAAAACGTTTCGAAAAACTCGGATTTCCCACGGCGGACATCCTCGATTTTCTTTCGAAGACCGAGTTCGGGAGCGCGAAGATGCCGGAAATTTGCTCGCCTTTCCCTTGAACGACCGTGTACAAGGCGTATTTGAACGATGTTTCCCGGGGAATATTTTTCGTCATTTCGGACAAGGGGGTCGTGTATCCGGTATATGCTTGAGACAAGCGCGATTCCATAGCGAAGAACGTAACCGTCGCAATCGTTCGAAGATGGGCGGAGGGTTGGCAGAATGGATTCGTTCGAGAACTCTCCGACGGAAACGTCAGAATTCGTCATTTCAGAAAGCGTTGTAATTTCGAGTAATTGCTATACGATGTATAGTAATTATTTTCGCACCCGCACCATGAAAACCGTTCAAATCAATTTTCGTATCGAACCCGAAATCAAGCGTCGCGCGACCGAGCGGGCCGCTTCTTTGGGAATCAATCTGAACGAGGCCGTCAGAATGTTCCTGTCCGCTCTGGCCTTTCGGGACGGAACGGTTCGAATCGTTCGGGAAATCGACATGGAAGCCGTGTTCGACGAAGGCGTTCGAAGGTATTTCGAAAGCGTCTGATGAAAGGCGAAGGCACGAAAAATCGAACGGCTCATTTCTGTTATCGAACGTTCGGATACGGGTTCCGCATAAGGGCGTTCGGAAAATTTGGCGCAGGCACGAAAAAAGCACGGGAGCGAGTGTATTCCCGTGCTTTTTGGAAAACTCCTCGCCACGGCCCTCCGCCGCTTCCGGGCCCTCCCCGAAGCGCGGGATGCCCGGAATGCCTTCGTTCCGGTCGGATAGGCGCTATTGCCCGATTTCATACGGCACGCACCCCGATTTTCCATCCATGATGGCGCCCGAATCGGTGCTCGTAAGGGCGCAGGCGGCGGATTGTCCGCGAATGAGCCCCCCGGCGTCGGAAGGCGCTACGCGCGCGTAGGTGCCCTCGACGTAGGCGATTTCGTTTTCGCCCTGGAGGCTGCCGGCCACCTGGAAGACCGGACGCAGACGCACGGTGTACCCGTAGTTTTCGGAAACGTTCGCGACCCCGGCCAAAAAGTCTTTGCCCATGGGTTCGAACTTGGAGGGATCCATGCGGAGTGCCGCGAAGTCGACCTTGCCGGCGAAGTAGGTGCCCGAGGCGTACGAAACGGTGTTGCCGCTGTACACGGCGACGACGGTGCCGGTGGACGAACCGAGGTAGTAGAGGGCGACGTCCTTGTCGGACACGTAGGTCTGGAGCGGCGAATTGGAAACGGACGCTTCGCTCGTCAACGCCTCGGCGACCGATTTGACGTTGGCTCTTGCCGTCGCGTTGTACGCGTCGGAAGAAAAACCTTGGAGCGAGAGGAAACCAATGGTCGCGAGAATGGCGAGGATGGTAATGACGACGATGAGTTCCACGAGGGTGAAAGCGCCGGTACGGCGGAAGGAGCGGGGGGTCATACGGAAAAAGGAAGGAAGGAAGCGTTCCGCCCCCCTTGCGGCGAGCTTCCATGAAGATTACGAATTTTAACTTCGAAAGCAAATCGCGCGAAAAAAGGGAACGTCGGCAAGCCCGGGGAGCGGATTTTCCGGGCAAACCCCGTGCGAAGGCGACCATAACGAGATGCGGAACGACGGACGTTCTTTGTGGACAAAAGAAAAACCGCCCCGGAAGGGCGGTTTTTCGGAAGGAGTTCGCGAAAAGTGGAACTACTTGGAAGCGTAGGGAACGACGGTTCCACCGTTGGTGATAATGGAGGTCGTGGTTCCATCGGTAGAGATGAGTCCGGCAACGTCGGTGTCGATGGCCTTAGCGTAGGTGCCTTCGACGTAAGCGGAGTCGGTCGAACCGTTGGTGATGGTTCCGGCAATCTGGAAGGCGGAGCGTACGCGCGAACCTTCCTGAACGCCGACGACGCCCGCGAGGAAGTCCTTGCCAACCGGCTCGAACTTGTCGGCATCGAGGCGGAGGGCCGAGTAGCTGACCTTTCCGGCGAAGTAGCTGGTGCCACCGGTAGCGGTCTGTCCGCTGTAGACGGCGATTACGGCCCCGGATCCTCCTACGAGATTGGTATTGGAGGTCGTGAGGTAGTTCGACATCGGCTGGGAAGAGATGGCCGCTTCGTTAACCATCGATTCGGCAACCGACTTGACGTTAGCCTTGGTCGTAGCGTTCTTCGCATCTCCGGTGTAACCCTGGAGGGAGAGGAAACCGATCGTCGCGAGGATGGCGAGGATGGTGATAACGACGATGAGTTCCACGAGGGTGAACGCCTTGGTGGAGGCCGTCTTCATTGCGTGTGCAACCATGAGTAAAAGGGGGTGAAAGAAGGTAAGGCGTCGGGCCTGATCGGCGACCGAACAAGAGCATTGAACCGTAAACTTTCTAAAAAGTCAAACTTTTCGCGAAATTTACTTTTAACACTTTCGAACGGGTTTCGGGGATTCCGACGTCCGCCGGAATTCTACGGACGTCCGTAAAAAATCAAGGCCATTTCGGCTTGACGTTTCGCCTCGGTCGCGGAGTTTTTCCCATGCGTGAGCCACGGAACGCGCCGTTACGCACGTAGGTACGCGTGCGTGGCGCGGAGGCGGGCAGGAGCGGGCGCCCATTCGTACGCGTATCATTTGCGCCGCGCGCCATTTTGCCGTATAATGGCCCGCGTACCCATAACCGGACGTTCGTGCTTCCCAAACAAAAAGACCCGAAGAAATTCGTCGAAATGCCCGTCCGAACGGACGTCGGCGACGTCATCTCCTACGCCAATTCGCTCTTCGACGAAGCCATCGCCGACCGCGCTTCCGACATCCACCTCGAACCTTCGAAGGATTTCGTCGCCGTCCGCTTCCGCGTAAACGGTGATTTCGTCTTCATCGACAAGATCACCCACGACGACTACGCCAAGCTCATTTCCCGCCTGAAAATCCTCGCGACCCTCCGTATCGACGAAAAAAACCGTCCGCAAGACGGAAAAATCGCGTACCATTCGGAGGCGCAGAGCGAAAGCGTGGATATCCGCGTGAGCGTGCTCCCCGTCGTCGACGGCGAAAAGGTGGTCATGCGCATGCTCCGGCAGGATACGTCGCTCCTTTCGCTTGAGAAGCTCGATTTTCTCGATCTCAACCTCGAGCGCGTCAAGTCGAACCTCGAGAGCCGCTACGGCATCATCCTCGTCGCGGGGCCGACCGGTTCCGGTAAGTCGACGACCCTCTTCTCGATGCTCCGGTACTTCGATCCCCTCGAATACAACATCTCCACGCTCGAAGACCCGGTCGAATACAATATTCCCTTCATCAATCAAAGCCAAATCCGCCCCGAACTCAAATTCGGGTTCGCGGAGGGGCTCCGCTCGCTCGTCCGCCAAGATCCCGACATCATCATGGTGGGGGAAATCCGCGACAAGGAAACCGCCATGCTCGCCATCGAAGCCGCGCTCACGGGGCACTTGGTACTTTCCACCATCCATACCAATTCCGCGGCCGGAACCATCCAACGCCTCATCAACATGGGCATCGAACCGTTCCTCATCGCTTCGGCGCTGAAGATGGTCATTTCGCAGCGTCTCGTGAAACGGCTCTGTTCCTGTGCCAAGCCCGCGAAATTGCCGCCCGGCCGCGCTTTCGACCGGGTCACCTCCTACCTTTCGGGCGTCGTGGGCGACGACGTGTCGCAAATCGATTTCTACTCCCCGGGCGGTTGTGAAAAGTGCGACGGCTCCGGATTCAAGGGGCGTATCGGCGTCCACGAGGTACTGACGATGGAAGAAGCCCTCCATCCCCTCGTGCTCGAAAAAGCTTCCGAAGCGGCGCTCGAAGCCCGGGCCCGCGAACTCGGCATGGTCACCATCGTCCAAGACGCCCTCATCAAGTCGGCGACGGGCAAGACGTCGGTGGAAGAAGCCCTCTGCCTGGTGTAAGGATTCCCCGAAAGACCCATAAAGGAGCGCATGATTTTCTGATTCCTCAAACACCTTCTCACGAAAAAGACGTCCGAATCCTCCGCGATTACGGATTTTTCGGACGCGGTGGAGTGGATCAAGACGTACCGGAAGTCGGGAAACTACGATACGGCCATCATGGCTTCGAGGGAACTCCTTTTGAAATTCAAAACGGCCATCATCTATAACGAAGCGGCGAAGCGGAAGATCGCGGCCATGGAAGCTTCGAATATCGAAACGGTCGCGGTAGCCGCGAAAAAGAAACGGCACGAGGTTGAAAAGCGCCTCAAACATTTCTACGAATGGGAAAAGACGGTCTCGGACCTCTGTAAGGAAATCGAGACGGAAAAGGCTGTCAAGAAGGAAAAGGAAGCCCGGCTTCGGGAAAAGAACCGGTACTCCGACATGGAAAAGGAGGTCAAGCGGTACGTGGCTGAGAAGGACTACGTGAAAGCCATCCAACACGCCCGCGCCTTCGTTTCGATGTTCGAGGGCGACTCCGGCGCGCTGAAACTCCTCGCGAAAGTGCAGAGACTGAACGAAAAGCAGAAAACCAAGGCCGAGCGCAAGGCTGAGCAGGAAAAACGTATCAGGAAGATCTTTGAAGAAGTCGGCGCCGAAATCCGCCCAAAGTGGGAGACGGTCGAAAAGAACGTCGGGTTTCTCACCCAGCTCCGCGCGAAGTTCGTACAGTATTCGGCGCAGGCGGCCGAACGCCGCCAATATCTGAAAGACCAAAAGGCGCTGAAGAGCGTCGAAGAGCTCCTCGCGAAGGGCGGCATTTACAAGATTTCCGGCGCCGACGGCGAACGGCTCATGGACGACGTGAAATCGGGGGTCGTACGGGCCGTGAGCGGATTCAAGCTTCCGGGGTTCGACTTCTACGGCCAAATCATCGGAAAAGACCGTATCGTGGGCGATACCTTCGGATCGTATTCGGAAGGTTCCCGGACGGTCTTCTACTTCGGCGACGCGACCGGACACGGAATCCAGGCGGGTTTTACCGTCGCCGAACTCTCGAAGCTTTTTTACGAGTACGCGAAGAAGATTCGGAACTTCCCGGAACTCGTCATGACCATCAATAACCAGCTGAAGGAACGGCTTCAGGGGAAGGTGTTCGTAACGGCGGTTTTCTTCGAATACGACGCGAACGTCGGAAAACTCCGGTTCATCGGAGGGGGGCACGATCCCATTTTCCTGTACCGGTCGACGACGAAGGAAATTGAAAAAATCGTCCCCGGGGGCCTTGCCATGGGCGTTCGAATTACGAAGAACGTCGGTTCGATCAAGGTTCGCGATCTCGACATGGGGCATCGGGACGTGCTTTTCGGCTATACCGACGGAATCATCGAAGCGCGCGACCTTTCGGGGCAGCTTTTCGGAATTCCCCGTTTGCAGGAAACGTTCTCCGTCGGAGCAAAGACCGTCGGACCCGACCCGCAGAAACTGTTCCAATTCGTTCTCGACGAAACGAAAAAATTCGCGCCCGTCTTCGAGGACGACGTTTCCGGCTTCGTCTGGGTCCGCAATACCGACAAGGATATCGTCGTCAGCCGCGACCAGTTCGAAGAGATTCTGAACGAGGTTGGCGTGAAGGAAAAAGAAGCCCGCATGGGAAAATTCAAGAACAAGAACCGGGGCGAAGTGCTCGAAATGCTGAAAGCCGAACGGCGCGAGGCCGAGCTGCGAAGGCGGCTGGCCTATCTGGACAGCTTGTATAAAATGGGCGAGTTCCTCAAGCTCAAGCAGAAAATCCAAGAAAACGTCCGCGAGGGCTTCGTGCATGAAAAAATGACCAAATACCTCGAAAAGGTCATGCAGAACGAAGACAAGATCAAGATGACGAAGCTGGAAGAAAAACTCCGGCACAAGTACGAAACGCTCGTCGAGCTCCAAAAGAAGGGGCAGAACGAAATCGTCATCCGGGAAATCGTCGACATCATTACCCGTTCCGGAAAACTCTAACCATGGCATTGTTCGCTCAAAAGATACGTTTCTACCGCGAGGACGGCTCTTTCGACGACTCCAAGTTCATGGAACTCCTAAAAAAATCCCGTGCCGATTTGAACAAGACGAAATCGGGAAAAAACAAGCGCGTCCGCGCGGCGACCCAACCCATCCTCATCGGAGGAGTCAAGCCCAAGGAGGTGTGGGCATTCGTCAACAAGCTCTCGAGCTTCCTGTCTTCCGGCATCGACCTCAAAACCGCGTTCGCCATCATTTCGGGACAGATTCCCAACCCCAAACTCGCCCGCATCATTTCGGAGGTGCGCGAAAACCTCGACCACGGGCTTTCGGTTTCGGATACGCTCAAGATGCACGCGAAGTACTTCGACCCGCTCGTCATCGCGCTCATCGAAGTGGGCGAGAAAACCGGTACGTTGCCGCGCGTTACGGCCGACCTCGAACGGACCCTCCTCGAAAACATCGAAATCAAGGCGAAAATCAAGGGTGCCATGATTTATCCGGCCATCCTCTTTACGCTCGCCGTGTCGATGGCCGCGTTCATGCTCACGTTCGTATTGCCGAAAATCACGGGCGTTTTCGAAAAGAGCGGCGTACAAGTGCCCGCGTTGACGCAGTTCATGATCGACCTTTCGAAGTTCATGATCTCGAATTGGGTCGGAATCCTCGCGGCGATTTTTGCCCTCATATTCGCCTTCTCGGCATTCGCGCGGACGTACGCCGGACAAAACGCGCTCGGCTACGTATCGCTCCGGATTCCGGTTTTCGGATTCATCAACCGCCAACTGAACGTCATCCTTTTCATCAATTCGCTCAATCTGCTGTTGGAATCGGGAGTTCTCATGCTGGAAGCGCTCGAAACCGCGGCCGACGTCGTTCCGAACCTCCATTACAAAAAGGACATCATCCGCATCAAGAACGAAGTGGAGACGGGCATCAGCCTCTCCGCCGCCATGGGGTTGACGGTCCAATCGGACGGAAAGAAGGAAACCCACTTCGACAACCCGTTTTTCCCCATCGACCTGGTCCATATGGTCGGAGTGGGGGAAGAGACCGGAACGGTCGGAAAAACCATTTTCAAGGTCGGGGAAAACTATTCCCGCGAACTGCGCCGGTACATCGCCAACATCATGGCCGCCCTCGAACCGTTCATTATCATCTTCATCGGCGCGATTATCGGAACCATTATCATCTCGATCATGTTGCCGTTCTTTAAGCTCGGCGAAGTCGCAAAGAAAGTGTAAAACTTCCGAAAACGCTTCGAAATCCGCGTTCCGGCCTCCGGTCCTCGGTCGCCGTACGTAGAAAGTACGGCTTCCTTCGGTCCTCTTCGCCCGCGCGGATTTCTCGGTTTTGGGAAGTTTTGGGCGCTTGAAAAGCTTCCGCAATCGCGTTCCGCCCTCGCCGTACCGATACGTACGGCTCGCTTGCGGTACTCCGCTGTCACGCGCCTTCGTCGCTTTTGAAGCGCCCGGATGCTTCGTGGCGGTGGCATTCCTCTCCGGTCGCCGTACGTAGGAAGTGCGGCTTCCTTCGATCCTCTTCGCCCGCGCGGATTTCTCGGTTTTGGGAAGTTTGGGCGTTTAAAACCCCTCCGCACATCGCGGAGGGGTTTCGTGTCGGGGAATTCTGATTACTCGCCGAGCCGTTCCTCGAGCGTTCCGACGTCGAAGGCGAGATTGCGGTGAGCATCCTTTAACCGGTTCAGCTCGGCGAGATCGGCATCGGAAAGCGCGAGGATATTCAAGGGGTTCGCCGGATAGGGGCCGAAGGTTTTTAGGAGGGCGTAGGCGCGGTCGAGGCACGGTTTGGCGGCTTCATAAGCCGAACGGGCGGCTTCCGTCGAATCATTCACGGGAACGGCCGCGGCCGTTCCGAGTTCGACGAGACGGCCGATTTCCCCAAGCGCGAGAGCTTCGAGGGATTCGGACGACGACGCGTCTTCCATGAGGATTTCCGCGGCGCGGGCGTAGGCGAAGGCCTTGAGTTCGATTCCGGAAACGGCTCCGGCTCCTTCGGACGTCCCGGCGGTTTCGGGGGCGGTTTCGGCGGTATCCGCCAGAATCTGAATCTTGGACACGGGAAAAGGGTTACATGGTTTCGACGTTGTCGCGCACGTACTTCGGGTTGTTCGAATACTTCAATCCTTCTTCGAGGCTGATTTCGCCGTTCTTTACGAACTCGACGATGTCCTGTTCGATGACCTGCATGCCGTCGCGGCGCGAGGTCTGCATGACCGACGGAATCTGGTGGAGTTCGTTTTCGCGAATGAGGTTCTTGACCGCCGTCGTGCTCGTGAGGATTTCCTTCGCGAGAAGGAGTCCGGACCCGTCGCTCTTTTTCAGGAGGCGTTGCGAGAAGACGCCGACGACGGCATCCGCGAGTTGGAGGCGGATTTGGTTCTGCTGGGCGGCGGGGAACGAGTCAATGATGCGGGAAATGGTCTGGTGCGCGCTCCGGGTATGGAGGGTGGAGAATACGAGGTGTCCCGTTTCGGCCAGTTTGAGCGCCATTTCGATTTCTTCGCGGTCGCGCATTTCCCCGAAGAGGATGACCTGCGGATTTTGGCGCATCGCCCCGATGAGGGCGGTTCGGTAGTCGGGAACGTCGCGCCCGATTTCCTTCTGTTCGACGATGGATTTCTGGTGCGGATGGATGTATTCGATAGGATCTTCGATCGTGATGATATGCTTCGAATAATTCAGGTTGATTTCGTTAATCATCGCCGCGAGCGTGGTCGATTTTCCCGAACCGGTCGGCCCGGTTACGAGAATGAGGCCTTGTCCGACCCGGGTGACGTCTTCGTAGATGTAGGGGAGTTTGAGGTCGGCGAGCTTCGGAATGCTCGACGAAAGTTGGCGGAGTACCGTCATATAGCACCCCATTTGGAAGGAAACGTTTCCGCGGAAACGCGCGCCGTTGAATTCGAACGAGAAGTCGAGGTTCTTGGTTTTTAGGAGCGCCTCGTGTTGTTCGAAAGTGATGAGCGACTGGGCGAAGCTCTTGGCTTCTTCGGGGGTGATTTTTTCGATGCCTTCGTCGATATGGACGATTTCGCCGGAAACCTTGACGCCCGGGTGGGTGCCTACCGTGTAATAGAAATCCGAGCCGCGGTTGTCGATGACGACCCCGAGAAGGGCGTCGCGCATCGGGTGGTTGGGAATCATCGCGTGGTCGAGCATGGGTCGGAAAAATGGAACGTTTGAGAAAGTATACCGGAAAAATTCCGCAAATGCCAAAGAATCCCCGCGCGTTCGGCTTGCGCTTTCGGATTTTCGAATTCCGGTTATGCGGCCCGCGACCGGTTTTTCCAATGATTGCGCATTCGGGCGGCGATCGCGGGTTTTTTTTCGTCGTTTCGACGGAGGAACGCTTCGGTTTCGAGAATTCCGCCATTTCGGAAGGGGCCGTTTTCCGTCCGGTTCGATTTGCGATTTTCCGGCATTGCCGTAGAGTTTCCCCATGCGAACGCTCAAAGGCTTCCGGGTCGAACTTCCCGTCCATCCGGAGGGAACTTCCCCCAAGGAAGCGATCTTGAAAAACCGCGGAATCGACCCGGACGCCCTCGACCACCGGAGCTTTTTCGAACCCCGGTTTTCCGATTTGCACGACCCTTTCGCGTTTCCCGGGATGGACGCGGCCGTGGAACGCGTTCTGAAGGCCCGCGAAAATCGCGAACGGGTCGTGGTTTTCGGCGACTACGACGTAGACGGCGTCAGTTCGACGGCCATGCTCGTTCGGTTCTTCTCGTCGATCGGTATCGAGGTTTCGTACCGGTTGCCCCACCGGGTGCACGACGGGTACGGCATGAAACCGTACTTCATGGACGAACTTGCCGAAAAGGGCGTGAAATTCGTCGTCTCGGTCGACTGCGGCACGAGGGACGTCGAAACCGTCCGGCACGGGCACTCGCTCGGCATCGACTTCGTCATCACCGACCACCACGCGGTTCCCGAGGTCGTGCCCGAAGGCGTGGTCGCCCTCTTGAATCCGAAGGTTCCCGGCACGACGTACCCGTTTCCGAACCTTTCGGGTTCCGGCACGGCGTTCAAATTCCTCCAGGCCGTCGCTTCGAAGGTATTTCCGCCTTCCGAGTACGAGGCGAAAGTTTCGGAATACCTCGATTTCGCGGCGCTCGGAACGGTGGCCGACATGATGCCGATCGTCGGCGAAAACCGAACCATCGTCGCGCTCGGTCTCGCCCGCATGAAGCGCTCGCGCTCTTCGGGCCTCCGTAAGCTCGCGGAGGGGAAAGAGCAGGTAGCCGACCTTATCGGCTTCCATATCGGCCCCCGGTTGAACGCTGCCGGCCGCATGGATACGCCGTACAAGGCGCTCTCGCTTTTGCTCGCCTCCGACGACCGGGTCGACGCGCTTTTGGCCGAAATCGAAGATTTGAACGCCCGCCGGAAGAGCTCGACCGAACACTTCCTCCGCCACGCGCTCGAAGTGACCGACCCGTCCGAGGCCCTCGCGTTCTACGAATCCGACGCCATCGAGCACGGCATTATCGGGCTCATCGCCGGTCGGCTCACCGAAGCGTTTTCGAAACCGTCCATCGCCCTCAAACGCGAAGGTGACAAGCTCGTGGCGAGCTGCCGGGCGCCCGAAGGCTTCGACATGGTGTCGTTTTTGGAAGAATTCCGCGAATGCTTCGTCACGTTCGGCGGACACCGGCAGGCGGCCGGCTTCACCATCGCCGCCTCCGAATTCGACGCGTTCCGCGCACGCGCCGCCCTTCGCGCCGCCGAAATCCGGCGGGACGCCACGGCTCCCGAAAAAATCCTCCGGGCCGACTTCGAAATCTCCGCCGCCGACGTGACGGAGGGGTTCGTGCGCGAACTCCGGTCGTACGGCCCGTACGGCATCGGCTTCTCCAAACCGGCGTTCCTCTGCCGGGGCGTTCGGGGCCGCGTCGAGAAACTCGGGAAAGACGGCAAACACCTGAAAATCGTGTCTCCCGATTTCGCGGGAAAGATCAACGCGTTCTCGTTCGGAGAATTCGAGCGCGATCTTTCGGGGCGAACGTCGTTCGACTTCGTGTGCGAGGCGGAAATCGAGCGGTGGATGGGGCGGAGCTCGGTCGTACTGACCGTGCGCGACGTATTGGCGGAAGGGAAGGGGGCTTAAAATGGAGCCCCTTACCCGTTCGAGCCACGAATGCTACGACTTATGAACGTTGGCGGAGCGGTTTACGAACGGGCGGTCGCAGAAACGCGACCATTTTCGGGTTTTTCGTCCGTTCGGATAGCTTCATAGGCGGTAGCGATCCTTTCGGCTTCCAACGAAACCCGCGTGGCAATGACGACGAGCAGGCGTTCGGCTTCGAGGAGCATGCCGTTTTTCGCGAGCTCTTCGGCGCGGTCGAAGAGCTCGGTAGCCGGCTCCTTCGACGACTCCCCGATTCCGGCTTCGTAGGTGCCTTCGAGATCGGAAACGGCCGCCTTGACCGAAGCGAGGAACACGGTTTCTTCCCGCGCTCTCGGTTCTTTGGATTCGTAGGTCGCCCGGATTCGCTGGAGCGAGGCGACGAATTCGTCGAATTCCGTTCGTTCGTTCCGGATTTTTTCGAGGATTTTCGGAATCTGCCGTTCGACTTCGTACCCCTCGGTCGTGCGGGCCGTATCGGGCACCATCATCGGCGGAGGCGGCGCGGCTTCGAGTTTCGGAAGGGGTCGGGGTTGGGAAGGCGATTCGGCGGACATGGGAAATGCTGGTTATTTCCGGTAGTGTAGCCCAAGTTTTTTCGGTTGGCAATTTCCTCAGAAATTCGTTTTGACAGCCGTGGACGTTTCCATACAATTCCGGAGCGCTTTTCGGAAACCCCAAATCTCCGAAGCGTAAAAGACACTTTGCGGGCGTAGCTCAATGGCTAGAGTCCCTGCCTTCCAAGCAGGCTGTTGTGGGTTCGAATCCCATCGCCCGCTCCATGTCTTTTTTTCATGGGTGTGTAGCTCAGGTGGTTAGAGCGCGTCTCTGATAAGGACGAGGTCCGTGGTTCAAATCCACGCACACCCACCATTGTTCGCGCTCGGGCCAAACGCAATCCGTATCGGAGACTGGCGCAATTGGCTAGCGCACGTGCTTTGGGAGCACGGGGTTGTGGGTTCGAGTCCCGCGTCTCCGACCAAGATGCCGATACGCAAAGAATTGAGGAGACCGAATTTTCGTTCCGACCCCGTCGAATGACGCGGGACGAGAATGGAGGGGAAAACGCGAAAGCGTTTTAGAAAGCCAACGATTTGGCTTTCGACCCGGCCCGTCTCGCGGAGCCGCGAATGCGGCGTGAGCGAACGAGTCCCGCGTCTCCGACCAAAATGCTAGGAAGTACATATGGCGCTATCGTCTAGTGGTTAGGACAGCGGGTTTTCAGTCCGTCAGCCGGGGTTCGATTCCCCGTAGCGCTACCAATTTGATACAGAAAAACCCGCCGGGGCATCCCGGTGGGTTTTTTGTAGCAAGCTTCGTGGATGAAGGGGAATCGAAACCGCAGCCTTCCGCTTCGTCCGCGACAGCGGCGATGCGGTAAAAAGCCACTGACGTGGCTTTTTAGGCAAGGGGTTTTCCGAAGCGAGCGGTCCGATCCGGCTTGCCGGGCGGCGCGACACTGAGGAAAAAGACTCCCCGTTTTATGGAATCGTCACGGAATCAACGGTTCAGTCGATTTTATGCCATTCTATCGTCACGCTGGATTCGTTGATTTTGAAAGCAAGGAAATACTCCTTTCCTTCTTCGATATCAATTTGGCGAACCCAATCGTGGGCATCAACTTTTTGGTAAGAACCTTTAGGGGCGTTTTCCAAGACTCGTACGCACATTTCCTTGGGAATTATCAAAGTCGGCAAATAATTCTCGATACCGTCGTTTCTAATGATTTGGGCAGTTAATTCTGATATTTGGGCTAAATCGACGTTCATGGGATATGGATTATGCGATTATTACGATTCTTGCCATCTTGCACAGAGGATACGCTCCCATGAAGCCCGTCAACGCCTTCGCCATAACGTCTGCCGAGCTTCAGTATAAATATATGGCCGTCTCTTTCGGTCATTGCCAATATCTATGAATAATCCCGTCCTGCCCCGCAAGCCTTTCGAATTCGCTCAAAACGAAATTCGAATCGCACGTTTCGTACGTTTCACGTGGCAAATCCGTTCCGTTGAGATAGATGGCCAATCATTCCATAGTGCCGAATTCGTATTCTTCGCCCGTGGATTCGACGATGACTTTTGATCATTTGGGCGCATGGAGCTCTGAGACTATATGCAATAACTTAGGAACGAATTTGGCCACCTCCGTTTCGGGTTCCAATTCAACTTCGATATCGCAACTCAGCATTTCGCCTTCCTCGCTTACGAGCGTCCCCCCTCCGGATATTTCCCCATATCCCGAATCCTTTAATAATTCCTCGATTGGGCGTTCGTATTTTCGATACCGATCTTCCGGACGGATTCGGTCCTTGATATGCACGACGACGTATTTCGAATTCGATACCATGCTCCTAACGGATTGAGGAAGTGAATGTTTCGAAAATTATATGGAAAAAGGTACAATGGTCGAAGCATAAAAAAACCATAATTCAGTCCATATGCTCAGCGCATCTAATAAAAAGGCAATCCTTTGGGATTTGCATGCCGACATTGCGAATACTGCGGAATTCACAGTGGATATACTGAAGACTGGAAAATTTATATCGTCCATAGCTTACCCCCCGAACACGATTGTTTCCGATTCCGAAGAAAAGGCCATTAAGGAAATGATGTTGATTCCGGGAATTGATTCTGCTCTCAGGAAAGTCATTATGGAAGCCACTTCCGTTCCGATTTTCAATCTCCTCTCCAAGATTGATGGGGTAGCAGATTCTTCGGTAGAAGGTTGGACGGGCGTTTCGCTCGTCGATGGTATGGTGGAGGGTGGGGAATTCCTTCATGACGAATTCTTCTCTACGTATTGGAATTCAAAATCCGCCTAATCTCAATCGATAAATGGGCGATTGTTCTCGTATCGCTCCAAATTGAAAACACTCGATTCATCAACCCCTCAGCGCTACCAGATAAGTCAAATTAACTAAAAGGCTTGTATCCTTTATGGAACAAGCCTTTTAGTTTTCTTTCATACCCCTTTAGCGCCCCTTTCCGATTCATAGTATCGAGAGAATTTTTGCTTTCGCGCCAATCTTTTTAATTACCTCTTCTTGTTTTGCCGAATTCGGATTTTCCAATCCGTCATCTAGGAGTTCTCGGTACGCTTCTTCGATCCAATTCATCCTGTATGCCAAATCGTAGTCGATTTTTTCGGGTCTGCTCGATAGATATGCGACGTACTCTTCGATTTGCGATCGAAACAAATCCCGGAATCGCGATTCGTCGGTCTCCGTATCTTGCCGATCGAAATACGTCTTCCACCATTTTTCAATGAGACGGTCGAGTCCGCCGTTTTCAAACCTGGCGAGATATTTGGAAAGTGCCGCATCGATTTGGGCTTTCTGTTCCGAGAAGAGCGAAGGAGTTTGGGGCGTCATGGCGTGCATGGTAAGAAAGAATCTGTTTTTAGCGTTCTATCGGTTGCCAGAGATCCGGTCTGAGCCTACTTGCGGCGGTTTCAACGTTCGTGAATGCGGCTTGAAGGGGGATGAGCGCCGCCCGGCTTCCTCATGGTAGATTTGCGCGGGCTTCCAGTTGGTTTACGAGCGGTATGATATTTTTCCTGAGTCGCATGATTTCATTGTAGAAATCTTCAACCTGCTCTTTTGGCATACGCGCCCTTTCCCGTAGGACGAATTCTGATAAGTTTTCCATCGAACGACTGAATTCGATAGTTTGCGTAGGATTGGATGCTAACTCGCTCACTTTGAAATTCTTATTCAGATTTTCAAAATACGTAAGGTATTCTTTTGGGGTGTGCGGTTTGTCGAATCACCAGCGGACATAGCCCTCCGCCTGTTCCGCTCATTGTCGGGCATCTGCCGCGGCGGTCATGCCTTTATCCATCCGTTCCGTCATTGAGTTCTTTACGGCATGCCGAACGCTTTCTTTTCCCATTGTTTTCCCAATGCTCCCGATCACTCCGAACCCGAGCGCTCATACCGCTTTTCCGGTTCCGTACGGTTCGAGCGACGCGAGGTCTTGGAAGTTTTTCAGAAGCTCTTTTCCTGCTGCCAAAACGAATTCCTTTACTTTCTCAATCGACGAAAATGCCGAAAGGAGCGCCTCCGCCACCTTGTCGATGCCGATTTTCAGGAGCGCCTCGACCGTCTCGATATTGTCGCCCACGAGCCCGTCGGCGAGTCCGAGTTTGAATTTCCCCAGTCCATTTGCGGAATCCTTGTTTTCCGTTATCCCGAGCTTCGCGTAGAGTTCGCGTTTGAACGAGGCGACTTTTTCCGACGCGGTTTCGTTTCCTTCGGGGCGGCTCTCGGGCGTTCGCGACGGAAACCTCATTCAAGAATGCCTGGCACGGAGTTCCCCGAATTCGCGTACTTGTTTCCAGTGGAGCGCTTCCGCACGGAAACGCGTTCCCATATCAGTGGATCCGAGGAATTGCCCGGAAATGGCGTCGATCGATGAAAATGACGCTTCCGGCCGGACGGCGCGTTCTTTAGTTTCGGGTCTTTCGAGGATGGCGGCGGTTTCCGCTCCCATGGGATTCGGTTCGGTTACGGCCCCATTCTGCCACATCCTCAATCCTCCCGCAAATATCGGCTACGAATCCAAAAGTTCCGCGATTTGCCGAATCGCTTGGCGCAATCCAAAGATGTCCGAAAGTCGATTGGTTAATCAAGTATCGCTACCAAAATAGAATTTGTCAAGAAATCCCTCCATAGCTACCGAAAGCGTACGGAGGGATTTCTTTGTCTTCGTCGATTCTCAAAAATTTGCAAGGTTCAATTTTTCGCTCAACCAGCTTTTCGTTTTGCGAATTTGACGGAAACAGAATATTTCTTAGCGATACGAAACCGAATCCGTATAATCCGTCCAATAACCGTATCGGGATAGTCCTATGGCAACAAAAGGGTTCCTATTCCTCTCTGGAGGCGGCGATAAGGAACAAACGGTCGATATTGATCAGAGATTCTTCTCGCTCCTGCCGGTGAACGCGAAAATCCTGTATGTCCAAGCGGCGATGCCGGAGGATTCCTTTCTGGATTGTGAAACGTGGTTTCGCGGTCTTTTAGGTTTTCACGATAGGGGAGACATATCATTTTCGACCGTTTCCCAATCGGGCGCGTTACCGAGTTTCGCCACATTCGATGCCATTTACATCTGAGGCGGCAATACGTACGAACTCTTGGCGTTCTTTGATTCCAACGGCGCCAGACGCCGTTTTCGCGAATATCTCGAAAACGGCGGAACCGTATATGGCGGAAGCGCAGGGGCCATCGTTATGTGAAGAAGCGTCGCGACTGTGGGAGAAGAGAACGAGACGGGTACGGAAAACCACGAAGGTTTCGACTTTGTCGCGGGATTTTCGATCCGTTGTCATTTTACGGAATCCGAAACCCCACTGTTGCGGAGTCTTCCGGACAAAGTCGGAACCGACATTATGATGCTTCCTGAAGAATCGGGATTAATAGTCCGCGGGGACGAAATTGAATCCTTCGGTGAAGTATTTGTTTTTCGTAGAGACGGAACATAGGAGTTTTCAGAAAATTTGCACCTGGAGGATTTCGGGATGCTTTTTCGGCCGGGCGGTCCGTGGGTAAAAAATCGTTTGCGAATCCGCACAAACGCATATCATAGGATCAATCTAACCGTCGTCACTATGGAAAAGACCTTTTCGCTTCAAGAAGCGATCGCGCATACCGACAAAACCATTGCCGAAGCTGGAAAACGGCTCGAACAACGGGCTAAGGACTACGTAATTTCCAGTAAGCGTTATGAAAACGGTACGGTTTCGAAGTAGCGCCGTCGCGGGAGTCGACGCTTACATCCACGGGTACGCGGATTATTTCTTCGACCTGTTCACGAATACGGGAATTTTCAGCGAAGCGACCATTCGGGAAAATTACGTCCGGGAAGCGAGAGGCCGCCGTGACGACCTATTCGAAAAAATCGTTGAGAGGCTCTCTAGTGCGTCCGTTCTCGGTCGAACCCCGTCCGATACGCTCCTGTTCGCTTGGAAATCGAAAACGGTATACCTTGCATGGACGGACGAATGATCCGATCGGATTGTGACGGACATTCAGATTCGGTAGATTATACCATCTCCAGAGCCAACTTTACGTCCGTAACATCGCAAAAAGTGAGGCTCTTGTAATAGGTGAAAAGTTCTAACTTCCACCCAATTGGTCTACCAGATAAGTCAATTTAACTAAAAAACCTCGTTTCCGAAGAAACGAGGTTTTTAGTCCGTTTATTCGAGAATGCGGTAAACGCCCGTTCGAAGGGCTATCGCCCTACTATCTGAAGAACCCTTTTCCTGGTGCCCGTTATCATATCGTCGCAACCACTTGGCTCCGATTCCTTTCATGCGGCGACGATCAATTCTTTGTAAACCTGGTAAATTCCTTTTTTTTCATGAATGGACCGTTTTCTTTCCGGCCAAGGAACGTCCGTTTGGTTTCTGACTTCTTCATTCCCTTGCCGGAATAATTCAATATACCGACCCACCCATTGTTCAGCATTCTGTACGTAAAAATCGAATGAAACCGGTTTTTTTCATTCTTTCCGAAATCGCTCGGAATGAGAATCGAAGAACGTCTTGAGCGATTCTTCCGATAGGAGGGAATGGAAATTCGATTCCACTCGGAGAATCCAAGTTTCGATTTCATTCAACAGTCGTCATTCTGGCGATGACATTGAAGAATATACCATTGGGTCAGTCATGTCGCTATTGGTAATAAAACGATTAACGGGAAGCTTTCAGTCTATCCAGTACGTTCCTTCCTGTGTATTGCTCGTATAGTCGACTTTCCTGGTCTAACGTCGTTCGTAAACGGAAGAATTCGTCAATTACGTCCGCTTCGAGACCCGCACCTTCCATCTTTTTGGTAAATTCTCACAATTTCTCGCATATGCTCAGGATATGCATTTTGTAAGCCTTCGCTATTTCTGGATTCATGAAAATTACCGTTCGGTTTTCGTGGATAATGTCGACGGCGATTTCCAATCAATTATTCAATGCCGCTACGTTTTCTATCGTTGCTTTTAAGTCTTTGAGTCATAAGACCAGCGAAAACAGTCTCTCTTTTCATTCATTCAGTTTTTGTTCCAATCGAATCAAATCGGGATTTCTTCATTCTGCATGAGTGACGATTTGATCACGAGTCATTCAAAGTTCCCCTTCCAATTTTTTCAATATCTCGGCATCTTCGGTTCATTCGAGAATGCGTCATTGAGTAGTATGCGTTCCTTCTGTTTTCTCGAGACGTTCTATGATCTTTTTTCCTTCCGATATGAGTTCCCGTCGAATAAAAGCCGTTTCGGCATTATCGGTGCGATACTCTCGGAGTTTAGTTTTAAGATTCGGAAGATAAAAATTTTCCCGAATATATTCTTGCAGGTTACTTCCTTTGCTCCGTGCATATTCCGCGAGTGAAGTCGGATTTCCAGCCAACCCATTCCGCACAATCGCTTCCCGCTCAGCATTGCTGAACCCTGCCGCCTCCAATACCCTTGCTTTCGCGAGGAGCTCTGATGGAAGCGTTTCGTACACCCCGTGTTCCCCGGTGTTGTGGGCTTTTAAAAGGGCTTCGCGTTGGGAATCGGGAAGTTTCCGACCAAGTACTTCTTCGGTCTTCGCCAACCGTTCGGCATCTCCGAGCGCGGCGTTCGCGTAGACCGTCTCGCGGGAGATTCCGGAGCGCGCTTCGGATTTCGCGATCTTTTCGGCCAATGCGGCTTCTTTTGCCAATTTGGCTGCGGATTCCGCCGTTTTTCCTCCCGCGCCCATTTCCCCGGCGTAGCGGACGGTGGTACCGGCGACGATTCCGGTTCCCGCAACGGCGGTTTCGACGGTTCCCCCGGCGACCATCGCGGCGCCGACCACGGCGGCCCTTCGCCCATCTTTTTCAAGCCGGCCTTCGCGGTGGCCATGCCGCCTTCCGCGACCGATTTCGCGGCTTTGACCGTTTTCGCCCCAATTCCGAGGGGAACGAGGATTCATCCGACGAGCTTCATCGCCCCCTCCATTTGTTCGTCACCCGGAAGTTTTTTGAATTCCTCCAAGGCCGCGGGGAGCGCCTTGAGGAGTTTTTCGGCGTTTTCGAGAGTAAGGCTCGAAAGGATCGTTCGGAGGTCTTCCGCGACGACCGCGCGGACTTTTGGATTTGGGACGGTCGCGAGCGTGGCGATGGCTCTCATGGAAATCTCAGCGATTCCCGCCACCCCTTCGTACGCGCCTTCGGCGGCGCCCACGGTCGTTCGGACGGCGTAACGGTAGACGTCGATATCCTTTCCTCCGGTCGTATGGAGCACGGCGTCGGCCCAGCCGACGTCCTTCAGTTTGCTTCCGGAAGCCTTGGCCAGACGTTCGGAAACGGTCCGGAGCTGCGCGAGTTCGGATTCGGAAAGGTTTTTTCCGACGAAATCGCGCTCCATTTCGGCGAGAACCTGCGCGGCTTCTTGCGCGGCGGACGACGCGACGCGCTCGTACGAAGATTTCCCGGTTTCGTACGCCCCGGTCTTTTCGCCGATCCAATCGCCGATTCTGGCGACCATGCCGGTATCGGCCTTTTTCATTTCGTTTATCTCCTTCAGCCGGTTTTCGATTTGCGTGGCTCGGGAATGGTAGCGTCAAAGCAAAAAACGCCGTTCGGCTTCCGGATTCGTTTGCGGGCGGAGCGGGGATTCTTTTTCCCTATATGCGAGAGCTTCCGGGGACAAGGGTTTCGAAAGGTGATGTCCGTTCCATTGTGCCACACTCTCGATTATTCGGCAAGTATCGTCCATGAATCCGAAAGCCCCGTGATTTCCCGTGCGGAAAATCGGTCTCTTTTTTCGTTATAAGAATGAAGATCGCCCAGGATAAAAAAAAATCCCGGTCGAAACCGGGAATTGCAGTGCTCGTCTCGGCTAATTCCAGCCATTGACGAAGCTTTTCGCCCCTTGGAGATCTCCAGCCGCCATGGCGGCGACTGCCCCCATGCGAAAGAGGGGATGGTTGACGATATCCTCCGTTTCCTCGCTTTTCGTAACGTCGGAGAGAAAGCTCGCCAGCCCTTCTTGGATATCCCCTCGGTCGAAGTAGGCGTTTGCCCTTTGTTTGCACCAGTTCAAATGCGCTTGTCGCGACATGATTTCCTCCAGTACACTCGATGGTAATTTCCTTATAATTACATATTACGATATGTCAAACGCAATATGGCAAGCGTCTCTTTGCTCGAGGGGGGCACGATATCGGATAGTCGGATCCGGTCTTCCGGACCGCAATCACCCTCTCGGTTTCCCACTTTGATTTTTTTCCCAGAGGGCAGCGGCCTTCGGAAAGAAATAGATGCAACCCGGGGTGGGCGAATATTCGAAGAGTTTCCCGCGTTTGGCGACGTCGAGGCACCATTCGTTGTAATCGGTTTCCTTGGAGGGTGAGTCTCGTTTTGGAAAGGTTGGAATTTTGGTTCATGCGGCGGAATTTCCGGGAAATACGGGGCGGAGCGTACTCGAACCTTCGAAATCCAAGCCCCGCCGCCCATTTTTCGGCGATTCGACTTTTCGCCGTTTCGGGGTTGGGGGCGGAACGGGAGTATGAAAAGCCCCCCGGTTCCGGGGGGCTTCGCGTCGGCGTTCGGACGGTCAGAATCGGCCGTCCAAGTCGTCGAGCGGATTTCGGTCGGCGGCGCCCGTACCGGAAGCGAGAAGTCTCCGGCGGTCGCCCGAACCGCTTACGTCGTCGAAGGGGCCGCCGGAATCCGATCCGGCCTCCCGGGCCTTTCGGCGGCGTTCGCCAAGGATGTCGAGAATGACTTGCACGGCGCCGGAACAATCGACGTTGGCACCTTCTTCCAGGTCGATTTTCGTACGGACGGAGTTGGAGGCGTTGAGAAACAGGAGGACGAACGGCTCGTCCGGCATCGTCCCGACGTTCTCGATTCCGTCCCACCGGTACGTTCTCCAACCGTGCCGGAAGCCGTCTTCCCGAAATTCGATGAACGGCCTCGATCGCACGTAGGCGATGGCGGAAGGGACCGTTTCCATGAGATATCCGTAGACTCCGACGACGGTGACGATACCGAAGAATCCCGCCATCAGGTAATACTCTCCTCCATTCGAGATTCCGCCGATGGCCATTATCGCGAAAAAGAGAAGGACGAAGGGGAGGGCGAGCGCCCAAAAAACGTTCCTTCCCCTTCCTCCCGATTGCCAAACCAGACGTTTTTCCATTTTGCTTTCTCCCAAGTTGTGTTTGACTGCGATACCATAGTTGCCGAATCGATTTTTGCAAGAGTTTGACAAATTCTTTCACGCGTTCATAATCGACGTTGCCGAATTTTGAATTCGAAGGGCTTCGCCCAAAGCGATCATTTCCATTCCCGCCAATCCGTTTTCAGAGAGGAATCCGCCATGTCCGATTTTTCGAAAACCGACCGTATCGTTTCCGGTACGCCCGCGAAGGTTTCCGGCCTCGCGGCCGGAACCCTCGTAACCATCTACGTCTTTCTGGTCGAATTGCATATTTGGCCGCCCATTGCCCTCGTGGCGGCCGGAATCATCGTCTTTCCGTGGACGTTCTTCCCGAAAATCATTCGGGAAAGCGTCGGGTTCGGGGCGTTCCATCGAATGGCCACGCTTCTGAACCTGAGTATTTCCGATAAGGATTTCCATTGGAAAACCCCGATTCCGCCCGCCTACGAATGGATGTTCGGAGTTCTTCCGGTGCCGGTATCGGTTCTCCGTTTCTGGGGATGGCAGGCGGTGGCCGCTCTCGGAACTGCCGCGCTCGTCTTCACGATGGCGCCGTCCGAATACCATCTCGTCGCCACGCTTCTCTGGACGGTGTCGTGTCTGTTTTCCCTCGTCGTCCAGATGGCGTATTGGGCTTTCTCCAACGCGTCCCTCCATTGCTGGCGCATGCCCCGCAGCAAATTCGACCGGTTCGCGCGCCCGACCTCCCAAATTTCGAAGGAGGCCATCGAGGCGGTATGGAGGCGGGTGTGCGAGGAGGGGTTGGGCAGGTGACGGAATTCCGGCAAAAGTCGACGAAGAAGCGAAAGGAGCTTCGTCCAAACCCCGTGCGCGAGCGCGGGGATTTTTCGTTCTTCCGAATTCCGGCGGCGCCGGAAATTTCCGTGCCCGACGCGTGCGGGCACGGCGGAGGTTTTCGCCTCGCCGAAACCTGCCACGAAGGCAAAATCCGCGCGGAACCGCTCCCGCCTTGCGTTTCCCCGTCAAACCGCTACAATGCGCCGGTCTTTAAATGTCTGTTACCGAACGCCGTTATGCGGACCATCCTTTCTTCCGAAATCCGTTCCAAATATCTCGAGTTTTTCAAAACGAAACACCACGCCGTCATTCCGTCGGCTCCGGTCGTCCCCGAAAACGACCCGTCCGTCCTGTTCAACACGGCCGGAATGCAGCCGCTCGTTCCGTACCTTCTGGGCGAACGGCACCCGCTTGGAAAGCGCATTGCCGACGTTCAGAAGTGCATCCGTACCAACGATATCGACGAAGTGGGCGACGATACCCACCTCACGTTCTTCGAAATGCTCGGGAACTGGTCGCTCGGCGACTACTTCAAACGGGAATCCATCGCGTGGTCATGGGAATTCCTCACCGACCCCAAGTGGCTCGGGCTCGACGCGAAAATGATTTCCGTTACGGTGTTCGAGGGCGACGAGAACGCCCCTCGCGACGACGAATCCGCCGAAATTTGGAAATCCTTGGGCATGCCCACCGAGCGCATCGCCTACCTTCCGGCCGAAGACAACTGGTGGGCCGCCGGCCCGACCGGCCCCTGCGGACCGGATACCGAAATCTTCTACTGGGTCGGGGAAGGGGAGCCGCAGGGAAATAAGGGGACCCATTCGAAACAGTGGATGGAAATCTGGAACAACGTCTTCATGCAGTACAACCGCATCGACGCTTCCACCTTGGAGAAATTGCCCGCACCCTGCGTAGACACGGGAATGGGGTTGGAGCGGTGTACCGTGACGCTGAACGGCCTGAAGAGCGTTTACGAAACCGACGTGTTCACCGACGTGCTCGGCATGATCCGCGACATGGTAGGGGCCGGCAACTACGTCGAAACCTCGGCCCGCATCATCGCCGACCACCTTCGTGCCGCCACTCACATGATTGCCGACGGGGTCGTTCCGAAGAACGTCGACCAGGGCTACGTGCTTCGCCGCCTTATTCGCCGCGCTATCCGCGAAGCCTACAAGATGGGCTACGAGCAGGCGTTTACGGCCGACATCGCGAAACTCTACGTCGCCAAATTCGAGGACGTGTACGAGAGCGTGAAAGCGAATGCCGACAAAATCGTCGCGGAACTCGCGAAGGAGGAGGAGAAGTTTTCGAAATCGATCAAAGACGGCATGCGCGAGTTCGACAAGCTCGTGAAGGGGTACGAAATCGCCTTCGAGAAGACCGGACAGAAAATCACCCAAATCGCGGGTTCGAAGGCGTTCACCCTCTTCGATACTTTCGGGTTCCCCTTCGAAATGACCGTGGAACTGGCGAAGGAACGCGGGCTCACCGTCGACGAAGAAGGGTTCAAGACCGCCTTCGCCAAGCACCAGGAACTCTCCCGAACCGCCGCCGAAGGCAAGTTCAAGGGAGGATTGGGCGACCAGTCCGGCGAAACCGTCGCGCTCCACTCCGCTTGCCACCTCATGTTGGCAGCCCTTCGTAAGGTGCTCGGCAACCACGTCATGCAGGCGGGGTCGAACATTACGGCCGAACGCCTCCGCTTCGACTTCACGCATGGCGACAAGATGACGAGCGAGCAGATTGCCGCCGTCGAAGCCTACGTCAACGAAGCCATCGCCTCCGGCCTCTCGGTAACCGTCTCCGAGGAAGCCAAAGAGAGCGCGAAAAACCGGGGCGTTCTCGGCGCGTTCTGGGAAAAGTACCCCGACGTCGTAAAGGTCTACAAAATGGTCGGCGGCAACGGTACCGTCTATTCCGAAGAACTCTGCGGCGGCCCCCACGTGGAAACGTCCGCGGACATGGGGCGGTTCAAAATTGCCAAAGAAGAAGCGTCGTCGTCCGGTGTCCGCCGCATTAAGGCGGTGTTGGAGAAATAAGGTCGAGCTCGAAATTCCGTAAAAGCCGTTAGACCGGAGCCGTTAGTCCGGGATGAGGATTTTCGACCCTCCCGTCCCCGCCACTTCCGGAACGTTGAATTCGTCGAACGCTCCGGTATTCAGGATGGATTGAACGTGCCGGGAGTACGCGCGGTCTTCCGGGTCGAAGAAAAAGAATCCCTCTTCGAGCTCCCGAACGACTTCGTCGAAATCGCGGCCGATGTCCGTAGCGTACGTTCGAACCGATTTGAACAGTCGTTGGGATTCTGCGGAATACCCCATAAGATAGCGGTTTCCGGAAGGAATTCGCCCATTTTTGGCGTGTTCGCGGTAAATTCTGGCCGCTATGGCATCGGTAAGGCCTTCGGTCAGCGCGATGGAATTTCTTCCGGCAATATCGTACGGGAAAAATTCCCTTCCTTCCGCCGGAGTGATGAAATGGTAGATGTATCCGACTCGGAATGCGGCGGTATTCCATCCTACGGTCGGTTCGTGGGCGACGGAATGCCGAAGTCGCTGCGCTCGGCGCTCTCACGGCTCCCCCTTTGCCGCCATGTAGGAAACGGTACTGGCGGAATGGACCATTTCGTGGAGGAATACCTGAAACACGAAGTCCCGGAACCCCGCTTCGTCTAATTCGACGTCCGGATAATCCCTTAAAACGTCTTCCAAGAAAAACCGGATTTTCCGGGATTTTTTCGGATTATCGAACGAATAGTTCGCGAGCCGATCGCTCCGCGTGTCGTACGGGGGACGGAGGATGTCGTCCAATCGGGTTTTCATCCGAACGATTTCGACGGAAAGTCCGGTCGTGAAATCGTGGGGACCGTTTACGTATTTTCGTTCCTTTTTCCGCGGCCGCCGTTCCATCCGCTCGGGAAACCGTCTCGTCAGATACTCGCGGATGGCGGGAATAACCTCGTTCGAAAGGATGTGTTCGGCAACGTTCGCGAACTCCTCCATACCCCGTTCTTCCGCCTCGTGATACGCCGCATAATCGTCTTCGGAAATTTCGTGAACGAGTACGCCCTTCGCATTGGCGCGAACGGCTGCGGAGACGTTCGAAACCGCCCCCTGCCTTCGGGCGGTTTCGAGACGGATGGAAATGTCCTCGGGAGATTTGGGAAGAACGTTGGGCATGGATTTGCTAGCAATGTTTCCGGGCATGTCGTCCCAGTGGTTCTTTTGTTAGTTTATACGTAAGTTCATTCGTTAGTCAAACGCAACGGGGAACCCTCGGCAAACCGTTTGGATTTTCCCCGTTTCCCGCTACTATCTCCCCATGTCCCACCCAACTCCTTTCCGCATCGCCGTTATCGGCGCCGGAGCTTCCGGAATGATGGCTGCCGCCACCATGGTCGAACTCGGCCTTCCCGCCATGGCCGTCGCGGTTTTCGATTCGAACGCGAAAATGGGGCGGAAAGTCGCCATTACGTGAGGCGGCCGATGCAATCTGACCACCGGCATCCAGTCGAAAAAGGAACTCCTTTCCAAATATCCGCGCGGTGCCGAATTTCTCGAACCGTCCCTGGGGAAATTTTCGCCCAAAAAGGTGCGGGAATGGTTCGAATCGCAGGGGTGTCCCATAAAAATCCAAGACGACTCGCGCGCGTTTCCGGTCTCCGACAAAAGTTCGGACGTCATTGCCGTTTTCGAGCGCCTGCTCGCGACGTCGGACTTTCGTCTCGGCTCGAAGGTCGTTTCGGTTCGTCGGATTCCGGACGGCCGCTTCGAGCTCGCCGTTTCGAAAGACGGGCGAATTTCCGAAGAGCGGTTCGACGCGGTCGTCGTCGCCACCGGCGGCGCCGCCTACGCGAAAACCGGGTCCGAGGGCGGGGGATACGCCTTCGCCCGCGAACTCGGCCATTCGGTCACGGCGCTCGCGCCGTCGCTCTCGGCGTTCGAAACCGCCGAGCCGTGGTGCGGCGAATTGGCCGGACTCTCGCTTCAAAATTGCGCTTTCCGCGATGCTTCGGGATGAACGCTCGCGTCCGGCGGCATGGTATTTACCCACTCGGGCATCACCGGCCCCGCCGTTTTCGCGCTCTCGGCCGCCGCCGCGTTCGAACCGGTTTCCGCCGAACGCCCGTTTTCCGTCCGGCTCGTTCCCGACGCGTCGAAACGCTTCGAAGCGTGGGACGTCGACCTTGCCGCCGCTTTCGGAAATTCCGGAGCCCGCGAGGCGAAAAACGTGCTCGCGGCGTATTTTCCGCACCGCTTCGCCGAGAAACTTCCGGCCTTCGCGAATTTCGCGGGCGAAAAAAAATCGGCGACCGTCTCCAAAGACGAGCGCCGGGCGCTTGCGCGGGTATTGGCCGAAGGCCTTCCCATCAGACTTTCCGGCCGTCGCGCCGGCGAAGAATTCGTGACCGCCTGAGGGGTCGAACTCTCCGAAATCGACGCGGAAACCCTCGAATCGAAGCTCGTGGCGAACCTCTTCTTCACGGGCGAAGTTTTGAACGTCGACGCCGTAACGGGAGGATTCAACCTCCAAGCGTGCTGGTCGACCGGCCGGGCGGCAGGGCGGGCGATCGTAACGAAATTCGCCTCCTCTTAACGCCCCGACGCGAAGGCTTCGGCGAGTTCGGACATTCTCGCATTCCACCGAGAAACGTCCTCCCCGTTTCTCGAAAGCGTTTCAACCATCTCGGCGGCGATTCCCAGTTGCGTGGACGAAAGGTCCGTGCGGGCCGTGAGCGCTTCGAGATACCGGTTGAACCACTTGTTTCGCGATACGGGGTCGGATTCGGCGAGAATCTCGACCGCGATGCGAAGGTCCGTCGGGTTCAAGGTTTCTTTCGCCGAAATCAGATCCGGATATTCCCACCAGACGTCCAACGCCTCTGCCCCTGCAATTTCGTCTTCTCGGAAGTCGCGGAGGGAATCGCGCTTCGGAATCGTGGGAAATTTTTCGGACAACCGGTCGATATCGGCCTTCGGGAATAGTGCGGAAACGCGAATCTGCCGACCGCTTCCGGTAAACGACGGGGAGAGTCCCAAGCCCTGCAGTCGGCCGAAGGCATGGGAGGCTTGCCGTTCCGTCCGGTAGAGCGAGAGGAAGGAGAGGCGGTTTCCGCTTCGCATGCATAGTACGATGCTATCGTGGCATAAAACGGAATGGACGGCCGAAAGGTCGGACCGGTTCAGTTCCGATGCGACGGCATCGCGCGTCGCGTCGCAGACGGACGGATTTTTTAGCGAAGCACCGACTTCGTCCGAGTCGCGCTCGGGCGTATTTTTTTGCGTATCGTTCATGCTGGATCGATGACGGAGGAGTTCGTTCTACGTTTTTATAAGCATTGGTCCGACGAAGTCAATTATTTCCCCCCGTGCAACCTCCGTGAAAGTTCGCGCTCGAACCGAAGCGCGAGTTTCGGCGAAACGATTTCTTTCGCCGACAGGTCTTCGAGAATGGTTTCTTCGGCTTCGATCAGGGATTTTTCCGTGAGCTTGGCGCTAAGTTTCCGAAGGAAATCGCGATGTTCCCTGAAGAGCGAGCGCCGTTCCTTTTCGGCGCTGTCGTGGAACGTCTTATAGAGTCCTATGACTTCCCGGAACTCGGCACGGTTTCCGACGAAATCCACCCTTCCGAGTTCCACGAGTCCTTCGAGAGCCTTCTCGGTGATGATGTGGATCGTTCGGAGTTCGAGGTACCGCTCTTTTACCGGGTCGATCTTCGGTTCGAGCCGGTCGACGACGTACTCGGTCATCCGCTCGAAAATATCCGGTTTCGGTCCCGTTCGGCGCACCCGTTCGATCTGCGATTCGCCGCGCTCCACGCGACGGATCTGCGCGGTTACCCGCTTCATGAGCCGCCCCAAGACCGATTCCGGAATTTCGTTGTACTTATACAGGTGCCGAAGCCAGAATTTTTCGATTCCGAGGGCGTGGAGCGCGGCGACCCGCCGGACGAGGTTTCAGAAATCCCCGCCTTTTTCCGCCGCGAGCCCTTCCGCGTCTTTTCGGGCGAGTTCCAGAATCTTCTCGTACTTGCCCGAAAGCAGGCGTTCCTCGTGGGCGTCGATATAGCCGTTTTTCCGAATCGAACGGACTTTCGCGATCGCTTCGGAAGCCATGAGAATGCGCCCTTCCGCATATTCGAAACGTTCGATTTCGTGCAGGGCGTCGATTTTGAACTTCCGAATGAGCGGCGCGATGGTGAGGGTTTTCACGAAGACGCTGAAGAGAACGCATCCGAGCGTGAGCGAGAGGAGGAAGTCGCGAACCGGAACCCCTTCTACCGACCATCCCGGCAATTCGAGCCCCGGGGGAACGAGCAAAACCATCATGATCGCGAGGCTTCACCGAAGCGCGCCCCACGAAAGCACGTGCTGCCACGACCTCGGAACCCGCTCCTCGGTTTTCGAAAAATTCAGAATGGAAAATACCGGATACACGCTGGCCGACCGGGCGAGCACGACCGTCGGGACGGCCAGGAGGATGGGGAGGACGAGGGGCCTCCAATCGGTTTCCAGATTGACGAGGAGCATTCCGACGAGCACGAAGAGGAGCCCATTGGTAACGAAGGCGAAGAATTCCCAGTATTTCTCCATGACTTCCTCCACCTTCGGGCTGATTTTGTACCGGCCGTAGTTTCCGAGAACCATGGCGGCCGCCACGGTGGCGACGATGCCGGAAACCGGGAGGACGGCGTGGTTCAGGGCTTCCGCCGCGAGGAAAGCGGTATGGGCGAGCGCGAGGGAAAGGGTGATTTCGAGGTGTTTGTCGTTACGGATCTTCTGGATGATCTTCGAGAAGGCGATACCGATGGCCGATCAAAGGAGGATGCCCGTGCCGATCATGGAGACGAACGTGACGATGCCGTGAACGGCATGATACGCCCCGCCGAAGACGTCCCCGAGCGGCGCGAAGGCGGTTTCGAAAACGTTCGCGTGGTGCGTCGGAACCGTTCCCGGAACGGCGAGCGATTCGACGATGCCGAGCACGACCAAAAAGAGCGCGATGGCCGTTCCGTCGTTGAAGAGGCTTTCGCCCTCGAAAATGAGTTGCAGTCGGCGCGGAACCCCGAGTTCCTTGAAGACCGCGAGGACGGCGGCCGTATCGGTCGACGAAATAAGGGCGCCGAACAGGAGGGTGACTTCGATCGGCACTTCGATACCGAAGAAGGCGAGCGCGTATTTTAGAACGAACGCGACGAAGAAGGTCGAGACGACGAGGGAGACGACGGCAAGAAGCCCGACCGACCGAACGTTCCGAAGAAGCTCCTTGTACCGGACGTTGTACGCCGATTCGAACAGGAGAATGGGGAGGAAGACGTAGAACAGGAGTTCCGGAGTGAGTTCGAAGTCGTCGAGAAACCCGCCGATACCCGATTGGGCGAAGAACGCGACCGCGATGCCCGCGGCGACGAGGGCGACGGTGGCGGGAATCTTCATTCGCCGGGCCGCGTGCGAAACGCCCGCCGCGATGACGAGGAGGCTGATGAACGACAGGGTAGAAAGAAAGAACGGGGACATGTTCGGCGGAAATCGGAAAAATCGGTCGCGCCGCATTGTACCGACGACGCGGCTCCTTCCAAACGGAAAACGGCGCGACCGAAGTCGCGCCGAGGCTCTCGGGTAACGGCCGTACGGGGGCGTTCCGCCCTTATGCCGCAATCCGTTCTTCCGGCCGGAAGGTTCGGTGGTACGCGAGCACGCTCGATCCGAACGCGTCATTTCGGGCGTAGGTTCCGACGTTTTTCCGATACGCGTGGAGCGCGGCCTGAATTTGGACGAACGTCGCGTCACGATCTTCGGCCGTTTCGCCGCGTTCGGCAAGCGACCGGCGAATGCTCTCGATGGAGTCGAAGAAATCGTACGGCGCCGAGACTTCCGAGAATATCCGCCAGGAAAGCAGGAGTCCGAACCCGTGCTCGAACGCGTCCCGCTCGGAAAATCCGTATTCGCGGAAAAGTCGGTACCCGTCGAACGCTTCCCGGTAGTGAAGGGCGGCCGAAGGGTCGTTTTCGGATTCCTCCAGGAACGATTCCGTAAATTCCCACGAAGCTTCCGGGAGTCCGAACCGGAGGGCCGCGGCCCGTTCCGTATCCGTTCCGAGAAGGAGCGCGATTCGAACGAGCGCGGATGCCGCGTTCCTCGAAGCCGCCCGTTCGAGCGCGACCATCCGAAGGAACCGTTCGTTACGAAGCCGTCCGCTTTCCGAGAGCGCGGAGAGGAAATTTTGCCATTCGCCGCTCCGCGCCGCGCTCTCCCCGACGAACCGGCAGAGCCATTCGCCGCGTTCGTCCTCATTTTCGGGAACGTCCTCGCCCCCCGGATTTTTTTCGGGCTCCTTGGACTTCTCGGCCGCGTACGCCCGACGGACGAGTTCGTGCTGCCATTTCCACGCGCCTTCTCCGGAACCGAAAATCTTTTCGGAGAAATCGGGGTCTTCCAAAAAGGCGTACCGACGTCGGAATTTTGCCTCCATCGCCGAAAGTCCCTCGAATCCGAGGGTGCGGACGTACCGGAGGAACGTCGGGTGTTGTTCGTAGATGGCGAGGATTTCCTCGCTCGACCTCGAGGGCTTCAAATGACAGGAAAGCCGGAACGATACCATGAGTACGTCCCCGATTTCCTCCCTTCGGTTCGCTTCGTCCGGAGCCGAGAGGACTTCTTTGATTTCCCCGCGCACCCATCCGACGTATTCCGGAAGGGTCCGGAATCCCGCTTCGGCCCTATTCAATCGCGAACGTACGAATTCGATCGCGCTCAAAAGAACCCGGCGTTCCGAGTCGGAGAGCCGCAATGGGTCCGGATTTTCGCCGTTCCGGAACCGGATCGGGGCATTTCCGTTCGCAGCCCCCGGAGGGGTGGGGGTGTGCATAGAAGCCATGGGTAATCAACCCCTCCATCATAGCACATCACAGGCGGTTTGCACAAAAACCGCCATTTCAAACAATGGCGACACGATTGACATGCGTGCTACGGTTTTCGAAAAATCCGACTACGCGTGAGTATCGATATCCGTTCCGACCTTGGAGCCGATCTCTCGGCTCGTGGCCATTCTTTTCGCCTCAGTCACCTGGGCGACGGCGTGGTCGACCAATTCGTTCACTCCAATTATCCGAATTTATTTGCCAATGCCTAAACAGTTTTTTCATCCCTAAGCGACTCCCCGCAAATCTTGCAGTAATTGGCGTCGGCGTCGTGCTTTTCTCGAAGGCATCGCGGACACTCCGTCTTTTTCAGCTTTCGCAGCTGGTTTTTTCGAGCCGTGAAGACTTCGAAAAACACGATGATCGTAATCGAGGAAATCATGGCCGTGAATATGGGGCCGAGGAGAATGAACGTCCCAGCGAGCGTTTTTCCGATCGCGGTCGTGGGATACACGTCTCCGTACCCTACGGTCGCGAACGTTACGACCGACCACCAGAAAGCTTTCGGAAGGGAGTCGAATCCGGGATTCGTCGGCCCCTCCACGTAGTACATGGCCGTGGAGGAGAACGTCAGAAGAATGGCTAACACGAGCGCCGTCACGCCGTATTCTTCCTTGTAGTCGACAAAGGCCCGTCCAAGGGAATTGAGCGCGGTGATCTTTCGGAGAATCTTGAATATTCGGAATGCCCGAAGCAACCGGAGGACGAAAAGATATTCGGCCCCCATGGCATTTCCGAGGGCGAATTCGATGAAAAACGGCGCAAAGGAAACGAGGTCGACGATACTGAGGGGTTTCGTGACGAATTCCCACTTCCGACTCGCGCAGGCGAACCGGTATGCGTATTCGGCGAGAAACGCGATCGATACGACCCATTCGAGGACGGCGATAATCCGTCAGTATTTTTCCGCCAGGGAATCCACGGATCCTATCACGAGCATTCCGATCGAAATCAGGATGATTCCGGTGATGGCGGAATTAAGCATTCTCCCGATCGGACGATCGGGGTCTTCCAGTACGTTTTTCCGATCGTGGACGGGGGTCGATTGTTCTAGGGCAACCGCCTCTTTTTCAGCGCCTCGGAGCGTCTTCTTCAGACTCGAAAGGATTCCCATGCGTCGGATCGTAAACGGTTTGCGGTTCGGTTATTTCGTAACGCCTTCGAGTTTTTTCTCTCCAAGCGCGTACCAGTCGACGTTCCGGGTGGCGTACATGAGCGCGGCGATAGTCGCGAAGAGGCCGAAGCTTCCGAGGAGGAGGGCGTAGTCTTCGGAACTGAGGATGACGAAGATGAAGCCGTAGAGAAGCGAGAACGTCGCCGCGACGGTCTTGGTGAGCGACGCGTTCCGGAGCGAGACGCCGACGTACGCGGTTACGAGCGAGACGGTCATGAGCGCGGCGGCGAGGTAGGCGAGATCGAATCCGACGTACTCGGAGAGCGAAAGGGTGAGAACGTAGAAGACGACGAGGGCGAAGCCCACCAGAAGGTACTGGATGGGGTGGATGGGGCGTGACCGCGTAATTTCGAGCAGGAAGAACGTCATGAACGTGAGGGCGATGACAAGAATCGCGTATTTTACGGTGCGCGAAGTCTTGTCGTAGGAATCGACGGGAGCGAGGAGACTTACGCCGAAAGCGGAGGTTCCGAGATTTCCTTGGACGGTTCCGGGCTCTTGGGCCACCGACGCCATCTTCATATTCCGATCCATCATGCCGTAGTTATCCCAGGGGTCCGAACCGGCATAGGCGACCCCCGTCGGCACGTACGACAGCGCGTATTCGCCGTCTACCCAGAATTGCGGGAAATCGCGGTTGTAGTCGAGTACGCTCCACGTCGCGGAGAATCCGGCCGCGTCGATCTTCCGTTCGGAGGGAAGGAACGCGCCGTCGAAGCTCGGGTTCGGCCAGGGCGAAGATACCGAAACCTTCGTCGTTTTTCCGAGCGGAAGGAATTTGATGCGTTCGGATCCGCGAATCGAGAGCGACGTCGCGAATTCAACGGTGCCGGTCATGCCGGAAAGGTCGACTTCGGCGGTCGTTCCGTTGGGAAGGACCGATTTGATGCCGGAGCCCGGAGTGAACGAGAGTTCTTTGTCTCCGAACGTAAGCGCCCCCACTTTCTCAATACCGCGGGAGTCGGTGAATCCGACCGTTACGGTCGCGCGGGCGAAGTCGGGTTTTCCCCGGGAAGCGAAGATGCCGGCAAGATCCCCGAGATCGAACGTTCCTTTCAGGGAATGTTCGCTCCGGTAGACCGTCACGTCGTAGATGCCCCGACTTCGGACGGAGGGGTCGAGCTTGGTATCGTAGGAAAGTTCGGAAGGGAGAACGTGGAGGTACCGGGTGCGCTCTACGGTTCGTGCGACGGTCGGAACTTGGCCGTCCCTCGATTCCAAAACGTTTTCCACGTACGAATAGGGAATGGACAAAATCGGTCCGGAAAGGACGGTTTCGGTTCCCCATTTGGAGGCGATTTCGTTCTTGGCCGATTCTTCCAGTCGGCTACGCTCGCGGACCAGGTCTCCCACCATGGCCGTCGGAATGAGGAGGAGGAGTCCGAGGAATCCGCAGAGGAAGATCTTGAACATCGGACCGTTTTTCATAAGGAAATTGGCCATGGGACGAAAAGGGGAGGGGATAACGCTTCGAACGCATTCTATCGATTTCGTTTTCATACGCCAATCGATAGAATTCCGGCATGTTTCCACGACCGTCCAAACCCATTTCCGATTCCGACAAGCTCCTCGCGTACGCCGCGTGGTACTATGGCCGGTATGCTCCGCCCCTTTCGAAATTGGAGGCGAAGCTCCGTTCGAAGGCGGCGACCCCGGAGCTTTCCAATGAGGCGTTCGGACGTTTTTCCGAGCTCGTTTCCGATCGGGGAAACCTCGAATCGCGCGTCGCCTCCGCCATTGCCGCGAATAAGAGCCTTCCGAAGCTCCGGGCGAAACTCATCGCCAAAGGCTTCGCCCGTGACGACGTGGCCCACGCCATCGGGGAAAATCCCGATTCCGACGACTGGAGCGCCCGGTATCGGGCCGTTTCCGCGCGGATGGCGACGCTTGCGGGGCGGGGAAAGTCTCGTGCGGCTGCCCTCTCGACGCTCCGGATGGAATTTCCGGAATTCCGCGACCGCATACCGGAGGCGGTCGACTCGGAGTATCCTCGGGATGTCGAAATCCTTCGCGCTTTCCACGACGCCCCGCCCGAGAACGAAGCGGAACGGGAGCGTAAGCGCCGGTTCGACCGATTGGTTCGCGCGGGGTTCCGGTATGCCGATTTGGAAGCGTTTTTCTCCGGTTCCGAGGGGTAGGGCGATTTTTCATTCCGCGTTGAAGGGGGGAAACGGATACGGTATGATGCGCGGCGAACCGTCGTTACCCGTCTTCCATGCCGCCGTCCGAAGTCCGGTGAAACAAGCGCGGTACCGCCTCGGCCAAGGATTCCGGTGCGAACATCCGCCAAAGTCCGAACGTTCCGACCGATACCGTCGCTCGAGCGGACGTTTTTCAAGAATCGTCTCCCGTCGAAACGGAGGGGATTTTGCGCTCCCTTCGTTCCTTCGTGTTTGCCGTTCGGCGTCGGTTGGTCGTTTGGAAAGCCCGCCGCGCCCTGAAGAAGTACCGCGCGAAAATCTGCCACGTCACGCTGACGCCCGAGGGATACGAATTCGTCGTCCGCCAAAAGGGGGCGTCGGCCGTGTTTTTTCGAATCCTCCTCCGGGTGTGGGATTTTTTCGAAGTCCTCGCTTCGTATTCCCCCGTTCGGACGAAGCTCATTCTGTACCCGCTCGTGCTCGTGCTCGGGCTCGGGGTGCCGGTTTTTCGCTACTACACCGTGACGCCCGGGTACAACGCCTGCGTTCTGGAGTACGTGGAAACGTTGGAAGAGGGGGAATACGGCGGGTATCTGTACGACATCGAAGGATACGGCCGCCATATCGAGGCGGAGGGGTCGTACATGAACGACGCGCTCGAAGACCGGCGTATCGGCCGTTCGTACGGGTGCATCATGGCGAGCAACCACCTGTACGCCGACCTGAGCAATACGATCTACTGTTCGGTAACGTATTTGCTCGATAAAACGCCCTTTCGGAACAAGACGTTCGAAAAGGCGTACGAAAAAACGAAGGTCGAGCGGCCCGACCCCTGGAATACCGATTAGGGCTCCGGATCCGGGCTTGCGAGAACGGCGGAGATTTCCCGTTCGATGCGGGCCTGGTCGGTCTTGCCCTCGAGCAGCGAGTATCGGCCGTTGCGAAGATTGGCGATAACGAGGCTCGGCGTCGACCGAACGCGGAGGAACACCCCCTGTCCGACGTCCTTTTCCGTCGCTTCGGCAGTCTCTCGCGAATCGGCGCAGGATTCGAACGCGGCCCGGTCGATCTCGCCGCTTCCGCTCGCGAGCGCGAGCGAAGAAATGGCGTCGCCTATCGAGCCGGTCGCCGAGAAGGCGGCGTCCACCATCTCGAAGTACGCCGCGCCCGAAAGCGTTTTCGCAGCGCATTTCGCCGCATGGGCGAGGAACTCCGAATTTTGGTGGGCGGGGTTCGGCAGGGCTTTGAACAGGTATTCGACGGTACCGCTCCCGAACGTGGCGAGCGCTCCGCTCAAGGCTCCTTCGTTATGGAATTCGCGACAGTAGGAACATTCGAAATCCGAAAATTCGATAATCGCGATCTTCGCGCCCGTCTGACCGAGCGCGGGAGTGTCGCGATGGAGCACTTCGAGCTCCCGCGCGGTCAGCGTTCCCCGCCGCACGGCCGTTTCGACCGGTTTGGTACCGGAACCGCCTTCCTCGGTTTTCGTTTTCAGTTCGCGGACGTATTCCGGCCGTTCTTTTTCGAGCTGGCGGATGTATTCGGCCGTCTGTTCCCGTTGGACTTCCTGTAGGAGCCGGTAGTTGAGTTCGCCCCCGACTTTCCCGTATTCGATTTCCCGGATGGCCGAAACGATGCGCTCGCTCGTTCGATCGGCGAGCACGAGGTTGCTGACGATAATGAGAGCCGTCGAAACGATAACGGTAATCGCGAGGAAATTCGTACTCGTTTGGGGAATCTTCCATTCGGGATTCCATTTTCCGGAAACGCGCTCGAAAAATTCTTTTTTCGGATCTCCGTAGGATTTCGGGGGCATGGGGTGGATTTCGTCAGACGATATGCGTCACGCGCATTGTAACGTTTTTAACGCGATCGCACAAGGTCCGATTTCATGGAATGGTAGATTTGAACGATGAACGAAAAACCGCCCCGGCGCGTGCGGGGGCGGTTTTGGAAAAACGGAAAAACGCCGTCCCCGACTTATCTCGACAAATACCACGCCAAAGCGAACGTGAAAGCCGCCGCGAGGAAAAGGACGGAAGGCGCGACCGAACGGAAGCACTTCTTTTCCGTTACGCATTCCGAAAACTCGAGCGCCTTTTTCGGCATGGCGACGAGGGCGAACCCCTTCGCGAGAGCGATCCATCCGAGGAGGGTGACGACGAGCGACCAATCGGCCGACCACGTTCGACCCAATACGATCAGGTATCCTACGACCATCGTGAAAAGACCCGACACGTAGGCGAGCGCCGGATTGTCCTGCAGATTGTCTACGAGTTTCGGGAATTTCTTCGGCTCGAAGGCCGCGTGGATGCCGATGGCGAAGTACGCGAGTCCGAACGCTACGAGAATTTGGGAATCCGTCATGGGGGAATGGGTAAGGAAGTACCAATCCCGAATACTACGAGTTCCGGCAGGAAGTCAAACGGAATCCAAACGCCCGCTGGCATAAGGCAAATCGTTTAAATAAGTCCTTTAAGGATTTTAATGTCGTGAATATCAATACGATTATTCGAAATGTAGAAAGTGAAGAACTTGCGAAAGTGCTATTTAGTTTCGTTTTTGAAAGACTACCACATTACGACCAGTTATTGAATTTTACAGCCCCAATTTTTCCGGTTTTCCGCCTGAATGAAAAAATCGTCGAAACTTATGGTCGAACCGGTGAAGAAACCGCATTGACAATAGGAAAGCGCTATACTTGAAAACCTAAAACTGGTTCAAAAAGTAGGTCTTCAAAACCTGGTGAAAAAATAGAAAGTCGAACCAAAATAAATAACGATTCCACTGACAATAAAGCTAAAAAAGAAGACCCACAAGGTAGTGGATCTTCTGTTTGAGATTTATGGCAGCCCCGCAGGGAATCGAACCCTGATCGAGGGATTTGGAGTCCCTAATTCTGACCGTTGAACTACAGGGCTACGAACGGCCCGAAGGCCGGTCGGAGGGTTAGTCGTTCGCTTCCTTCTTCGTGCCGTCCCGCTTCGGGAGGAGTTCGCCCTGTTCGCGCATGGCGGCATGGAGACGTTTTCGGGTTCGCGATTCGGCACGGCCACAGCCTTCGTCTGCCGTTTTTCTGCGGGCAGCCGGGGTTCCGGCCTGCTCGCGTTTGTCTGCCGATGCGTTCATCATAGGTCGGTGGGATTATCGAAACTAGATGGAGAACTTATGGAAGGCAGTAACGGCTCCGGCGCCGATGAAGTCGCGGACCTTCATGCCCGAATCCATGACGAACGGCTGGGTTTCGAGCGCGTTTTCTTCGCGGAGCTTGGCAACCTTTCCGTCGATAATCTTGGCGAGAATGTCGGCCGGCTTTCCGGCGTTCTTCGGGTCTTGCTGCATCTGGGCGAGGGCGATTTCCTTTTCCTTCTCGATGAAGTCGGCCGATACGTCTTCCGGGCGGCAAACCTGCGGCTGGCTCGCTACGACGTGCATGGCAACCTGCTTGAGCTTGTCGGCGTCGGTGCCGGCCTTGGCGACGACGAGGGCCGCATTCTTGAAGTTGGAATGGACGTAGCTCGCGAGAACGTCGCCTTCGATTTTGGTGAGCGTGATGATTCGGATGTTTTCGCCGACCTTGAGGGTGTATTCGGCAGCCTTAAGGTCCTCGGCCTTGGCGATAGCGTCGTCGTCGGTGGCGGATGCTTTGCGGAGTTCGATGAACTTCGAAACCATTTCGCCGAAAGTTTCGTTGCGGGCGACGAAGTCGGTTTCGCAGCCGACGACGGCGACGTAGGCGGCATTGCCGTCGATTTCGATTTGGATCTTCCCTTCGGAAGTTTCGTTGCCGGCGCGCTTGGCAGCCTTGGCCATGCCCTTCTTTCGGAGGATTTCGATGGCGGCTTCGATGTCCCCGTCGGTTTCGACGAGGGCGTTCTTACAGTCGGACATGCCGACTCCGGTGCGGTCGCGGAGTTCCTTGACCATTTGTGCGGTTACTGCCATGGGGTGGAGGTGTTAGGTTACTTCGTAGTTTCGTCGTTGCCGGCCAATCGGACGATGGCACGGACGAATCCCATCATGTAGCGTTCTCACAGGTACGCCCGGTATCCGGTAATCGGCGCTACGACGAGGTAGGCGAACCAAATCCAAATACCGGTGACGAACGAGAGCAGGACCGCGATTACGAAGAATGCGGCGCCCTGTTTGACGTGGAACGCGACGAACGGGTCGTGCCCTTTTCCAACGAAAGACGCCAGGAGAAAGCCGAGCGGAAGGTACGCGGCGGCTCAGAGCACGCGGCATTCCTTCGAAGGGCCGGAATCTTCTTCGAAGATGTCCTCTTGGTCCGTCATCCGTTCGTAAGTGAGGAATTAGGCTTCTTCGCCTTCTTCGGTCGATCCTTCGCCTTCGGAGCGGGACTTGTTTTCGAGCGTGCGTTCCTTGAAGAGGTTTTCCTTCTTCGCGCGGAAAAGGGAAGACTTG
>CAZINU010000006.1:0-55678 GCA_964540725.1 uncultured Candidatus Peribacteria bacterium
GAGCGTGCGTTCCTTGAAGAGGTTTTCCTTCTTCGCGCGGAAAAGGGAAGACTTGAATTGTCCGAGGACGAACGAGAGCGACTTGATGGAGTTGACGTTACAGGGAACGAAGTCGGCGCAGCGGTCGATATCTCCGGTCGATCCGAGGAGCGCGTAGGTCGGGATCTTGAGGGTTGCGGCTTCCGAAAGGGCGAGGGATTCGTAGAAACCGTCGACGACGAAGAGTGCGTCGGGGGTTCGGCGGAGATCCTTGATACCTTCGTAGGCGGTGCGGAGTTTCTGAAGTTCCTTGAGCTTCTGGGAGCGTTCCTTTTTGGTGAGCGCGTCCATGTTGCCGTCTTCGAAATCCTTTTCGATCTTGTTGTAGGTCGCGATGCGGCGTTTGATGGTCGGGAAGTTGGTAAGGAGTCCCGGGACCCACTTGGAGTTGATGTAGTAGCAGTTGGTTTCGGTCGCGATTTCGCGGACGAGGTCGCGGGCCTGGAGCTTGGTTCCGACGATGAGGACGGATTTGCCCTTGGCGGAAAGGTCGGCGATGGCCGCTTTGACGGCTTCGAGGCGCTCAGCCGTTTTGGCGAGGTCGAAGACGTGGGTGTGGTTCTGGATTCCGTAGATGTAGTTGCGCATCTTCGCGGACCAGTATTGGCGCTTGTGCCCGATATGCACGGCATTCTCGAGCATCTCCTTGATGAGGGAGTTCGTCATAAAAAGAAAAAAATTAATCCTTAAAAGGGGATATTCGGCATGCCGGCGAGGAAGGCGCGAGCCTCAGGACACCGGTTGGGAACCGAAAAAACCCGGTCTCCGCTTCTTTTCCGAAGGGAAACCGGGGGGATTATATGGGAAAATGTCGGAAATCAAGGCGGAAATAGCGGTTTTCCCAAAGAAAGAATCCGAAGAAAAAAGGCGCCGTGGGCGCCTTTTTGGATACGCGGCCGATTTCCAATCCGATTCCGTGCCGGCATGGCGGGAACGGTTCGGGGGGCGTTTCGTCTCAGTCGAAGAGGCCGAAGAGCCAGGTAATCGTGGGAAACGCGTCTCCCGTCAGCCACCAGGTGGCGCCGTAGGCTAGGACTCCGCCGACGAACGGCCAAGCCGCGGCCCAGAGAGCCAATGCCATGAGGTTGAGCAAGGCCGATCCGGGTTGGGCGTCCGGTCTTTCCAGGAACGTCAAACGGAACAGGCTCCCGGCAACGAATACCGAGAAGAACGGAAGGAACGCGAAGACGATCGCCGTCGTGAACGTTCCTCCGATGAGAAGAACGAGCCATCCGAATGCCGCGCCCTTCGGCTTTTGCGATCTGCCGGTCGGACTTCCGGTGCGGGCCGTGCGCCAGACGCCGTCGCTCCCGGGCTCCATATCGACCGGATCCGGCGCCGGACCGAAGCGGCGTTTTTCTTTTTGCATGATCGACATGGAATCCCCCCTTTCCTTATTTGAAAAAACGCATGTCGGGTTGCTTATACCCACAAAATATGTTCCGTCAAACCCGCTTTGGCGCCTTCCTTCCATTTTCGTTTGGAAAAAACCCGATTCCTTCATAAAATCCACGGGTTCTTATACCGAAACGAAATTCCCGAAATGTCCGCGAAATACGAAATCGTGATGGGCCTCGAAACCCACGTCCGCGTCAAATCCGATACCAAGATGTTCTGCGGATGCCGCAATGCCGTCGCGCTCGCCGAAGAGCCGAACGAAAACGTCTGCCCCGTCTGCATGGGCTTCCCCGGCATGCTCCCGGTTTTAAACGAACGGGTCGTCGATTTGGCCGTCCGGGCCTCGAACGCCATGGGCATGACGGTGAACCCCGTTTCGAGATTCGACCGCAAGTCGTACTTCTACCCAGACCTTCCGGCGGGGTTCCAAATTACCCAGCTCTTCCATCCGATCGCCGAGCATGGCGTCGTAAAGGCCATGGTCGGCGGAACCGTAAAGACGTTCCATATTCAGCGAATGCACATCGAAAACGACGCCGGAAAACTCGTGCACGCCGGTTCGATGACCTTGCTCGACTACAACCGCGCGGGTTCGCCGCTCATGGAAATCGTAACCGAACCCGATTTCCGCTCCAAAGAGGAGGTGGGGGCGTATCTGGCCGAACTTCAAAAGATCATGCGCTGGTGCGGCGCTTCGGATGCCGATATGGAAAAGGGGCAGCTCCGCTGCGACGTGAACATTTCCATTCGTCCCGTAGGGTCGACCGAATTGAACAACCGGGTCGAACTGAAGAATCTCAACTCGTTTTCGGCCATCGGCCGGGCCATCGACCACGAATTCGCCCGTCAAATCGCCATCGTCGAATCGGGCGGACGCGTTACGCAGGAAACCCGCGGATGGGACGACGATTTCGGCGAATCCCGCCCGCAGCGCTCCAAGGAAGACGCGATGGACTACCGGTATTTTCCGGAACCCGACCTTCCGCCGCTCGTCGTCTCCGCCGAATTCGTGAGCGCCCGACGGGTGGACGAACTTCCGAACGACCGCCGCGAAAAATACCTTGCCGAATACCAGCTCGGCGAAGACGACGCCCGCATTCTCTCGAACGAACGAAGGCTTTCCGACTACTACGAAGAACTCGTCCGCCTTACCGGAGACCCGAAAAAATCCTGCTCGTACGTAACGACCGTACTCTTCGCCATCGTCCAAGAATACGTGGACGAATTCGGCTCCGACGCGGAAAAAGATTTCTCCGCCGTTCCGGTCTCCGAACTCGCCCGCGTCATCGAACTCGTGTCCAAAGACGAACTCTCGAGCACGAATTCCAAGGCCGTCGTCGCCGAACTCTTCGCAAACGGCGGAAACGCCGACGCCATCGCCGATCGGCTCGGTCTTCGGCAGGTAAACGACTCGTCGGCCCTCGAGGCCGTCGTCGACTCGGTGCTTGCCGAAAAGGCCGCGCAGGTGGCCGAATATCAGGCCGGAAAAGTGAACCTGTTCGGGTTCTTCGTCGGCGAATGCATGAAGGCCTCGAAGGGGCAGGGGAATCCCAAGATGTTCACCGAAATGCTCAAAAAGCGCCTCGGGTAGCCCGTACGGCCGCCCACCGAATCGAAAGTTTACCCCGCGCGGATGCCGGCCGTCCGGCTGCCGCCAAAGTGTTCACCATCCATGTCAGAACGACGCTTCTTCATTACTACCCCGATCTACTACTCCAACTCGACGCCCCATGTCGGGAACGCGTACGCGTCGATCGTCGCCGACGTGTTCGCCCGGTACCGGCGGCTTTCGGGCGACGCCGTGAAATTTTCGACGGGCGTCGACGAAAACAGCCAGAAGGTCGTCGAAAAGGCTACCGAGGCCGGAATGCCCATCATGGAATACTGCGACCTTATGGCGGGCAAGCACCAAGCCGTTTGGGACGGGCTCTCGATTTCGTATACCGACTTCGTCCGCACCACTTCGGCTTCACATAAGGAATACGTACAGAAGGTGCTCCAAACGTCGTTCGACCGGGGCGACATTTACCTGGGCGAATACGACGGGCTCTACTGCGTCGGGTGCGAGGCGTTCAAGAAGGAGTCCGATCTCACGCCGGACGGACTGTGCCCCGACCATAAGAAGGCGCCCGTTCGAATTCGCGAAAAAAACTACTTTTTCCGGCTTTCGAAATACCAGGACGCGCTCCTCGAATGGTACGCCTCGAATCCCGACTTCGTCACGCCCCGGTACCGCGCGGCCGAGGCCGTTTCGTTCATTAAGGAAGGATTGGAAGACTTCTCCATTTCCCGCGAAACGAATACCTTCGGCATTCCGATGCCCTTCGACGCCTCGCACGTCGCCTACGTCTGGTACGACGCGCTCTTCAACTACGTCAGCTGTTGCCAGGGCGGTGACGAAGCGTTCTGGCCGGCCGACGTCCACGTCGTAGGAAAGGACATTCTCAAATTCCACGGAATTTACTGGCCCGCCATGCTCATGAGCGCCGGACTCCCCTTGCCGAAACGACTGCTCGTAACCGGCCACTTCACCATCGACGGCCAGAAGATTTCGAAATCCCTCGGCAACGCCATCGATCCGGTGGAGCTCGCCGGCCGGTATTCCCGGGATTTTCTCGTTCTCTACCTCCTCTCCGCGACGCCCGTCGGACAGGACGGGGATTTCTCCGTCGAACAGGCGAAACTCCTCCACAACGCCAAACTCGCCAACAATTTGGGAAACCTCCTCAACCGCTTCCTCGTACTGACCTTAAAAAACGGGGGAGTTTTGGAAGGAATTACCGAAAACGCGTCCGTCGCCGCATTGAGAACTTCCGCGCGCTCGGCGTTTGAAGGCCATATGGGCGCGTTCGATCCGAAATCCGCCCTCGATACCGTTTTCGCCTTCTTGGACGAACTGAACCGTTTCGTCGACGAACGGAAGCCTTGGAACGAGCCCGATGCCGATAGGAACCGCGAAACCCTTTTCACGGTCGGAAAGGGGCTCGCGACCGTCGCGACCCTGCTGAAACCCTTCTTCGGACCGAAAATGGAAGAACTGCTCGTCCGAATCGGGCTCGACGCGTCGCTTGCGTCCGACGGTGCCGACGCGGTTTCGAGATTGGAGGTGAAAGAAAAGGGCGAGCCGCTGTACGCGCGGTTCGAGTAAATCGGACGGCCGAGGTTCCATCCGCGGTCCGATTTTTCGGAATCGCGTTCGTTCGTGACGATCGGGTGCGAAAGGCTTTCGATCCGCACTCGTCGAACCTCCCCGGGCATGGCGCCCAGGGAGGTTAGCGTCGACGATGCGGACGAAATCCGCCTTACGCGCTTTCCGTCCATGAAAGCAGCCTGCGCGCCACCTCCTTCTTTCCGAGTACCGAAAGCGATTCCCAAAGGTCCGGCGTCGTTTTCGAAGCGAGCGCGGCGATGCGGAGGATCATGGTGAGGTCGCCGGTGCGTCCGACGTAACCGCCCTGTTTGAATTCTTCGCCCGAAGTCGCGAACCCGAGACTCTTTCCGAAGGCTTTCACGTCGTCGAACCATGCGTCCTTTCCGAGCGAGGGGTCGTAGCGGTCGGCATAGAGGGCGAGAACCTCGCTGCGAACTTCTTTGGAAACGTTTTCCGGAAATGCCGGGGCGCCCGCGCGGATGCGGTCGAACACTTCCGGAAAGAACGGAAGGAGCTGCGAACAGACGTCCGAGAATTTCGCGAAACGTTTGGGATCTTTCTCCGAAAGGCGTTCGATGTTCATGGCCTTATGGGCGAGGTCGGGATGCCGCGCGATATGCGAGGCGAGGTCTTCGTCCATGGTTTCGGCCCATGCTCGGACGCTTTTGAAGAAATCGTCCTTCGAAAGCGTGGAAACGCGCTCGCGGCTTACGGAATCGAGTTTTGCCAAATCGAAGAGCGACCCGGATTTCGGAAACCGCGCGGAATCGAACCGGTAATCCTCGAATGCCTTTCCCGGATTGTCGAGCCTCCATCCTTCGTAGTTGGAGTCGGCGATATTTCCGAGGTAATCCTTCAACGCCTCGACGGGATACCCGAGTTGGAAGAAATATTCGACGTTCGCCTCGGGGTCTTTGCGCTTGCTCAGTTTCCGCTTGTTTCCGTCCTCGGTCTTCATAAGGTGCGCGCAGTGGAGGTATTTCGGCGCGGGCAATTCCAACAGCTCGAACAGTTGCAGGTGGAGGGGGAGGGAAGGCAGCCACTCCTCTCCGCGGAGAACGTGCGTCGTGCCCATGAGCACGTCGTCGACCACGTGGGCCAAATGGTACGTCGGAATCCCGTCGCGCTTCAAAAGGACGACGTCGAGATAGTTGTCTTCCATTTCCAGATGTCACCGGGTTTCGTCATACCCTTTCCGACGGCTTCCCGGTACGGCGGGGGAAAGCAGCCGAACGACGTACGGGGTTCCGGCGCCGATTTGCGCGCGGACCGTTTCGAGTCCGGCATGGCGCCACTTGGCGTAGGCGCCGTAGATGCCGGTCGGACGTTTTACGAGGTTCTGTTCCTCGCGAACGGCTTCGAGTTCGGATTCGGAGAGGAAGCACGGATACGCCCTTCCCGCTTTTACCAATTCCTTGACGAATATCCGGTACAACGGTCCGCGCTTGGATTGTACGTACGGGCCGTATTTGCCCATTTCGAGAAGGGAAGGGCCGATCGGACCCTAGTCGATGCGGATTCCGAATTTCGCGAGGCCACGGACGATTTGCTCGACGCCCCCTTCGACTTCGCGCTTCGCATCGGTATCTTCGATTCTCAGGAAGAACGTGCCGTTTCCGTCTTGGTGGGCGAGGCGTTCGCAGAGGAGCGCCATGAAGACGCCGCCCAAATGCAGGAATCCGGTCGGACTCGGGGCGAACCGGGTGATGACGGTTCCTTCCGGCCGCTTGGGGTACCGGGAAAACGCGTCTTCGCGCGTGTCGGTCACGTCGGGAAACAGAAGGTCCGCGAGCGCGGAATTTTCTTCGGGAGAGAGCATGTTTTTTGGAACGTTCGGAATGGAAAAACGCCGGGGCGTAACGGAGGCGGATTATACCGAAAACGCCGGGAAGTCCATACTTTCCCGGCGACTACATTCCCAACCCTCGGGAAACCCTTTCGAGGGTCGTCAATTCGGTATCTTTCGCTTCGGTTGCGTACCCGGCAAGAAAAGCCCGGAGTTCGGAGACGTTTTCGGTCCCCGAAGGAAACTCGATATCGACGGAACGGAGGCTCCCCTTGTTCAGGCGCAGTCGGAGCGTGACCGGTTTTCCGGAATCGTAGACGATGGCGAACGACGCGATTTTCGGGTAATCGAAAAATTCCGATCCGATTCCGACGCCGTTTTCCGATACCGTCACTTCGGCCGTATCGGGAGAATTGTTTTCGAGCAGGAGGAAGACGCCCATGAAGACGATGACGACTACCGGGAGGGCGTAGATGCCTTCGACGAACCCCCACACGACGAGCGAAAGCGACGCGATGGCCGCGGCCGAATACCAGGCGGGAGATCGTTCTTTCTTCAGGGGGACGGTCCAGGAAAACATGCGGTCGGATTACAGGTTGTTCATGACGATCTTGATGATGGCCCACGCGGAAACCGAGAGTACGAAGCCGATGACGGCGGCCGTCACGATTTTCTTGGCGGTTTCCTTGTCGCTCTCGATCGAGCCGAGCGAAAGCTTGAAGGCCCCGTAGATGATCATGACGACGGAAATCGTTCCGGCGAAGGCCAGGAAAAAATTCGTTACGCTCATGATGGCCCCCGGAATCTGCTCGAACGTGATATCCCCTTTTCGGAGCTGGTCCCTGCTCAATCCGCCGGCTTCCCCGAAGATGCCGGCGCTGGGGTCTTCCGCGAAAGCGGTCGGAAGGGTCGTAACGGACGCCACGAGGGCGTAGGAAATTTTTGTAAGTGCGCGCATGGCCGAATTATAGCCCCATTCGCGTTTTTGCAAAAACCGTTTCGAAATTGCGCGGACGGTTTGAAATCGCTTCCGTTTCGCATAGAATCCGCCCATTACGTTTTTTTCCGCACCGTATGAAAATTCCCCTTTCGTGGGTTTCCCTTTTTTGTCCCGTTTCCGAAACGCTCCGGTCGTACGGCGCGAAAGGCTTGGCGCACGAATACAGCATCCGAACCGCCGAAGTCGAAGGGGTCGAAAATTTCGATTTCGACGCCCGAATCGTCGTCGCCCGCGTGCTGTCGGTTTCCAAGCACCCCGACAGCGACCACCTGAACCTCGTTCGGGTCTCGGTGGGGAACGCCGAACGCGGCATCGTCTGCGGCGCGGCGAACGTCGCTTCGGCGAAATACGTTCCGCTCGCTACCGAAGGGGCCGTACTTCCGGGCGGGTTCGAAATCAAACGCGCGAAAATCCGCGGGCAAGAAAGCGAGGGCATGATCTGCTCGCTCGACGAACTCGGTCTCCAGGAGGAGCGGGCCGAAGGCATTTTCCCGCTCGAAACGGCGTACTCCGAATCGTTTCTCGAATCGATGGTCGGACGGCCGTTCGCGCAGTTGCCCTTGGAAATTCCCGGACTGGACGGCAAGCCGTACTCCGCGAACCTTTCCGACACGGTTTTCGAAATCGACAACAAGTTCATTACGAACCGCCCGGACCTCTTCTCGGTCCAAGGGAACGCCCGGGAATTCGGAACGCTCTTCGATTCGGATTTCCGCGCCTATTCCCCGGCATTTCCGCAGGCTTCCGGACTCCTCGCGGTTTCCGTCGAAACCGACCGCGTTCTCGCTTACCGGTTAGCTAAAATCGAGAACGTCGCCGCGGCGAAATCGCCCTTCGCCGTCGAAACGCTGCTTCGCCGAAGCGGTCTCAATCCCAAGTTCGATTTGGTAGACGTTACGAATTTCGTCATGACCGAACTCGGACAGCCGATGCACGCCTTCGACGCCGATAAGGTCCGGGGGAACGTGCGCGTACGCCTCGGACGCGATGGCGAACGCATGCTCGCGCTCGACGGGAAGGAATACCCCGTTACCGCGGAAGACGTCGTCATCGCCGACGAAACCGGCCCCATCGCCATCGCCGGAGTCATCGGCGGTGCCGCGACCGCGGTTTCCGAATCGACGAAAAACGTCCTTCTCGAATCCGCGACGTTCGACCCGGTTTCCGTCCGCATGACCGCGGCCCGAATCGGGTGCCGAACCGACGCTTCGACCCGCTTCGAAAAATCCCTCGATCCCCTTTTGACCGCCGTCGGAATGGAACGGGCCGTCGAACTGCTCCGTTTCTTCGGAAAAACCCCGTCGAGGACGGCGGAATTCTCCTTTCTCGACGAAAAGCGGCTGAAATCGTGCCGACTCTCCTTTCCGTTTTCGTTCGTCGCTTCCAAGCTCGGGGTCGAGGTTCCCGAATCGGACGCGCTCCGTATTCTCTCGGCGCTCGGATTTTCGGCCCGGATCGAAAACGGCGTCCTCTCCTGCGAAGCCCCCTCGTGGCGCGTAACGAAGGATATTTCCATTAAGGAAGACGTCGTGGAGGAAATCGGACGCGCGTACGGGTATTCGAACGTGCCCGAAACCCCCTTCGTCGCCCCGTTCGCGATCGCGCCCGAAAATCGGGAAATCGATTTTCGAAACCGCATCGCCTCGCACTTCGTCGCCCACGGATACTTCGAGGCGTACGCATATTCGTTCACGAACGAGGAAAAAGACCGGTCGGTCGGGTTTCCGGACATGTCCGACGCCGTTCGGGTCGTCAACGCCGTCAGCGCCGAATACACGCATATGCGCCGTTCTCCGGCCCCGCTCCTTCTCTCCGCGGCTTCCGAAAACGCGAAGCGCGCCGACGGATGGTTCGCGTTCTTCGAGTACGGAAAAATCCACGCGAAAAATTCCGACGGAACCTTCGTCGAGACCCGTTCCCTTGCCGGAATTTCCGTCGGCGCCCCGACCGTAGCCGTTCGCGGCCACGTAACGTCCTTCCTCAGGGCTTCGGTTCCGGCCGGAAAGATCGAAATCCTCCAAGGTGCCGACGCCCGCAAATTCCCGTTCCTCCACCCGAACCGTTCGGGAACCGTCCGGTTGGACGGAACCGACGTCGCCGTTTTCGGGGCCGTCCATCCGAAAGTCGCCGCTTCGTATTGAATCGAACACCGCGACGCCGCGTACTTCGAATTCGACGTTCCCGCGATCATGGCCGCCCATTTCGAGAGGGGCGAACCGAAATTTTCCGAACCATCCAAATTTCCAGGAGTCCGTCGCGAACTGAATTTCGTTTTGAACGAACGCGACCTTTCCGGAGACGTCGCGGCCGCCGTTTCGGCCGTCGACGAACGCATCGGCTCGGTATCGGTGCTCGACGTGTTCCGTGACGCCGCGAAGGTCGGCGAAGGAAAGAAATCGGTCACGTTCTCGTTCGTCATCGAAGATCCCGAGAAGACCATTACCGACCAGGAAGCGCTCGAAATTCAAAACCGGATTGTCGCCGAGATGGAAAAGCGCGGATTGGGCTTGCGCGGAATGGAAAATATGGTGTAATGGGGGAGTTACCCCATTTTCCATGTCGCTTCACTCTCATTCCGCCCGCCCGCCCGCCCGCGTTTCGGAATCCTCGGTGGGGTCCGACCATCCGTCCGCCCACCATGATTGGCTTTGAAGAACGGCCCCGCTCATGCGGTCCGTTCCTTCGGCAACGGACCGCATCGTCCGGTACGGTCCGTTCCACCATTTGTTTTCGATTATCGGCATGTCCGAATCGGAATTGAAGTCGGCCCTTTCGCAACGGGAATTCGCGAACGCCATACTCCGGGATATCTACGCTTTCTCGTCATTCCTCGTTTCGAAATCGGTTTCCGACCGAATCCGTCCCGTCGCGCCGTACGTAAACAACGTGGCCAACCTGTACGTACTGTTCGTTCGGAACCCGCTTTCAGTCGAGAGACATGCCGATAAGTTCGCTCTGATTCCGAAATTCGCCCACGTTTGTCGAACCTTGACGCTCGGATACCCGGCCAGAACGTACCACGACATTATCGAAACGACCGAGCGATTGAACCGATCCGGCGGCGTGGAGCCCTATGATTGGTTGAAGTCGCTCCCCGATTAGCGCGTTTTTTCCGAAATCCGGCTCGTGCCGGATTTTCTTTTGCCTTCGGGACTTCCGCGTGCTATAGTGTCGGCAGTTTTTAAGGAACCACCGAATATGGAAACGAAAGGAGACGAAGGCATTCCGAAAAAGCCCTGCGAGAATTCCCAGGGCATGAATCCGTACAAATCTTCCGACCCCGTATACGCGGAAATCGAGAAGGGGGTGGAAGAGCTCGTGAGAACGGTTTCCGGGTATATGAAGGGCGTTCCGCCCGAAACCGTGTGTCGGGAGATTTGGCGTGCCTACGCGTATTCCCGCGACGCGCATCACGGACAGTTCAGAAAATCGGGCGACCCGTACATTTCCCATCCGGTAGAAGCGGCGAAATTCCTCGCGATGCTCCATCCGGACCTCGTCACCCTCCAAAGCTGCTTCCTTCACGACGTGCCGGAAGATACCGAGAAGACCGCCGAAGACGTCGAGCGCGATTTCGGGGCGGAGGTCGCCCATATCGTGGCGGGAATGGAAAAAGTTTCGAAACTCAAGTACCGGGGGGAAGAACGGACGATCGGAAGCCTTCGGAAGATGTTCATCGCCATGAGCGAGGACATGCGCGTCATCCTCGTGAAGCTTGCCGACCGTTTGCACAACATGCAGACGCTGGATTTTCATCCGGACCCGGAAAAACGCCGCCGCATCGCGCTTGAGACGCTCAATATCTACGCGCCCATCGCCGACCGGCTCGGTATCTTCGACTTCAAGGAAATGCTCGAGACCGAGTGTTTCCGCATTCTCTACCCCGAAGACTCCGCGAAAATCCGGAAGGAACTGTCGGAGCTCGCCGACGAACAACATACCTTCGTCGAGCGGGCCCAGAACCTCATCCACGAACTCGTTCCGAAATCCATACCGCTTCTGGACGTTTCGTTCCGGATCAAATCGCCCTACAGCATCTATAAAAAGATGCGGCGGAAGGGGTACGAGAGCGTTCGCGACCTCTACGACCTGTTCGCCCTCCGGGTTATTACCGACACGATTCCCCATTGCTACGAAGTGCTCGGAATCATCCACAGCGAATGGACGCCGGTTCCCAAGCGTTTCAAAGATTATATCGCGCTCCCGAAGGAAAACGGCTACCAAAGCCTCCATACGACCGTCGTGGGCATGTTTCAGGAATTCCGGAAGCAGCCGACCGAAATCCAAATCCGTACCGCCGAGATGCATTCGCAGGCGGAAATCGGGGTCGCGGCGCACTTCGAATATTCGGAATCGGGAAATTCCCAAATCGCCAAAGACGTCTATTGGGTAAAGGAACTGAAGGAGATTCTCGAAAAATCGGCCGACGGCGAATTCATGGACGATATGAAGATCACGCTCTTCGGGGATCGGATTTTCGTATTTACCCCGAAGGGGGCCATCGTCAATCTCCCGCGGGGCGCGACGCCCGTCGATTTCGCGTACTCCATCCATTCGGATCTCGGAAACCACCTCGCGTTCGCCCGCGTGAACGAGCGGGTCGTTCCGCTCGATAGCGAACTGAAGAACGGCGACCGCGTGGAAGTCGTTACCGACAAGGGGCGGCGACCTTCGGCTACGTGGCTTTCATTCGTAAAAACGACCCGGGCCAAAGAGGTTATCAAGTCGTACATGAACCGCGAACAGCGGGAGGTGCTTATCGAAAAGGGGCGGAACATTCTGAACGCCTACCTCGAACGCCATTTCGGCAAGAGTCTCGATAAGGAACTTTCCATTCTGAAAAACTTGGACGGCCGGGTACTTGACGCGAAAGGGAAAGAAGAGGTGCTGCTCCAGGTCGGAAACCTTTCCCGCCGTCCCGCTTCGGTCATTCGTTCCCTCCGGGAAGAATGGGGACTTCCCCATGAAAAATCCGAAACCGCTCCGGAATCGAAACGGAAAGCCGAAGCCCCCTCCGGGCCATCCGACGCCTCCGGGCTCATTATCGGCGGGGAAAAAGGAATTCCGTACCGAATCGCGCACTGCTGTTCCCCGAAGCCCGGCGACCGGGTCGTCGGATATTCGAGCCGCTTTGGTATCGCCATCCATCGGGTCGGATGCCAGTCTTTGAAAAAGGGGACGTTCGACCGGTTCATTCCGGCGTCGTGGGAAGGTGCTCCGGCCGCGTCGATGCGCCTCCGGGTGGAAATGGTATTCGAAAACCGTATCGGCGTCCTTCGGAAACTCACGGATATTTTCTATCTCATGCGCATCAACATTCTCGAAATTTCCCAGGCGAACGAACAAGGCGGCAAAAGGGCCCGCATCTTCTTCGAGCTCCAAGCGGAAGACGAGGATTACTACTTGTACGAACGGCTGACCGAGCGGATTCGCATGGCGATTCCGGAGTTCGTGGAGGCGAAATTGGTTGAAATGAAGTAGCGCCTTTTTCCTTGTCCGCCACCGCCTTTCGAATATACTCGCCGCCATGTTGAACGAATCCCAGAAAGCCGCGGTTCTCCATACCGACGGCCCCCTTCTCATTTTGGCCGGCGCCGGCGCCGGAAAGACCCATACCCTCACCGAACGCGTCGCCCGCATGGTGGGGGAGGGGGTTCCCACGTCGTCTATCCTCTGCGTCACGTTTACGAACAAGGCCGCGAAGGAAATGCGCGAACGGATCGCGAAAAAACTCGGATTCGAATCGGTTCCGTCGACGAACCCGTTCCGTCAAGCGGGCCTCCCTCTGGTGGGAACCTTCCACTCCGTCGGAGTCTTCTTTCTCCGTCAATTCATTGACCGCTTGGGGTACGGAAAAGACTTCGTCATTTTCGACGAAGACGACAAGATTCGTACGATCAAGGGGATTTTGGAAGACAAGAAGATCGACGAAAAGGAATTGCCGGCGCGCCAGGCGGCCTACATGATTTCCGCCGCGAAAAACGACGGGACCGACCCGGCCGCGTACCGAAGGAATGCCGACAACTACGCGAAATCGCTCGTGGCGGACATTTATTTGGAATACGGCCGACGGGCGAAATCGATGAACGCGCTCGATTTCGACGACATCCTGCTCAAATGGTTCGAACTCCTCGATCTCCCCGAAGTATTGGAGCAGTTCCACCGCCGATTCCGGTACTTCATGGTCGACGAATACCAGGATACGAACGACATCCAATACCGCATCGTCCGGACGCTGGCTTCGCACACGAAGAACCTGGCCGTCGTCGGTGACGACTGGCAGGGCATCTACTCTTGGCGCGGCGCGAACATTAAGAACATCCTTTCGTTCGAGCGCGATTATCCCGAAGCGACCGTCGTGAAGCTCGAACAGAACTACCGTTCGACCAAAACGGTCATCGAAGCGGCCAACGCCGTCGTAAAGAACAATCGCGAAGCTCTCGAAAAAACGCTCTGGACGGAAAACGACCAGGGCGATCCCATCGAATCGATCGAAACGTACGACGAAAAGGAAGAAGCCCGGACGATCGCTTCCAAAATCGCGGAGAGCGGCGACTATTCGAAGTGGGCCGTACTCTACCGGACGAACGGGCAATCCCGATTGATCGAAGAAGCCCTTATCAACCGCAACATTCCGTACCGGGTGTTCGGCGGAGTGAAATTCTACGAGCGGAAGGAAATCAAAGACGTCCTTTCGTATCTGCGATTCGTCTTCAATCCGGCCGACATGGTCGCGTTTTCCCGCATCGTGAACGTGCCGTCCCGAAAACTCGGGGAAAAGTCCGTCGAAGGGTTTCGGAATTTCATGGAATTCCGCGGACTCGATTTTGCTACCGCCGTTTCGCGAATCGCGGAGGCCGACGAAGTCGGAACCGCCGCCAAGGCCGCGTTCGCGCGATTCGGGGAACTCCATTCCGGGCTCGTCGAACTTTCCCGCAATGCCTGCGTAAAAGAATTGATGGACGCCGTTATCAAACGCACGGGCTATGAGGAGTACCTGAAAGGGGAGCACTCCAAAGAGGAATTCGAAGGCAAGTTGGAAAACCTGAAGGAATTCCTCAACATGGCTTCGCGGTACGACGGCATGGAGCCGCGCGAATCGCTCTCGCTCTTCATCGAGGATATCGCTCTCGTCACCGACCAGGACCGGAGCGAAGGGGAGGGGGGCGTTTCGCTCATGACCATCCACTTGGCGAAGGGGCTCGAATTCGAGAACGTCGTCATTTCGGGCGCCGAAGAAGGGCTTTTCCCCCATTCGCGTTCCCTTATGGAACCGAAGGCGCTCGAGGAAGAGCGCCGCCTTATGTACGTAGCCATGACCCGGGCGAAAAAGCGGCTTTTCGTCACTCGCGCCCGGGAACGGTACACGTTTGGAAATTACAACGCCAATCCTCCTTCCCGATTTTTAAAAGAAATCCCGGAGCATTTGACTACGAAGATACTTCCCGAACCGAAATACTCGTTCGGCGCGTCTTCCGGCGGAACCGGATACTCGTGGTTGAAAGGCAGTGTCCAGCAGGGGGGCGGCGGAACGTCGTCGGCAACTGCCGGATTTCGGCCCCCCGCATCTTCCTCCGGAGGCGTCGTCCGCCCCCAGGGGCACGTTATCCGTCACGATCCGAACGACTTCCATCTGGGGTGCCGGGTGCGCCACGCGCAATTCGGCGAAGGCGTCATCGTCGCGCTTTCCGGGGACGTTGCCGATATCGCGTTCTCGGGCGCGAACCGGGGCGTAAAGAAGATGAATATCCGAATCGCGCCGATCGAGAAGGCGTAAAATAAGGCGTAAAATCGGGGGGCGCTGGCACGAAGCCCCCTGTTTTATTCCGAAAATAGACTTGCGTTCCCGCGTTAAAACTCCTACAATCCTCCGGATTTCCCTAAATCCTCCCACATGCCCCACGCGAAACGCCCCGCCTCCCCGGAAACCCTTTCCGAAACCTCCTCCCGCGCCCTCGCCGCCCTCCGAGCGACCCGGTCCCGCGCGTTCCGCGGATTCACCCTCGTGGAACTCATCGTCGTCATCACGGTCCTCGCCATCCTCGCCACCATCGGCTTCCTCGCCCTCTCCGGGTACACCTCGGACGCCGGCAGGTCCTCCGTCCTCTCCAACCTCCGCACGGTGGAGAAGGGCCTTTCCGTCACCGCGACCACCGCCGGCTCCTTCCCGGCCCCGACGGGCGGCGTTCCCGTGACCTTCTCCGGCGGCACCGCCTGGGTCCAGTGAACGGCCGGGAAAACCGTCATGGCGGAAATATGAATGGGCGAACCCCCGAAGGATCCCTCCGGCAACGCCGAGTTCGCGTACTCGCTTTCCGCCAACGGCATGGAATTCCAGGTCGCCTCCGCGTACCTCGCGGGAACGGCGCACGCCCCGGCCCCCGGAATCCCCTCCGCCCTCGCCGCGGACTCCGTCCCCGTCCCCAAGGCCGCCGTCTCCGGCAACTACAACGGCCTCTTCGTCCCCGTGAACGCCGGCGGGACGAACTTCCTGGTCCCCGCCCCGTCCATAATCCTCTCCGACCTCTCCGTCCCCGAGCTGAAGTCCGCCCCCGCCTCCGGCCCCTCCTTCGTGGCCGACGGCCTCCCGGGAACCCCGGCCTCCTGGTCCGGGAAGGTCGCGGGCCTTTCCCAGACGGGAATCGCCTTCCCCGCGGCCAAAACCGCCGCCTACTCCTCCGCGACCGAAGCCTTCCCGGCGACGTCGACCGGCGTCGCCGCCCTCGCGGAAACCCTCGCGCAGGCGTACTCCGGCACGAGCCTCGCCGCCCTCCCGAAGGTTTCCGCGGTCGTGAAAGCCTCCGCCGCCGGCGATTCCTCCGGCCTCGCTTCCGCCGTCGCGGGGGCCGGGGTCTCCTCCCTCGGGCGGAACCTCGCCCCGGCGGTCGCCGCCCTCGCGGGCGACGTCCCCGCCGCCGGCTCCTCCGGCGGAAGCTCGGGAACGCCCGCGACGCCCGTCGACGGCGCGTGCGGGACTCCGAACGGCCAGACGCTCGTTTCCGCCCCCTCCGAAAACCTCTGTTCTCCCGGAACCCCCTCGGCCGTCGCCGACGGAGCCTCGTGGACGTGGTCCTGCGCCGGGACGGACGGCGGGGCGACTGCGAGCTGTTCGGCAGCGAAACTTCCGACGGATCCGGACTGGTCGGGCACCGTTCTCGCCATGCACTTCGACCGCCCCGCTACGAAGGCGTACGCGAAGCTCGATACCGTGAATACGGTACTCGGCGTATCGCAAATCGGAAATATTACGAATAACGGATTGACGTACGTAGGGAGCGCCTCCGCATATAATGCCGCGAAGGCGGATTTGACCAATAAGCTGACCGGCGGAAAATACTACTTCGAAGCGACTCTCGCGGCGAAAGATTCCGCCGGAAACAATGCGCAAGTGGGTATTACCTCCGGAGCCGCCGGCGCCGGAAACGGCGTCTTCTGGGACGTAGTATATACGAACGGGAATCGGAACGTATCGTCTGATGGCGGTTCGTCGTATACGAATACCGCCGCCGCCTCGGCCGTAAACGACGTGTACATGGTCGCTTATGACGCGACTACCGGAAAGGTTTGGCTCGGCGTGAACGGGGCATGGTACAATAGCGGCGATCCGGCGGGCGGAACGGGGCAAGCCGGCGCGATAACGACGACGAATGCCCTCATCGTTCCCTTCGTACGCGTATACGGAACGGTCAATAAGTGGAACATGAATTTTGGCCAGGATACGAGCAAAACGTATCAAAGTTCGGCCGACGGGCACTTTGCCTACGCGCCCCCGTCCGGATTTACGGCCATCAATTCTTCCACCGTTTCCACGAACTTCCGCGCGTTCGCCGATCAGAAAGGGAAAACCGCCACCGCCTATGGTGACGTGAAAATCGTTGCCGGTGCCGGAAAATTCGGAGACGCCGCGTACTTCGACGGAAACGGCGATTACCTCTCCGTGCTGAACGGTACGGATTTCCAATTCGGGGCATCCGACTGGACAATCGAGGCATGGGTGAACCCGGATGACCTTTCCGGTGTTAAAAATATCGTAAGCCGATGGCATGACGGTACGTTTAACGACCGGCCGTGGCAATTTTATTTATACGGGTCCGCGGTCGGACTGGACCTTGCCGTAGGGAATAACTCCCCCGTCTTTTCTCTCAATACGGGAGGAAGCATTACGGCGGGTTGGAGACACGTTGCCGCAACGCGATCGGGAACAAACGTACTTCTTTTCGTTGACGGAAATCTCGTAAAGACCACCGATCTTGGAAATTCCGTCTCCTTCGACCCCGGAACTTCGAACGTGGGAATCGGCGGAAGCAATATCAATTGGTCTCCGAATTATTTTTTCAAAGGCTACATCGACGATCTCCGCATTACCAAGGGCATTGCCCGATATACGGCGAACTTCGACGTCCCGACGGCACCCTTCGCGGACCAATAATCCAATCCTGTTCGAAAAATCGGTCCGCACGGAGGCGGACCGATTTTCACGTTTCGAACGTTCCGATACGTGTCTGCGGGAGCATTATGACCGAATATCCGAAGTTTCGATTCCGTAAAACCGCATCGAATTCTCCCAAATCGCCCGCTCGACGGCTTCGACCGGCTCGTTCCTGAGGAATGCGAGGCATTCGAGAACGTACCGGGTATTCGCGCTTTCGTTCACCGTTCCCCGGACGGCTTGCGGCGCGAGGAACGGCGCATCGGTTTCGAGGAGAATCCGGTCGATCGGAAGCGCTTTCGCGGCCTCTTGGACGCTCGTGGCGTTTTTGTAGGTAAGGATGCCAGAAAAACCGAACATGGCGCCGGAAAATTCGTCCGAAACTATTTGGGCGAAGGTCGCGTTCTCGCTGTAGCAATGGAGGACGAACCGTTCGGGGCGTTCTTTCCGAAGCGTTTCGAGGAGCGCGTCGGCGGAATCGCGGGTATGGATGACGAGGGGGAGGGCGTGTCTTTTCGCGAGGGAAATCTGGGCTTCGAGGGCGAGTTTTTGTCGGATTTTTTGAATGTCGGCGATTTCCGGATCGCTCGAGAGGTGGTGGAAATCCCATCCGGTTTCACCCACGGCGACGACGGTTTCGCGATTCGCGAGGAAGACCGATTCGAGTTCGCCGAGCTCGGAAGCGAGATGGTATTCGTCCATCTCCTGGGCTTCGGTTGGATGAAGTCCGACGGTTGCCCGATAAGCGACCAGATGCCGCTTCGCCAATTCGACCGCTTCGCGCGAAGTTTTCGCGTCGCACCCGATTTGGACCGCGAACGCCACGCCGCGTTCCGACATGTTCGAAAGGATGTCGTCCTCCCGAATCTTTAGGGAATCGAAGTACGCGTGGGTGTGGGTATCGAAAATCATGGACGTGAGAATATCCGCTTTTTGACAGCATACAAGGGAAAAGGTAGAATGGGAAAAATCCCTATGAACGCCCAGAATCCCCGCCAATTCCCCCGCCCGTCGGACATTATCACCCTCAAGCCGGGGGATTACACGGTCGTGCCCGAAGCCGGTCCCATTCCGGACGACGTCTTTACGGTCTTCCAAGCGACGAAACGCCGGATGGAGGCTTCGATCGGACAGCGGATCGATTTGGAAACGGACGAGGGTCGCGGATTGTACAATTCCGCCGTTTTTAAGGCGATTCTCGATACGATCCAGTTCGATATCGACGCTCCCCGAACCCCGCCTTCGGTTCGCAAGCCCGCCCGCGATTGTATCGAAACGGTTCGCGGCAATTTCCCCATGCAACCGAAACGGGCCCTTTCGTACGCTTTCGAGAGGACGGGTTTCACCTTGGTCGAATCCTTGTACGAATGCGGATATGCGGAATCGTCGGAAGGGGCGAAGAAAAACGTCGAACAGCTTGAAAATCTCGCGAGGGCCCTCGGTCTCCCCGAAACGCTCGACGATTGGAAGCGGAACGCCCTGCGTTTTATGGGAAGCCTCCGGCGTTTCGTCGACCATCTCGGACGCCCCGACGAGGAAGCCCATGGGGCCGCGAGCCGATTCCTGGAACTGCTCTCGCTGGGGGAATGGCGTCCGGACACTCCCATCGGACCCCACCGGGAAACGGCGCTCTTCCTGATTCTCCGGTCGATGGCCGATCCGAGGAATCAGGCGGCGGCGGTTTCCGCGTTCCGCATTCTACGGGAAGACATCCTGTCCGTTCCGGGTCCGGACGGAAGCCTCTTCGTTTCCAATCCGTACCTTCGCGATTCTTTCGGCAGAACGGTGCGGGACGCCATGCTTGCCCGAACCGAAGCGATCGTCGGAGTTTCGAAAATTCCGAAAGCCCGCGTCGCCGATTCTTTCCGTCTCGCGAATTTCTCCCTCATGGAAGCGGAAAACGATTTCCGTCTCGCGGCGGACTTGTCGAACCGGTTGGAAACGCCGGGAGAACGCCTGGCCAGAGGACGGGTGGACCGTTCGTACGGACCGTACGGCGCCCGTCTCGGGGACGTCGGATAATCCCTTGCGCGCATGTCCCGAATCCGTTTCGTACCGCCTTCGGACATCCTGCCCGCTATCATGGCGGAATTTTCCGGTTGGCCGAAATCGGAACTCGCGTTCGAGACGCCGTTCCAATTTCTCGTTGCCGTGATTCTGTCCGCACAAACGACGGACAAGCAAGTGAACAAGGTTACGCCCCCGTACTTTTCGAAGGTCCGTGTTCCCGGGGACGCTTTGAAATTCTCCCCAGAAGAGACCGAACGCCTCCTTTCCGGCGTGAATTACTATAAAACGAAGGCCAAACACGTGCGAGCCGCCGCGGAAAAACTCGTTTCCGACTTCGGTTCGGAGATTCCTTCCGACCTCGAATCGATTCGCAGTCTTCCCGGCGTGGGCGTAAAGACCGCGAAGGTCGTGCTTTCGGTATTGTACGACGCGCCGTACGTCGGGGTGGATACGCACGTCCACCGGGTATTGAATCGCGTCGGGGTCGTGCGTACGAAAACGCCGGAGGAGACCGATTGGCGAATCGAAGCGCTGTTCTCGAAGGCGGAAAAGATCGGCTCGCACCATCCCCTTGTCCTCTTCGGCCGATACCGGTGCACGGCGCGGAACCCGAAGTGTCGGGGGTGCCCCGTATGGAAGAGTTGCCGGTGGAAGGGGAAGGGGGATTTCGAATAGTCCGTCCGCACGTTTGCCGGGGGAATCTCGGATTCCTTTGCGAATCGCAAGCGCAAACGGGCATTCGAAGTCGTGTCCTCGGAAATTTTAGCACGAAAAACCCGCTTCCGAAGAAGCGGGCGTTTTTTGAGGGTTCCGGTACTGCACGACGAACCCCGGTAAGGGCCGTCGTGCGTTCGGAAACGCGTACGTTCAGGGTTCGTACGCTCCCACGTGCCGTTTCATTAACCGTTCGGATCGGGTACGACGCGAGCGCCGCGTCGTATGGCAAAAGGCGGTTTCCCGGGAGGGAACGCATCCGAATGGCAACGGCTTGAGGTGAGGGACCCCCGTTGGTCCCCCCTCCGTACGGTGTGGTAAATCGCGGTTTTTTACGCGATATCCGTACGATCGTGGCACGGGTCGGGTGCCACGCGATCGCCTGCGTACGCGATCGGTCGAGGGGCGCCAGGAAATAACGCCTTCGACGGAACCGGAGTATAGGCGATTTTCGATTTCGTCAAGACCTACCTCCGCAAGATCGAGCGAAGCACCCGCTCGTACGCGTCGGCGTCCCGCTCGATGCCGCTCCCCGGAGTTTCGAGATCGTGCACGATACGGTTGCGGATTTTGTGAAGGCGCCAAATTTCGTCGAGCTTTCCGCGGAGGACGGCCGGTTCCGATTTCAACTTCTCCCCGAGCGTTCCGCCGTAGTTCAGGCTCGCGAGGGCGTGGTCGAGAATCTTGTCGTAGGCGACGATCCGCTCCGCCGCGGTCTTTCTCGAAACCTCTTCCATTTTTCCGAGGAACCGCCGTATGTCGCGCTCCGAAAACCGCCGCTTCTTTCCGAAACGGAAAACCGCGATTCCGGCGAGGACGATAATGGTCGCGAAGGCCGCGACGACGAGGGAAAAAACGTCGTTCATGGAGCGAATATACCGGAAGGCCGGAGAAAATCCAGTCTTTCCGACTTCGTGCCGGAAGGGTTTCGGATACAATGAGGCGGTTTCGGACGCGATTTCCGAACGGCGACCGTCATCCTCCAGGCATGCGAATTCGAACTGCCCCGATCCTTCTTTCCGCGCTTGTGGCGGCGGTTTCGATTTCGACGTCGTTCGCGCACCCGCTCGACGTATCCTCCACGTCCTTGACGGTAACGCGTTCGACCGTTTCGGCCATGACGCTCTTGCATCCCGCCGAAGTCGAACGCATTCTCGGCATGCGGGGAATTTCCATGCGTTCGGTAACGTATGGCGACTACTATTCGAAAAAATCGTACGTATTCGACTATCTTCGCGGGAGGGTGTCCGTTTCCTCTCACGGCGCGGCCTGCCCGGCCTCCGGGTTCGAAACCCGCGACCGGACGGTCGACGAGATCTTTTCCGAAGGGTTTCCGGTTTCGTATCGTTTCGATTGCGCGTCGGACGTTCGAAACCTCTCGGTATCGATTCGGATTTTCGACGACATTCCGCTCCAGACGAACCGACTGACGGTCTTCGGCCCGAACGGCGAACGCTTGGCGTACAAGGTGTTGACGCCCGCGATTTCCGAATTTTCCTACGATTTCGCCCGACCGCCCGAAGCCGCGACCGATTCCGATTCCGACGGACTGCCCGACGAAGAGGAGCGGGCGTACCGAACCGACGCGAAGAATCCGGATACCGACGGCGACGGGTATGCCGACGGCGAGGAAGTGAATGGCGGATGGAGCCCCTCGTCGCCGGACGTCTGACCGGGGCAAGCGTACCGGGAAGCGCGCCCGTGGAAGCCTTCCGGCGATACCGGATCTTCCGGCCAAACCGCCCCCGACCGGTATGCCGCCCCGGCTCCGCTTTTGGACGCTTCGCCCGGAAACGACGCTTTCAAACGGGTTTTGAAATCGATCGCTTCGTTCGTCGAAACTCCCGATTCCCAGGGGTTTCGGACGCTTTTTTTCCTCGTCGTCGCCCTCGGGTTCGCGCACGCCATCGGACCCGGCCATTCCAAGGCGCTTCTGGCCTCGGCCGTCCTGGACCGGGGGAGGGGGTTCCTTTCCGGACTCGTTCTCGCCCTCGTTTTTACCGTGACCCATCTGGCGGACGTGGTGCTGCTCGTACTGCTTTCGAAGTACGTGCTATCCGCGTACGACGTATCGTCGCACCTTTCGCTTTTGCAAAGAACCGGAGCGGGGCTCCTCGCCGTCGTGGCTTCCTTTTTGGCATACCGCGCGTTTTTCCGACCGACCGCTTCCGAGCGGGCCGAGACAGTTTCGAAACCTTCCAATCGGATCGGGGCGTCCGACGTCGCGCTCGGGCTTCTTGCCGGTCTGGCCCCGTGCGCGTTCGGATGGTCCATCTTCCTCGTGCTTTTTTCGCTCGGAAAAACCGAGTGGGCCTTGCCACTCCTGTTCGCCCTCGGAATCGGCATTTTCGCCTGCCTGCTCCTCGTCCTTTTGGCGACGTACTTCCTTCGGCAGCGGGCTTTTTCGTTCGCGCCGGGACTCGCGCGGGCGTCTTCGAAGATTTCCGCTTCGTTCCTGCTCGTCGTAGCGGGATTCTCCGTTTGGAACGTTTGGTAGTTGACTCTTTATTTTAAGTAAGTATAAATCTCGAAAAGAAGGAAAAACCAATACGAAATCCGAAGCAAAAACCTCCGAAGGCTTCCTACCGGTTTTTCCATGAAAACGCTCCTTCGCCGCCTTGCGGCCGTTACCCTCGCACTCCTGCTTCCTTCCGGGCAAATCGTTCCGGCATTCGCCGTAAGCACCGACGGCACCGCGGCGAATTGGACCCGCGAAAAGGCCGAACACCTCGCCCGGAAAGCGCTCTTCGCCGCGACTCCGGCCATGGTGGATTCGCTCTACTCGGCCGGAAGCGCTTCCGCCGCCGCCGCGCTCTTGTTTCCGGATGCGAACGGCCCCGACCGAACGCTCTTCGACGCGGAAATTTCGAACCTGACCGCAAGCGGGTTCAACTGGGGAGACGGCGGACACATGAACCGCCTCTACCACTACCGGCTCGCCCGCGACCCGTACGAAGCGAAGGCCAAACTCTCGCTGTTGTTCGAGGATATTTTTTCGGTCAATAACGGGTCGAACATTTCCTACCGCGACGTCAAAGACCTTCACGACCTCCTGTTTCGGGAATCGCTCGGCAATTATAAGGCGATGGTGAAGAAGGTGCTCTTCAATGGCGTGTCGGGCGATTACGCCGAGGGAAAGTTCCTCGACCTGCTCGACCAGTCCGACAAGCGGTATCCGAACGAGAACTACGCCCGGGAACTCCTCCAATTGTTCCTTATGGGCGAATACGAGCCGGGCGAATCGAAAGAAAACGGCGATCCGAGGAATTACGAAGAAACCGACGTCGCCGCCCTCGCGAAAATCCTGACGGGATTCCGCAGCGACCCGAACACGCACGTCGTCACGTACGATCCGGCGTACCACAACACCTCCACCGGCGTCGTCTTCCTTTCCGGAAGCGCGAACGACGCCTTTCCCTTTTACGATTCCGCTTCCGGAACCCTCGATTTGGGACTCATGGACGATTCCGTCCTCGGAAACAACGGACTCGCGGACAATACGATCGACTACGTCTTTTCGAAGCGCGCCACCGAAATATCCCTCTTCGTGGCCGACCGGCTGTTCCGGTTCTACGTCCATAACGACCCTACTCGCGGACAGCTCGACGCCCTCGCGTCGGTTCTCCGTTCGAATTCCTTCGAACTCTTGCCGACCATTCGGTTTCTGCTCGCTTCCGACGCGCCGTATTCCGACGCTTCGATGAACGCCGTCACGTATAAGAATCCCGTAGAACTGACCGTCGGAACCCTCAAACTCCTCCATGCGGGCGATTCGTCGATCGACCCGCTCCTTTCGGATACCTCGCTCCTTTCCCGATTCAATTGGACGCCCTATTTTGCGGGAAGCGTCTTCGGTCGCGACGGCTTCGACGACAACGCGAAGTGGTATTCGACCTATCTCCAGAACCAATGGATCAGCTACGCGAACCGTATCGCGTATTCTACGGCCACCGGTTCTTTCGACCTTTCGCAGTTCGTTCCGCCCCTTTCCGTTTCGGTGACGTGAGCCGTTTCGGTTTCGACGTCGGCGTCGAATTCGTATTCGGGTTCGGTCGCGTTCCTTTCCGGCAGCTTCGACGTCACGCCGGCGCTCGACGGTTCCGGCGCGCTCGAAACCCTCGCGTTCGGGCCGCTTTCCCTCCGGCTTCCGAATTTCGACCTCCAAACCGCTTCGGGAACGCTGTCGGTCACGTCGGGAACCTACGATCCGGTGGCGCGAACGCTCTCGGTTTCGGCCGGATCGTTCGCGCAGTCGGTCGGCTCGGGCGGAACCTTCGCGGTTTCGAACGGGCTTTTCGAGGTCGATCCCGCTTCGGTTCTCGAACGCGGCGCGCTGCCCTCGGAACTCATCGACCGCATGGAGGCGAAGCTCCTGCTCGGCAGGCGCCTGCCCTCCGACGTCCGGACTCGCATGGAAACGTTCCTGACGACCGACGAATCGGGAAATCCGACCCCGTTCCGTCCGGGCGACGCCGCGTACCAACGGAAGAAGGTGCGCTCGCTTCTCGCCATGGTGCTCGCGCAGCCCGAATTCGTCCTGCAAACCGGGTACGACGTTCCCGCGTCCGCTCCGGGATCGGGCAATTCGTCGCCGGTATCGAACGCTTCGGGCAAGCTCCTTATCGTCGAGCTCGGCGGCGGATACGACTGGCTCCACGGCATCATTCCCAAAGACGAATACGCCGAATATGTCTCGAAACGTACCCTCGCTTCGGGGAGCGGCATCGCCCTCGATACGGGGCGGCTGACCGATTTGGGCGATTTCTACATGAATAACGCCATCGCCTACGCGTCCGGCGGAACGGCCCCCTCGTTCAAGGCGCTCTTCGATTCGGGCAACCTGAAGATTTTCAACCGGGTCGGAACGACCAAGCACTCGCGAGACCACGACGCGGCCGCCAAACAAATCGCCTCGTATTCGAACGTAACCGATGCCGAAGCCGACGGCGTCTTCGGGCGTCTCGTGAAGGATTCCGGAAATTCGACCGACGCCATCTCGCTCGGAAACCGGCGCCCGAACGCCTTCCGTTCCGGCCGGTACGCCAATATCGGCCCGTCGGGCGCGATTCTTTCGAATCCCTACGTTTCGACCGCCGAACGCGACGCCGAACTTACGGCCGTCCGCGATATCGCGAATTCGCGAAGTTATCCGGGAAGCGTTGCCGACCTGTTCAAGACCGCCATCGGCATCGACCAAATCGCCGCGCAGTCGAAGGCGTCCGGCGGCCCCGACGGGGCGGGGTGGGGGAACGTAAACAATCTCCGCTTCCTCGAATCGCTTCTGGACGGAAACGTCGGAAAGGCCTTCTACATGCAGGCGGACGGCGGATACGACACCCACTCCAACCAGCTCGCGGCACAGTCGAATTTCGATCCGAACAACGTGCCGAGAGATCTGAATTACAACATCGGGAACGTCGCGGCCAACCTTTCGAATTTCTTCAACCGGGTAAAGGACCGGCACAATGTCACGATCGTGGTCTTCTCGGAATTCGGGCGGACGATCGCGGTGAACGGCGATATCGGCACCGACCACGGACAGGGCGGGGGAATGTTCGTCCTCTCCAACGACCCGAACGTCCTCTCGGCGCTTCCGAATTCGACCTACGGAAACCTCTCCGTCAAGAACGCCAAGGACAACTGGCTCGGCGTGGGCATCGACTACCGCTCGGTCTACGGAAAGCTGTATTCCGCGCTTTACGGCGTATCGCCGACGTCGTACTTCACCGCGCCCGCCGACCTCGCCAAGGATACCGATACTTCGGCCGCGCGCTATTCCCTGCTTCGTCCGGAATACCGGGCGAATTCGGATTCGTCGGTCCGCGTCGACGTACGGTTCCGGGCGGAGGGGGCGAACTTCGACCCCAACCGCGCCTCGTACCTCAAGGCCTGGTACGGAACCGGAACGACGGCCCTCCGTCAGGTCAGCCAATGGCAGGTGGATAATTATTATCGAAAATCCGATGGCTCGTTCTCGCATCCGAGGGATTGGAACGCCGAACGTTCGAACTACGCCTTCGTCCTCCAAGCCTTTACGAACCAGTACGTCCCTACCGTCTATACGGGGTCCGTACGCCTTCCCGACGTGCTTGCCGCTTCGGTGAACGAAATTTCGAGAACTTCCGACAGCGTCCTCCGGCGCTACGATTCCACGAACGTCTCCGGATATTCGCCGCTCGCGGGCGGCGGATTCCTCCTCGCGAATTCCGGAACCGGCGCGGGAATCGTCATCGAATCTTCCGGATGAGTCCGCATTTCGACCCAAACCGGCGCGACGTACGTGCGCTCGCTCACGGCTTCCGGAACGGCCGTTTGGAACGGCGGATTCCTCTTGGGCGAAACGGTGGATCCGGAAACGTTCCTTTCCTCCGACGCGGTCGCCGTTTCCGGTTCTACGGCCCTTCGGTCGATGGGTATCGCGAAGATCGTGAAAGTGGGCGCCGACGCGCTCGGCGTGGGAATGGAACTCGACCGGAGCGTCACCCTCTCGTTCTCGGGCGTTTCGCCATCGTCGGAATACCGTATCCTCCGAAGCGAAGACGGACTCTCTTGGATCGACCAGACGGGTTCGACCGTATTTTCCGACGCAGCCGGAAGGCTTTCGTTCGACACTTCGAATTTCTCGTACTTCGCCGCGGTATCGGCGGTTCCTCCGCCGCCCCCGACGTGTACCGTCGCCGTATCGATGGCCTCGGTAACGGACGGAACGGCGGTAACGGTTTCGTGGACGTCTTCGGGCGCGACGGCCGCCGCGCTTTCGCCCTCGGTCGGGTCGGTCGCGCTCTCCGGATCGGTTTCGGCCGTTCCGTCCGCGGGAACGGTTACGTCGTACCGGTTGGACGTCACCGGCGCGGGCGGAAGCGGCAGTTGTTCCGCGAACGTCGCGTCGGTCCCCCGGGCACCGGTCCCCACGCCTTCCCCGGGTACCGGCGGGGGCGGGGGAGGCGGCTCCGCCGCTTCGTTCGGCCGCGATGCCTGCCCCTCGGGCGACGATTCGCCGAGCTACTACGACGGAACGTGCGGAACGCCTTCGTCCATGAAAACGGCCGTCGGGTCGGGTTCGTCGGTTCCGGCCGGTTCGAAAGGCCGAACGACGGGTACCGGAACCCTTTCCGCGAATTCGGACACGGCAGCTCCGAAGGCGGGCGTCTCCGAATCCTGGAACGTTGAATCTTTGTCATCCCGCAATTCCGGCATGTCCGGTGTCGGCACTTGGGTTGCCCCGGTTAAGCCGAAAGCGATGCCCGAAATTTCGTCCGTACTCCGCCTTCGGTCGGTCGCCCGGTCGGAGAACGGGGAAATCCCCGACGACGTCCTCCGGTTCCTCGACGCCATGGCCGCCTCGTCGGCTCGCGAAATCATCGCCCGAAACAACGGGAATCCCCGAAAGATGGCCAAGCATTTCCACGTGGTGAAACTCCAATTGGACGCCCGGGCGAAACGGGCTCCGGAATTGTCGCAGAAGCGGGCCGTCGCGTACGTGAAATCGAAGATGGACGAGATTCTCCGCTCGTACGTGGAGCGGACCCGGCAGTAACCGTCCGCCCGACATCCGGAGCCGAGTTGCCAAGCGAACGTCCGCGAGTACAATCGCGGACGTTTATCTTTTTCTTTCCTTCCCATGTTCGGAAATTCCAAGACGGCGACGGCGTCGTCGAACCCGGTGGCTTCGTTCTTCCGACGGCTCTTCCTTTGGGCTTTGACCATCTTCGTCGCGTTCTTCGGGCTCGGCATCGTGTTCGGGTCGTTCGGTACCGTCGGCCCCGGCGAACGCGGAATCCTTCTTCGGTTTTCGGCCGTTACCAATACGGTCTACAACGAAGGGCTGTATTTCAAGATTCCGTACGTCGACGACGTGATCATTATCGACGTAAAAATCCAGAAGGAACAGGTCGAAGCCGATTCCGCCTCGAAAGACCTCCAGACCGTCAACAGCGTGGTCGCGCTCAATTTCCACCTCGACGCCGGCCGCGTCGCTTCGATCTACCAGCAGATCGGGCGTTCCTATAAAGAACGCATGGTCGACCCCGCCATTCAGGAATCGATCAAGGCTTCCACGGCCAAATTCACGGCCGAAGAACTCATTACCAAGCGCGAGTCGATCCGCGAGGAAATCAAGAACCTCCTCAAGACCAAGCTCGAACCGCACGGAATTTTGGTAGACGACGTCAATATCGTGAATTTCAACTTCTCCGAGGCGTTCAACCGCGCCATCGAAGACAAGGTGTCGGCCGAACAGGAATCGCTCGCCGCCAAGAACCGCCTCGAACGCATCAAGTTCGAAGCCGAGCAGAAAATCGCCGAAGCCAAAGGAAAGGCCGAAGCCACCCGAATCGAATCGGAAGCACTGAAGTCGAACCCGGAGGTCCTCCAGCTCCGCGCGCTCGAAAAATGGAACGGCGTATTGCCGCAGGTAACGGGTACCGCGACGCCGTTCGTGAGCATTCCGGCGGGGAAGTAGCTTCGTTGGAAGGTTTTCCGTTTTCGGAGAAATCGGATAAGAAAACCGCCCGGGTGGGGCGGTTTTCTTAATGCAAGACTTCGTTGGACGGAGCGATTAATCATATGATATTCGCGCGGAATACGTCCAGCCAAAAGTAGACGTCTTTCGATAAATTTTCACATCTCTCAACGCGGAGAACCATATTTTTCATGATATGCCGAAATTCTTCGACATCGGTGTTGTCAGAGGTCATATCGATACCGTGGCGCTGGAATGCCTCGCCAACTCTTATTCCGAGCTCTACGACGTACGATTCCGTTCATCCGGAACGTTGGACCAACGCCTCGAAATCATCGAAATCCTTCGGAAGGGTTTGTGCCACTTCGCGAACGACGGCGGAGATGTGGGCGGGCGTGTCCATGTGTCGGAGATATTCTTACGCGCCTGCCTCCAAACCGATCACCTCAACCCGATACCCCCGAAACTCCACGACATCCCCGGCACGCACCTTTTTCCGTGCCCGGGTTTCGACTTCGCCGTTCAAAAGAACGTCGCCGTCTTGGATAAGGAGTTTGGCATTGCCGCCGGTATGGACGATTCTCGCGGCCTTCAAAAGCTGGACGAGGTCGATTTCTTCGGTTTTGAGGCAGAATTGGAGGGTGGGCATGGGGCTGATTTTAAATGATTTTTTGAATGACTCAAATCTTAATTCCACCCGGATCCAAGACTATCCTAAAGTCGTTTACGCTCCCAAAGCACCGAATTGGTATCTGTCACTGCATCCTTTCGCGAACAAACTTCGAAAGTGGCGATACTATCTTGCTTGAGAATTCATTTTTATTTTTTGAATAACTAGATACCGGAAGCTTTTTATTTGAAACTTCCGAGCCAATCTCATTGATCAATATCCTAAGTAGTTCGGCCGCGGCATTTTGGGACGGCACTTCTTTTGATGTCAACTTCGTTCATTGAAAGAAGATTTTGTTTGTTATGGCATCGACCGTAAGTTCGTCCTTTTGACCAACGACTTCCCCATAGTTGCAAATTCTCACCTCTCAGAGGTTGTTTTTGTATAGGATCTTATCTTCGGAAATATAATCCGAACTCATTCATTGGCTAACAAACTGATCAATTCGCGGATGTCATACATCCCCAGCGTCTTCGCAGGATGAGTACTCCATATACGAATTTGGATATTTGCCATTCAATCTCAGGAGTACTCTTTTTATTGTCTGTCTACTTATTCACAATCTAGCGGCTACCAGATAACTGCCGCCAAATTTTCATGAATAAAGAGGGCAGATTCAGATTCTTTCCGCCGATTCGCTTCGTAAATCTCGGAATGCATCAAGAAATTCGGCTGCAAAATCGCATTGTTTAGATGAAAAAGAGAGAAGGTATCGAAAATGATTGACGTTATCTATTAATTCATCTGTAACCCCTTCGTTATCCCATCACGATTCCATGGCTTCGGACATCAGTTCGACGCTTTTTATTCAAAGGGAAAGCTTTAAATCCCCCAGAACAGATGCGTCTAATTTTTCATGAAATTTCCACGGAGTTTCGGCTACAACCTCGTTTGATCAGGAGATGAATTTTTCGAACAAAACATTGCCCCTCCTGCCGGATTTCTTTCTTTTGAACTCTTCGATTTGTCTTGAGTCGCTATCGGTTCAGCTGTAAATCACGAAGAAATCAAAGGGAAGTTTCTCGTCCGATTTGGGTGAATTTCTTATCGGAAATTCACCCAATCTCAAAGAAAGATAGTCTCTGGTGTCGTTAATATCGAAGGACTGGGAATAATACACCGTTGGTCACTTGTATGAAGAAAGAGTGCTACGGACCCCGTTTTTTATAACATTTGCCGAATTTTCATTTATGGCCAACTCCCTTCAGAATCCAATTATAGATTTCCAATTCCTAGAGATTTCGAGGTTTCCGATATTGGTCTTGTCTTCCAATCAACACATGATGTGACACCCCAAGGAAATCAATGCCGATGTTGTTTCCGTGAAGCCGAATGAATGTCATCGTGGAACTTCCGTGAGGAATTCTATGTCCAATCCGAATGGAGCACTATTTTCCTGTAAAAATTTAAACACTTTCGCTTCGGACTGTGTCACATTATCGCCCACGCTCCGGTACGGAGCATTTTGAAATTCATTTAATGAATGTTCGTACGAAAGAACCGTTCAAAAACGAACGGATCGTATAGCTGATTTTTTAATTCCCACATAACACCTGAGCGGCACCTTCATCTGAATCGAAGGGAACGCCGATTGGTGGTCGATGAGGTCGTTCCCCCAGGAGACCGAATAACATCCGCTGACGACGAGGTCGTTCGATTCGAAGAATCGGCGGTATTCGCTTTCGTGCGCCCGTCGGATTTCTTGGCTGTGCATACCCGAGTCGGTAGGAAATACGCGATTCGATTGGTATTGGTTTCCTTGAAGAAAAAAACGGAAAAACGTATGAAAAAACTACTGAAAAACTTAATAAGTCAAGCTTATTGTGATAAGTCAAAAATAAATTCGGAATATTTTTTCCGAAAAAACAATGGCCAGAAGCCATAGAAGGCCCCGCACGTTTTTCGAATGTCCTATTTTAGGAAGGGTGCCTTTTTGGAGCCCCTTTTTTCGAACCGTATCCTGAGCGATTCCTACCTCACCCGTACCGAGTCCAAAAGCGATTCTATCGAAACCGGCGGACGGTCGGAACTTCCCGCCATCGGACCGATCGACTTCAATATCGAAAGCGCCTGCATGTAGGAGAGGTAGAGCGAGAAGACGAAGATGCCGATCCAAATCCAGCGTCGGATTCTCGCGGCGCGTTCTTCGCGCTCTTTTCGGAGGACGTACGCGTACACGTATTCGAGCTTCGCGGAATCCGGAGCGTCGAACGGGAGAACGGGTTCGGAAGAAAAGAGGGGCATGGGGATGGAAGAGGGGTGGGGAATCCGGGCGGGCCCGATACGTTCTCTGGGACGAATTCGTCCGCCGGGGAAACGAAAAACCGCCCACATGGTAGACGGTTTTTCGAAAAACGCGAATTACACCTCGCTTCTCGGTTTCAGTTCCACGTGCAACCATTTCGGGAGGAACGATCCGACGGCCATTCCGGCGATGGAGAAGAGGAATCCGACGAATTGGGGCGGGACGGCGGCCTCGGGGTTCGTGATTTCGAGAGAGATCCACGCCACGATGCCGAGCGTCATCGAGAGAATGGCCCCGAGCGCGTTCGCGCGTTTCCAGTAAATTCCGGCGAACAACGGCACGAAGGCTCCCGCGAGCGTAACCTTGTACGCGTTCTCGACCATGCCGAAGATTCCGACGTCGCTATTGAGCGCGAAGAGCGTGACGAGAACCGAGAATACGACGACCGTGACGCGGATAGTCCGAAGGAATTTCGCATCCGAAACCTTCTTGAAATACGGTTTCAGGATGTTTTCCACGAACATGGTGGAGGGCGCGAGGAGCGTTCCCGAAGCCGTGGACATGATAGCCGAAAGGAGCGCGCCGAAGAACATGACCTGCGCGAAGAGGGGGGCGTGGTCGAGAATGAGGGTGGGGAGGACGAGCTGCGTATCCCCGCCTTCGCCGAGCGCGGTTTCGACTATTTTCGGGTCGATAAGCGAAGCGGCGTAGCCAAGGAAAATCGGTACGAACGCGAAGACGAAGTAGAGAACGCCTCCGAGTATCGCGGCCATTTTCGCGGTGGAAACGTTCTTCGCCGACATGACGCGTTGGAATACGTCTTGCTGGGGAATCGATCCGAACCCCATCGTGAGGAGCGCCGAAAGGAAGGCGACCATGCCGACCAAATTGATGGCGTCGCCGGCCATGAGGGGCGGGAGCAGATCGAGCTTTCCGGCTTCCGATGCGTGCGAGACGACCGCGCCAATGCCGCCGGGCACCATGCCCGCGACGAAATATCCGACGATGAGCATGCCGGCCATGATAACGGCCATTTGAAAGAAGTCCGTCATGGCGACCGACCACATGCCTCAGAAGAGCGTGTAGACCAACACGATAGCCGCTCAAAGAATCATGCCCGCCTCGTTCGAAAGGGCTCCGCCGGTAAGCGCGTGGAAGACCACTCCGAGGGCGATGATTTGCGCGCTTACCCACCCGAGGTACGAGAGCATGATACAGACCGAGGCGATGACTTCGACCGTCCGTCCGTACTTGTCGCGGTAAAAATCGCCGATGGTGAGGTAATTGCCCTTATAAAGCGGACCCGCGAACAGAAGACCGACGAGAATGAGGCAGAGCGACGCGCCGAAGGGGTCGGCGACGATGCCGGCCATGCCTTCCTCCAGAAACGTCGACGAGGTTCCGAGAACCGTTTCGGACCCGAACCACGTGGCGAAGACGGTTCCTACGGCCATGTAGAGGGGCAGATGCCGCCCGGCGACGACGTAGTCCTTCGAAGTCTTCACCTTCGTCGCGGCGTAGAGTCCGATCCCGATCGATACGACCAGGTAGGCGATGACGAATAACAGGAGCGTGGACATGGTTCCAAGGAAGGGTTACGGAAATAGGGATGTCCGAAAAAGTATCCGCTTCTTAACAGCGGATACTATCGGGTTTTTTGGGAATGCAAGGGGCGCTCGAACATCCGCAATTGACTTGTTATTGCGAATGATTATAAATATCAGGTTAAGTCGTTCTTTTACACAACCGTTTTTCTTTTTACGAGAATTCTAAGGAGATTCGCCATGAACGCTGTCACTCAGCCCGCTTTGCCGCAATTGCCCGACGTTCCGCCGGAACGGCCGTCGTGGATCGACGGATACCGGGTATCTCCCGTGGCCGCTCTCGCCTCGCGGGTTGCCCGCGTCTGGGATAAGGCATTTGACCATTCTTTTTGGGCCTTCGTTTCGGTTGCCGTAATCGCCGCAGTGGTATTGGCGCCGATGGTCATGATCCCCGTTTTCGCCATCCTCATTCCGGCGTTGGCCGTTCGAACGATGCAGAATCTCCGGTATCGGGAGATTCGTCGGGAATATATCGAGTATCCCTCCGATTGCGACGGTCTTTCGCCGGCGGAGATCGAGGCTTGGATCCATGCCGCGAAGCGTGTTTTCCGTCCGGAAGATATCGTTCGGAGACCGAATGCGTACCGCCCGAACGTGCCGGAGCTCCGGCACGTGTTCGGTGACGATGTGCGCGATCAGATATTCGAAACCGCTCGAACGATTGGCAAAACGTGCGCCCGAGCATGCGAAACCGGATCGGGGTTCGACGTGTCCCGGTTCGAGCATTTTCTCGCCGTTCTGATCGAATCCCCGTTTCCGGATTTTCCCGAGTTCGACGTTGCGCTTTCGGAATTTATCGAGAGCTGTGCCGTTCAAATTCTGGCATCCCCGAAAGAGTGGAAAAAATTCGGCGACCTGCTGATTGCGTACGATCGGGCTCGGATACGACTTCCGATGTTCGTTCATGCGGCGGTCGACCATGACTGCTCGTCTCACATCGATTTCAGCGACGAAGCGTGGATGCTCTCCGTGGAAGATCGCATTGATTTCCTCTTTTTCGTGACCGAACGGTATCGGGCGCTTCGCCCGATCGTCGCCAAGGCGTTCTTGGAAATTGCCGCCTCGATTTCCGAACACTCGGAATACTGGTCGATGCAAGATCTTGAGGAAACCTCGAAAACGACCCGGATCATTCGGCGTTGCCGAAAGCATTGGGGCGATAACGAATGGCTCCAGCTCTTCCATTCCATGAGGCCCGAAGGGCGCGAGTTCACGACCTATTTCGCCCCGTTCCTGCATCTGACGGACGACGGCGACTCCGTCGTGAAAAACGTTCTGGCATCCGGCGGACACGATGACGAGTACTGGGCCCCGTACGAAGTTCGTCAAATCGTCGAAAAGCTCTGCACATCGTGCGAAGTGTCTTCCGAGGAGTCGTGACGAAAGAAAAAACGGTTGTTTGAATCTTTCGGGTCGGAGCGTTCGCGCACTGATTCCGAATGGTTCGAGGCTTTTCGAAACCCCCCTTCTCACGAAGGGGGGTTTTATTGTCTCGAAGAGGTTCGTTTCTTGAAGAATCCGTCTACGCCATCGCCTCGCACACCGCGTCCGCGACCTTCTTGTCGAGCGGATTCGGGATGATGCGGTCTTCGGTGGGCGTTCCCACGTAGTTGGCGAGGGTTCGGGCTGCCTTCAGCTTCATTTCGTCGGTAATCCGTTTTTTGCCGTACTTCAGTACGCCCTTGAAAATGCCCGGAAAGGCGAGGACGTTGTTAATTTGGTTCGGAAAATCGCTTCGGCCGGTCGCGACGATGCGGGCGCCTCCGGCACGGGCTTCATCGGGCATGATTTCGGGCGTGGGATTCGCCATGGCGAACACGATGGCGTCTTTCGCCATGGTCGCGATGTCGTCGCGGTTCAAGAGGTTCGGCTGGGAGAGTCCGACGAAGACGTCGGCGCCCTTCAAGACGTCTTTCAGGTTTCCGGAGACGTTTTCCGGATTGGTAATTTCGAGAAGCTTGGCCTTGGCGGAATCGAGGTCGGTCCGCCCCTTCCAAAGGACGCCCTTCGAATCGCAGGCGATAATGTGGCGAACGCCCGCCATACGGAAGAGGCGGATGGTCGCGTTTCCGGCCGCGCCCGGGCCGTTGACGACGACCTTGATTTTCGAAAGGTCCTTTCCGGTCACCTTCATGGCGTTGTACAATCCGGCGAGCGCGACGATGGCCGTTCCGTGTTGGTCGTCGTGCATGACGGGAATGTCGAGCTCGGCTTTGAGCCGTTCTTCGATTTCGAAGCAGCGCGGGGCGGAAATGTCTTCGAGGTTAATGCCGCCGAACGTGGGCGCGACGGCTTTGACCACCGCAATGATTTCTTCCGTATCCTGCGTAGACAATACCAAGGGGAACGCGTCGATTCCGCCGAATTCCTTAAAGAGGACGCACTTGCCCTCCATGACCGGGAGTCCGGCTTCTGGGCCGATGTTGCCGAGGCCGAGCACGGCGGATCCGTCGGAGATGACGGCGACCGTGCGCCCCTTGAGCGTGAGCGTGTCGGCGAGCTTTTTGTCGGCGGCGATAGCCCGGCAGGGTTCGGCGACGCCCGGGGAATAGGCGAGCGAGAGGTCTTCCCGGGTGTTTACGGGAACGCGGGTGACGGTTTCGAGCTTTCCGTGCTTTTCGGCGTGGAGTTTGAGCGACTGTGCGAAGTAGTCCATGGTTTTCGGTTCGTGAACGTGTAAAGATGGCGATTCTTCCGAACGTGGGGGTCCGGGAATCCGCGGATTGTATCGTCCTCGGGGGCGGAAAGCAAATCCAAGTCGAAAATCCTTTTTCTCGGCCCAATCCGAGAAAACAAAGAAAAACCCGAGAAAAAAATCCGACGCGCCAATTTCCAAGCGTTTCCTTTGATATTCCCGCCTTGGTGCGTATAGTGTCGCGGGTATTTTTTCGGCGCTTTCGCGAATGAGCCTCCTCCAAGTTTTTTTTATCGTTTCGGGTGCCGTAATTCTCGTTCTCGCACTCGACGTATCCAAACGTCAAAAATTCAACGCGCTCCATTTCCTCGTTTTTATCGGCATCGGAATGGGGCTTTTCGTGTTCACGGTCTTTCCCGCTTTCCTGGATGCGGTGGGCCGCGTCTTCGGCGTACCGAGGTGAGCCGACGTTCTCGTATATTCGAGCATCGTTTTCCTGCTCTATTTCGTCCTCCTCCTTCTCAACAAGGTCGAAAGGGTGGACGGCGATCTGACGGCCCTCATTCGGGAACTGGCCATCCATGAGGCGGGAGAGTCTCCCGTTCAAGGAAAGGTGGCCTTCGTAATCGCGGCGTACAACGAATCCGCCGTTATCGAAAAAACGGTCGAGAACGTTCTGGATTCCGGTTACTGACCCTGCGTCGTCGTGAACGACGGATCGAAGGATTCCACTTTCAAGATCCTTCTCCGGTTGAAGCGGCGGCATCCGGGAAAGGTTTTCGCGCTGAGCCATTTTAAAAACCGCGGGCAAGGCGCCGCCCTCGAAACCGGTTTCGAATATTTGAGGCGCTACGGGGAAACGGAATACGTGGCTACGTTCGACGCGGACGGGCAGCACGACATATCGGAACTTCCCAAATTCCTCGACGCGCTCGAGAACCGTCCGAATACCGAAATCGCCCTCGGATCCCGGTTTCTGGGAAAAGAGGCGGTAGGAATTCCCTTTTCCAGGCGGATCGTCTTGAAGCTCGGCATTCTTTTTACCTGGTTCGTAAGCGGCATCGGCCTTACCGATACGCACAACGGCTATCGCGTCTTCCGGCCTTCGGTGCTTCAGAAAATCCGCATTACGCTCGACGGAATGGGGCACGCGTCCGAAATTCTCGATTTGATAGCCACGAAAAAGATTCCCCATTGCGAAGTTCCCGTCACTATCCATTACGACGACTACACGCTCGGAAAAGGCCAGCGCTCGTCCAACGCCATAAGCATCGCCGCGAAAATGATTTGGAGTAAATTTTTCCGATAAACCCCCATGGAAACCAAATCCGTTCTCCTTACCTGAGGCCTCGGATACATCGGCTCCCACGCTTGCGTGGCCTTCGAACGTGCCGGAATCCGGACCGTCCTTCTGGACAATCTTTCCAATACGTCCGAAAAGGCGCTGGACGCCATCGGGGAAATTTTGGGCCGCCGGCCGCCGTTTTACGAGGCCGACATTCGCGACGGGAAAACCCTTTCTTCCGTCATGCGCGAACACGGCGTGGGTGCCGTGGTCCACTTCGCCGGGCTCAAAGCGGTGGGGGAAAGCGTGGCCATGCCTTTCGAATACTACGACAATAACGTCCGGGGAACGCTCGTCCTGTTCGAGGAAATGGAAAAAGCGGGGGTTCGCGACGTCATCTTCTCTTCGAGCGCCACGGTGTACCAAGCGGACAATCCCCTGCCATTCTCGGAAAACGCACGATTGGGAACGACGAATCCCTATGGTACCTCCAAGCTCGTCATCGAAGCGTTTCTCAAAGACCTTTCCGCCGCGAAACGGTGGAATTCCGTCGCCCTCCGGTACTTCAATCCCATCGGAGCCGACGAATCGGGGCTCATCGGCGAGCGTCCCAACGGTGTCCCCAACAATCTTTTGCCGTACGTTCTCGACGTGGCGGCCGGCAAGCGCGAAGCGGTTTCCGTCTTCTGAGACGACTATCCGACTCCCGACGGAACCGGCGTTCGCGACTACATCCACGTATCCGACCTGGCCGACGCCCACGTGGCGGCTTTCCGGTATTTGGCGGGACACCGTTCGGATTCCGGGGCCTTCGGGGCCTTCAACGTGGGAACGGGGAAGGGGACGAGCGTGCTCGAAATGATCGAAATGGCGGCAGCGGCTTCGGGTCGGAAAATTCCGTACAACGTCGTTTCCCGCCGCCCCGGCGACATTGCGGAGGCGGTGGCGGACGTATCCCTCATCGAACGCGAGATGGGATGGAAGGCCGAAAGGAGCGTGGCCGAAGGCGTGGCTTCGAGCTGGAGGTTCGTAAGCGGGCGGGGCGCGTAGGGCGCGATGGACCGACGGAATCAGATAGCAACCAACTCATGCCGACCAAAACCCGAATCCTCCAAATCGTTCCGTATTTCGTGCCCCATAAGGGCGGGGTCGAGTCCGTAGCGGAGACGTACGCTCGGAACCTCCCGGCCTTCGGGTACGCGGAGGTTTGCAATCTTACCTCCGATTTCGACCAGCCGTCCGACGATTTCGAGAGCGGCGGGTACCGCGTCGTAGCGTACCCGTCGTTCGAAGCCGTTCATAATTTCCCCATTCCGAAAGTTTGGCATCCGGGATTCTGGAAAGCCCTCGAGGCCGCGCGAAATTTTCACCCCGACGCCATCGTGACGCACACGCGGTTTTTCGTGTCGAGTTTCCTCGGTGCCGTACTTGCCAAACTTTGGCGCGTACGGCACGTGCACGTGGAGCACGGGAGCGGAAGCGTGGTTTCCGATTCCTGGGCGGTCCGCACGTTTTCCCGGGCGTTCGACGCGACGTTCTGAAGGTGGACCGTAACGCGGGCGGACGCGGTAGTGGCCATTAGCCGGGCTTCGGCGAATTTCGTATCCCGAGCGTTCGGGCGCGACGACGCGAGCGTCGTATATAACGGAATCGAGGCATCGCCGGGGAAACGGTCGGAACGCGGACCGAACGACCCCCTCCGAATCGCCTTCGTCGGACGGCTCGTATCCCTCAAAGGGGTCGACGTCCTCCTTTCGGCGCTCTCGAAACTTGAAATCCCGTTCGTTTGCCGTATCGTGGGCGACGGTGACGAACGTTCGGGTCTGGAGGCCTTGTCGAAGCGGCTCGGACTTTCGAATCGGGTGCGTTTCGAAGGGGCGAAACCCCGCGAGGAAATCCTCGAATCGATCCTGCCTGCCACCGACGTTTTCGTAAACCCGAGCTTTCAGGAAGGATTGCCCACTACCGTGGTCGAAGCGTTGCTCTGCGGATGTTCGGTAATTGCCACCGACGTCGGCGGAACGCGGGAAATCGCGCCGGAAGGGGAGGGATTCAGAGTCGTGCCGGCGGGGGATGCCGCGGTGCTTGCGAACGTTTTGGATACCGTACTTCGAAATCCCGCGTCCTTTTCCGAGGAGGAGCGGAGGGCGGTAGGGGAGAAATTTTCGCCGGAGGGGGCATGTCGGAATATCGTGGCTCGAATCGAAGACATTGGGGGTCAATAACATTTTTTTTATTTCGTTTTTCTGGATACGGCTATATATTCATCGGCGATGAATTCGACTCTTCTCCATATCGCGTCCTTCCTATATAATGCCCTTTTGTCCGCAACGGGATTTTTTTCGGCTGCTGGATTCGTCGCGAAACTCCTTACATGGCGCTTCCGTGCCTTCGTTCGGAACGACTCACTCTCCGATTGGGTGCGATTATTCTCGCCCTACCTGCAGAACCCGGAAAAGAAATCGGCATTTCTTCGCGGATTCGATTCCGCTTCCGGCGAATACGCGGCATGGATTATCGAGAAACTCGAAGCGCTCGACCGAAACAACGTGTTGCCATTCAGCAAGGTTTTCAGTCCGTATGAGTGCGGAGAGGCGCGCCGTTACGCCGTCTCGCTTTTCCGCCACCGCCACGAAAGCTTCCCCGCGATGCGCCATTACGTGGGCAATCTGTTGTCTCGTTTCGAATTTCCGTTGGACGGAAAGGCGATTCTCGACTGCGGAGCTTTCGTAGGGGATACGTCGATCGTGCTTTCGGACGCTTTTCCGGATTCGGTCGTCCATGCGTTCGAGCCCGAAGCGAAAAATCTCGAACTTCTCCGCCGCAATATCGCCGAACTTCGAAAAACCGGATCGGTCGTTCCCGTTGGATTGGGCGTAGCCGACTTTACCGGAGAGATTTCGATGACGGGCGACGGGGCCGGAGCGAAGCTCGGCAACGATTCCTCCCAGGGGGAGAAGATTTCGGTAACGACCATCGACGAATACGTCGCTCGAAACGGCATCGTTCCCGGTATGATCAAATGGGACGTCGAAGGGGCCGAATACTCGAGCATCGTCGGCGCCGAGAAAACGATCCGCGCGCATCGGCCAGTACTGCTTATCAGCATCTACCACAACGGAAGGGACTTCTTCGAAATCAAACCGCTTCTCGAAAGTTGGAATCTCGGCTACCGGTTCGCGATCGACCGGTGGCATTGGAGCCATCCTTTCGCGGATACGATTTTGGTTTGTTATTAACTTCGCATGTCTTCGAATTTTCGCATAACCTTTTCAGCAAAAATCTGGAATTACGTACTTTATCCTCTGATAAAGAATTTTAAAATTTTCGAGTTTCTTGCAAACCACTATTCCTATTGTAGAAGAAGAAGGAAGGTCCCTCCGGTTCATCGCCTCTTTCTTACGAATAAAGAGAAATTTGAGGATTTCAATATCGATCCCAGTTGGTTTTCTTCCATTAAAAAGAAAGGGATTTCCGGTGTGGCTCGATTGAAAAATTCGGCGGATTTTTTAGAACTTTGCGTAGAATCTTTCCTACCGTATCTGGATGAAATTATCCTTGCGGCCGAAAGCTCCGAGGATGGTACGAATGAAATTTGCGAGAGACTTCAAAAAAAATATCCGGATAAAGTTAAATACTTCTTCTATCCGTATAAAGTTCGGTTTCGGGATTATGACGGCCCGGACCAGCCAACTACAGATAGCGTTCATTCCTTTGCGTACTTTACGAATTGGGCTTTCTCTAAGACGAGTTACAAGTACGTAATGCGGTTGGATGACGACATTCTACCAATTCCGGATATTTGGGAGGAGATGAGAAATTACGTACTTGGTAATGAGCCTAACGAGTACGTGGTGTATTCCGGGATCAACGTTTTGGCCGAGGGAAACAGGGTGGGCGTCATGAAAAGCTTGCCGCTTTGCTGAACCGGAGGGGACAATGGAATTTATCCCGTGAGCGAACATACTTATTTTACTCAAATCCCCGGAAGCGTTGAGGCTTTTCATTTTCGGTTGAAATATCGTCGAATGGGATTTGCGTATTTGCATTTAAAAAATTTAAAAAAAGGTTTTTGAACAGCTGCCTACGGGAATAGTGATGGATGAAAATGGTATCAAAGTTTCGTGGCCAAATCCGAAATCGACGAGTTTCACAAATATACCAAGTATCCGGTTTCAAAAATCTACGAAGCCCTATCTTCTATCATTAAATTCTAATGAATCTCTCGTATTATTTTTCAAGGAGCCTGAAAGTTCTCAGGGAGCACGGTTTTCGCACCCTGTTCTTTGCGGCACTTTGAAGGATGTTGGGGAAGGATTATGAATTTCTATCATTCGTCTTTAGGAAAGGACGTTACTTCTTTCGCTGAAGTGCCATAGGATTTTCCATGATCACGGACATTCATAATTATACGATGCGCCCCGATTTTCCTCAACGCCTCGATGCCCTACTTTCTGGTATGGATGAGGAAAGTAAACGGACGGTGAAAAAATTCATGAAGAGGATTGCGCTCTTGCGGGAAAATAACGTTGTTCACGAATCGGAAATTTTCGACTCTGACGACATCGCCGCCCAGTCGGAAAGCATTCGTTTCATGAGTAAGAACGGGGTCTTCCATCCTACGGGCTACTACGTCTTCGATTTACCTGAAATTTCTTGAAAAATCGATACTTGAGCCGTGATCGATTGCGGGGCTTGCGATGGTGCCGAATCGGTAATGTTCGCGAAACTTCTTCCGAAGGCCAAGGTATATTCTTTCGAGCCGAACTCTTCGAATTTTGAAAAGCTTTCCCGTACGATAGAAAATTCCGGTTTTCAAGATAGGATAATTGCCGTAAAACGGGGGCTTTCAAATGTTTCCGGAACGGCAAGGTTTTATGGGGATTCGGGTGGGGAGGTCAGCGCAATAGCGCTCGGAACGAATCCGACTGCAGTTGAAGAAATCGAAATCACGACCTTGGATGAATTTGTTAAAACGAACGCCATACCTAAGGTTTCTTTGATTAAATGGGATATCGAAGGAATGGAAATCGAAAGCATTCTAGGAGCTGAGGGGGTTATTCGCAAGAATAAGCCAGTTCTTGTCGTGAGCATCTACCATAACGGCAAACAGTTTTTTGAAACTAAGTCCTTATTGGAGGGCTGGGGTCTCGGATATCGATTTAAAATAGTAGCTTCCGAACCTGAAAGTGCTTGGACCGGATTCGTTCTTTTAGCATATTAGGATGAAAATCGCTTTCATATCGCCCTATTTGCCGACCGCCGATAATCTCAGGGGTCCGACATCCCTTCCATTCGTATTGCTGAAGTATCGTCCAGAGAACTCGAAGTTAAGAATTTATTCGTTTGCCCAGAACGTTTTAAAGGAAGAATTGGCAGATAAATTGGAAGGAATTTCTTGCCTGAACCCCGAGAAGATAACGGTTTGCAAGCCAAGTGGCTATTTTTTTCCCCTTATAAAAGGGTTGTCTGCCTGAATGATCCCGGCCATCTTTCGTTATCGTTTGGATAGCGATACGGTTGCTGAAATATTAGATTTCGAGCCGGACGTTGTTTTCTTATACCCATCGTACGGTTTTTTAAATGGGAGGCACTTTACAAACTCTTTGCGAATAATTGGCTGACCCGATTGCATTACATTGAAACTTTCCCGAATGCTTGAATGCGGTGAGTATTCAAGCCTGAAAATTTTTTTTCTAAACCTTATAACGTATTTTTTTGCCATTCGTACGGAGCGATCCATTTCGAAAGAAGGCAATGTTTTGTATCTTGTTGGAGAGAGGGATAAAGAGCGCTTTATTGCTTTGGGCGGCAAGCCCGACCTTGTTTTTTATGCCATTCATCCGCACAATCCCGTTTCGGACTCCTTTAAAAAGGATGTATTCACAGGGTGAAGAATCAAGATTTTCGTATCATGAGGAAATGAGGCTTTTTTAAAGAAAAACCAGTTGGATCGAATTATCGATTCCATTGCGGAAAAGAACTTCGAAAATATCTCATTTACCTTCTTGTGAAAATCGGAAGAGCGCTACCATAAGAGGTTATTGGAATTGGGATTCGACAGTCGATTGGTCAATTGGGTGGAGGATTATCACGAATTCCTATTGGAGCACGATATTTTGGTCTCGCCGTATGATTCCGGAACAGGAACGAAGGGGAAGATTTTACAGGCCATGGCGGCCGGATTGCTTTGTATCGGCAACGGATTCGCTTTTGAAAACATATGTGGATCGTCCGGAAAGGAATATGTCATGTATGATTCCCCTGAGGAAATCGGAAGTATTTTGGAGGATGTTTTAAATCGCCCAGAAAAGTACCTTCCCATCGCTCATAACGGTAGGATGTCGGTAAAAAATGCGCATAACCCTACTCGTGCTTGCGGTCTTTTTTGGAATGAAATATCGAATCGTCTTTTCTAAATGGAAAACCCCATACTTCTCCTCACTGGCACCATAGCCCCGAAATCCGCGGCTCTTGTAAAGACCGGCAAGGACGCGGATCCGGATTTTCGCAAAAGGCAGTACGTTCGCGCCATTCTTTTTTACCTGACGCAGACGCCGTTCGAGAAGGTCGTCTTCTGTGAGAATTCGAATTTCGATTTTTCCCGTGAAACCGCGTCCATCGCCAGTATTGCCCAGGCCTACGGAAAAGAATTCGAATACCTGAGTTTCCTGGGGAATTCCGGAACCGAGACCTACGGTTACGGATACGGCGAAGCCGAGACATTCGACTACGCGTTCGAAAATTCCGCGACGCTCCGATCTTCGGATTCGTGGTACAAAATCACGGGACGCTACCTCATGCACGACGTCGAGGGCGTATTGGCGAGCCTTTCGAGCCGCAGTTCGTACTTTCAGCGGCAGGGGCTCTTTCTTTCGCCGTTCACGGTTTCGACGGCGTTCTTCAAGATGTCCAACGACCTCTACGCGAAATTCCTCTTCAAGAAACAGCGTCCGGTTTTCGAAGCCCTTGCCGAAAGCCGCCATCGCGACCGCCTCTATTTCAAGAACCATTTCCCCATAGAGCGCGTATGGTACTTGCTCCTGCGCGGGCATCTGCTCTCGGGGGAGGAGTCGAAATCCGGCCCGCCGATCCTCTACGATTACCCTCAAACCGGCACCCACGGCATCGCCCCGTTCGTGCGAGACGCCGTCTATCGCGCATACGTGGCGCTGGGGTTCGACAGGTACGGAATCTTTCATAAGCTTGCCGATCGTTTCCTGTTCGAGAAAACCTACGGCGAATTCCTTATCGAGACCCATGATCGCTAAATCGCTTTCCATCGCTTTCCTCTCCGGGAGGGTTCCCCTCGCTATCCTCGCGATCCTGGCCGTCATGCGGTATCGTCGATTGAAGATGCTTCGTTCCCGAGGACTTTTCTCGGGCATGAAAAATCGCGAAGGAATTACCGAATACGACATTTCTGCCTCGGCGTTCGACCCGTCTTTGAGAAAGCCTGGCGTCTCGTTTTTCGCACGGTTGAAGAATGCGGCGGATTTCTTGGAAATATCGATCCGTTCGCACCTTCCGTTCGCCACCGAAATCGTGCTCGTCGATAACGGATCGACCGATTCGACCGTCGAAATCTGCGAACGCCTGGCTGCCGAATACCCCGAAAAAATCCGTTTCTACCGTTACGAACCGAAAGTGGTGGGAGTCGGTGCTGCCGATTGGAAAAACACGCCGGACGATTCGGTCCACGCGCTTTCGTACTATTACAACTGGACGCTTTCGAAAACCACCTGCACGCACGCTGCCAAGCTGGATGACGACATGGTGGTATTCGACCCCGAAGCCTTTGCTTGAGCGATCGATGCGGCAGTGAAAGGCTCCAGGGGAAAACTTACCGTCCTTCCGCAAATCAACGTGACGCTCGTCGACGGAAACGTCATGACTCCCGTTCGCGCGCTTTCGCCCCTTCTGCCGCCGGTAGCCGGGATATACTTGGACCACGGTATTTTTCCGGTATCCGAACGAACGTATTTCGTGAACGACGTTCGAATGGAGACTTTCCTCTTCGATTTGCCGCTCGACGTAAAGCCTGCCTGTTTGTTTCATCTCAAGGGCATGAAACACGATTCCGGGACCCGAAATTGGGCCGGGGACATGGCGAAGCTCGTGCGTACCGAGCGCGATGATGCTGAATTCGTTCCATTGCCCGCTGACTTGCGGAAGGCGTTGTCGGAATGGATTGATTCTATGTCGCGCTAACAAGCTTCATCCAACGTTTTTCGCAAATCGCTTTATCGAAATGGATACTCCGTTCAAGGGCATTTTTCGCGAGCGTTTCTCGAAGTCGGCCATCCATAACCAGTCGTCCCATAGCCTCGGCAAGAGCTTCGGGATTGCTTACCGGCACAAGGATTCCGTAATCGGCATCCGTTGTTTGAGTTATTCGTTCGGGAAATTTTTCGACATTTTCCGAAAGGATTTCCCTTGGACCCGTGGGGCAATCGGTCGCGACTACCGCCTTTCCGAGCGCCATGGCTTCGACGATCGCGAGACCGAATCCTTCGAATGTGCTCGATTGGACGTAAGCGTCCGCGGTAGAAAGGATCGGAAAAGGATTTTCGAGGCTTCCGATTATTGAAACGCGATCTGATACGCCTAGTTCTTCCGAAAGCGATTCGATTTTTTTACGGTCGTTCCCGTTCCCAACGATGATGAGTTCAACGTTCAATCATTTTTTCCGAACGATGGAAAATGCCCGTACGAGAGTCGTAAAATCCTTTTGCTCCACGATACGCCCGAGCGATACGAACCGGAAACGTTCCCGCCGTTTCGGTATTTCTGGCCGTTTCGAATTCGAAAGCTCACGCACGCTTCCTATGTCGATGCCATTATGAATGGTTACGAGACGTTTCGGATCGAACCCATACACGTCTTGAAACATCAATCGCTCTTCATCGCTTACGAATACGAGAATTTCGCTTCTTCGAAGGAATGTCAAAAGCGTCATCCGAACGGATGTCGGCCAAATTCCAATCGTAGAATGAACGACGGATATGGTTTTAGTTCCCGATCCGAAGCATTTTGCCAATATGGCGACCATGTAGAAAAAATCTCCGTGACCAATCAAAATGGTTATTCCATGCTGTCGACAAAGTCTCGCGATTCTCCATGCGATACGAAAAAGGGACGTGATTTTTTTTATCCCGAATCCGAATATAAATTTCTCATTCAACGAAACAATTTTCCCCTCACTCGGATATCTTGGAACCTCGTCGCGCAATAGGAAATACGTAAAATCCGCACCGGAACTTGTGAGCGCTCCTCCGACGAGAGCATTAATCCGTCCGGCACCCCCAGAAGTTTTCGAGGAAAGCGAATCGAAGAGGGAGGCTATTTTCATTTACGCAAGGGAAAGAAGATACTTTCCATATCCGCTTTTCACAAGAGGTTCGGCGATTCTTTGAAGTTGCGCACGATCAATCCATCCTTGCTTATATGCCACTTCCTCTATGCATCCGATTTTAAGCCCCTGCCGTTCCTCTATGGTCTGGACGAAGGTGGAGGCTTGCATGAGCGATGCGAAGGTTCCCGTATCGAGCCAGGCGGTTCCGCGGTCGAGAATGCGAACCGAAAGATTGCCGCGCCTCAGGTACTCGGCATTCACGTCGGTAATTTCGTATTCGCCACGAGGACTCGGCTTCAGCGATTTGGCAATCGAGACGACCTCGGAGTCGTAAAAGTAGATTCCGGGGACTGCAAAGTTGGATTTTGGGAACCTCGGCTTTTCTTCGATCGAAACGGCTTTTCCAGAGCCATTAAATTCCACGACCCCGTAGCGTTCCGGATCGGAAACATGGTATGCGAACACGATTCCGCCATCAACATCCGTACAGGTTTTTAGCGTTTGCTCAAGCCCGGTTCCATAGAAAACGTTGTCACCCAGAATGAGTGCCGCCGAATCGCCCGCAAGAAATCTTTCGCCGATTATGAACGCCTGCGCGAGCCCGTTCGGAGTCTCCTGTATGGCATATTCGAATTGGCATCCGAACGCGAGCCCGTCTCCGAGAAGGTCGCGGAAGCGGGGAAGGTCTTTAGGGGTCGAGATGATGAGAATTTCCCGGACTCCCGCCAGCATGAGCGTGGAGAGGGGGTAATAAATCATCGGCTTGTCATATACCGGCATAAGCTGCTTGCTGGCCGCGAGCGTGAGCGGATGGAGCCGGGTTCCGGAGCCTCCGGCAAGGATGATGCCTTTCATTTTTGATCGTTCGATAACGGAAAAAGGGGAGCTATTTCCTCCCATACTCATCATCAAACCGCACGATGTCGTCTTCTTCCAGGTAATCCCCGATTTGGCTTTCGATAAGGTGCGCCACGACCTTGCCCGGATTTTCCAACCGGTGCATGGTGCCGGCGGGAATGAAGGTCGACTCGCCCTTTTGCAGAATCCGGATCTCTTCGCCCACCGTGACCTTCGCGGTTCCGGAGACGACGACCCAGTGTTCGCTCCGGTGGTAGTGCATTTGGGCGGAAAGCCGTTTTCCCGGCAACACCGTGAGCCGCTTCGATTTGAAGCCGGTACCTTCGTCGATGATGGTGTAGCTTCCCCAGGGGCGGTAGACGGTCTGATGCGTTTCGGTAACGGCGGGCAGGCGTTCTTTCAGCAGTTTCACGGCCTGCTGTACCTTCTGCGAGGAACCTTTTTGGGCGACGAGGAGGGCGTCTTTCGTGTCGACGGCGAGCAGGTTTTCACAGCCGATGAACACCACCGGTTTGCCCGCGGAATCGGAATAGGCGTAATTTCCGGCGGCGCTGATTTCGATGGAATCGGTATGGATGCTCGTTCCGCCCGAATATTTTTCCAGGGCGTCGAAGCTTCCCAGGTCAGTCCACCCGATGTCGACGGCAAGCACCCGGACGTTTTTCGTTTTTTCGAGGAGCCCGTAGTCGATCGAGAGATCGGGGAGTTCCCGGAACGTTTCCTCGAGGGTGTCGTACTTGGCGAAGGCCGCGAAATACGAAGGGTCGGCCTTTTCGAGTTCGCGGTCGAAGACTCCCTTCGAAAAAAGGAAGATTCCGGCGTTCCAAAGATAGCCGTCGGCGATATAGCGGGCCGCGGTGTCGGCGTCCGGCTTTTCCTTGAACGCGTCAACCGGGGCCGGAGCGTCCTTGCAAGGCGCCGAAGGTTTGATGTACCCGTACCCGGTATTGGGATGGTCCGGCAGTATCCCGAACGTTACGAGGGATCGCGTGGCCGCGTCCGACGCGACGGCGACCGCCCGCTCGAACGCCGCGTCGTTCTTTATGGCGTGGTCGGAGGAGAGCACGAGGGCGAGATCGTCGTCGGAATCGAGCGACCGAATGGCGAGCATGATAGCCGCGAGAGTACTCTTCGCCTGGGGTTCGATGAGAAGGTTCGCGTCGGTAACCGGAATGCCGATTTCCTCCCCCTGGGTGATGCAGTGGAATTTGTAATCGGTATTCGTGACGATTCGGTACGAATGGGAGTTTCCGGCGATTTTTACCGCCCGTTCGAGCGCGTTCTGAAACAGCGAGCGCCCCCCGAATTCGGCCATCTTGATGAACTGCTTCGGGTACAGCTTGCGGGAAAGCGGCCAGAGCCGGGTTCCGGAGCCTCCGGCGAGAATGACGGGGAAGATTTGGGCGTTCATGGATCCTGTCGGGTCGAAAATACGCGCGGCATTCTATCCAAAGCCCCGCGCGATTCCAATTTTCTTGGATTTTTCACTACGAAATGCTCGCCTCCCGCAAAAATTCCCGAACCTCGTCGTCTGAAGGCGGGTGGGGGATGAGGTAATCCACGGTCTCCGAATAATCGATGTCGTTGAAATAGTGGAGCTGTTCGCGAAAAACAGCTTCGTTGAAGGCACCTCAAAAGATGGTTCTGGCTTCGCTCGAAACCTCTTCTATCGAGAAAAAATCACGAAGCATGAACATCATGTCGACGTAATCCTTCCATTTTGCCCGCCTTCCCATGGCGTAGGCCTTCATTGCCGCCAAGGTCTTCAGCGGTGGAAGCCGGATGATGTCTTCGAACGCCTCGGTCGCCCGAATTTCGAAAGGATACGCGAAAAACGTCACTTTTACCGAATGTATCACCCCCGTACAGTTCTCATCGTTCGAAATGTGTCGTTTTTGCCAATAGAATCCGGCATTCCGTACGATTCGATCTACGGATTCCGGAGAAAATTCCTCGAATCGAAACAAGTCAAAATCAATGCTCGTTCGGTGTCAGATATGGAGCGCGATCGCGGTTCATCCCACAAGAAAGAACCCCTTCTTTTTCGCCCCACGAAGGAGCGGAAAGAGTTCGGATTGTTCTTTGGAGAGTATTTCGCTATGCATGGGTTTGGTACCTTCGAACGTAATCGTTCCAATATTCCATCGTTGCCGCCTGAACGGTCGGCCTCGGTTCCTGGGCGATATCCTGAAGGTACGCCGCGAATTTTTTCGGTCACAAAAGCTCAATGAGACGCTTCTTGTCGTTAAAATCTCCGTAGGACAGCGTTCATTCGAAAATGGAGCGCTCGGAAAGCTCGGTGACGTCTTTTACCCACCACCAAAACAGTCGGTTCTCGAGCGCGAATTTCTGAAGTTCGGTCATGTCTCCATTATACTCGCGACCGCTCCAAAACGAAGCGGAAATATCGCGAAACATACGGGGACACGTTGAAAAACCGCACATGGGCGACCGACGTTTTTTTCTTGGATTTTTCCGTTTTTTTCGGAGGGGCGGGGGATAGGGTGGGGGCGTATTCCCTTTTCCTTCTCCCATGCCCCCTTTTCCAGACGCCTTCCGGCGCCCCGTCGTTCGAACCTATCGCTCGGCCGTCCGCCCCGCAGTGGGCGATTCCGCCGTCTTTCCGCAACCGTTCCCGGAAATTCCGCACAAACGTTCCCCCGCCAAGGCCATCCAACTCGCGTTCCCGTTCGGACCACCGGACGGCAGCGCGGAGGATGGGTTGTAAAAGATATTCTTTGAATATAATCTCAGTGTACACTTTATGGGAAACTATGGTTACAAAACTCATAGGATTGAAAGAATACCGATCCAACCTGACGAAATTCTGGAAAGATGCCCTCGATCGGGATATCAGGTACGTCGTCATGGTTCGGTCCAGACCGGTATTCGAGGTCCGTCCGATTCGTTCCGACGAATTCTCAGAAGACGCTTTTCCCGTATTCAAGCCGCTTCCGAATTCGGAAATCACTCCCGAAATTATGGCGGAATTCGAACGCTCGAAAAAACTCCCCAAATCGTCGTTCTCGAACGTAGGGTAATTTGCGCTTTGGCCAAATGGAGCCCACCGGAGTCCTAGGGGGGCCGGGAGTGGTCGACTATCTCGAGAAAAGGGGAATTCTCGAAAAATACCGAAAGGCCAAACGTTGCATTCTCGAGTGACGGGGGTTCTCTTCCGGGGTCGTTTTCCGAAAGCGTCGCCCATATTCCGGGGGAATTTGATATTTTGGGGAAGCGGGCGAATTTTTCGTCTTTCGAATCGACGACCACCAATAATTTCCTTCGAACTGCTCGGAGGAAAGGCCGTACCCCCTACTTTACCGTCACGCTCTTCGCGAGGTTTCGGGGGCGGTCGATTTCCCGGCCGAGCGCGTGGGCCGCATGGTAGGCGAGGAGCTGTCCGGCTACCGAAACGCAAAACGGGAAGAGGGTCTTTCCGCATTCGCCCAAAACGATGTTCCAATCGGCGTTTTCGATGGGGCGTTCGCTGAAGGCGAGCACCTTTCCGCCCCGGGCGCGGATCTCGGCGACGCTCGATTTGTTCTGATGGAAGAGCTCGTCGTTCGGAAGCAGTACGACCGACGGGCAATGCTCGTCGATAAGCGCGAGCGACCCGTGCTTCAACTCGCCGAGCGGCATGGCATGGGCGTGCAGGTAGGTAATTTCCTTGAATTTGAGGGCAGCTTCCGCGGCAAGCGGCAGCATGTTTCCGCGCCCCAGGAAGAAGAGGTGCGGAAATTTCGAAATCGCTTCGGCCGTTTCGCGGACGGTATCGGACATGGCAAGCACGCGTTCGATCGCTTCGGAGAGCCCTCCGAGGTCGTCGAGCGCCCCGCGGTACTTTCGAAAGTCCGCCCCCTGCTTGATGGCGTAGAACAGCGCCAAGAGGAGGATGGTAGCGAGTTGGGCGGTAAACGCCTTGGTCGAGGCGACGCCGACCTCGGTGCCGGCGCGCGTGAACAGCCCGAAATCCGTCAGGCGCGAAATGGTCGACCCCACCACGTTGACGACGCCGAAAGTCTTTCCGCCTTGGGCCTTCACGAATTTGAGCGGTTCGATGGAGTCGGCCGTTTCCCCCGACTGCGAAACGAAGACGTAGAGGGTTTTCGAATCGATCTGTACCGGGGCGTTCAAAAATTCGCTCGCGATTTCCACCGTCGCATCCATTCCGGCGAGTTCGCGAAAGAAGTACGAGCCCGCCCATCCGGCATTGTACGACGTGCCGCAGGCAATGAACTTCACCCGTTCGATTTCGACGTCCCGAAGGTCTTCGAACGCGCTCGCGTTCAGTACGAGGTCGGAAAAATCGACGCGCCCTTGGAAAACGGCCTTGGCCACCTTCGGCTGTTCGAAGATTTCTTTCAGCATGAAATGCTCGAACTCGCCCCGTTCGGCCGCCAAATGCTCGGTTTCGATGCGTTCGAACGGGCGCGACACGAGGGCTCGTTCGCTTCGGATGGAATATTCGCCCGCCGCCGTTACGTGGACGAGATCGCCGTCGTCGAGGAACACGACGTCTTCCGCGTACCCGGCGAGCGCTTGGACGTCGGAAGCGAAAAAGCATTCCCCCGTCGCGGCGTTCCGACCGAAGACGAGGGGGCTTCCGTATTTCACGGCGATGAGTTCGCCCGGAAAGTCGGAATGCATGATGAGGAGCGCGTACGCCCCTTCGAGACGGGGGAGTACCGATTCGACGGCCGAGAGGAATTTCGAACCGCCTTCTCCGGCGTTCGCCCCGCCGCCCTTCATTTCGCGACCGATGAGCTTCGCGACGATCTCGGAGTCGGTTTGGCCATAGAACGAAACCCCCTCTTTCCGCAGTTCGGCCGCGAGTTCCTCGTAATTTTCGACGATGCCGTTGTGAACGAGGTAGAGCTTGGAATCGGCGTCGGAGTGCGGATGGGTATTCTCGACGGTCACGCCCCCGTGGGTCGCCCAGCGTGTGTGGGCGATTCCGAAGGCGTATTCCGCGTCCCCCGGACGCTTGTCGGCGACTTCCCGCGCCAAAGAGGCGACTTTGCCCACCGATTTGAACACGGTAATGGGCGCACGGTTGCGGCCGACCGCGATTCCGGCGCTGTCGTACCCCCGGTATTCGAGCCGTTCGAGCCCGTGCAAAAGGATCTTATCGGCGTCTTTGCGGTTTCCGGAATAGGCGAAAATTCAGCACATGGGAACGAAGGTTTACGGGGAACGGAAAAACTTCGCGCCACAGAGTATCGATTTTTCGACGGGCTCCAAGGGAATTTCTACTCCATCAACCCCTCCACGTATTTCAGGAATTTCTCCTGAAAGATCCGCTTGTCGAACTTCAGCGCGTATTGCCGGATGTCGTACGCGCTGAAACGCGTCGCTTCGAACCGGCCGATGGCTTCGTTCAGCGACTCGGGGGTCGGTTCGTCGAAAAAGACGCCCGAAAGCCCGTCGCGCACGGTTTCGAGCGCGCCGCCCTTGCCGTAGGCGATGACCGGCGTGCCGCACATCATGGCTTCGATGGGGACGAGGCCGAAATCTTCCTCCGGCGGGAACACGAACGCGCGGGCCTTGCCGAAGTACCCGGCCTTTTCCTCGTCGGAAGCGCCGACGATCCACTCGATGTTGGGGTTCGACCGCGCGAACAACTCCTTGAACAGGGCGTTTTCGGTGCCGGTAAGGATTTTGAGGGGCTTGCCGTTTTCGTTGAACGCGTCGACGAGCAGATCGAACCGCTTGTAGGGAATGATCCGCCCGACGGCCAGGTAGAAATCTTCCTTCGCCGTTTCGAGCGCGAATTTTTCGGAATCGATTCCCGGGGTGATAACCTCGCTTTCGCGCCGGTAGTACTTGGCGACGCGCATCGCGGTGTTGCGCGAATTCGCGACGAACGCGTCGACGCGGTCGGCAGCCAGGCGGTCCCATTGCCGGAGTCCTTTCAGGAACCATGGCATGCAGAGTCGGGCGAGGGGGTTGAAAATGCCGAATTCGAGACGGTCGCGGTATTCGTGCGCGTGGCTCCAGTAGTACCGGGTAGGGGAGTGGCAATACGAAACGTGGAGGGTTTCGGGCTTGGTAATGACGCCCTTCGATTCGGCGCTCGAAGAGGAAATCACCAAATCGTATCCGGTGAAATCGAACGATTCGAACGCGTACGGCCGAAGGAACGGGAACATCTTCGGGTGCGAGCGGACGAACGGAATTTTTTGCAAGAAACTCGTAAAAATCCGGTGTCCGTCGAACGTTTTTCCGAATTTCTCGCCGAAATATACCGACGCGTACACGTCGGCTCCGGGGAAAATTTCGAGGAGGTCGGCGACGACCTGCTCGGCACCCCCCTTGTCTTTGAGCCAATCGCAGACGATGGCGACTTTCTTGTTTCGGAGTCGGGAGGTCGGGAAGGAAGCGTCCATGGTATTTACATTTTCCATTCAAACGGTAGACTGCGCGAAAGTATAGCCAGATCGCCGTTTTCGCAATGCCGAACTCCGAGGAATTTTGAAAATCCCCCAATCCGCGCGTCTGCGTCGTGCACGACTTTTTCCTGTACCGCGGCGGCGCCGAACGCTTCGACGTCATGGCGGCCATCGCCGCCGGGGCCGACTTGGCCGCGGCGTACTTCGATCCGGGAAGCTTCGATTTGGACGCCATGGGGTTCAAGGGAAAAAAGATCGCCTATTCGTACCGTTCGTTTCCCGAAGGGGGCTTCGTCGCGAAAATCCTTCCGAAAAAACTTCTCCGCATGCTCCGGTACGCCCATTTCAAGCGGGCCGCGAGCCGGAATACCGGCTTCCTTCGGGAATACGACACGGTCGTTTTTTCCGGTGATACGCTCGGCGCCGAAAAAAATTGCCGGCCGGGTGCCCGGAAAATCTGCTATTTCCACTCGATTCCCCGCTACCTGTTCGACCAACGCGATCTCTACATGTCGAAAGTCCCCTGGATCGTCCGTCCGTTTTTCGCGGTCGCCCGGGGATTGGAACTTCGGAAATTCTACCGCCACCTTTCCCGTATGGATGCGGTATACGTAAACGGAAAAAATCTCCGAGCCTACGCCAAAACCCATTTGGGAATCGATGCCGACATCCTCTATCCGCCCGTCGATACCAAGGAATTCGCCCCGTGCGACCCTTCGGAAAAGGATGACTATTTCATTTCCTTCTCGAAGCTCGCGACCTTCAAGCGCGTGGACATGGTCGTGAAAGCCTTCGCCAGGATGCCCGAAAAACGCCTGCTCGTCATTTACGGCGCGAACGATCCGCAGAAAAACGAGGTGCTCGCCCACGCGACGACCCCGAACATCGAATGCCGCATCCTCTCCGACAATGCCGAACTTCCCGGGTTGGTCGCCCGCGCGACGGCCACGATTTTCGTGTCGAGAAACGAAGATTTCGGCATGGTAGCCATCGAATCGATGGCGGCGGGAACGCCCGTCATCGGTGCCGATTCCGGCGGAATCCGGGAAACCGTCGTTCCGGGCGTCACGGGCGTCTTCGTTCCCGAAGAATTCACGATCGAAGAACTGGAGTCGGCCGTTCGGTCCATGACGCCGGAGCGGGCCCTTTCGATGCGCGAAGCCTGTATCGAACGCGTTCGTGACGAATTCGGAAAGGAACGGTTCGGGGCCGAGGTGCGGAAGGCCTTTCTCGCGTAAGGCTCGAAAACGCGCCGGAAAAATCGACGGCCTTGCGTTTTTTCGGAAGAGTCCCATAATTCCGAACCGTAATTGAGAGTCCGAATATCCTTCGTAACCCGAATTCCCATGAAACGAACCGAACGCATCGTCGCAGCTTCCGTCCTCGCAGCTTCCGTCCTCGCTTCCTGTACCGCGAAACCGACGCCGTCCGCCGGTAACGAGAAGCCGTCCGCCCAAACGCCGTCATCGAGCGCCCCGGCCGCGTCTTCCAAGTCGGCGGAACGTTCCGTTCGCTTCGAACGTCCGTACGACGTTCCCGGCGGAAAGGGGGTATTGAAAGGGGCGATTGCCATTACTTCCGACGGCATGGTGAAATCGGTCGAAATCGTCGAACCGGATTCGCCCCAACAACGGGCCTTCGCCGCGGGA
>CAZINU010000007.1:0-42067 GCA_964540725.1 uncultured Candidatus Peribacteria bacterium
CTCGCGGACGAGGTCGAGTTCGGCTTCCGAGAGATCGTCGATCTTGCGGGTCTTTTCGATCCCCAGTTTCGAGAGGATCTGGTTGGAAAGGCTGCGTCCGACGCCGTAAACGTAGGTAAGGGCGATTTCGACGTGCTTTCCGCTCGGGAGGTTCACTCCGGCAATACGTGCCATGGTTCGAAGGAAGGAAGAAGGGGATAAAAACGGCAATGCCGTCCGCTTGGGACGACTATCCTTGACGCTGCTTGTGCTTGGGGTTTTCGCAGATGACCCGGACGACGCCCTTGCGAAGGACGATGGAGCACTTGTCGCAGATCTTCTTGACGGACGGCTGGACTTTCATGGGATGGGGTTGGTTACTTTTTCCGGAATACGATTCGGCCCTTCGTGAGGTCGTACGGAGTCAACTCGACGAGGACGGTATCGCCTTCGATGATGTTGATGAAAAATTTCCGCATCTTCCCCGAAATGTAGGCCTGCACGGTGTGGCCTCCGAACTCCTCGGGGATTTTTACTTCGAAAATGGCTCAGGGGAGGGCTTTGACCACCACCCCCTCCACTTCGATTTTGTCCTCTTTCGACATGGACGGAAGGAACCTCTTGGGGTACCGTAGGGAAAAGAAAGCCAGCGTATTGTATGGAAAAACTCCGCGGGGGCAAATGATTTTTTCAAATCCCCGAAGAACGCCTTCCGAATGCCGTTAGCCGGCGTTTTTTTTCAGGCGTTCGAGAATGACGGATTCGATTTTCGCGTAGAGTTCCGGGTGCTTCTTCGAGATTTCCAGAATGGCGTAGTCGACGATGACGAGGAGCTTCGTGCGTTCGACCGCGCGGACGGACGCCGTGCGGACCTTCCGTTCGTGTCCGAAGAGCGCCATCTCGCCGACGGTTTCGCCGCTTCCGACGGTACCGAGGACGGTTTCTCCCGTCGAGCGGTCCTTGAACGCTTCGAGTTTCCCCGATTTGACCACGTACATGGCGATGGCGTCGTCCCCTTCCGAAAAGAGGAGTTCGCCCGGTTCGAGGACCCGCTCCTGACAGAAGAGCGAAAGGGTGTTCCGTTCGGATTCGGAAAGCCCGCGGAACAGTTCGATGCCTTCGATCATAAGGGGAAGGGTAAGGGGACGGGCTATTTGCGCGCGACCATCTTGTAGAACTCGAGGCGGTCGCCGACTTCGATCTTGGCGTCGCCCTTGAAGCTGATGCCGCAGTCGTTGCCCGCTTCGGTTTCGTTCACGTCGAGGGGCCCCTGCTTGAGGTTGGCGACTTCGCCGGAACCGGCCTTCTTGTCGTCGCGGACGACGCGGATTTTCGCGCGGTTCTCGATCTTTCCGGACATTACGCCCAAACCCACGATGAGCTTGTCCTTGCCGGTATAGAAGATGGCCTTGACCACGCCTTCCCCGAGTTCTTCTTCTTCGTAGCGGAGGTCGACCATGCCCGTGATGATGGCTTCGACCTTCTCGAGAACGTGGTAGATGACCTTCTTGTCGATGAATTCGATCTTGGAGTTTCCGAGCGTGACGCGGGCGTGCGGGTTGATCGAGACGTTGTACGCGATGAGGAGCGCTTGCGACGTTCCGGCCATGAGTACGTCGGAATCGTTCACGTCGCCGACGCCGGAATGGACGAAGGTGACGGCCGTTTCGGAGGTGGAGAGCTTGGCAAGGGCCGATTTGAGCGCTTCGAGCGACCCGTTGGAATCGCACTTCAATACGATCTTCAACTGTTTGAGGCTTCCGGATTTCAAACGGCCCATGAGCATGTCGAGCGAGGCCATTTCGAAGTTCCGGACGCTCTTCGTGCTTTTCAGAAGCTCGAATTCGTGCGCCTTGGCGGCGGCGGTTTCGGCATTGGGAACGGCTTGGAGAATGTCCCCGCCTTCGACGACCCCGGAAAGTCCGACGACCTGGACGGGAAACGACGGTCCGGCTTCTTCGACGTTCTTGCCGCGGAAATCCTTGAGGGCGCGCATGCGTCCGTACGCCCCGGCGCAGACGACGTAGTCGCCCTTCCGGAGGGTTCCGGCATTGACGAGTACGGTGGAAAGGGGGCCGAGCTTCGGGTCGAGGTGCGATTCGACGACCGTTCCGACGGCCGGACGGTCGGCGATGGCCTTGAGCTCCATGAGGTCGGTCGACAAAAGGATCATGTCGAGGAGCGTTTCGATGCCGAGTCCCGTGTGGGCGGAAACCGGCACGACGACGGTGGCGCCTCCCCATTCTTCGGGCTGGAGCCCCTGTTCGGCGAGCTGGCCGCGGACGAGGTCGAGGTTGGCGCCCGGTTTGTCCATCTTGTTGACGGCGACGACGATGGGAACTCCGGCGTCTTTGGCGTGGTTGATGGATTCGATCGTTTGGGGCTTCATGCCCTCGTCGGCGGCGATGACGATGACGGCGAGGTCGGTGAGCTTCGCTCCGCGGGAACGCATGATGGAGAAGGCTTCGTGGCCGGGCGTATCGAGGAACGTGATCTTTTTCCCGTTCCGGTCGACCTGGTACGCGCCGATCTTCTGCGTGATGCCTCCGGCTTCCCCTGCCGCGACCTGGGTCTTGCGGATGTAGTCGAGGATGGACGTTTTTCCATGGTCGACGTGTCCCATGATGGAAACGATCGGGGCGCGTTCCTCCATCTTTTCCGGATCGTCGTTCTTCAGGAGCTCCGCCACGTTCCCTTCCATGAGGGAAGAAGCCGAGACGTCGGCGTTCCGTTCGCGGACGACCTTTACGTGAAAGGCTTCGGCGATAAGGAAGCACGTGTCGAAGTCGATCTTCGTGTTAATGTTGACGAGCATGCCGTTCTTCATGAGTTCGCCAATGACTTTCGGGAGCGGAACGCCGATTTTGTCGGAAAACTCCTTGACGGCGACGACGTCCGGAATTTCGACTTCCTGACCGGTGCGGTCGACCAACACCTGCTTGACGTCTTCGACCTTCCGTTCCTTCTTTCCGCCGGACGCGACCTTGGAAGAACGGCGGAATCCGCCGTCGTCTTCCATGTACCCGCGGAGTTTCGGAGCGGATTTATTTCGGGAGTCCTGCGAAAAATCGGCCCCCTTCCGGTCGGAACGTTTTTTTCCTTGGGAATTCGGATGTTTGGCGGCATAGCTTGCCAAACGGTCGGCACCGGGTGCGGACGGCGCGTTCCGGCGCGCATCGCCGGGAGCGGGCGCCACGGGCGAATGCGAAAGCGGCTTGAACGGGGCCGGGGCTTCGAACGAGATGCGCGGAACGCGGGGCTCGCGGGGTTTGGTCGGCCGGTCGACGTCGCGGGCAAGCCGGTTGGAAAGGGCCGGGTTCGGTTGGACCGGGCGGACGGAGGGGCGTTCGGCCGGTTGGGCCGCCGGCGCGGGACGGCGGTTTTCGGACGGCAACGGCGCCACGGGCGAATGCGAAAGCGGCTTGAACGGGGCCGGGGCTTCGAACGAAATGCTCGGCGCGCCCTTTTTCGCGGGAGCGGCGGAAACCGGCTCCGGCGAGGTCTCGGGAGCGGACGGAGGGAGCGCGGACGAAGCGGCTTCCGAAGGTTTCTTCGCCTTGATTTTGAGTTTCAATCCCCCGGCCTTCGGAGCGGAACCGTCTTCGGAGGATTGGGCGGCGGGTATGTGCGAATAGTAGTCGTCGACGTTCGCTATCGGCTTCTTATCTGGCATCGGAAAAAGGGAAATCGGCCGGCCGACGCCTGCGGAAAACGCTCCGCTCGGGTCGGTCCGGTCCGGAAAAACGGGATTTCGTCCCAGAGTATACGGGTTTACGCCGAAAGTCAAAGGACTCCGGGGCATCCGGCGGATTCGGACCCGGGAGTCCGGACGATTTCGAACCTCCGGACCTCCGGGTTGCCGGTGCGCGAAATGCGGACGGTAACGCTCGGACGGTACCGCCCTTCGAGACGCTCCGGCCATTCGACGAAGCAGACCGCGTCTTCCCGGTCGAGGATTTCCTCGCCGCCGACGTTGACGAACGCGTCGTAGGATTCGATCCGGTACAGGTCGAAGTGGAAAACGTTCGGAGCGTACGTCCGGAAGTACACGTACGTCGGGCTCTTCACTTCGGGAGCCCCCGGAACGAGCCGCTTCATCGCCGCCCGGACGAACGCCGTTTTTCCCGCCCCGAGGTCGCCCTCGAGGAACACGAGGTCGCCCGGACGGAAGCCGAAATCGGCGCTTTCCAAATCGGAGAGCGTCCATTCGAACGTGCCGCCCCGGAGGGGATTTTTCGATTCCATGGAATGGATGATACCGACGGCGGCGGCACCGTCAACCGGAAAAACCGGGGCGATTTTTGCCATGTCGGGAAAAATGCGGTAGCATGGCGACGACGCCTTTCCCATTCCTTTCGTCCCGACATGACATCGCCACTCGAAGAATCCGGAACCCCCGCCCCGAAAGAGGGGGCGGAGGCACGGAAACCCGCCGGCATTCCGGCCATCGTCCCCGTCGCGGTCGCGGTTTTCCTCGGAACCGTGAGCGCGTCGGCGTATCTCTGGTACCAAACGGGAGAAGCCTCCCGGCAAGCCGAATCGGTCCGGAGCGAAAACGCCGCGCTCGGTTCGGCCATCGCCGAACTCCGCGCCGACCCGTCCGTTCTCGCGACCGACTTGGTCGAACGCAACCGCGCGCTTCTCGAATCGAGCGTCGACCGCTCGAAAGCCCAGGACTACGCGAACGAGTTCATGCGGCTCCGGCGCGACTATTCGGTCGATTTCGCCGGCTTCACGTTCGCGGGAAACAAGATTTCCACGGTCGTACACGCCTCGTCGGAGAGCGGTTCGACCGATCCGGTCGACCGCGTCATCCGCTTCATCGGCGACTTCCGGTCGGGAAGCGGTTCTGCCGCCGAAAGCCCGCTTTCGCTCGGGGAAGTCCGGCTCGTGACGGGCGAAGCGAACGCGCGTTCGTTCGCCGTCGAATTCGAAGTGAAGAAGCCCGTGGCGAACGCTCCGGCGAAATCTCCTAACGCCCAAACCGATGCGACCGACGAATAACGACGCCCCCGTGGCGAAAAAGCGCCCGAACGAGGCCGTTGCCGCCGTATTGCTCGCGGCATCCGTGCTCATTCTCGCATTCTTCACGTACGACCAATATTACCGGCTGACCGCCGAGCGCTCCGCCGTCCGCGAAGTGCTCGGGGAAAAATCCCGGCTCGAGGGCGAACTCCAAGCCCTGAAGGGGTTGCAGGTCCGCTCGAAGACCCCGGCGATGGCCGCCGACATCGAACGCTACGCCGCCCCCTACCGCGAAGACGCCGTCCTTTCGAGCCTCTTCCCTTCCGAATCCGGCAACTACGTCGTTTCGGTCGGAATGGCCAAGGGACAGAAGCTTCCGATCGGGCTGTCGTCCACCGAAATCAGCCTGAACGTCCGCGCCGACGACCGCGCGTCTTTCCTCGCCTACTTGGAACGGCTTACTTCCAAGGACGCGAAAAAGCGCTACTTCGTCAAGCGCGCGTCTTTCCCGTTCGACACGCGCAAGTACGCGGGCGAACCCTTCAACGCCAACGTGACGCTCGGACTCTACTACCTTCCTTCCAAATAGCCGATGGCCCCGAACCCCGACATTCGTTCGGACGAAACTCCGGTGCGGTTCTGGCACCGGATTTCGACCAAGGAGAAAGCGCTCCTGTTCGAGCACCTTTCAAACCTCATCGACGGGGGCGTCACCGCGCTTTCGGCGCTGAAATCCTTCCTGGAAAAAACCCGGAACCCGAAATTCCTCCACGAACTCTCCGAAATGGTTCTCCTCATCGAATCGGGCGATCCGTTCTCCACGGCGATGAAGAAACTCCCCCGGGTATTTTCGAAGGCCGAGGTTTCGATCGTCGAATCGGGCGAGCAGTCCGGCACCATGCAACGCTCGTTCGAGAGCGTGGCGAACGACCTTCGGTCCCGCGACGAAATCCGATTGAAACTCAAAGCGGCGCTCACCTACCCCGTCGTCGTGATGGCGTTCCTTGTCGGCGCCATCACGCTCGTCATGGCGTACGTGGTCCCGAAACTCGTGCCCCTGTTCGCCACGGTCGGGGGCGACCTTCCGGCCGCGACGTCGGCCCTCATCGCGACGAGCTCGTTCGTGCGCGACTACCTGTACGCCATCGTCGCCGTCGCCGCGCTTTCGGGCGCGGCCTTCCGAGCGTGGGTGTCGACCTACGAATGACGCCTCGCCTTCGATGCCTTCTGTCTCCGGGTCCCCCTGGTCGGACCCCTCTACCGGAACTACCTCATCGTCCGCATCTCCGCGATGTTCTCCCTTCTCATCGCCGCGGGAATCCCCATCATCAAGATGCTGAAACTCACGGGCGAATCGACCGGGAACCTCGTCTACGAAGAAGCCTTCGCCGCGGTCGCCGGCAATTTGGAAAAAGGGAAAAAATTCGCCGAGTCCCTCGAAGAAGTCGACCCGAACGCCCGCGTATTCCCCCGAGATTTCGTCCAAATCATCGCCGCGGGAGAACGGACGTCGACCATCAACAAGGTGACGGGCAAGCTTTCGGCGCAGTATTCCCGGGAAGTGGACGCCTCCATCGCGACCCTCGTCCGATTCGTCGAACCCGTCTCGGTCCTCATCGCCGGAATCTTCGTCCTCTGGTTCGCGTTCGCCATCTTCGCCGCCGTCATGCGGCTTACCGAACTCGCCGGAACTTAAGCCGGTCCGGGTTTGCTTTCCCGAGCGCTCCGGTATAATGCCCGAAACCCCGCAGAAATGGTTTTCAGAACGAACCGGGCCTTCACGCTCGCCGAAATGCTCCTCGTGGTCGCGATCGTGGCCGTTTTAGCGGTGACGGCGGTCGCGCCCTACGCCCACTATTCCGACCTCGCGAAGCTCCGAATTTCGTCAGAGAAAGTGGAGCAGGCGTTTTCCGAAGCCCGGGTTTCGGCCATGGCGGGATTCGCGGTCCCGGGGTCCGAACGGAACGCCGACCTCTACGTCGAACTCGTCCGCGGCGCCAAAGCCGTCCGCACGTTCGCGGTCCCGGCCTCGTCCGCGTTCCGGACGTCGTACGCCGCGTCGGGCGCGATCTTCGAAACTCCGCTCGAAGCCTCCGTCGTTCTCGCCGACCTTCCGTCGAACGCGGTCGTAGTCCGGTTTTCGTCGGTTACCGGGAACGCGGGCGTTTTCGCCCCGGACGGAACCCCGGCCCCCTCGTTCACGGGCGGCGTCGTGCGCGTCGGAAAGGCCGACGACGCCGGAGCCCCGTCGAAACCCTTCCGTTTCCCCACTTCCCCCTAGCATGCGCGCCCGAACCGGAGGCTTCACCCTCATCGAACTCATTCTCGCGATCGTCGTATTCCTGCTCGGCATTATGGCGGCGTTTTCGCTCTTGCAGACCGCAACGTCGGTTTCGATGCGGTCCCGTGACGAAATCGTCGGGGGCAACCTCCTGCGGGAACGGCTCGAACTCGTCAAGAACGTCCGCGATTCGAATTGGCTCGGCGGGCGTCGGTGGGATTCCCTCCGATCGGGAGTGGAAGCCGTTTCGGACGACCCTTCGTTCTGCGGAGCCTTCGGAATCCCCGAATCCTGCGCGCTTTTACCGGGGTACTACGCCGTCGAAAACGCCTTCGGGGCGCCGGGAGCCGGGGTCCGGATCCGCCGCCTGGCATTCGTTCCCGACCGTTCGAGGGTCGTTTCGGAAGCGAACGGGGAAGTTCCGGCGCAAATCCGGCTGTGCCTCGATTCCATGGGTCGGTACGTGCACGACTGTTCTTCCGGCAACGAAAAAACCCCCTTCTACGCCTACGTGAAAGTATCCGAGGTTTCGGCCCGGGACGCGTCGGGAAATCCGGTCGCCGTTTCGGGGGCTCTCAGGGTCTCGGCGTTCTTCGTGTCCACCGATTCCGGATACCGGAGCCTCGACATGCATACCGTCATAACCGATTGGAAACGCTAATGGCACGGAAATCCGCATTCACCCTCGTCGAAGTCGTCGTCGCCGTCACTATCCTGGCAGTCGTCATGGTTTCGGTATTCGAAGCCTACTACGGGACCGTCTCCATCGAGCGCCGGCTCGATTTTTCGAGATCGCTCCAGGAAAATGCCCGGTCGATGACGGAAATCCTCGCCCGCGACGTCCGGGAGAACGGCATCGACGTGGCCGCCTACGGCGACCCGACGGTCGGACCCGTCGATCCGGAAAACGGAAACGACATCCTCGCCGTCGTTTCCTCGGGCGTCCCCGTCCGGTACTACCTGATGGAAGATTCCGTTTCCGGCCCGGTCAAATGCGTTGCGCCGGAGGCCTCGAAATGCTACCTGGGAAAAGAGACTCCGACCGAGCGGATTCGGCTGACCGACGACCGGGTGCGGATTGGTCGCCTCCGGTTCTACCTCTCCGGAACGCCCGTAGACGACCTCCTTTCCGGAAACTTCTCGGATTTCCCCCTCGGAGCCAAGGTTACCGCGTCGTTCGAACTCCGAATTCCCGATTCGAAGGGCGTGGATCCGAGCCTCCTCAAGGGCGCCCGCGTCGCGGTGCAGACGACGATCGCCCAAAAACTGTATAAAGCCCGGTAATATGTCCCACTTCCGAAACTCGGGCGGATTCGCCACCATCCTCGCCGTCCTCCTCATGGCGTTCCTCGTCATCATCGGGTCGGGCATCCTGTTCCTGTTCATGGCCGAACATCGGACGAACCGGTCGCTGTTCGACGGGCTTTCGGCTTTCGCCGCCGCCGAAGCGGGAACCGAGTACGCCCTGTTGAAAATCCGCAACCACCGCGAAGGCTTCCAAGACGCCCTTTCGTTCGAAGCGCCCGAAGGGCGGATGGAAACGTCGGCCGAAATCCGGCGCCCGTCCGCGTGGGATTACGAAATCCGCTCCTTCGCCACCTTCCACACCGGCACCCTCGCGCCGGGCGAAATGGAAATCTTCCCGCTCTTCTTCGACAAGGGCCACGCGTTTTCCACGACGGCCGGACGGACGTTCAAGAACCCGAACGCCGGGTCGTCGGACGTGGAAGAAACGGCCGATTTCGTCCTCGCGACGGATGGGGAAGTCTCCTGGAACCTCGTAGGATCGGACGACTCCGGCGCGACCTCCGGCCTCTCGGGAACGGGTTCGGCCGGACGGACCGTCGGAAATTCGCCCGGCGCGGCCGTATCGGAAGGGGTCCGGCGCTACGATCTGTCGGGGGAAACCGTTTTCGAAACGCAAACGCTCGGCGATTTCCTTTCCGCGTACCGGGACTCCTACCTCGTAGTTACGAACCCGGGGACGTCCGACGTGAAGTATTCGCTCCAATCGTCGAACGGGTTCGCGATGCCCGAAATCGCGGTTTCGGCCGCTGGAAAATCCGGAAAATCGGTGGCGCGCCTGGAATTTTCAGAAAACCGGAGCCGCCATTTCGATGCGCTCCGGTACAGCCTCTTCGATGCCGGAAACTAGCTAGCGGTACCGCCCGGCCGAGTAATCCCAATGTCCGTCTTCCTTCACGTAGATGATGTCGGTGGTTTCGTCGATGGTTTGGAAATCCTTCGGCAGGTAGTCCATACCCCCCGCGTCGAAGAGTTCTTTCGCGTCCTTGACGGTCCTGCCCGTCCTTTCCGCGAAATCGCGGTCGCGCTCTTCGACGTAGCGGAGATTGAGCTCACGGACGGCCTTGTTCAAATAGGTGGAACACTTCATGTGCGTTTCGCCGATTTCGACGTCCGCGCCGTCTTCGCCGAGTTCGGCCAAAATCCCCTTTCGAACGGCGTCGACGTCGGAAAGGAACTTCCCGGGGAGCGGGATGCCCTTTTGAAACGGTTCGGACACGACGTTCCGGAGCTCTTCGGCGAATTTTCCGCAGTTGGCGGCGTCGGGCTGTTCGACGGCGAGCGTTTCGGCGATCGAAAGGAACATGAGGATGGCCTTGTATCGGTCGCCGGACTTTCCGCGCATGATGGCGCTCATGATGCGGGCCCCCTTGGGGGCGTCGGAATTGGCGGCGGCAAGCTTGTAGTAGTCGCTCGAGGCCTTGGCGTCTTTGCGGTTCCAGTATTCGACGTACCCGAGGTAGTACGGAATCATCGGGTTCCGGCAGGGGTTCGCGAGTTCGGGGGACGTCAGCACCCTTTCGAGGTCTTCCTCGTCGAGAATCCTCCGGACCTTCACGGCGTCGCAACTGCGGCGGAGCCCCTTCTTGCCGAGTTCGACGGCCTGGTCGACGTTGAATTTCCGTTCGTCCTCGGTGAAGTGTTCGTAGCGGGTGTTGTAGCTCGGAAGCAGGAGGAGTCCGAGCTCGTAAGGGTAGTCGAACCGCTCGTCTAAGTCGGTTACGAGGTTCAGGAGCTGGTAGAGGTACTTCTTGTATTCGGCTTCGAGCACGTTGGCCCCGATGTACTGAATGCTCGAAAGCCAGTAGAGGTCGGCCAACAGGGAGTCGAACCCGGAAGACACGAGCTTGACGTACGACGCGTCGGGAATGAATTCCGGATGCCGCACGAAACCGTCGCGCACGCGGACGTGGGCGACGCGGGCGACGGTGGTGGCATCCCAAAGGAAGAACCAGCCGCCCAAAACCGTGATGAGGAGAACCGCGATTGCCTTCATAGCCTAGATGCCGATACCGTCTTCGCTCAGGTCGGAACCGTCCATACGGCTCGCGACCGGGTGGGAGGGTTCTTTCCGGGGAGCTCCGGAATATACGAGATGGAGGCACCGGGCCATTCCTTCGCCGACGCTCTTGGTCGTAAGCCCTTCGATGCCCTTCTCGGACACGTAGGCGTGGATCTTCTTGCGGTCGTAACTCGAGAGTTCGGGGTCGAGGGCGGTTTCGCCGCCCGTTCGGAGGAGTGATTCGACACGCTCGTCAATGCGGCGGAAGAGGTGGCGGTCCTTCGATTGGAGGTAATCGTTCACTTCGAGATGGACGAGCACCGATTTGGAACCGGTCGCCCTCTCGGCGAGCCGTCCGACCAAGTGCCGCAGATGTTCGAGCGTTTGGCCGTGAACGCCGATAAGGAGCTTGGAATCGGGCGTTTTCACGGTCACGCGGAAAATGCGCCGTTTCTCGTCTTCGGTTTCGGCGACGACGTCTTCGACTTCGATACCCATGAGGGTAAAGAACTCCCGGGCGATCTTCTCCACGGTTTCGTGCATGGCGATCCTGTTCGAATGTAACGGGCGGGATTATACGGAGGTTCCGGGAAAAACGAAACGGAATTTTCGAACATTTCCATTTGCCAACCCGGTCTTTTCGATTACACTCGTGTCCGCTCAAAAAAGCACGGAGAGGTCGCATAGTGGCCTAGTGCGCACGCTTGGAAAGCGTGTATACCGCAAGGTATCGGGGGTTCGAATCCCCCTCTCTCCGCCATGAACAATCAAAATATCCCCCAATCGGGGGATATTTTATTGTTCCATGCGGAGGTCGAGGCGGGGATTCGAAGCCGCAGCCTTCCGTACCATCCGCGAAGCGGCGGTGCGGTGCGAAGCCAACGGCTTGGCTTCGCAGGCAAGGAGTCCGAGCCGGCATTCGGCCGGCGAGGAAGAATCCCCCGGGCCGTTCGACAGAAAACTCGGCTTGATTTCGTCAAACCTTCGAATATATTCTCCCCGCCTTCGGGCCCATAGTTCAGTTGGCTAGAACGCTTCCATGGCATGGAAGAGGTCAGGAGTTCGAGTCTCCTTGGGTCCACCATCAGAGACCAAACCGCCTTTTAGGCAGAAGAAGAGCCCGTTTTCCCCATAACGGAGCTCTTTTTTCGTTGTGACCGTGAGTTCGATAAACGCGTTCCTGAGAATCTGGGACCTCAGGTGGCAAGAACCGGCTTCGTAGGCTTTGGCAAGCGGATTTGCGAGTTCGATAATTCGGGAATGGAGGGTTTCGATTTTCCGAGGGTCGAAACGCTCGATTTTCGAAAGTTCCGCGTCGGCCGATTCGGTATCGGCTTCGATTTCGGAGAGTTTTTTCCGGTACGTTTCCCGATCGAGCGTTCCGTCGAGGAGGAGTTCGAGGAGGTCGGCCTTTTTCCTTCGTCCGAGCGCGAGGCGCTTCGAAAGCTCCCGGCGGCGGGGTTCGAGGGTTTCCGCGTAGTCCGCCAGGGCCCGTTTGAAGGCTTCGGCGTTGGTCCGCTTGAATTCCTCGGTCATCGGCAATGAGCGGAAGTATTCGGTGGCCCGTTCGAGCACGAAGGATTCCGAGACGTGGACGGTAGCGTCCGAGCAGTGATTCTGGTTCTTGTAGTAGGCCCGGTTCTTCGCGTAGTACCCGGCCATGGGTACGCCGTTTTCGTCTTTCAGAAGGCCTTTGAGGGCGCACTTGTCGCGCGTTTCCTCTTTTTTCGAGTGGATGCCCCGGAACCTCGGGCTTTGGGTGGCGGCATTGAAAATTTCGCGCGGTACGATGGGTTCGTGGATTCCCGGGTACGTTTGGCCGGAAAACGTGATGTCGCCGCAATAGAAGCGGTTTGCGAGCATTTTTTCGACCATTTGGCGGTTGACCCGCCTACCGGCTAACCGGGTCGCCTTGATGGAGATTTCGCCGTAGCTCAGACGGTCCTTCGTCCTCCACTCGAACACCTTCCGCACCACGGATGCCTCTTTCGGTACGACCTGCACGGCCTTCTTCCCTTTGGAAATCGTGACGTTGGCGTACCCGAAGGGAGCCTTCGAAAGGCACATCCCCTTCTTGGCGCACGTGATCGTCTTGTCGCGGATGTCCTTCGAACGGTCCTCGTTGTCCATTTTGGAGAGCGAGAGGTCGAGCTGGAGGAGGAACTTGTCGCGGCTGTTCTCGGCCCGGTATTCCCTCGAGGTGGCGTAGATTCCCATGATCCGCTTCTTGTCCATGAGATCCACGATCCTCGACGTATCGATGTTGTTGCGGGATATCCGCTTTGGTTCGTCCACTATCAGGTAGTGGACCCGCCCCTTCTGGAGCGTTTCCACCATCTCGTTGAACTGGGGACGCTTGTATTCCGTCTTCGCGCTCGCGCTCTCGACGAATTCGCGGACGACCTCGAGGCCGAGGCGGTCGGCCGTCGTCCGGCAATTGGCAAGCTGGTGTTCCAGCGAGTTCGCCTGCTTGTCGTCGCGGTCCGTCGACTTGCGGCAGTATATCACGGCTTTCATCGGCAAAGATGGTGAGGATTTCTTCATAGCAGTTAGGTGAAATGATAACCGAATACCAAAATTCATAAAGTCAATGTTCGAGTCCGGACACGTCCCCCGAAGGGGAGGGCGCGATCCCGCGCCCATGCGTACTACTTGCGCCCGGCATGTTTCATCGACTGAGCGAGCTTCTTGGCGTTTTCCCGGCGGAGCTTCGCAGTTTCGCCGAAATGGGTGGCATAGCCCTCGTACCAGAGGGCCTTCTTCGTTCGTTCGAGCACGATTCCTTCGTGCAAGAGCAGTTCCACGGGGCAAATGCTCCGGAGGTAGAGTTCTTTCGCGTAGCAAAGGAAGAGCTTCGTGCGGTGCTGGCGGTAGGCCGTGGACTGAAGGAGTTCGGGGTCAACCGTTTTCGGCTTGGAGAAAAGGCCGATTTTCTCTTCGGAAAGAAATCCGAAAGTCCCAGCATGCGGAGTGATGTAGGTTACGAAAATGCCCAAGAGGTAGTCGTCGGATTCGAGTTTGTCGATTCGGGCGTTCTTGGCGAGTTCGGGGCGGATTTCGATTTCGACTCGGGTAACGAACGGAAGTTCGAGGTATTCGGCGAAGGTCGCCCCCTTGGACTTCTTGAGCGTGTCGGCGATCTTGTCGTATATCCGGACGAGCTTGAACTTATTCTCGGTATCCTTTAGTTCGCCGATGTAGTAGGTTTCGGGGTTTCCCCTTGCCCCGTGGAGCACGCTCCACTTCTGCTTCGGGGTCGGAAAGTGCGGCCAGAGAGTTTCCACGGGCCTCGCGAGGTCGAGAGCCAAATCGAACCGCCGTAATTTGGTCGGTTCCAAGTGGGAATACAGAAAACGGAAGACCCCTTCCCTCCCGATGAGTCGGAAAGCCGAAGAATAGGCACAAAGATAGTCCTTCGTCGAAACGCTCCCCTTTTTGCCTTTGTAATAAGCGAAAATTGGGTGGTTCTGGCGGGTGAAGACCATCTTGTACGCGTACTTCCTGACTTCGTGCTTCGTAACGACGTATTCTCCGAACTCGCGCACATTGGAGTTTTCGAAATCCATACCTTCGAAGAGGTATTCGTGAAGGAAAGTTCCGTAGCACTCGAGGTGATCGAGTCCGAAAAAGAGAATTTCTTCCCGGCTGAAAGCCGGGGCGGTGGGTTTTTCCACCATGTGGGCAGTTGCCATATACCTTGGAAAAGGTTATGGACCGCCGGCGATCCGGGGGAAATAAGATCCGGATGAAGGCCTGTTTACGAGAGTTACTACACCGACATTATTGAGTCGGCGGTTCGTCTCGTTTCCATGGAGTTTCCCCTTCTTCCCTTTCCTTGGCGGACATTATCCGCAACGGCCCTTGCGGCGTGCAAGCCGAACGGCTCTCCGAGCCGCGGCTTGACCCCTCGGGCCGTCACGAGATACCGCGCACAAGAAATGGAGAAGAGGGAGTGATGCTCGGCCCGCATCGAGGGCCGGAGCGTTCCGTGCGACCCGCGCCATCCGATAAATCGGAAAAGGCGGGTGCCGCGTCGGAAACGCTCACCCGCAATCTATGACCGGCATTCTGACCGGTACTGACTCAGAAATTCTGACTGAACCCTAGAAACGCCTACAGTAAGCCTTGTCTTCGACGTCGAAAAATTTCGTAATTCCGAAAGTTTCCTCGATTTTTTCATTTGCATATCCCAAGGCGGCCCTGACGGCCGCGCTGAAATCGTCGAAGTCTTTATTGCGGGTACTTGCCCCGATTCAGAAAATGGCATCGATGAGGTCAACTATGTCTATCCATTCTCCTTTTTCGCATGTAAACATCTTCTTTACGGCCAAATACGTATTCTTTCCCGATTTGAATCGATACTCTTTCCGTCCGTTAGTCAAAACCCCCGTTTTGGGATCGAACGAGAATTCCATAGGAGCGCTATCGACCAGTTCGCTTTTCTGGAGCGTAAAGGTAATAACGCCCTTGAAAAGCGATATTCGAAGGATTTTGAGGTCCGATTGGGACGAAATGGTCGAGTAGTAGGGAATTTTCGCGGAAAGATAGTCTCAAACCGAAAAAGAGAGGTCGAAGGTATGCTTTCAATACTCGTCTATCTTTTTGGCGGCAAGGTCTTGTAAAACCGATAGACATTTCGCGGCTGAATACGCTTCGGATTCGGTCGTTTTGATCTCGTCAATAAACTGCAAGGCCGAATTCAAGAAGGTCTTTGCATCGATAACGCGAAAATACGTTCGGACTTTCATGCCCGTCTCAATCTGATTCCATCTCCAATCTTTGGAGGCGTACAAATTCGGTCGCCAAAAATTCCACAAAATCTCTTCTAAAATCGTCGGACCCTGATATCCGCTCCATGTCCACATCTCCGCTCAATGGAGTTTTTCATGAAACCCTGAAAATTGCTCTTTCGTACTTCTCCAGTTTTTGTCAGTTATCTTATCTTCGATCATAATCGCTCGAATATCCTTGCTGCCGAAGGATATCTCGAGATTTTGATTTCATAGGAGGATTTTTCCTATTGAGGAAAGTTTTTGGTTCAAAGGCGTTTATGGATTTAAATCAAACGACATTCCTTGCCTGATCTAATGGGCAAGATCCATCGATATCTAACTTTTTGGAATTTCGTCAATGGCGGGAATGTTCCAGAAAGAACCACAAATCAGTCTATTTTATTAGGCTCCACCGATGTTTTGGTCCTAAAAACATCGTGCGTTTCGCTTATCTGTCTAATTGCTTGGTCGATATCGCTTCACTTCAATTCGATAAATATCCAATTACCGGTAGTTCGTGTTTCGATGAAGAAATCACATCTAATGTCAGGATTTGCATCTGTATAAAAACAGCCGTCGACCTTGATAACGTCATATCGAATATTCTGGTCTTGGTTCGTAAACGTAATTTTTGATCTCCCTTCTTCAAATACAAGAATTTTTTTACATTGATCGCAACCACACGCGTTCTTAGAACCTACGCTAGGACATCGGCAATTCCATAAAATCTTAGAAACGCTCAACTGCATATCCTGTGAGCTAGTTAAAATTTTCTCTGAAATCACTGTATATATCCTGACTTACCCCATCTATCTCGTCGGCCCTTATAGTGCCATCTTCATCAAAAAGATTCTCAAATTTCTGGTTAATTATGTGCGTAGCGGAAACGATATTTCCATCTATCCTCAACCCTTTTCATTCCGGTCTTGTCACGATATTGTTCATCTCTCAAAGAATGTACGGACTGTGCGTTGTTATGAAAAAAGACAGCTTATTGTCCTTTTCCGTGTAAAGGATAGAAAAAAGCCTCACCAGTTCATCAAAAAGAAGTTTTTGTTCCTTAGGGAAAAGATGGGCCTCTGGTTCCTCAATCATAATACAAGAATAGGCGAGACCCCTGTCGTTAACGCCGCGAGCAAAGAATATATCAACTGCGGCTCGCATTAGACAAATTGCCAATGGCAATAACTCCTGCTGTCCAGATGATAGCCTCCAAATAGGCAGAGCGTCATCAATTTGGTCGACGTTCAGTCCAATGGCACTGCCGTCGACCATGAAATCAATCTTTCATTTCAAGATTTTTTCCAGCCCTTCTCTGATTTTTTTATTCTCCTTTTCTCTGTCTTCAAATAACCAATAAAATTTGCTTACGAAACGGGTTGCGCTTTCTAAATATTTTCAGAAACTTAATAAAATAGGATCACTTTCGTCAGAACCGATCCGGAAAAAATTTTCTTTTAAATATGATATGTAACTCCTGCTGGCTGGTATATACAAGTCAACATGTTCATAACCGTTTCGAAATGTCTTTTGTATTTCATGTTCTATTACGTCAACTTGTTCCTTTCTTTCCTTCTCATTTTCCTGTTCACGTTCGAAAGCTTCCCTCGTTCCAGCTTTCAAGCTCCTATCGACTATCAAAAACCGTTTTTTCGTATTTACGAACGGCTGTATCAAATTGTATATTTTCCTCCAATCACTATTGGCGCCATCTCGAAAATCGAATGCGATACTGGATCATTTTGATTTAATTTGAACTTCAACTCAAGTGTCGTACGAATAAACAAGGTGAATCTCTGAATTTCTAAGCAGTTTCTTATCAAAGATTTTATAAAACTTCTCTGATAGTTGGCGATTAAAAGATGTCTGGTATCATCAGAAAGCTCAAGTTTGCCCCTGTTCTATAAGGTTCTCGAAAATTTCAGAAGGGAGTTTTTTAAAGAAGAAAATGAGTTTCAGTAGCAAACTTTTTCATGTCCCCTGTCATCAGGTGATAACGTTGAAAGGCCTTATCGGAAAAACTTCTCCGCTTTTAAAGAACGGAAAAGATCATATTGATAAAGATTCGCCCCTGTCTTTATTCATTCGATATTAATTAATAACCGTAAATTCCCTCAAGTATTCAATGAAGCGCAACTACTGAGTTAAGGATATTCCTTTGTTAGGATAAAGCAAAATTGGCTCTGCGCGAAGTAATGGCGCTGTTCTAAAATCCTCTCAAATTCCTCCACCATCCGATTCACGACCATCATAGGTCCACCAGTACCGATAATCCTAGAAACGCCCCAATGGGGCGTTTTGTTTTTCCGAAAAAGACGTGGTAAGATGAAAACATGAAAGAACTCGAAGCCAATAAATCCGATTTGCCGGAATGGGTCGAAAGGACCGGTTCTCCGGAAGATTTCGCCTTGTTGTCGGAAATGCTCCGGGACCCGCTTTCGTTTTCCCGGAGCGAATTCATCCGAACCCTTCAAGAAAATTATTCCGGTGTCGCTTATGGCGAGAGACATTGGAGGAAATACGACGGGGGTTGGACGACACCGAAGGTTCCGACCGATTATGGGATTCTTTGCGACCGCTTTCCCGAACTCTCGAAATGGGCTCTCGATGCGGGGATCATGACCCATTTGCCAGAACTGATGGAGGATTCGGCCCGTTTGTCTCCCGAAATTCTGAACGAAAAGAAGAATTCCCTCGGATACGTAGACGTTTGGCGTGGAACCATGCTGACGGAAACGGAACTTGAGGCCGTTCTTCGGGACGGTTTTTCCTCGGCGTTCATATTGAATCGCCCAGGGGATGTCAGGCAAGCGCTGGATATTTTCGAACACACCGTTCTCGCCACGAATCCGAGCCGTCTCGCGGAAGAACACTTCCATGGCGGAAATCCGTTTATCTCCCCGTTCGTTTCCGTTTCGATGCGGAAGGATGTGGCAATTGCCGTCGGGCGACGATTCGCCCATAAGGCTCCAGGAAAGAAAACGGCGGTTTTTAAAGTCCGGATTCCCAGGATCGACCTCATTCACTTTTCCGACCACGCTATTCGCAAGCCGTCCATATTGGATCGCGTTAATTCCGTCCTTTCGATCTCCATCGAAGACGAAGAGATTCGAATCCCCTTCGATTCGGACGTCGAGAGGTACGTCTTTTGGAAGATAGATCCTTCGGAGATCGTCGATTACGAATGTCCGGATATCCGAAAGACTTCTTGTTTCGGTCGCGTTACGGAAACGTAGATTTCCAAGCATTCCATTTGTCGCTCTAAGGTTTTAAAATCCCTTACCATCCGATTCACGACCATCTCAGGTCCACCATCTACAGACCAAACCGCCTTTTAGGCAGAAGAAGAGCCCGACGCCCCATAACGGAGCTCTTTTTTCGTTGTGATGGTGAATTCGATAAACAACTGATAATTTCCATCTGCTAAAAATATGGTGCAATGAAAAACATAAAAAATAAAACAAATGGAAAAAAACGAAAAGGGCCCAGATTTGTCTGTAGAATTGGAAAAATTGAGGTCAGAAATTAGAACTCTACGCAGCTTCGACGTTCAAAATCAAAGAGAGATCGAAGGTGTGCGTGAAGAGATTCGGCATGTGCGCACGCAAGTCGATGAATTGCTCCATTGATTGCTCGCTATTCAGAATCAATCTCCCGAAGCGGTAAGATTAATTGAGGAACATATAGAGAAACTCAAGGAACCAACGAGGAATGCCGTAAGCCGGGCCGCGCAGATACCGTTAGACACTAAAAACGAACCACTTCCGAATTTTTGAGATGTTTATACATAAAATATTGCATTTCTATATCAAATTATATAATACCATTCGTACCATATAAATGGCATAAATATGTCCAGAACCACCGTCAGCATCGACAAATCCGTGGCAAACATCGTCAGGGCACGCGCGAGCGCGGACAACGTTTCGGTCTCAACCGTCTTTTCGTTGCTCGCAAAAGGGTACGCCGAACGGCGGATCCATCTCGGTGCCTACGGCTCGAACGAGCCGGAAATCGAAATCCTCCCGGTTTCGCAGGCAGTACAAAAAAAGATGGACCGAATCGAATCCCTCCTGTAAATGCTTCGGATTCCCAAGTCCTTCGTTGAAAACGAGCTGTCCACAGTATCGGGCATTTTTTCGATTTCGGACGTAATTACTGCCTATTCGAAAGCTTCCAAAGGGTTGGGGACGATAATTGGATGAACGAAACCTTCCGGATCAAGGCTTGTCAAAATCTACCTTACTTCCAAAACGTCGCCCGGGCGGCTTTTGTTCGCATTCTTCGTATCGAAAGACGTTTGGATTCCGGTATTTCTCCGAACCAAAAACGACAGGGTGGGCGAAAATTTTTCGCCGGACAATCCGCACTATGAAAAAGCGCTTTCAAAGGCGTTCGAAGCCGTGGAGTCCGATTTGATACGTCAGCAATTTGAGGACTACGATTAAACGTCCTTTAAAGCGAACTTTTCGACAATCTCAACCATGGCGGAAATTGCCCGAAACCCCTCCACCATCCGATTCACGACCATCATAGGTCCACCATCTACAGACCAAACCGCCTTTTAGGCAGAAGAAGAGCCCGACGCCCCATAACGGAGCTCTTTTTTTCGTTGTGACCGTGAGTTCGATAAACCTCTTCCCCCCTCCGCTCAAACGGACGGGGATTTCATAATGTGCGATTACGTATCCCGATACGATTTCCGTGGCTCCGCGGACCCCTTCGTTATAATGTTCGAATCCCGACGTTACCAGGTCGTACCGAGCACCCCCCCTTTTTTCCATTCGCCACCCATATCGAACCATTACGAGTCGTTCATTCGGGAAGTACGGCGCCTTGCGGCCGAAGAAGGCGGCGGCCTCCCCAACGGGTATGACGCCTCGCACTTGTGGCGATACTCCATCGAACTGTTTGTTCAACACAAGGAAGCCATTGACTCGATCCTTTCCCTCGGGTACGTTCCGGACAATGCCTTTCTCCGAGAAACCCTTTCGAGCGACTATCCGATTATTCGCATGTACGAATTGGAAAAATTCGAAGGGAGTCGCTGGTCCGCCAAATCGGACCTGGTACCGTCGGTAACCTTCACGCGAAACCCGGAGGGCGAGAACGATACGACCCCGATCCTCAGAATCGAATTCGGAAATTCCGGCATAGCGGGAATCGATTAGGCTCCGCATGGATTTACGCCGCTTTTTCGGGAACATTTGATTGTCACGATGGGCGGTTTGTAAAGAACGGGGGTAGATTATGGACTGGAACAAGCCAGGACCGAACGGTTTCGGGGGGGTTCCGACAAGAGCGGAACGGCCGCGAAGGACGGTAGGGAATATGCTGCTTCTCGACGTCATTACTCTTCCTTTCAAAAAACTCCGGGCGGATACCGGGGCCTCCGTGGGGCAGAAAGTCCGATGGTCATAAAAGCGAACTTTAGCAACCCGGATATTTTTTCGTGATGGTTTTCGATGGGCAGGACGAAGAATGGAAGGGGGTCCGAAATTGTCGAACGGACCACGAACGGGCATTTGCGGATTGAACGGGAACGGTAAGAAAATCCGGCACCGAGACGAAGCCAATCCCATTAGACCATAAAAAGCCCCGACATGGAACGTTGGGGCTTTTTGTGACAAAGGAGGAGTTGAGGATTCTGAAGAAGGGACTATTCGCCACCGAATGCGATGATTACCATTCACGGATTTCCGGCACCGCCCGTAGAGGTTCCGCCACAACTCGAGCGGCCGCCGCCGCCGCCCGCTCACGGGCCGGTTCCCCCTTGGGTAGACACGTATCCGCCGTTTCCGGCACGGATAATCGGAAATTTTCCAGACAGGTTCGATGGATTGAATATGGGGTACCGGTTGTTCGAATAATATCCGTCACCCATTCAATAATAACCAGCGCCATTCGAAGCGCCATCCGTTTTTCCGTCGACGTAGGATCCGTGTGCCCCATAGTATCCCGATCCGCCGGCGCCGCCCGTACAGAAGGATCATGGGATTCAAGCCCTCCCCGGCGCGGTTCCGCCATATGCCGTCTGTCCGTCGTCGCGAACTTTCGCGACGCTCCCGCCCCCCTCCGCCTTCGCGAGCACGGCTCCGGTTTCAGTCGTTAGGACGGAATCCTGTCCGACCCTTCAACCGACGGATGTCCAGTGCGTTCCGTTCGAAACCGCAACCCCTCCGGCTCAAACCCGCGCGCGAACGGTCGTCCCCGGTGGCAAATCCATAAGCCCTTCGGCCTTGAATCCGCTATATCATCCAGCGGCGCCATTGTCGTAATTGGAGGCGCCCGCGCCGGCGCCGCCCCCTATCAAGTAGTACCAAAAGCGACCCGACTCTGGGACCGTGAACGTAAAATCTCCGGCCGACACGAACGCGTGAACGATTTCCGTGGGGGCTTCGGGTTTTTCGGGATTTCATTCGGCGGCAATTCGTACGACTTCCCGTCCAATCGAATCAATTCCCATTCAGAGAACCAGTTTTTGGGGTTCCGGTGACGAAAGAAGCGTTTGGACGCTCTTTGAGGCGGCGCTCAAATCAGTCCCGGAATACGCGTTGATAAGCCGTTTCGTCAAAGCGGCCAATTGTGCTTCGTTCGAGGGAAACGGCGATGTATCAGACGAGTATAGGAGTCCTCCGGTTTTCGTCGTCATATCGAAAACGACTCCCGTGGCAGAAAAGGCATCGGACTTCTCCCCCCCCCCCAGTTCGTCGGAGTTCCCGGCATTCAATCCACCAAGAACGACGGGGGCTCGGACGGCGTTTTCAATTCCGTCGGAGGAATTGGCGAGAGAAGGATGGACGGAGCGGCTACAAGGTAATTCGCTCATTCCGATCGGGCGGATACGAATAATCCATTGTAATTCCCCAGAACTACGAATATCGATTTTTGCGGTTCTTGGGCATTGGCCGTTTCGTGGAACCACGATCGATTCATCGCGGAATCGGACAGTCGGGCGGTTCCGACTTCGTATTCCGTTCCGTTCGCCGTAACCGAATACGAAAATTCGGATTTCGTTATCGGATCAATGGGGGACTCGCCCATGCCGATTTCGGCCAGAACGGAATTTCCGACGGTTCCTTGAAACCAGGCGATCACCCCGGAATACGTAACGGCGACGGCATTGGTCGGCCTCGGAAAGGACGAGGTAACGGTCGCATTTATCGAAATGGCGTTTTCTACGGTTCGAAGATTTGCCATCAGTGAGGATTTTGCCGCATCGGAAGTGTATCCGTAAAGGGATAGGAGCCCTATGGCGGCAAGGATAGCAAGTACCGTGACCGTTACGATAAGTTCGACGAGCGTGAAACCTTAAACCTTTAAACCGGAAATAAGCGGAAACGTTCGACCCCCGGTGTCATCCGGACAGGGCGTGCGGAAAAGGGTCGCGACAATACGATTGGAATGATTCATATGTGTCGAAATGAACGGCTATTCTGTGAATGCCACACTTACTCATATTAACATAAAAAGCAAGTTGAGAAAACGTTGATTCCTTCCGTACACGGAGTATCATCGTTACGAAGTTTTTACCAATTTATGAACGGACGTTTCGGAAGCCGAAAAGATTTCGAACCTATCCATTCACGCCCCAACCATGGAAAAACGGGAAACGACCATTCTCGAGATGGTTCGCCGCATCGCCGACGTAGAAGATTTCAAGGCCGTCGTCACGGCCGTCCGGGAAACCGAAGGGTACTCCAACCCGCAGACGTTCGGCCTCGGTTTGGCGCATATCGGCCGGAGCGGCAAAGTATTGTCGGTACGCTACCCCAACGTCAACTTCGATACGAAATTCGGTTCCGCGGCCATCTTCCACGGGGTCGCGGGCGGAAACCCCCGTAATCCCGTTTCCGAGATTTCCCTGAACGACGATCAGATGGAGGCTCTCAGGATCGCGTTCTTGCCGTTCGAAGGCGACGGCGGGATCCACCCCAACATGGACGCGATCAACGTCGTGTCAAAGATGTCGAAAACCTTGTCGCCCCTCGACGGCCGCGTCGAACCGGTCGTCGTCTTCGTCCGCGACCTGCAGAGTCCGCCGATTTCGGCCGCCGACGCCTATCTTCGGCTCCATCTCATTTCATTCCGAAAAACCGTTCCGAACTCCGTCAACCTCGACGGCGCGCCCGACCTCTTGACCGACTGCGTATGGACCGAAGAGGAAGGTCCGGTCGAAGCGGCCCATTTCGACGCGCTGAACAAGGAACGCTTGGTAGCCACGGGCCTTCCGCTCACGGTCCGTTCCGTGGGAAAGATTCCCCGAATGACCGATTTCGTCGTCCCGTCCGACGTTCGCATCGACCTTGCGGAGAGCGTCCGTCTCGGCGCCCATCTCGCGCCGGGAACGGTCGTTCTGCCCGGCGGATCCGTCGACGCGAATGCCGGAACGCTCGAAGGAACGACGGTAGACGGCGTCATTCCCTTCGGAACGACGGTCGGAAGTGCGGCTCCACGGAAACCGTAAAATCGAAAAAAGGCGGAAAAAACCGCCTTTTTTCGAACGTCACCCGATTTCGACTATCTCCGGAATCACCGGTTGCCCCGGGGGTCTCAGCGATCCCGGTCGGGCGACTTCGCCGTGCCGGGTTTCGAACCGTGCCCGTACGGTTTCGCGCCACCCCGACCGTGTGCGCTCCGTCCGCGCGGCTGGCGCTTCGACTCCGCGGCAGCCTCCGCTTCGGCACGGGCTTGGGCGTCGCTGGTCGGAAACGGGTGCTCGGCTACGACGGGAACGGGTTTTCGAATGAGCTTTTCAATGTCGCGAAGATAAGCCCGTTCTTCTCCGTCGCAAAACGAGACGGATTGCCCGCTCGTGCCCGCCCGCCCGGTTCGACCGATCCTGTGGACGTAAGTTTCGGGCTCGTTCGGAAGGTCGTAGTTCACTACGTAGGCCAAATCGTCGATATCGATGCCACGGGCGGCGATATCGGTCGCGACGAGTACCCGCAGGGCTCCGTCCTTAAAATTCCTAAGCGCCCGTTGTCGGGCGTTCTGGGATTTGTTACCATGGATGGATTCGGCATCGATCCCAGAGCGCTGCAAGTCTTTGACGATACGATCCGCCCCATGTTTGGTACGCGAAAATACCAATACCGGCGCGAATTCCGGATTTTCCAAGAGATGGAGGAGAAGGGCGCGTTTGTCGTTCTTCGACACGAGATAGACGGACTGCGACACTTTTTCGGCCGTCGAGGAGACGGGCGTCACTTCGACGCGCTCGGGGGACCGGAGAATAGTCTTGGAGAGTTCGACGATTTCGTTCGGCATAGTCGCCGAAAACAGGAGGGTCTGACGTTCGGCCGGCAACTTGGCGATAACTTTGCGAACGTCGTGGACGAACCCCATGTCGAGCATGCGGTCGGCCTCGTCCAATATGAAAATCTCCACGTGCGAAAGCCGGACGTACCCTTGACCCATGAGGTCGAGAAGGCGCCCGGGGGTGGCGACGAGAATGTCGACGCCCCTTCCGAGCCGATCGGTCTGAGCCCCTTGTCCGACCCCGCCGAAGATGACCGTGTGGCGGAGTCCGGAATTCCGCCCGTATGCCGAGAGCGATTCGCCGATTTGGATAGCGAGTTCGCGGGTGGGCGTCAGAACGAGACAGCGTATGGGGCGGGCCCGCCCGGCGGATACGCCGGATTCGCGGGAGAGGAGTTCGATGACCGGAAGCGAAAACGCGGCGGTTTTTCCCGTACCGGTCTGGGCGCAACCGATAAGGTCGCGCCCAGAAAGCACGACCGGAATCGATCCGGCCTGGATGGGCGTGGGTACGTCGTACTCTTCGGCCTCGAGGGCGCGGAGGATGGGCTCGGAAAGTCCGAGGTCGCGGAAACGGGTCAAAAACGGGAAAGGTTAGGAAAAAGGGGATGGTACGGTTTTTTCGTAAAAAAGAAAGGGGTAAAATTCGAAAAGGCGGGATTCCCGCCCACGATGGACGATGTTGGAACGGGCGGTTATTCCTCCCGCATTTCCGGCCACGCGTACGACTGGAAAAACCGCGCGACCCGCTCGCGTTCGTCCGAAACGTTCGTGAGCGCCGGCCGAAGCCTCGACGCCGCGTGAACGAAGAGGGCGTGAAGGTCTTTCGCGGCGATTTCCGCCGAATCGCCGGAATGCCGCATAAGGACGACACGGGAATCGTCCCCATAGGAATACTCCCCCATCCGGTAATAGTAATCGGTCGCGAGAAGCGCGTGGAGAAGATTGGCCGAACCGGCGTCCCGAAAGCACGAGGGGTCGATCGCCATCTCGACGGAACGTTCGACCCGGTCGAACGTGACGAACGCGCTCGCGTACGGTCTTCCGGCCAAGTCGAGAAACGGAGTCTCCTCGGGGCGGAACGAGGCGACGTCCGCCTCCGAAATCCGGATGCGTTCGGGGCGCTCGAGAGCGTCGACCTGTTGGAATTCGACTTCGATTCCGACGGAATCGAGCATTCGGAGAAGGAAATTTTTCCGCTCGGTCGGGTCGTCTATCCGTCCGGTCGGGTGGGTATAGCGCACGAATTCGGAAATCCCCAAGGAAAATGCGTCCCCATTTTCGGGTTCGGTCACGGAAACGACGGCGTCCTCGCCGAAATCATCGACGTCGGCGGTCAGAACCGATACGAACCCGGATGCCGCCAGGGAGTGGAAAAATTTCATGGTTCCGACTTCGTACGGGGGAATCCGATCGAAGTATGCCCGGAACCCTTCCGCGCCCGGCCACTCGAGAATGCGCTCGCACCCGGGACCGACGTTCGGCAGGGTTTCGGGACGGTCGGGGTCGAACGTCCGAGCGAGGGTCGGACGATCGGGAAAGGCGAGGACGGTGCGGGGGGCGTTCATAAAAACCGGACGGTACGGAAGGCGTATCCGCCGAGCATACGAAAATATTTTAAAATGTCGAACTTGAAAGAGTCAATGATGAACCGTCCCCCCAATCCGCGAGATTCCGACGCCATGAAAAAAACCCGCCCGGGAAAGGGCGGGTTTTTCGAAAAGTCGGGAAAAACGGGCTACGAGAGCTGCCCTTCGACTTCCCCCGCGATCTTGATGGACGGCTTGAGGGTCTTGTTTCCGGGAACCCAGCGCGCCGGGCAGGCGGTGCCGGGATTTTCGTCCATGAATTGGAGCGCCTCGATCTTGCGGAGGAGTTCGTCCGAATTGCGACCGAGCGGGCCCGAGGTGATTTCGATGCCGCGGACGACGCCCTTCGGATCGAGAATGAACGTTCCGCGCCCGGCGATGCCGGTATCGGTATCGAGGATGCCGTATTGGAACGCGGTTTCGCCGGTGTGGTCGGCGAGCATCTTGTACGGAAAGCCCTTCATGAGCCCTTCGTGCTTCGTCCACGCGCGGTGGGAAAAGACGGTGTCGGTCGACGCGGCGAGCACTTCGACGCCGAGTTCGTCGAATTTCGCCTTCGCGTTCGCCATGTCCTTCAGTTCGGTCGGACATACGAAGGTGAAGTCGGCCGGGTAATAGAAGAGAACGGCCCATTTTCCGGCGACGGAATCGAGGGAAACGCGGGTTTCGTCGTCCTTCGCGGGATCGTAGGCGGGAAGATCGAAGAAGGGGGCGGCGGCGTCGATACGGACGGATCCGGCGTCGAGGCATCCTCCTCCGCAGCATTCGTGATGGGTCATGGGAATTCGGTCTGAAAAGTAAAAGCCGCTTGTGCGACCCGCCATGATACGGCGCTTTTCGGCGGAATCAAATCGAAGTGGAAAAACCTGGGGGAACCTTGCGAAACGGGAGGCTTGCGATACAATCCGCCACCAGAAACTTACCCGACCACCGCATGCCGACGAAAAAAACCGCCACGAAAACCGCGCCCGCCGCGACGAAAAAACCGACGAAGCCGAAAACGGCGGCCGCGAAGAATCCGGCAAAACCTTCGAGCGCCCCGAAAACGACCCCGTCGTCCGGAAAGGCGGCCCTCAAAATCGATTCCCTCGTCAAATACCTCGACGGAAAAGAGGTGCTGAAGGGCGTTTCCCTCTCCGTCGGACGGGGCGAAGTGTTCGGATTCCTCGGTCCGAACGGCGCCGGAAAAACGACCACGATGAAGTGCGTGCTCGGCCTTCTGGAACCGGATGCCGGGTCGGTGGAGGTTCTCGGGGAAACCGGACTCTCCATGGAGGCTCGGGAACGCATCGGTTTCATGCCCGAAAACACCTACCTCTACAAGTACCTGACGGGACGCGAATTTCTCCGGTTCAACGGGCATTTTTTCCGAATTCCGAAGGACGAGCTCGAAGCCCGCATCGATTCGCTTTTGGAAAAAGTCGGCCTCGACCAAGCCGGAGACCGCCTCTTGTCGAAGTATTCGAAGGGCATGCTCCAGCGGGCCGGATTGGCCCAGGCGATGGTCAACGAACCCGACGTCGTCTTCCTGGACGAACCCATGAGCGGCCTCGATCCCCTCGGGCGCAAAATGGTCAAAGACCTCATTCTCGAACTCAAGGCGAAGGGCGCGACCGTCGTGTTCAATACCCACATCCTCTCGGACGTCGAATCCATCTGCGACCACTTCGCCATCATCCACCGCGGGGCGATCATCGCCGACGAATACGTGAAGAATCTCAAGGAACCCCTTGAATCGTACTTCATCGAACGCGTCTCCGAGGCGGGTCTCGAGGGGCACGAAATCCGGTAAATCCTTTACAGCCGGAAATTTTTCGGGTACAATGGCGCCTTGAAGCCGCCCTTCCCGACAACTATGCGCGTCGCCGTCGTCTGAACCCATTCCACCGGAAAAACCACGCTCGTCTCCATGCTCGGGCGGTTTCTCGACGTCGCCGTCATTCCGGAAATCGCGCGGGAAAAAATCTCCGGGTGCCCGAAGTTGCCGCACGAAATGTCGCCGGAAGAGCGCGCGTCTTTCCAAACGTCCATTCTCCGCGAACAAATCGAAAAAGAACGTTCGGCGGGAAGATTCCTCTCGGACCGGTCGGTCTTCGACGCGGCGGCGTACGCGTTCGACACGCCGGAATTCGAGCGGCTCTCCAGCGAAGCCGCCCTCCACGCCCGTTCGCACCCGTACACGAAGGTCTTTTTCCTTCCGTCGGAACTCGCCCTCTCGGGCGACGGAATCCGGAGCGAGGACGAAGACTACCGCCTCTCCGTCGAGAAAGCGCTCGTGTCGGTATTGAACCGCTCCGGAATCGCCTACGAAACGGTGACCGGCGGGGTGGGGGCCCGGCTCGGAAAATGCCTGAAATCGCTCGGGATTCCGCCGGAATAGGGTATTGGAAAAACTTTCTCGAAACGTCGGCCGCCTTCGGGCGGATTTTTATTAAAAATAAATAATTCGTATGGTCAAAGGCTTTTTCGATCCGGATATTGACCAAGTTGGGATATTTCGTAAAAACTAGAACGTACCTTTTTACGGCCCAAAGCGTGCGAACCGCCTTCGAATCCCGTCGCGAACCTCTCCGGAAGGTCGGTTTCGCCGAATTCCGCCAGGATCCGAACGCCGCGTTCCGGGATTCCGTCCTCCGGGAAGGAATCGCCGTCCACCGCTGGGAGCGCTACGTCGTTCCCGCGGGCATGTCCGTAAACGACGTTCCGCGCGACGGACACGGCCGGCTCTCGGGCGAAGTTCCCGGCGACGGGAACGTCTACGACCACCAGCGCCACCAGGGCGAACTCGTTCGCAAGTACGCGCCCGCCGACCTCGCGTCGACGGAAACGGTCGCGGGCGGCTACGCCAAGCGCGTTTCGAAAAACGTCGGGCGCGACGTTTTCCTGATTACGGCCTGCGCCGACGTCCACGATTTCGCCGAAATGAAACACGGCGACACCGTTTCCGATCTCAAACACCTCGCGACCCATACGGTTTCGGACGAAATTGCCGCGACGAAAAAATTCGTCCGGCGGGCCCTCATGGAAAAAGACCCCCGAAGGCGGCGGCGGTTCGAGCGGACCATCCTCCGTTCCTACGCCGTCGACCATGACAAGCGCCACCGGCTGTACCCGCTCTTCAAGCTCTACGAAAAGTATTCGTACCTGAACGGCACCATCGCCGCGTTCGACCACGGCCGGGGGGCGGTCGCCCATTCGCACCACCTCGTCCACAACGTCCTGAAAAATCAAATCTTCGCCCTCATGGACGCCTACGAAGCCAAAATTCCAAGCGCGCTCGAATTTCTCGGGGAACGCGTCGGAACGATCTCCGAGATGTTCGATTGGGTATGGCGAAGCGGTTTTCGAGACCCCGATCCCAAAAACCAGGACGCCTTCGAACGCGCGTGGAGCGCTTGGTCGAATTTCTGCCGCGACCGCGGGTTGCGGTAGACTCGGAGAAAAAAATCCGTAGTATGGGCGCGCTTCGGGCTTCGCGCCCGTTTTTTCACCCGAACCGCATGCGCATCGGCATCGATATCGACGAAACCATCGCGTCCACCTTCGCGCCCGCCTTCCTTTTCGCGCGGGAGCGCTACGGATTCGACGCGGAATTCGACGACCTGACGCACCACGATTGGTCGAACGTGGAAAAGCTCGGCCTTTCCAAGGAGGAAGAGGTTCGGGTATTCCGCGAATTCTACGCCCACGCCGGGCACGACGGCGTGCTTCCGGTCGAAGGGAGCGTCGAGGGGTGCCGGCGGCTGAAGGCCGCCGGGCATGAACTCTTCGCCATTACCGGTCGGTCCGAATCCGAGCGCGAACCGACCGAACGGTGGCTTTCCCGACACTTTCCCGACACGTTTTTCGACCTCGCCTTTACCGGACATCTCTCTACCGGAGGACGTACGCCGAAGTCGGAAGTCTGCCGGCGCTTCGGCATTTTAGACATGGTAGACGACAACATGGACTTCGCGGTCGACTTGGTTGAAAACGGAATCCGTACGTATTTGATCGAACGCCCGTGGAACCGCCGACGCCCAGAAGCCCACCCGCTCCTCCTGCGGATTGCGGGATGGCACGAACTTTCCATCGAACCGGTATGAAGATTCTCGTAGGCCTCTCCGGGGGCGTCGATTCCGCCGTTTCCGCGTTGCTCCTCCGGGACGCGGGGCACGAGGTACATGCCGGATTCATGGTGAACTACCGAACGGACGACGAGCACTGCACGACGAGGGCCGACCTCGCCGAAGCCGAACGGGTGGCCGAATTTCTCGGTATCCCGTTTTCGACGTTCGACTTCGTGCGGGAGTACGAAGAGCGCATCGTCCGAACCATCTACGACGGCTACCTGAAGGGCGTTACGCCGAATCCGGACGTCCTCTGCAACAACCTCGTCAAATTCGACCTCTTCTTGGAAGAAGCCCTTTCCTACGGGTTCGACGCCGTCGCCACCGGCCACTACGCCCGAACCGTCGTTCGCGACGGCCGGGTGCGCCTCCTGAAAGGGAATGACCCCGAGAAAGACCAATCGTACTTCCTTTCCCGGCTTTCCGAATCCCAGCTCTCGAAGGCCGTTTTTCCCATCGGCCACCTCCCGAAACCGGAAGTCCGCCGCATCGCCCGGGAAGCCGGGCTTCCGAACGCCGACCGGAAAGACAGCCAGGGTCTCTGCTTCATTGGGAAGGTTCCCATGCGGGAATTCCTTCGGGAACGCATTCCGGAAAAAACGTGAGACATTGTCGACACGTCCGGACGGAAGATTGGCGAACATCGCGGGGCCTGGTTCTACACCGTCGGGCAACGGCGCGATATCCGCGTCTGAGGCGGTCCGGCGCTCTTCGTCGTACGAAAGGACGTGGCGAATAACCGGATCGTCGTCGGAACGGAAAACGACCTCGAACTCTTCGCTGCCGAGTGCGCCGTTTCGGATTGGCGGTGGATGTCCGAAGATTTCGGATTTCCTTGGGAGGGCGCGGCGAAGATCCGGTACCGGCAAGAGGACCAGCCGGTGCGGCTCGAATCCGACGGTCCGAACGTCGTCGCCCGGTTCGCCCAACCGCAGCGGGCCGTGACGCCCGGCCAATTCTTCGTCGCGTATTCGGACGACGAGCTCGTGGGGTCGGGCGTCATCGCCGGGTAAGTCCGTCGGGGTTCCGTCCCGCTTCGGTCCGGATCGCCGGTTCCGCGGGGCGGAAGCGGCCACCGGGAGGGCCGGGACATTCGAGAAAAACTTGATTTTCCGCCCGGATTCCGCACAATTCCCGCCGCGCTCCCGTATTTCAACGGATAGAATATGGCCCTCCGAAGGCCCAGATGTAGGTTCGATTCCTGCCGGGAGCACCATAACGACGCAAAACCCCCCTCCGAACGGAGGGGGGTTTAAGGCGTTTGGGGCGAGCGACAGGAATCGAAACCGCCGCCGCACGGATGAGCGCGAACGCGCGAATCCGGAAGGAAGCCGCTATTCGCGGCTTCCCGCGGCAAGGCGTTCCGAGGAGCGAGCGTCCGGCAGAGCCGGCGCGACACTCCGAGGAAAGATTCCTGCCGGGCCCTTCCGATGGCGGGAATCGAAACCGTAGCGACCCCGACGATCCGCAAAGCGGGCGTCGGGTTGCGAGTGCCTAGTATGGCACTCGCCGTCGCAAGGCGTTTTCCGAAGCGGAGCGGAGGAAAAAGATTCCTGCCGGGCCCTTTCGACATCGGAAATCGAACGATACGGCCTCCCGAAGAGTTTGACAAACTAAATTTATTAGTAGTATTCATACTAATACAAATACGGAGAAAACACATGAAACGATCGCTCGTCGCCATTACGCTCGGCGGGCTCATCCTCTCGGGGTGGGCTCCGCACGACCGCCTGACGTGGCTTCTCGAAGTCGCGCCGGTTTTGATCGGACTTCCCGTCCTTCTCGCAACGTACCGACGTTTTCCGCTTTCGAACCTGCTCTACGCCCTCCTCACGGTCCACGGACTCGTCCTCATGCTCGGCGGCGCGTACACGTACGCCCAGGTTCCCTTCGGATTCTGGCTCCAGGACGTCTTCGGCTTCGACCGGAACCCGTACGACCGAATCGGCCACTTCGCCCAAGGCTTCGTTCCGGCGATGCTGGCCCGGGAAATCCTGATTCGGAAGACCGGCCTCGACGGCCCATGGCTCGCGTTCCTCTGCGTGTGCGTCGTCATGTTCGTCAGTTCGTCGTACGAACTGCTCGAATGGTGGTCGGCCCTCGGGCTCGGCCAAGGAGCGGACCAGTTCCTCGGAACCCAAGGGGATCCGTTCGATACCCAAGCGGACATGTTCATGGCCATGATCGGCGCTTCCCTGGCCCTCGTCACGCTCTCGCGGGTCCATGACGCTTCCGTTCGGAGGTAATCCGACCGATTCAAAACGCCCGGGCATGCCCGGGCGTTTTTTCTTTTCGAAAGGATTGTCGGGCGTTCCCGAATATGGTACGATTTTTCCGATTCCCCGGGATTTACAGCTCGGATTTCCCGGATAGGATGAAACGTAGCCCGTTACCCGTTTTCCCGTGGACGCCCTCCATACGACCCCCTTCTCCGTTACCCGGAAAGTTTCCGGAGATACCGTCGCCTTCGCGCTTTCCGGACAGCTCGATTCGACGAATTGCGACGCCGTTTTCGCCCCGATATACTCGGCGGCGGACGATTCGGCCGTTTCGTCGATCCTCATCGATTGCCGGAATCTCGAATACCTCAATTCCAAATCCATCGGATACGCCGTCGATTTGAATCTCCGGTGCGAAGCGGCGGGGAAGCGCCTCGCGTTTTTCGGCGCGGCCGACGCGGCGCGGGACGCCCTCGAAGTGAGCGGAGCGACGGAGTTCCTGCGGCTGTTCCCGAACGAAGCCGAAGCCTTGTCCGAATCGAAAAGCGTCCCGAACGCCTGAACGCCGAGTCATGGAAACTAACGCCTCTTCCCGTCGCATACCCTCCCGAGCCCATATTGTCTGAGCCGTTTTCTCCATCGTCGTACGGAATGGGGAAATCCTTTGCCTGAAGCGGCAAAACACCTCCTATTTCGACGGGTATTGGGCGTTACCCGCCGGAAAACTCGACCATGGGGAATTTCCTTCCGCCGGGGTCGCCCGCGAACTGTCGGAAGAAACGGGGCTGTCCGCCCGTCCCGAAGACTACGGGGCTCCGCTCGTCATGTACGCCCGGTTTCCGGACGATCCCGACGGAAGGGAGGGGCGTCTCTACTACTTCGCCGCTCCGGAGCGTTTCGAGGGCGTCGCGACGAACGCCGAGCCCGACAAGGCCTCCGAAATCGGATGGTTCCCGGTATCGGAACTCCCCCGGCCGTTCGTTCCCCATATGGAGGTCGGCATCGGGGCCTTCTTGGCCGGCAAGACCTATGCGGAATTCGAAGGCCGGTTTTCCGATTCGCAAATCCCCGCCGCGTAGCCATGCCCGACATCTTCACTCCCGAGAAGCGCTCCGACGTCATGCGGCGTATCAAATCGAAAAACACGGGACCTGAAAAGCTCCTGTTTTCGCTCATCAAGCGGCTCTGGCCGGAATTCCGGTACCGCAAACACCGGCGAGGAATTCCCGGAACGCCGGACGTCTATTTTCCGAAACAGAAGCTCGCCGTATTCGTCGACGGCGATTTTTGGCACGGAAAAATGAAAGAGGGGCGTCTAGAGAAACTGCCGGAATACTGGCAAACCAAAATCCGGACCAATATGGAACGGGACGCCCGACAGCTCGACGAACTCGTCGCGAAGGGCATCCGCCCCCTCCGGTTTTTCGCGAGCGAATTCAAGAAAGACCCCGGGGCGGCGGTATCGGAAATCGAACGTCGCCTGCGCGAAGCGGGAGACGGGCCGATTTTTGACGACTCCGGAAAGATGCGGTAGAGTGGGCTCGTATCCGGTAACCGAACGTCCCATGTCCCCAGAAGCCCGCCACCATGAAACCGCTCGCGCAAAAAACGCCGAGCAATGCCGCCCGACGGATCTCAAATCCCTTCGGAAAATCGAAGCCATCCGAAGGGATTTCCCCACCGCCATGGTTTCGTCCTTCTTCGCTTCTCCGACCGACTTGATCACAAAAGCTTTCAAGCAGGAGAAGGAGGCGATTCTATCCGGCGAATGGAACGTGGAAATGCCCATTTCGCATTTCATGTCTCAGGAAGACGCGCTTCGAATCATGCGGGCCGAGCCGGAAGAGCTTTTGGAAGAAGTCCGGAACGATTCGACCGTTCAGGCCTTCGTCGCGTTCATGGATACGGGAACCGAGGATGTCGATTGAGCGAATCGAGCCAGTATCGGCCAACTCGCCATCATGCGCCTAGCCGTCGAGAAGGACCTGAGCCCCGTTTCCATTATCGAGGACGCGTTCGGAAAGGAGCGCGGAACGTACGGCCCCATGGCGAGCGTGAAGCTCCCCGACGGAAGCGAGACGATTCTCATACAATTGGTAAAATCCCGGAGCGCGGAGCGCGTACAAGCGGAAACCGCGCCCCTACTCGCCGTACTGAAGGAACGGTGCCCCGCTCCGATAAAAACCGCGAGAAAATAGGTTTGACCTTTTATTGAATTCGCACGCGGGTCCACATGGGACGATCCTGCTCAAAACCCCCGCATGCGCGGGGGTTTTGCTATGCCACGAACCGGAAATACGAATCCGGGTATTCGATCGAATATTCCATGAAATTCTTCTTGAAATCGGTATACCCCTGCTGGTCCGGCGTCATGGAAGGGTCTTTCAAGTGGTCAAAATTGACATACTTGACACCCGAAGTCCACGAATCGGCGAACCACCGGTCGATCAATCCCGTTCCGGCTTGGATGGAATATGCCTCCGGCCCCGTAAAAGCGACCAAGTGGGCACTCGAATTTCCGCAGTAGTCGAAAACGGCGAGGCCAGCGACGACCTTGCCCCGGTATTTCGCCACGTACGAACGGACGCTTTCGGGAGCGATGGCCGCCATGGTGCGATAATACTTGATGTATTCCTTTTTAAACGCGTGGCGAACGGGGGTCGTTCGGAAATGTTCCATGAATTCGTCGTCCGAGACCCGTACGGTTTCGGCCCCCTCGGTCGACAGGAACTTCTTGCGGGCCCGACGGGCCCGTTCGTTCCATTTCCGGAAGTAGTCCGGGGAATCCACGACGGTAAAGCCCGAATTCATGAAGTGCGAACGAAGCCACATCTTCCGCCACGGTTTGGGGATTTCCGTTCGGCGAGCCGGAATCCAAATGACGACGCCGGGGCCAAAGCCGGCCGCCTTGAGCGCGGCGATGTCCGGCTCCGCTTCCAACCGCTCGAATTTCGCGATATGGAAGCCGAGAACGTTTTTGAGCCAGGCGTACCCGTCGGACGTTTTCAACGTGCGCAATCCGCACGTTTCAAGGTATTTCCGGTACCCCTCGGAAGACGACCGGTAGTACGGATGGTCCTTCGGGAGGTCGGCGGCGGTAAGGCGGTACATGGGAAAGGGGAAACGGGGGGCGAACGGAAGCCTTCGGGGGCGGGGCAGGGGAATCTTCTCAGTTTCGACATACGAAAAACCGCACCGGCCAGGAAGGCGGATGCGGTTTTTAAAAATTTGAGAGAATGGTGGGTGATATAGGATTCGTTCGCTCGCGCCGCTCCGCGGCTCCGCGAGACGGGTCGGGCCGGAAGCCAAATCGTTGGCTTCCTATCCGCTAAGGCGGATACCCTTTATTCGAATCCTTTGAGGATTTTTTAAAGACGCATGGTGGGTGATATAGGATTCGAACCTATGACCCTCTGCTTGTAAGGCAGATGCTCTAACCAACTGAGCTAATCACCCAAAGAGTGGGTCGAAAGAATGGTGGGTTATACTAGATTCGAACTAGTGACCTCTTGCTTGTCGAGCAAGCGCTCTAACCAACTGAGCTAATAACCCATGCTATTATTGGTGCCCGAGGCGGGAATCGAACCCACGACCATCAGCTTAGAAGGCTGCCGCTCTATCCAACTGAGCTACCCGGGCATGCCACCCGAGGTATTGAACGACATCGCTTTGCGCAATGCGGTCCCCTCGTATCCTTTCCAGTATCTCGGCGCTTACCGACTCTCCCACAGTTATAACTGCAGTACCATAGGCGCGACGCGGCTTAACTTCCGTGTTCGGGATGGGAACGGGTGTACCCCGCGCGCAATAAGCACCGAGATACTGGAAACGATACGTTCCGTACGGGAAAAATACGATGAGAAGACTCCTGCTTCCGAATGTCTCGATTCCGCCAGGAAGGAAGTCCGTCGTCGGGGACGGAAAGCCTTCTTGGATACCTTTCGTGCTATTAGTATTGCTCGGCTGAAGACATTGCTGTCCGTACACCTGCAACCTATCAACCCGGTAGTCTCCCGGGGCACTTATCGTCTTGCGACGGAGGAATCTCATCTTTGGGTTGGCTTCCCGCTTAGATGCTTTCAGCGGTTATCCATTCCGAACTTAGCTACCCGGCTCTGCCGCTGGAGCGACAACCGGTACACCAGAGGTTCGTTCAATCCGGTCCTCTCGTACTAGGATCAAATCCCATCAAATTCCTAAACGCTCACAGCAGATAGGGGCCAAACTGTCTCACGACGTTTTGAACCCAGCTCGCGTACCGCTTTAAATGGCGAACAGCCATACCCTTGGGAGCTTCTCCACCCCCAGGATGCGACGAGCCGACATCGAGGTGCCAAACTCCGTCGTCGATGTGAACTCTTGGACGGAATCAGCCTGTTATCCCTAGAGTAACTTTTATCCGTTGAGCGACACCACTCCCACGTGTTGGTGCCGGATCACTTTCGCCGACTTTCGTCTCTGATCGACTTGTAGGTCTCCCAGTCAAGCGTGCTTATGCGAATACACTATCTTCCCGATTTCCATCCGGGAATAGCACACCTTTGCGCGCCTCCGTTACATTTTAGGAGGCAACCGCCCCAGTTAAACTCCCCGCCAAGCACTGTCCCCCGATTCGGGGTTAGACGTACACGATAACGAGGGTGGTATCTCAACGACGACTCCGAAAGGGCTAGCGCCCCTTCCTCATAGTCTCCCACCTATCCTGCACACGTTATCGTATACGCCAGTACCAAGTTAGAGTAAAGCTTCATAGGGTCTTTCCGTCTTGCTGCGAGTAGTCGGCATTTTTACCGACATTGCAATTTCACCGGGACCATGCTTGAGACAGTGCCCAGACCGTTATGCCATTCGTGCGGGTCGGAACTTACCCGACAAGGAATTTCGCTACCTTAGGACCGTTATAGTTACGGCCGCCGTTCACCAGGACTTAGTTTCAGAGCTTGCACCCCTCCACGTGATCTTCTGGCACTGGGCAGGCATCACCCCCTATACATCCACTTGCGTGTTCGCAGAGAGCTGTGTTTTTGGTAAACAGTCGCCCGGGCTCGTTCGCTGCGGCCTACACCGATATTCAGTGCAGGCAGGCCTTATCCCGAAGTTACGGCCGCTTTTTTGCAGAGTTCCTTAAGCATAGTTATCCCGTTCGCCTTAGTGTACTCACACTAGTCCACGAGTGTTCGATTTCGGTACGGTTCCGTACCCTTCTCCTTAGCGGCTTTTCTCGGCACGTTACGTGTACCAGGCTCCACTTGTCGCACCCCGAAGGGCTTGGGTTCGTGGGATCCGTTTCTCTCCCTTACGCGAAAGGCGGACTTACCTACCTTTCCGGTTTTGAAACGTCTGGTCTCATCCATGAGAGACCCCTGCACGCATCATGCGTCCCCGCTTCGTGATAACGAAGGATACGGAGCGCAGGAATATTCACCTGCTCTCCATCGGCTACCCCTTTCGGGTGTACCTTAGGACCGGCTAACCCTACCACGACTGACGTTGGATAGGAAACCTTGGACATTCGGCGGGGGGAGGTTTCATCCCCCTGTTCGTTACTCATACCAACATTTTCGCTTCTCATACCTCCACGGTTCCTCACGAAACCGCTTCGTCGGCATAGAGAACGCTCCGCTACCGCTCCCGAAGGAGCTTCCGTCTTCGGCGATACGCTTGAGCCCCGTTGAATTTTCGGCGCGGGACCACTCGACCAGTGAGCTATTACGCACTCTTTGAATGAGTGGCTGCTTCTAAGCCAACATCCTGGTTGTCTCGGTAGTCCCACATCCTTTTCCACTGAGCGTGCGCTTCGGGGCCTTAGACAGGAATCTGGGCTGTTTCCCTCTCGACGATGGCACTTCTCTGTCACCGTCTGACTCCCGGAATAACTATGGGGGCATTCGAAGTTTATCAGGATTTGCTAAGTCTCGCGACCCGCTAGTCCTATCAGAGCCCTACCTCCCTCATCGTATGATCCGGGGCTATACCTAAATATATTTCGCGGAGAACCAGCTATCTCCCAGCTCGATTAGCTTTTCACTCCTACTCACAACTCATCCAGTGGTCTTGCAGCACCAATTGGTTCGGCCCTCCATCCCGTGTTACCGGAACTTCAGCCTGGTCATGAGTAGCTCGCATGGGTTTCGGGTTAAGCGCACGTGACTAAATCGCCCTATTCAGACTCGGTTTCCCTGCGGCTCCGGGTATACTCTCCCTTAACCTTGCCACGTACGGCTTACTCGTTGGTCCGTTCTACAAAAAGTACGCAGTCACCTTGCGGCTCCTACTCTTTATTGGCACGGAATTTCAAGGTCTATTTCACTCCCCTCCCGGGGTTCTTTTCACCTTTCCCTCACGGTACTCGTTCACTATCGATCCCACACGCTGTTTAGCCTTGGAGGGTGGTCCCCCCAGCTTCAAACCGGATTTCACGTGTCCGATCCTACTTGAGAAATCGTCGGCGGCGGGCATGATGGCATTTCGGATACGGGGCTTTCACCCTCTCAGACTGGCCTTCCCAGACCATTCTCCTATGCATCATACGCACCGTCTGACATATCGGATGTCAGTACGACGCTCTCGCAACCCCCACAGAGCAACGCTCCGATGCTTGGCACTCTGTGAGTTTAGGCTGTTCCCGTTTCGCTCGTCACTACTCCGGGAATCTCGTTTGATTTCTTTTCCTCGCTTACTAAGATATTTCAATTCGGCGAGTGTCCATCCATTCAGGATAGCGCGGATTTGCCGCGCTGGGTTCCCCCATTCGGGTACCTCCGGGTATAACGCTTCTTGGCAGCTCCCCGGAGCTTATCGCAGCCTTGTGCGCCCTTCTTCGGACGTGTGGGTCAAGGTATCCATTCCGTGCCGTATATGTATCCAACGTGTCCGTATTGCTACGGACGGCTTTCCGCCCTCTCCGACGGGTATGACGCCTCGGAGGGCGACGGTCTTCCACGCGTAACGACACGCGCTTCCGACCAGAACTTCCTTGTACCTTACGGTACCAAAACATTTTTCGACATTCGTCTTCTCATCGTATTTTTCTCGTACGGATGTTAAAGAGCCGAAGCTCTTACCATCCGACACACCGGAAGACGAATTTCCCAATTTTTGAAGAAACAGATTCGAAGGAGATAGTCCATCCGCAGGTTCTCCTACGGATACCTTGTTACGACTTAAGCCCAGTCAGAATCCTTGCCATGGACCCCAGTATTACTCCGGGGGCTTCCAGCGAGAACTCCTCCCATGCTTTGACGGGCGGTGAGTACAAGACCCGGGAACATATTCACCGTGACATGGATGATTCACGATTACTAGCAAATCCGACTTCATGGGGTCGAGTTGCAGACCCCAATCCGGACTGAGATCGGCTTTTTGGGATTGGCTCCGGGTTACCCCTTCGCAGCCCTTTGTACCGACCATTGTATCATGCGTGTGGCCCCAGACATAAGGGCCATGCTGATTTGACGTCATCCACACCTTCCTCCTGGTTGACCCAGGCAGTCTCGTAAGACATAGTAACTTACGACGTGGGTTGCGCTCGTTAACGGACTTAACCGAACACCTCAAGGCACGAGCTGACGACAACCATGCAGCGCCTGTCTCCGAGCTCCCTTGCGGGCACATCGCCGTTTCCGGCAACTTCTCGGGATGTCAAGTCTGGGTGAGGTTTCTCGTTTAGTGTCGAATTAAACCGCATGATCCTCTGCTTGTGCGGGTCCCCGTCTATTCATTTGAGTTTTAATCTTGCGACCGTACTCCTCAGGCGGGATGCTTAATGCGTTAGCTTTGAAGCACCGGGCACAAGGCCCGACACTCAGCATCCATCGTTTAGGGCGTGGACTACAAGGGTATCTAATCCTTTTCGCTCCCCACGCTTTCGTTCCTCAGCGTCAATGCCGTTCCAGTAAGCTGCCTTCGCTTTTGGTATTCCAGTACGTATCAACGGATTGCACCCCTACTCGTACCATTCTGCTTACCTCTCCCGGATTCGAGACCGCCGGTATTCGACACAAACTCGGGGTTAAGCCCCGGTCTTTCATGCCGAACCTAACGGTCCGCCTACGAACGCTTTACGCCCAGTAATTCCGGATAACGCTCGGGACCTACGTATTACCGCGGCTGCTGGCACGTAGTTAGCCGTCCCTTATTCCTGTGGTACCGTCATTATCTTCCCACAGAAAAGGAGTTTACACGAATAAACGCGTCATCCTCCACGCGGTGTCGCTCCGTCAGGCTTTCGCCCATTGCGGAAGATTCCTCACTGCTGCCTCCCGTAGGAGTATGGGCCGTGTCTCAGTCCCATTGCGGCCGGTCGTCCTCTCAGACCGGCTACCCGTCATTGCCTTGGTGGGCCATTACCCCGCCAACTAGCTGATAGGAGGCATGCCCCTCCCAAAGCGCATTGCTGCTTTACCCTCTCGGGACTATCCGGTATTAGCGTATCTTTCGATACGTTATCCCTGACTTTGGGGAAGGTACAAACCTATTACTCGCCCGTTTGCCGCTAAATCATTTATGACACTCGTTCCGCGAACCCCGACCCCCGCGGAAGCGTGGGGACGGAACGTCCTGTCGGACGTTCGTTCGAAGACGAGTGTCATAAATGACTCCGCTCGACTTGCATGTGTTAGGCGCACCGCTAGCGTTCATCCTGAGCTATGATCAAACTCTTTTAAACGTAGCTATTGATGATCGAATTTCGATCTCAAATGAATTGTTGTTGTTGAATCTATGGTTGTTTCCCCGTATCCGGCGAACCGGACACGGAAATTGGGAAGACTTTCGTCTTCCTGTGCGTCGGATGTTAAGGAACCCCTTTTGCGTGTCCGACGGGAGGATTGGAAACCGCTCCCTGCGAAACGCGCCAGAGAGTTATATGGAAATCCGAATCGGAGTCAAAACTTTTTTGGAGTTTTTTCAAAAAGACGCCCTTCGGATATCGGAATAATCCCGCATAGTGCTCTCCGTTGAGCAAAAACTCTTGTTTTGACTATTTGCGAACAATATTTCCAATTAAAATTATGACGAACAAATTCTGTGTTCGCGAAAAACGGGAATCCGGGTCGGGACCGACTTCCGCCCCCGGCGTTCCGGTTCGAAAATCGGCATATAGAGGAACGCGCGAGGGAATATGGGCACTGACCGAAGAACGGGACGGAGAAACGCCTCGTCGATAACGTCCGGCCGGAACGGGACGAACGGGGGTTTCGGGCCGCCGGAACGAACGAAACCCCCTCCCGTTTCCGGAAGGGGGTTCGACGGTTTTTGGTGGGCCCACCTGGGATTGAACCAGGGACCTGGCGGTTATGAGCCGCTCGCTCTAACCACTGAGCTATGGGCCCGCACGTTTTGAAAAACGGCGCGGAGAGAATATGGGAAAACGCGGGGGAGTCAATCGGAAGAGGGGCGGGGCATTTCACGGGACCGGATGCCCGTTCCTCGAAACGCGCTCGGCCGGAAGCTGCGTCAATGGCTTCCTATCTCGCCATCGCTCGATGCCTCGCGTTCGAATCCCCACCACAATCCCCGCATTCGCATTAAAAAGCCCCGCCATGCGGCGGAGCGTTTTTAAATGCGACTGGCGGTGAGTGGGGG
>CAZINU010000008.1:0-38149 GCA_964540725.1 uncultured Candidatus Peribacteria bacterium
CATATTACCGCACAAATCCGTACCGGGTGTCCGCTTTTATTTTAGAACTTTTGAAACGCGGCCCTTTTTTGCGCGCTTTCGGAAACTGTGGTGTAATGGAAGCGCATTTTTACGAAGAACGAACCATGAGCCTGGAAAAATCGGATACTTCACCGCTTCGCTCGGATGACGCTTTGTCCCAAAAGTGGGCGGACGTCCGCCGCGGCGGAGATCTTCTGTCGCGCGAACAACGGGAAACCGTCGCCTCCGCACATTCGCAGCAGTGCGAGGCGTTTAAGAAAACTTTGGAGGAAGGTTTGGCGAAGGGGGTCGACGTTCGATCTTCGTCCGAGTACGATCGACTGAAAGGGCTGTTCGCCACGTATCGGATCCTTCCGCCCCTGGGCGACACGCCCTTCGAATCTCTCAACGACGGCGTCGGGATAACCCTGAAGAACGTCGGCGGGCTTTTGAAGGTGTACAATAACCCGGATTCCGCGCACCCCCATTCGGCGTGACCCGTTACGAGGGAGGTCGGGGAGATACGGAACGGAAAATTCGTGACGACCGCGACGTTTACGTCCCTGTTGTTCCGGGATCCGGACGATCGGACGGACAATTCCCCGGTTCCCCAGGGGGTTTCGGAATGCGGTCCCGAGGCGAAGCCGCAAGACTTGAAAAACGAAACCTTCCCCGTTCAATTGCCGAGCGCCCCAAAACCCTCCGTTCCGCCCGTCCCGGAAAAACCCGCGAAAACCCCGAAATCGCCCGTCCCGGCAGCCGCGAACCAGTCGGCCGTCAGAAAACCGGAACGGTCCCCGGGAAATCCGTCGGAAAACTCCGCTGAAAATCTCGTGGCGTACGAAGTGCGGGAAGGGGATTCCCTTTGGAAAATCATCAAGAAACAGTACGGATTGTCGGATAAGCCCGAAGATGCCAGGCAGGTCGGAAACATTTTGGAACTGATCCGGTCGAACGAGAAGAACGCCGGCCTGATACGGGGGCCCGAATGCGTAATATTCGCCAAGGATACGATTTTCTTGCCAAAAGAAGGGAGTTTTTCGTACGGATGACGCCCTCCGGAACCGTTCCGGCTCGTCGAGAAGAAATAAAAAACGCCCCCGTTCGCAAGATTGGGGGCGTTTTTATAAATCCGGCGTTTATTTTTGGTCGGCATTCTCCCCGAGCGCCGCCCGGTACTCTTCCAGAATTGCGCCCCCCATGTCGTCCCAAGAAAAATCCTTGACCCGGCGGACCCCCTTCTTCACGAGCGACCCCCGAAGTTTCGCGTCGGAAAGGATCGACCGGAGCCGGTCGGCCAATTCGTCGGTCCGGAGAGGGTCGAAGAAGAGCGCGTTCCCTTCTCAGGCAACTTCAGGGAGGCTCGAGCTTTTCGAACAGACCACCGGAATTTCGGCGGCCATGGCTTCGAGCACCGGAAGTCCGAAGCCTTCGTAGAGCGAGGGGAACGCGTAGGCCGTCGCGCCCCGATAGAGCGCCGGAAGGTCGGCTTCGTCGATGAATCCCGGCAACTTTACGCGGCCGGAAAGCGAATTTCGAATGATGGCGTCGCGCACGTCGGAATATCCCGGATCTTCTTTTCACGAAAGGACGAGATCGGTTTCCGGAAATTCTTCCGCAATGAGGGCGAACGCTTCCACGAGCCTCGGAAGGTTCTTATGTTCGCGAAATACCCCCGTGGAGAGCAGATAGGAATTTTTGAGCCCGAGCTTCGTGCGTATCCGGTCGATTTCGGAGGGGTCGACCGCCTTCGAGAATCGGGAAACGTCGATGCCGTTCGGAACGACGCGGATTTTCGACTCGTCGACGTCGAGAACTTCGACGATGTCCTTTTTCGTGTATCCGCTCACCGCGAAAATCTTCGCGGCCCGGTGCGCAACGGCACGGATGACCGTTTGGTAGGCGAAACGGTGGAAACTCCCCGTCATTTTTCGTCCCGGATAGAACGACAGCGTGAGGTCGTGGATGGTGACGACCGATTTTCCGAAGTACGCGAGTGGCGCGTTGAAATGCGTAAAATGCATGAGGTCGAGCCGTTCGGCAACGATCGCGGCCGGAAAAAGGATCTGTTCCTTCCAGGAGTAGTGCCGCGCATCCACCCGGACCTTTCGGAAATTCGGCGCATCCACGTCGCATGCGGCCATGCCCTCCTCGGAAAGGAAGAGGACGTAATCGTGTTCGCGGTCGTGTTCGGCCAGGTAGCCGACGAGTTTTTCGACCACGGCGCCAATGCCGGTGAACCGCGCCCCGTACATTCGGCAGTCGATCCCGATGCGTTTTCTTGCTGCGTTTTCCATGCGTTTCGTTAGAATGCCCGAAGTATAGCCATTTCCCCGCGCTTTCAAAATGCTCGAAACGCTCCGTGCCCAGATGGCCGAACCGCACGCCTGCCTCCGTCTCAAGGCGGTTCCGAAATCGGCAAAGACCGAAGTCGTCGCCCGAATGGCGGACGGAACTTGGAAAATCCGCGTCGCGGCGGCTCCCGAAAAAGGGCGGGCGAATGCCGAAATCCTCCGATTCCTCTCGGAAATTTCGAATATTCCCGAGAAGCGGTTCGATATCGTTTCGGGCGCGTCCGACGCGTTCAAGCTCGTAAAAATCCGCCCGTAGGCGGATTTTTACTTCCTGCATTTCAGGGAAGGCATCCTTATTCTCTCGCGCTCTTCGCGCGCACCAGAAGTTCGCCGAGCTTGAGCAGATCGTCCCCGGAGGCGGTTTCTCGATCGAGGATGTTCAATACTGCCACCGCGCCTTCCGGCGGAACCGCGGACATGACGGCATCCTTGAGCGCTTCGTTTTCCCGTGCTTCCCAGGCCTCGGAGCCGATTTTCGCGAATACGAAATAGTCGGGAACGAACGGCGGGGTTTCGAGCGATTCGGGAAACTCCCCCGATTCTTTCGCTTTGGAAAACTGGGTTTCGAGCCGTTCGGCAATCCACGTCCCGTCCTGAAGGTCTGCGGAGACGGGAACGTTGAAACTTTCGAGCGTGTCGATCATTCGATTGAAGACTTCGCTCGCGTAGGCGTTGACGGCGTCTTGCCCGTACCGATTGAACAATTCCGAAGTCAAATCGTCCGATGCTTCCTCCGTATCGATCGCTTCCGAAATCGCGTTCGAAACCGGCATCGTTTCCGAGGGGTGGGGCGATTCCGGGGCGGCGTGTGCGTCCGATCATCCATCGGTCGGCTCGGGAACGCGCGCCAGTTTGCCGTTCATGGCGGCTTTTCCGACGTACCGAAGGTCGCTCGGCCACCAAATTCCGAGCCCCTCGGTCGAAAGGAGCCGATGGATACGCCGGTTTTCGGGAAGCGTCGAGCGGAATCGTTCCCCGCGTTTCAGGGCTTGTCGGATTTCCTGTCCGAGTCGCGTTTCGAGTTCGTCCGTGTGAACGAGGTCGAAATCTCGAATTTCGTCGAAGTTCTGGGCGGCTTGGAAAAATTCGTACGGTTCCAATTCTTTGAGTCGGGCGGAGATTTTTTCCAAAGCCCAATCGCCGTTCTCGACGTCTTTCGGAATTTCGATGCCGAGATTTCGGAGATATTCGGCAATGATGTGCGAACGGGCCCACGCATGTCGCCGGATGTCGGATTCGAATTCGGCGAAGGTGCCGTCCGCCGTCCGACGGTTTTCGGGTTCGGAGGTTTCGGAAACGTCCGCTTCCCGGGCGTCGCCTTCCGGAGGGAGGGGTTCCGATTCGACGGAAACGCTCGTCTCCCCCCTTGCTTCCATCACACCTTCCGCAACGGAAGCGGACGAGGATTGGGTCGGTGCGGAAGCGCTTGGGGCAACGCGCGCGTTTCCGTCCGGAATCGAAGAAACATGCGGAAAAGCGGACCGTGTCGGCGGCGGGGTTGGCGCCGGTCCCGAAGGGGGGAGATCGGTTCCGCTTTCCGATCCATTATTCGGACCTTCGTTCGGCATCGGCCGGACGTTCGGTTCTCCGGCGGGCCTCGCGGAGTATCCGAGCACTTCGTCGGAGCTCGTTATAACGCGCTCGCGCACCGTTCCGGCCCTCGGAATCGGCGTATCGGCGCCATTCATGAACCGTTCGAAATCACGTTCGAGCCAAGCTTCGTACGCGTCGCCTTCGAGCCACTTCGGGTCGGCCGATTCGGCCATGCGGAATCCCCGGTTCATGAGGTCGATCATCCACCCCTTCGTCTCGACGCGCTGCATGCCGTTCGGACCGTCGTCTTTCCACCAGTCCGAACTGACCTTTCGGGGAATGACCTTCATGAAGTTCCAATGGAGTTCCCGGAAAAGGGCCATTTTCGTGGCCCGATTTTCGTCCTCGTTTTCGGAATAACGGGCATTTCTAATGACGTCCAGGTTTTTGACGAATTCTCCGAACGCGTAGATGTCGCCGGCGTTATTCAATTCGCCCGGTCCGCTCTGGAAGGTAACGAGCGAAACCGTTCGCTTCGCGTTCAGGAGCGCCCAGTTCGCGTTGTCGGCGCCGTAGAGCCCCATGCTGGCTTCGGCATCGTCCGCCTTCGTATCGTCGAGTTCGCCGGAAACGATCGAACGGTAGGCGGCGAGCTCCGGATCGTAGTTTGCCGATTTCGGATCTTTCGATCGGAGGAAGATGACGGGTTCCGACGGCTGTATGAGGAGTTGTTTCGTCAGCTTGTCGCCGTTCGCGTCCCAAAACGCCGCGGCTTTTTTGATGAGGAAATTCGAGAATCCGATCTTTTTGATTTCCTCGCCGTACTTCCTTTGATTGTCTTTGCTTAACTCCCCAGCCATAAGTTCCCGAAGGAGGGCGAAGTCGTCGCCGCATCCGTTCATGACGGCGAGTTTCTCAACGACGTTTCGGAAGAGTTTCTGACGGTACGGATCTTGGATGAACAAGAGGGGCGGGTAGGTGTGTCCCGCGTCGAACATTCCCGTGAATTTTTGCAAAAGCGAGGAATGGACACCGTCGCGAATGTTCGTCGCCGCGAAGAGGAACGGCAGCTTCATACGGTCTTTCAGCGGTCCGGGCTTATTCCACGATTCTTCCATCGCGCCGATGGCGTGGGAATATTCCTGATCGTTCACGATTTTTCCGTACGCGTACGTGAGGCGGTCGGCGTACGTCGGCCACTCCTGAGCTCCTTTTCCCCCGTTCTCTTTCTCCTCCCGCGCACCCTTTTCCCATCGGTCTTTGACCATTTTCCAGTAGGCGGGATTCAGGTGGAGTTCGCTATACCGAATCTTCAGCCATTCGTGAATCACGAATTCTTCGGTAATTTCGCGACCGTTGTATTTCACCCGAAGTTCCGCCCGGAACGCCTCCTTTTCCGCCTTGCTTCCGGGAAGCCGCATGAAGTAGATCCACGATCCCTCGAGATCCTTCAGCGCTCCGACGTAGAGATTTCCATGTTTTTCGAGCATCGTACAAATGCTCGCGATAATTTCGTTCGGAGTGGAATTCTTTTCCATGAGCCAGGCGCGAATCTGCAGTTGCCGTTTTTGCGGAGGATTCAGCGCTTGAAGGTGCTCGATGTCTTCCTCGAGCATTTTCTTGTCTTCGCCGTTGAGTTCGCGTTCGAAATCGACGAGCCATTCCTTCGGGAAGAACGGAATTTTTCCGGCGATGGCGAGGGCGGCATGGGCGCTGTGGTGCTTGCTCGAATGTTCGAGCCGATGCTTGACGACGTCGGGAATTTTCATGAATCCCTTCACGATGTCATGCCAGCTCGCGTGATGGAAGAGCCCCTTGAAGAAGCTCGACGTTTCGAACGGCGTTTCCTGAATTTCCTCGATCTTCGGGGCCTTCGGGGCATGGTATGGGTGAAGCTTCAGTTTTTCGAGCATCAGGTGGAGCGCTTCGGGCGACCGCCACCGGGACGCTCCGACCGCCTTGACGCTCCCGTCTTCCATGACCGGTTTTCCGTCTTTGTCGACGACGGTCGCGCCGTTTTTATCCTTTTTCGGTTGGGGCTTCTTAAAATCTTCGATAAGACGGAACATAACCGATCCGTCCTCATGGACGTCGGTGATTTCGAGCCCCTTCCCTTCGCCGTTCACGAAATATCGGACGCCCTCGTAATCGGCGTCGTACTGACGGTCCTTCAGCGCGATTTTCCCCGGCTTCCCGTCCTTTCCCGGAAGGGCGACCAAATCGGCGAAATCGCGTCCGCGGTCACCCTGCGACTGGGCTTGCAGCACGTCGCCCGCCGTTTCGAGGCTGCCCTTGATGCGGCGCGCTCCGATGTCGTCTTCGCGGAAGAGGAGAAAGAACGATTCGAGCGAGTAGGTTTCTTTCGTTCCGAGCGTATTGCGGATGACGATTTTTCCGTTCGTCTCCCGACCGTTCAGGTTCGTGGGCGCGGCGAAATCGACCGTTTCGACGACGGTCGCGAAGTTGTAGTGGGCGTCGGACGGTTTTCCGACGACGAACGACATGCCCGGTTTCAAGGGGGAACCGGCACCGTCCGGGTCGACCAAATCGAGCCGTTCCGAGAGTTTGGCGACGTTTTCGAACGGAACTTCGCCGTGGATTTCGGTGTTTTCAATGTCGTCGCGAACCTTTTTCTGATGGTTGCGGAATTCTTCGGACGAGTAGACGCTTCAGGATTTGCACTTCCCCAGGAGTCGGTAGAACTCAGCGTAGGAGAGGTTTTCCGAAGAAAGGGGGACGCGCCCGAACGATTCGTCGTAGAATGTCACGCTTACGCTTCGGTCGTTCGGTTCGTCTTTCCAAGGTCCGATTTCCAGGCGGATTTCCCGAGGACCCCCGGGGGTGTCGACCGTCCCCACCAGGTATTTCGCCTTGGAACCGGAGAGGTAGGCGGGGTCGGCCAGGTCTTTCAGATTCTGGATTCCGCCCTTCTTCGGATCGGCGGGCGTGAGTTTTCGAACGGTTTCGGCCATGAAATTTCCGGCCATCTTCCCATCTTTGTCCGCTTCCACTTCGAACGCCCCGTCGATGCTTTCGACGACGTTCCGGTACCCGCGTTCGGCCTCTTCTTTCAGTTTTCCGGCGAGTCGCCCAGTGAGCGTAACGTCGGAAACGAATCCGTTCAGTACGGCGTCGGGAAGGTCGTCGACGTGGACGGGCAGGTCTTCGGGGCGAATGGACTTGAGAAGTCATACGCGCTCTTGTTCCCCGAGCTCTTCCCAGGTATCGCCGAGAGACCGCTGAACGGCCTTTTCGAGCGTGCCGGCCGCTTCCGCTTTCGTTACGAACCCCTTGTCGACGAGCGCCCCGAGGTTCGAATTCGGAATGAGGGCCCGTACGAGGATTTTCCGATCCTCCGGATTTTCGAATTCGGCGATGATTTCCTGGGCCTGCCGGTCCGTCAATCGGCCCGAAACGATGGCCTTTTGCCAGGTCGCGAGCTTTTCGGCCCGTTCCGCCGCTTGTTCGGGAGTGTCACCCGACTTTCGGACGTCGATTTTCGACAGGTGTTCGAGCCGGGAGGAACGGGGCGGGAGGGTCTTGGGGCGATTGAGGGCCTCCCAAAGGAAGCGCTCCCGGGAGTCGGCATTCGCGAGAATTTTTCCGAGTTCGGCGGACGAGAGGTTCCGAACGGCGTTCCGAACGTTCGTCCCGACGTTTTCGGGAATTTGGAATTCCCGTTCGAGGGTTCGGACGAGCGTTTCGGAGCGGGATTCCACGAGAATGCGCTCCTTCGCGATTTCTTGGATGAGGACCGACCGGATGACGCCGCAGGCTTTCGCCGGATCGGCCGCCTTCTTCGCGAGTTCTTCGAAATCGGCGGCGCACCGGCCTTCGATTTTGAGGGGGCGGCCGTTCTCCGCCGGCGTTACCGAAATGAGACCGCGGCCGTCGGGCCGCGATTTGACGGCGTCGAAGAGACGTCGGATTTCCGTCGACGAGCCCGCCTTTTTCGCGACGAACGCTCGGGCGGCCGATTCGAAATCGGCATCTTTCGGCTTCTTGTCGCTCCGGTTGTTCGAGTTTTTCGCGTTCTGGAGGCTTCCGTCCGGATTTTCCGACGGAGGGGTTTCGCGATTGTTCGGCGTAGCCATCGGTCTCGTTTGAATGGGAAGGTAAAATCCCTTCGAGTATACCAGTTCCGTTCCCGTTTGACAAATTCCGGCGCAATGGAATTTTCATAGGACCGAAAACCCCTCCGCCGTTTTTCGGGGAGGGGTCTTGGGACATTGCCCGGACCGTTGTGATCCTATTTTGTATCCCTGGGTGCGTTTTTTCGCTTCGGAGCGCTACTGGCCTCCTCCGCGTGGTGGCCGACGGGAATCGGAACGTCGTCCGTTCCTCTCCGCTCGGGCCATAGGGAGCGTGTGAGTGTAGAGAAAAAATCTGGATCAGATGCACGCGAGGGGCAATGCGGGGCGAGTATACGGCGGTTTTTTTAAGGAGCAAGATGAATTGGACGGAAGGGGGTAGGTCTGTCTCCGACAAAAAATCGATTCCTATAAAAAAACGGAGCCGAAGCCCCGAATATGGCGCCATTCATGCACCGTTTTCCTGAAGGTCTCGCCGGTGGGCGATGTTGCGTCGGCGTGCCAAATCGTTCAGGTACGCCGTTTTTTCGTCCCCGGTCATGGCACACATCGCGAACGCGTCAGTATCGAGCGAAGGATGGAATTCATCTTTGCGGACCCAGAGCCGGTACCAGCGAAGCACGACGTGTTTCCTCCATTGGCAACGCAGGTCGAATATCGCGAAGCTGACGTCATAGCGCAAGCAAGCGGCGACGTTTTTGATTTTTCGGACGTATTTGCGGATCGGAACCACCGTCGTCTCCTTTTTGGTCGAATGATGACGGCGGGAGGATATTCGGATTTCGTTGGATGGCAAGAGGGATTCTTCCTCGCAGGCCGAATGCCGGCTCGGACTCCTTGCCTGCGAAGCCAAATCGTTGGCTTCGCACCGAATCGCCGCCGTGCGGACGATTCGGAAGGCGGCGGCTTCGAATCCCCCATCCGGTTCTCCCCACGGAACAATAAAACGCCCCCCAGTTGGGGGGCGTTTTATTGTTCATGGCGGAGAAGGGGGATTCGTTTCCCGAAAGTGTCGCGCCGGCTCCGCCGGACGCTCGCTTCGGGAAACGCCTTGCCGCGGGAAGCCGCGAATAGCGGCTTCCTTCCGGACTCGCGCTTCGCGCTCGTCCGTGCGGCGGCGGTTTCTCACCCCCCTCCCGCGTGAAAACAAAAAAATCACCCTTTCGGGTGATTTTTGATTTTCACTGGCGGAGAAGGGGGGATTCGAACCCCCGATACCGGAGACCGGTATACCAGATTTCGAGTCTGGCGCATTCGACCACTCTGCCACCTCTCCATTGGTCTTACACTTTTTCGTATACGTAGCATCCGGCTTCATCGCTCCACTTCCGTACGAATGACGGACGAGGGCGGATGATGAATTCTTCCGGAGTCCGTCCTTCGATTGCTTCGGAGACTCGCCTTGCCGTATTTCCCCATTCGGAACTTACTCCGAAAGAACGATGTTCCCCGCCCAATCACACCTTCATGACGCGTTGAATCGTTTTCGCCGTTAACATGACGGTGACGGGTTACGTTTCGGAACGTTCTTTCTTGGTGCCCCAAGCGGGAATCGAACCCGCACTCCGTTGCCGGAAAGGGATTTTGAGTCCCTCGCGTCTACCAATTCCGCCATCGGGGCAGGCACTCGTTCTTGGGTGCCGATTTCGGTCGGGAAAAAGGCGGTAAGAGGGTAATAAAAACCGTTCGAAAGTCAAACGAACTGGATAAAAACCCGATTTTGCATACAATCGGCGCGTTTTCCGCATTCGACGTACGTTCGAAACGCGGAAGAACGATAGCGTTCGTTCGACGTTCGAGTACCGAAGAAAGCCGTACTGACCCGTACGGCGTCGAGGAACGGAGAACGGAGGGCGAATGCTGAAGGTATTCCGTGTTTCTTCCCATGAAGTTCAATCTCGACGCCGTCGTTGAAGAATACAAGTCCCTCGAAAACGAGCTCGCTACCGATCCGAGCATTTTTACCGACCCCGCCCGATTGAAAAAGGTGATGCGCCGGAAAAAGTCCATCGAGCGCACGGTCGAACTCTACGGGCAATACAAGACCGTGTACGCCAATTTGGACGAAGCCAAGGAGATTCTCGCGACCGAAAAAGATTCGGAAATGCTCCAAATGGCCAAGGATCAGCTCGCCGAATCGGAAGCGAAGATTCCGCAACTCGAAGAGGAGCTGAAGATCGAACTCCTTCCGAAGGATCCGAACGACGACAAGAGCATCATCTTGGAAGTCCGGGCCGGGGCAGGCGGCGACGAAGCCGCGCTCTTCGGCCGCGAGCTTGCCAACGCGTACATGATTTTCGCCAAGGAACAGGGGTTCTGAATCGAAATTCTCGATGAAAACGCCGGGGAAGTCGGCGGAATCAAGGAAATGGTCATGAAAATTTCCGGTTCCGGCGCGTATTCCAAATTCAAATACGAAGCCGGCACCCACCGCGTCCAACGCATTCCGGAAACCGAAGCGAAGGGGCGGGTGCACACTTCGACCGTGACCGTCGCCGTTTTGCCTGAGGCCGAGGCCGTCGACGTCGAAATTCGCGACGAAGACCTCGAAATCATGGCGTGCCGGGCTTCCGGCGCGGGCGGACAGCACGTCAACAAGACGAACTCCGCCATCCGCGTCGTGCACAAACCGACGGGCATTGCCGTAGAATGCCAAGACGAACGTTCGCAATTGCAGAACAAAATGAAGGCGCTCGAAATCCTCCGGGCCCGCATCTATGCCATGGAGGAGGAAAAACGGGCCAAGGAGCTCGGCGAAACCCGCCTTTCGCAGGTGGGGACGGGCGAACGTGCCGAAAAGATCCGCACCTACAACTTTCCGCAGGACCGCGTGACCGACCATCGGATCGGCGCGAATTTCTCGAACCTTCCCGTCATCATGATGGGGCGCATCGGCCCCATCGTCGAAGCGCTCTCCATTGCCGATCAGACGCAGCTTTTGGAAAAAGCGGCCGGAGGGGGCGAGTAAAATGACGGAATCAGAAATTCTCAAGCAAGAAAAAAGGCCGGCGGTTGCCGGCCTTTGATGTCGCGCTTCAAGGGCGCGCGATAGTTTGGTACGGCGCGAATCCTTGAACGAACGCGCGCCTTTCCGTATTAATCGGCCACGTCCATGCAAATACCCACGACGTCGAAGTTCACGTAGGACTTGTCCGGGTGTTGGACGCAACGGAAGCAGACTTCCGGGTCGATGCGCCAGCGTTTCCAGATATGCCCTTCCGCATCGTCTTCGCCGAGTTTCGGCACTTCGCAGAGAAACGTCAGGATCGTGACCGTCGGGACGTTGTCCTTGTCGCCGAGCACGAACGCGATCGTCCGGCGCTCGAGCGAGTCCGAGCCCCGGGATCCCGGGGTCGACGAGATTTCCATGACGTGGAGGTTCAGGGCACTCACGGATTTCGCGAAGTCCGTGAGCCGTTTCTTCAGCTCCGCCCCGTCCAAGTCTCGGATATTGTCGACGAAGATGGATTCGAACGTGTGTCCGAATTCGTCGCCGCGCTTGTTCACCCAGGAGGGAAATCTTCCGGAGAGGAGGGCACAGGTGGCTTCCGTCGCGAGGGAGACGGATTCCGTGAGGTGGATTTTAATGTTGGTATGATCGTGCTTCATAGCGTCTTGCTCCTTTGTGGAAAGGGTTTCGGCGGCCGGGTCGACCGGAAGCCGGCGAACGCGTACGTTCGCGAAGGCGTTATACGAATTGATTTCTGGAAGTCAATACTATTCCGTAGGTACGAAGGTACGGTTTCCCTAAACGGCCATCCTTGTCTTCGGAACGCGAGATTACCGTATGACGTTCGCCATATTGAAGAACGGCATCATGATGGCGAGTACGATAACGCCCACGATGCTGCCGACCCCGACGATGACGGCCGGTTCGAGCAGGCTGGAAAGGTTTTTGACGAGCGAATCGATTTCGCGTTCGTACCGCTTCGCCGCCTTTTCGAGCATTTTGGCCAAGGTTCCGGTCTGCTCCCCCACCTTGACCGCCGTCGAGAGCGCGATGGGGAAATTTTCCACTTTCCTCCGATAGCCGGCTTCCTCTTCTTTCGACATCCGGTCGCCTCGGATCTTCCGTTCGACGTACTCGCCCCCCATGCTCGCCGAGAGGGGCTTTCCGGCTTTCACGTCCGCGAGCGTGGCGTCGATTTCGGCTTCGTAGACGGCGTTGCCCATGCCGCTTTTGACGATGAGGAGGGCGCGGTTGATGACGACTCCGCTCGAGAGGAGCGACGCGAGGAATTCGCAATAGGCGATAAGGATGCGCTTGCGTACGAGCCCTCCGAAAACGGGAATCCGGAGGAACATTCGGTCGGTAACGGAACGGAACCGGTCGGATTTCTTCCGGAGGCCGTACAATCCGGCGATCGTCGCCACGACGAGCAGGAGCATGCCGACGCCGAACGTCCGAAGGAACCGGCTCGCCGCGATGACGGCTTCGGTCAGCGCGGGCAAATTGGCGTTCGATTCGCGGTAGACCGCCTCGATTTTCGGGACGACGTATACCATGATGACCGATACCATGGCCGCCGCAATGACGGCGATGGCCACCGGATAAATGAGGGCCTGTTTGACTTTCCGGGAAAGTTCCAACCCCCGTTCCTCGCGCTCGGTGACGGTTTCGAGAACTTTTCCGAGCTGGCCGGTCGCGTCGCCCATTTCGAACATCGCGACGTCGAACGCCGAGAAGACCCCGGGCATCTTCGCCGCGGTTTTCGCCATGTTCGATCCGGTCTCGATTTCGGCCTTCAAAAAGGCGGCGAGTTCGCGGATCTTTCGGTTGTCGGATTGGAAATAGATCGTTTGGATGGCCCGTACGATGGGGATTCCCGCATTGACGAGGCTTCCGAACGCGTCCAAAAAGAGGATCTTCTCCTTCCGGGAGACCCGCACGTTTTTGACGGCCTTCCCGGCCGAGAGTTCCGATCCTTCGGTTTTCACGTATTTGAAGAGGTTTCCGACATGCTACCATACCGGGGAAAAATTTGCAAAAACCGCCGCTTCGAATACGATTGCATCCGTCTTTCCGAACCCGGTTCCCCCATGTTCAAGCTCTTCAATATCGGCCACGGCGACGAGGCCGACGAAATCGACGTCCATCACGACCACGAAGACCACGATGCCGAAGAGGATCTCGGACAGGTCGCCCTCGACATTCTCGACCTCGATGCGGCCATCGTGCTCATCGCGCCCTTGGCCGGAATGTCCGTCGACGAAGTCGATATCAGCGTTTCCCGGAACATCCTCACCGTTTCGGGAGAGCGAAAGCGCCCTGCCGTATACGACGAACCGGGCCGGCTTCTCGTCGAGGAATGCTTCTTCGGGCCGTTTTCGCGCTCGGTCGTCCTCCCGGAGAATCTCGCCTTCAACAAGATTCGCGCGCAGATGGAGAACAACCTCCTCGTCGTCACCGTCCCCAAACTGCAGTTCCCCGCGAAGTCCATAAAAATCGACAAGCTCGAATCGTAGCCCATGCAAGACCCGCGCCCCCGAAAAATCGCGCACCGTTCGGTAAAAAAGCTCGACGCGCTCGTTACCGGGTTCATTCTCTGAGGGGTCGTGGCATCGATCTACGGAATCGACAAGCACCGCCGTGCCGTCGAGGACGCGGTCTCGGACGCCCCGTCGGATTTGCCGGAACGTTCGGAACGTTTGGCGGTCGGAGCCATTCTCCGAATGCTCGTGTTCGGCGTTCCCGAGGAACGTCCGTCCCGCTTCAAGAGGATGCTCCGATTTTTCCGTATCCGTAAGCCGTAAACGTATGCGTTTTTCCGCGTCGGGTTTTTTGGCGGCAAGCCTTTCGGTAACCTTGGTCGTTCCTCTCGCGTCCGCGGGATACGAGGGGCAGATTCGGGCATGCCTGGAAGCGCGCGAGCAGGGAAGGGCGAAGACGATTAAGGAATACGTCTGTCCGGACGGCGTCATGGGCGATCAGGACGTCGCCTATCAGGTCGTGCTCGATTCCGAATTCCGAAAGATCGACCGCGACGCCGAACGGCGGCTGAAAGACATGCAATCCCGTATGGGCAAGGACTTCGTCGATATGGATAAGGACGTGTCCAATTGGTTCGATTCCACGAGCAAGGACAGCGAATTTTCCGATCGGTACGAGAAGGTCTGCGGCGACCTTTCCGATCCGAAGAACGTTCTTCGCCAAACCGTCGACGCGTTTGCGGAGGAAGGAGGCGTCACGACCGACTCGCAGACCGTCCGATTCGCCGCGAATCCGGCCTGGTGCGACGCGCTCGTCAAACGCAAGCTTGCCGCGTACCGCCATACCGCCCGGCTCTTCGCCGAACAGAACGTCTACGAAAGCTACGACCGCGACAAAAAAGACCTCGTGAACCGGCTGAAGGACGAATACCGGAATTTCCTCATGAAGTGGATGATCTATATCGGGGAAACGTCGAGGATAAAGGATAAGTGGAACGTGAAGACCCCCCGCCACAATGGGTAGGGAATTCTTCGAAAACCTTCGTATTTTGCGTTCCGGGCTGCGGTTCTCGCTCATCGTACCATTCAAGTACGCCTCGCTCCGAGCCTCGCCCGTCACGCAAACTTCTCGGTTTTGAAAGAATCCGGGAGTCATGCCCCGTCTTTTTCTAGAATCCCCCCGTTTCGCGCTTGCCGTATAACGTAAGTACGTCTCGTTTGCAATTCTCGGCCGTCGCCCGAATTTCTCGGTTTTGAAAGATTCCGCAAGTCCCGCTCTCATATCCCAACCCGTGTCCGCTTCCCCCCAATCGTTCGGCATTAAGGCGAAAAAATCGCTCGGCCAAAACTTCCTCGTCGATCAAACCGCGCTCGATCGCATTGCCGGAGCGTGCCGCGTTTCCGGCGCAAACGTCGTGGAGGTCGGTCCCGGGTACGGGGCGCTGACCGAGAAGCTCCTCGCGCTCGAACCCTCTTCGCTCACCCTCGTCGAACTCGATGCCGACATGGTCGCCATTCTCCACGACCGCCGGTCGAAGAACGATTTGGCAATCCCGGCGGGAACCCGCTTCGAAGTCCGTCACGAGGACGTACTCGAATTCGTTCCGAAGGACGTCGCGTACCGGGTCGTGGCCAATATTCCGTACTACATCACCTCTCCGATTCTCGAACGGTTTCTCTACGCGTTGCCGAACAAGCCCGAAGAGATGGCGATCCTCATGCAAAAAGAGGTGGCCGACCGCATTCTCGCGAAAGACGGCAAGGAATCGGGACTTTCGATTTTTTGCAAGAACGCGTGCGCCCGCATCGAGGAGGTGGCCAAGGTTCCGGCGGGATGCTTCCGTCCCGCGCCCAAGGTCGACAGCGCGGTGCTCCGGTTCGAACTCCGCCCGGAACGCGATGCTGCTCGGGACGCCGCGTTCCTGAAAGTGGTGCGCGCCGGGTTTTCGGCGCCCCGAAAAAAGCTCTCGTCGAACCTGGCAAACGGGCTCGGCGTGTCGAAGGAGCGGGTGGGGAAGGTCTTCGCGGAACTCGGCATCGATGAAAACGAGCGGGCCGAGCGTCTCGACACGGCTCTGTGGGAACGGTTGTCGGCGCGGTTTTCCGAAAGTATTGACAAATAGAAATAATTATTACTATTCGAATTAGGTCCTTAACATCCGTTTCGAAAGAATTCCGGGGTTCGCCACGGGAACGGCACGACCGTTTTCCGTTCCGGCCTCGAAAGCTTTCGAATTTCCGCATTTTAAGAGAAGGAGAAAAACCATGGCAGAAACCTGCTCCGTTTCGGGGTACCCGAAAGAACCGCTGTTCCGGGACATCCGGAATCCGCAAATCGTCGCGAGCCTCGTTCTCGCGCTCGCCTCACTCGGCATCGTCACCCTCGCCGAGGGCATGTCCCTTTTTCTGTGGCCGACGGCAGCATTCGTCGCGATGGGCATCGTCGTCGCCGCAAGGTCGAGAATGGGCGCCGCGGCGTTCGTTTCCGGCATGTACGCCCTCATCGTCGAAATGCTTTCGCTCGGAGTGGCTGTCGGCTTCGGGACGGACTTTCGAATCGAGATGAAACTCGGGATATTCTTCGTAATCCTCTTCTCATCGGTATGGGTCATCACGATTCGCGAAGATTATTCGGCGGACCATTCCCGTCGAACCTACTTCGTCGCTTCGGTTCTCCTGTTCGCGTCGTTCTATCTGGTCGCTTCCATGCAATCGCGAGGCGAGGTCGACAATGCTTTGTTCTACGAAAAATCGACCGGCAATCTCGTAACGACGGCCCGATGGTTGCCGTACGGACTCCCGTTCGACGATCCGGACGAACGTTTCGCGGCGTTCGAGCGAAAGGTCGGCGTTTCGCTCGCGGCGAAGCCGTCCGATCCGTGCGAGGCTTCGACCTGGTGCCTCGAAGGGGTGGAGACGTTCAAGGGCGAAATCGCGTTCGGCGCCCGCCCCTCCACCCGCAGCGCCTACTTGGCCGCGAAGGAGGTATCCACGGTCGCCCCGATCGCCTTCGAGAAGCCCTTCGACACCAAAGAGGCCGCCATGGCCGCCCTGAGAAAAGAGGCCGCCTCGCGCCTCGGCCTCGATGCGGAAAAGGATGGGATCTTCGTGAAGGAGCGTTGACTGAATTTCGGCCAAACGCTCCGTCCGAAACGCCTGCCGGCACCCTACGGGGTGCCGGTTTTTTCGTGCGCGAGGGCGATTTTCTATTGCTTCATCTTCCCTTTCGCGCTATACTCCGGCGTTCGGTTCCGTATCCGTCCCTTTCTTCCGCTTTTCTCCCATGAACCGCTTCCGCCTCGCGTCTCCGTACCTTCCTACCGGCGACCAACCGCAGGCTATCGACGCCCTGTGCGCGTCGATTTCGGCGTGAAACCGGCATCAGACGCTCCTCGGGGTAACGGGGTCCGGAAAAACGTTCACCATGGCGAACATCGTGGAACGCCTGCAGCGGCCGACGCTCGTCATCGCCCATAACAAAACCCTCGCGGCCCAGCTCGCGGCTGAGTTCAAGGAATTCTTTCCCGACAATGCCGTCCACTACTTCGTGTCGTACTACGACTACTACCAACCGGAGGCGTTCGTCGTGAAGACCGGCCAGTACATCGAGAAGGAAGCGACCATCAACGAGGAAATCGACCGGCTCCGCCACGCGGCGACCGAAAGCCTCCTTTCAAGGCGCGACGTCCTCATCGTCGCCTCGGTATCCTGCATCTACGGTATCGGCGAGAAAGAAGATTACGGGTCCGGCCGTTTCCGGTTGGACCGGGGGGCGAAAATTCGGATGGAGAGCGTGCTCGATACGCTCGTCGCGCTCCAATTCCGCCGCGCTACGGCCGATTTTCTCCCCGGATCGTTCCGGGTCATGGGCGATTGCCTCGAAATCTTTCCGGCTTCGAGCGAAACGTTCTGGTCGGTTTCGGTCTTCGATGACGAAATCGAGACGATCGTGCGGAAAGAGCCGATTACGAACCGCATTCTCGAATCCGTCGATACGGTGACGGTATTTCCGGCCAAGCACTTCGTCACCTCGGCGTCGGTCGTCGAGGAAATCGTTCCGAAGATCCGGGCCGAACTCGAAGAACGCCTCGCATTTTTCCGCGAACGCGGCCAAATCGTCGAAGCCGAGCGGCTGAAAATGAAGACCGAGTACGACATCGAGATGCTCACCGAGACCGGGTACGTGAACGGAATCGAGAACTACTCCATGTACCTGTCGCGCCGCGGTTTCGGGGAAACGCCCTCGACCCTCCTCGACTTTTTCCCGGAAGATTCGCTCACGTTCGTCGACGAGTCGCATATCACCATCCCCCAGGTCGGGGGCATGTACGCCGGAGACCGATCGCGCAAGGAAAATCTGGTCGCGTACGGGTTCCGCCTTCCTTCGGCCATGGAAAACCGGCCGCTCAAGTTCGACGAATTCGAAAAGAAGATTTCCCAAGCCGTCTACGTTTCGGCCACGCCTTCCGAATACGAAATGACCCGTTCTTCGATGATCGCCGAACAAATCATCCGCCCAACCGGCCTCATCGATCCGGAAATAGGCATCGAGGATATGGAATTCATGGCGGATTCGCTCATGCGGAATCTGAAGGACGTCCGGGGGCGGAACGAGCGCGCGCTCATTACGACGCTCACGAAAAAATCGAGCGAGGAGCTCGCCGAATACCTCGCCGGAAACGGCGTCAAAGTCCGGTACCTGCACAGCGAAATCGAAACCATCGACCGCCTCGAAATTCTCCGCGATCTCCGAATGGGGAAGATCGAGGCCATCGTCGGCGTCAACCTGCTTCGTGAGGGATTGGATTTGCCCGAAGTCTCGTTCATCGGCATTCTCGATGCCGAAAAAGTCGGATTCCTCCGGAGCGTTCCGTCGCTGTTGCAGATTATCGGCCGAGCGGCGCGCAACGTGAACGGGCGGGTCGTCATGTATTCGCACGGACGGAAGATCTCCGCGGCGATGGAGCGGGCCATTTCCGAAACCGAGCGCCGCCGGGCTATCCAGAAAGCCTACAACGAAGCGAACGGAATCGTTCCGAAGACGGTCGTTTCGAGCATCAAGGACGTCGGTCTCAAAGGAAAAAAGCGCGACGTCGCGAGCGTATCGTGAGACCCGAAGGCCGTCCTGAAACGGTTGGAGCTCGAAATGGAAGTCGCCGCCGCGAACCTCGACTTCGAACGCGCTGCCGAACTCCGGGACGAATTGTTCGCCATCCGGGAAGCGTCGAACCGCCGCGGTTAGTTCGAAAGCACCGAATGGACGCCGTCCGCGGTCCCGTTTCGGACTTTTTTCGCAGCCGCTGCCCGATAGGAGGTGACCGATACGAGATGGGCGTCGGAAATGCCCGGTTCGTTCAGAAGGTCCGAGAGGCAGGCCGAGAATTCGCCGTCGCCTTCCCACGCCCCATGGATCGGAAGCGGGATTTGGAATATCGGGGCGACCAGCCGAACGCTCGCCGCGTGCTCGATGTTGCCCAAGTAGGCGGCGCCGTACGCCGTACGTTCGTGGACGGTATCGATATGGAAAAAGACCGAAACCTTCCGAACGGAATCGCGTTTCGGGATTTCGAAACGGATGACGAAGATGTCGTCCGGAACGAGTCCCGCGGCCCCTACGGGTCATTCGGGCGCGACCGGCTCCCTCGCGAATATCTTTCGGAACATCCGAAAAGCCGCGGCGTCGACGCCTGGGGGGATTCCGAGTGGTGCGCGGGTCTGGGGGGTTTCCATGAGGTTGGGATTTTTCGTAAGGCATCGTCCGCTACTTCTTCGTACCGAAGATTCCGTCCACGATTCGGTCGGATTTCCGAACCGTGCGTCTCGTGAGGGAATCCGGATTGGAAGGCTTCCGGTACCGGTCGATACTGGCGATATCGCTTTCATGAACCCGTTTTTCCCCGAGCCATTCCCCGAAGAATTCGGTAACGTCGCGCCGACCCTTCGCGCCTCCCCAGAGCGGAAGGGGGACGAACGAAACGGGGGAGACGAATTCGAATATTTCCCGTTCTTCGAGCCGGCTCGTGTATACCGCGCCAAAAGCGCCCCCTTCGGACGCCATGTACGCTTCGAGAATGACCGAGACGATCTTCGTCCGGCCATCCTTTTTCGGAAATCGGAAATCGATCTCCACGACGTCTCACGGCTCCAAATCCTCTGCCGAAAGAATTCCGTTCAGGGGGGTTCGCAGCCAGGAAACGACCTTGGCGCGCACTTCCGATATCGCCCGTTCCGAATCGTCGGAGGCCTCGTCTTTCGGGGAAATCTTGTCCCAAGCCCGCCGTCCCGTCGGGTTTTCGGTCGGTATGTCGGAAGAATTCGGAGCGCCGATAGCCATATCCGAGGGGTTAGTATCCGATTTTTTCGGCCACGTAGAGGGCCTCGCCGACCGTCGCGATCTTGTCGGGTTGGAAATAGTTCTGTCCGAACTGGTCCTTCCACTTGAAGGCGAACGTTTCCCGTATCGTGGAGATGCTGTCTTTCCATGCGCCGGTCTCGTCCGTGAACCCACGGCCGGAGGCCGGGACGATTGCCGTTCCGCTCGCCCGAAGGAGGGCGTTCGCGAGTTCGCCGCGGGAAATCCGCCGATAGTCGTCCATTGTCGCGAATTCCTTTTCGAAAAGGACGATTCGTTCCGCCATCGCCTTCTTGGTAGCGAAATCGTTCCCGGCTTTCAGATACCGGTACCCAAGATACCGCCGGACAAGCTCTTTCAGGTTCGCCCCGACGAGTTCCCGGTCTTGCAGCAGGTATCCGTCCTTGAGCGGGTACCACCCCTTTTGGAGCGCCGAGAGGATTTCCGGCGCATAGGGATGGGAATTGTCGAATCCGCGGGGATTTCCGATGACGGCGTCTTTCTTCGTTCGGGTAACGGATTTCGCTTTCGGGAGGTCTTTTCGAACGAGTTCGAGCGCGACGGGAGCGAACGAATACGCCCGAACCTTCGCGACGAGGACGCCGCGGTACGTATCGGCATACGAAAATTCGAGCCGATCGACCAGATTTTCCGTCCGGCACGCGTTTTTCGTGCCTTTGGAGGCGTTGCAGAACTTCACCTTCCCATTGAGTGCCGAAAGTTCGTACCGCCCGTCGAAGGGGGAATCCAGCAAGGGCGTTCCGTACTTCGTTTGCATGACGACGAGGAACTGGCGGTCGTCCCCGAGGAGAATCGATGACGGAAGCGCGATCTTCGCCGTCGCCGGGAGTCGCGCGTCGGTATCGGAGAGGACGAAAATTTTCCGGGTAGCCACCGTGGCCGACCCCATCTTAAACGTGATTTCATAACTTCCCGGCTTGAGCGCGCGAATCGCGAATTCGCGCTTTCCGCCATCGAGTGCCACAATCCTTTCCGGAAACACCGAGAGTCCGGAACGGTCGAAAACCGCCTCGATTCCGAGTTCGGGGAAGTTTCCGGTAGTCGGACGACCGAAGACGTCCTTCGACGTTACGAACGCCCGCACGCTCGCGCCCGGACGGAGATTCGTGCCGTCGTTGGAAAGTCCGATCGAGACGGAATGCGTTCGGAGGAATTCCTGCATCTCCTCTTCTTGGATTTCGGCGCGGCTCTTCATGTTCGTGCGGTCGACCTTTTGTTGCGGCCGGTTCTGGATGTTCTCGACCGTCGCGGCGGTCGGCCCTCCGGGCGCGGTCGTTTGGCCGCTTTCGAGAAACGCGATGGGGTCGATCGTGTTCGCGGTGAGATAGTCACGGCACAAGCCCTGGTTGACGATGGAAAGGGGATCTCGCCCCTTGCCGCACGTGACGTAGTAGTACGGGTGGGCCTGGTTGGTCGTGTCGATTTGGAAGTGAAGGTGGTTTCCGTACGAATTTCCGGTGTTTCCGACTTCGCCGATTTTTTGCGCTCGCGAAATTTTCGAACCTTTTGCCACGTCGATCTTCGAAAGGTGGGAATAGGTCGAATAGATGACGGAAGAATCGCCGAGCGCGTGTTTGACGGCGACGGTGTTTCCCCAGCCGTTCGCCCATCCTGCCGAGACGACCTCCCCGTCGCCGATGGAGAGGACGGGCGTGCCGGCGGACGTAGCGATGTCGACGCCCAGATGGCTGCCGTTTCCGAGGTCCCAGCCGTAATCGTAAGTGGAACCCCAAAGGACCGAATATACGCGTCGGTAGAGCGAATTCTTTTCATAGTCCGAGTACCGTGCCCCCGCGATTTTCGGAAAATCGATCTTGCAATCGTCCCCGAGCGTCGACCATGCGTTCCATTTGCAGGAAGGCGAACTGATTTTTTCGAACGGATACGAAAAGCCGGCGGCGTACGAGGCGGCGGGGATGGCCGATAGGGCGACGGTGGCGGAAAGGCGGAGGAATCGTTTCATGCGGACGGAATGGGAGGGTAGTAGGGGCGCCGAGCGCGGGGAATTCTCGAAAGATTCGGAACGTTTCGTTCGGGCGACGGTTCCGAACGGCATTACGCTTGTCCCCAAAAGAAGGAAACGCGGTCGCACGAACGCTGGAAACGTTCGTAAAAATCATCGTATCGGAAACGCCGAACGGCATTCAGGCACGCTTCCGGCGGAATTCCGATGGTCGGATAGGACCCGTAGGAGAGCTGGTCCTGGTCGATGCTGATTTGGAACGCGACCGAATCCCGGAACGATTCGAACGCCGTCCGATCGGGTTTTTTCGGCAACTCCGGAAGCCGTTTTTTCCGGTCGGACGTCATGAGGTGGATGCCGGAGACCGCGAACCCTTCTTCGAAGTACGTTTCCGCGATCGGGTCGTACGTGCGGCCGGTGTCCCGGAAATCCTCGTCGGTCTTCTTTCGGAGGAACCGGAAAAAGAGTTCGTGGAACGCGAAATCTTCCGTGTCCTCGAGGGCGCACGGAAAAAGGAGCGCGTAGTCCATGGGAGCGTCGTTCCGCTTCTCCGCCGATTCTTCATTTCGGAGTTCTTCCCGCAATACCGGGAACGTCGGACGGTTTTCGGGAAGTCCCGGGGTCCATGTTTCCGAACGCTCCGGAACGTTTCCAATTCCGAGGAAACGAACGTTTTCGAAGGCGAGGGATTCCCAAATGGCATCTTCGTCCAATCCGGAATGGACGAATCCGTTCGCTTCGAAGAACGCCCGTTTGAAGGCGTCGATCGCGCGGTCGAAAAAATCGCCCCCGCCTTCTTCGAGTTCCCGGGCGAACCGCTCTCGCTCTTCGAAGGACATCTTCGGGAGGGGCGAAGAAAAGGCGGACGCCAAGGCGGATTCGAGTTCTTCCATCCGTTCCGACGGAACGGTGAAATCGAGAAGGATGCCCGTCCAGTGAGTCATGCCGTTGTGCCGCACGACGCTGTCCTCGAGCGCGGCGATTTTGGGATCGAGAAAAATCCGGTGTTCGACCGAGTGGACGAGTTCTTGCGACGTTCCGATCGGAACGGGCAGGAATGCCCACGCATGGAGGGCGGAGAGGTTTTTTTCGAGAGTTCGGACGATCATGTCCGACAGTATGCCGAAGCTTCGGAGGAGTTCAAGTTTTTGTCCCGGGTTCCTCCGTTCGAGTCTGCCCCAAAGAGCTTCTTCATATGAAACGGTAGCGGACGGGGCATGCCGTTTTTGCGGCATTTTTCGAAAAGTCCGGTCGGAGGTACGGGCGTCCGGATTCAGCGGAACGAAAAATCCGTACCGGCCTCCCGATACGGATTTTTCTCTGATTTTTCAGCCTAGAACGGAATGTCTTCGAGTTGGATTTCTTCCTCCTTTTTTGCCGGAGCGCGCTTTTTCGCGGCCGGAGCGTCGGAAGCCGGAGCTTCGTCAGAGAACGGCTGGGTGAACGAATCGTCGCCGCCGGATCCGGCGCCCTTGGAAGAGAGCATGATGAGATTGTCCCCGACGATTTCGGTGCGGTACCGCTTGGCGCCGGTCTGGTCTTCCCAGGAGCGGGTCTGGAGGTATCCCTCGACGTAGACTTTTTGCCCCTTGGTGAGGTACTTCTCGGCGATTTCGGCCAGCCCCCTCCAAAGTACGACGCTATGGAATTCGGTCTGCTCCTGTTTCATGCCAGAAGTATCCTTCCATACGCGGTTGGTAGCGACGCCGATGGTGGCGACCTTCTGGCCGTTCGGCGTTTCGCGGACCTCGGGGTTTTGGGTGAGGTTTCCGATAAGCTGGACCTTGTTCAGCGAGTTCATAGGAAAAAAGAAAATGGTAAGCGGTGCGCTATGGGCGGCATCATATGGCAAAACCCCCTTCCCGCAAGATTCGGAAAAGGAAAAAGTCAGGAAAAATCAAAGAAATTCCGGTGGCAAGGGCTTTTCCCGGAGGATATTTGCGAGTTGTTCCCGTATGTGGTACACTGGCCCGGAAGCCGATTTTTCCAGACCTCGAACGTGAAAAGCCTTTTCGATTTTTTCCGGAACGTCCTCGCGCTGACCCTCGTGGCATTTTTCGCGTTCGACGCTTGCGTCCTCCTCGCGCTCGCGTCACCGGAATCCCTTCCGGCAGCGGTCGCTCCCCTTTTCGCGTCCTTGATTGGTCCGGAGAGCTCTTTCCTGCTCGCCTCCATCCTCATCGCGGAGACGTTCGCGTATGCCCTGCTCACCTGGGGCGTGCTCGTTTCCCCGATCCGGAAACTGCGGAAACAGGTCGCCTATTTCATTGCGGGTGTCCGTTCCGGGGGATTGCAGCCCCCCAATTGGTATCCGGACCTTTGGTACATCATCAATTTCTTCAACCGAAGTTTCGAAATCCTCTGGAGTTTCAAAGACGAATTCAAGGCCGGCCGCGTACTGAAAAGCGAAGTCGAACTCGCTTCCGAACTCCAACGTCACGTACTGAAGAAGACCGACTTCCGAACCGGCTCGCTCGACATCGTCGCGAACACCAAGCCCGCGACCGAAGTGGGTGGCGACTCGTACGACATTATCGAGCGCGGGGAGAACCGGTACGTCTATTTGGGCGACGTTACCGGCCATGGCGTGGCTTCCGGATTCGTCATGATGATCGTCAACGCGCTCATTTCCGCATTTTCCGAAGTCATGCCCTCCGGCGCGCAAATCCTTTCGAAAACGAACGAAATCGTGAAGCCCCGCGTCAAATCCAACATGCTCATGACCTGTCTCATGATCCGTTGGAACGAGGCGGAGAAGAAGCTCTACATGACGGGTGCCGGCCACGAATACCTCATCATCTACAAGAAGTCCCAGAATGCCGTTTTCAAAATCAAGACCGGCGGCGTCGCTATCGGCATGACGAAGGATATTTCGAGGGTCCTGAAAGAATCGCAGATTTCTTTCGACCCCGGCGACGTGCTCGTGCTCTATACCGACGGAATCACGGAAGCCCGGAGCGGCAACCGCGAAGCGGATCCCATGTTCGGGGTCGAGCGGCTCGTCTCGGTCGTCGCGGAAGCTTCCGACAAGACCGCTCGGGGAATCTTCAACCACGTAACCATGAAGCTCTCGCAATTCATGGGATACAACCATCGCCAATTCGACGACATCACCCTCATTACCGTCCATTATCACGAGAACCGGTTTTCGGAGGCCCCGAAGGAATTGCCTAAGGAAGTGGTAACCGAATGGAACTGGAACTAGCGCCTTAATTTTCGCTCTCGACGAAAAATGTCCTCCGAACTTCTCAGCCTCATTTCCAAGCCCGTAACGGGAGATTCCCAAGGATTCGACCGGGAACTTCTCCCGACCCCCGAAAACCCGTCGCCCTCGATCGACCTGCCCGAAGCGGAAAAACCCGTGCCCGAGCCGGCGGCTCCGACCCCGTCCGTCCAAGGGGTGCCCCTCGAAAACGGGGTATCCGCGACCGGAAGCGACACCTACGATCCGAAGCGCAAACTTACGAAGGAGGAAGCCGAAGAGATCCGCCGGGCCGAGAAAGAATACAAGGACGCCCTCACGTACGTAAAGGATGCCATCGCCCCCGCGATGATGAAGGTGGACGCGACGAAAATCCAAATCGGCGATACGTTCGTCCGGTCGTTTTTTACCTACGCGTACCCCGACTTCCTCGAAGGCAACTGGCTTTCGCCGCTCATTAACTGGGACGTGAAGTTCGACATGTCGATGTTCATCTACCCGGTCGAAAGCGCGTTCGTCATGAAGTACCTCCGCAAGCGTCTGACCGAACTGAACTCCGAACGGTCCATCAACGCCGACAAGGGGCTCGTGAACGATCCGGCGCTCGACGCGCAGGTCCAGGACGTCGAGGAGCTCCGCGCGTCGCTCACCCGCGGACAGGAGCGGTATTTCCACTTCTCCATCTACATTACCGTCTACGGGGAATCGGAAGAACACTTGAAAAAGCTGACCACGACCTTCGACACCCTCCTTTCCGGCCGGAACATCCTCACGAAGCAGGCGTTCCTTCGGAGCGAACAGGCGTTTATCGCTACGGGGCCGTTCGCCCGCGACGAGGTCGGCGTGTACCGCAACATTTCCACCAAGGGCCTCTCCACGACCTTTCCGTTCACGTCGAACTCCCTCTCGCAGGACGACGGCATTCTCTACGGAATCAATACGCACAACAACTCGCTCATTATCTTCGACCGCTTCCGGACCGAAAACGCGAACATGGTCGTCTTCGCGAAATCCGGATGAGGAAAGTCGTTCTCGGTGAAGCTTGAAATTCTGCGCTCCCTCATGCTCGGTACGAACGTCATCGTGCTCGACCCGGAAAACGAATACCGGCCGCTCGTCGACACCGTGGGCGGCACGTACGTGAATATCAACCTGAACTCGAACGAGAAGATCAACCCGTTCGACCTTCCGCGCGCGCTCAAGGATTCGGAGACGAAGCCGGGCGATTTGTTGCGCGGGGCCATCATCAACCTGATCGGCCTCATGCGCCTCATGCTCGGGCACTGTACGTCGAGCGAGGAGGCCATCCTCGAAAAAGCCATCACGACCACGTATTCGCTCAAGGGCATCACCTTCGAAGACGACGACGTGACCGGAAAAGAAATTCCCATCATGCGCGATTTGTTCAGCGTGCTCGAGACGATGGACGGCGCGAAGGGGCTCTGCGAACGGCTCGAAAAATACGTGAACGGCGTCTTCGCGGGCGTATTCTCCGAACGCACGAACATCGACCTGGGCGACGGACTCGTCGTCTTCTCGGTTCGCGATTTGGATGAAATTCTCCAGCCCATTGCGATGTACATGCTGCTCGGCTATGTTTGGAACGTCACTCGGTCTTCCTTGAAGAAGCGACTTCTTATTGCGGACGAGGCTTGGAAATTCATGCAACACGAAGATACGGCGAAATTCCTCTTCGGCCTCGTGAAGCGCGCCCGTAAGTACGGACTCGGCGTTACCACGATCACCCAGGACGTCGAAGACTTCATGACGAGCTCGTACGGAAAGGCCATCGTGACCAACTCGTCCATCCAGCTGCTTTTGAAGCAATCGCCCGCGTCCATCGACGTGCTCCAGAACGTGTTCAAACTCACCGAGCAGGAGAAATACATCCTCCTGAACGCGTCGGTCGGGCAGGGGCTCTTCTTTGCCGGAACCGAACACGTCGGAATTCAAGTGCTTGCGAGCTACTTCGAAGAAAAGGTCATTACGACGAATCCGAACGCCGGAAAGTAGCCTCCTTTACGAATTTCCGCTCGAGCTCCCGAATTGGCCCGTTCTTCCGATATCGGGAACGGAGGGCGTTCCGAAGGCGTTTTTCGTCGACAGAAGGCCGGATTCGAATATTGACAAAATTCCAATTTTTCGTACCGTACTGTACGCATTCCGTTCAACCGTCATAAGGAGGGGTTTGAAAATGGAACATGAAACGAATACCAATACGGGCGTCACTGGGCTTTCCGCTCAGGAAATGGATGAAGACGAGAGTGGTTTTTCGGGGAGTTTCGGCATCGGGGCGATCTTTGCGCTCTTCGTTCCGTGGGCGTGGTTCGCAAACGGCTTCGAAGGATTGCCGGCCCCCCTTCGGAACGCCTTCGGACATGCCGTGTTCCTTTCGTTCGCGGCCATCGTGGTCTTTCCGGAAATCCGCTGGTACGTCACGGCCCTTCCCGCCGCCGCATCCGGATTCTCGATTCTCGCCCCCATCTATCTGACCTCCGAACGGGCCATCGACGCGAAAATCGGTTCCGATTCCCAAACGTGGCGCGACCGCAGTTTTTTCTTCGCCGTCGTATCCGTTCCCCTTGCGATCATCGCGTACCTCCGCTGATTGGGTCGCATATATCCCCACCCGTCCTCCCATGGACGGTTTTTTTTTATCGGATTTCCAATCCGAATCGGATAAAAACCGCTCCCGGACAGTTCGAATTCGCGGTCGGAACGTCGCAAAAGTTCGAAAGAGCTACGGCGGTTCCGTTACTCCGCGAACGTCCTCCCCGTCAGTTCCCGCACTTCCGTTTTCGCCAACCCCTTTCCGAGCCAATCCCACCGCATCACCGAGAGAATGTCGCCGGAACCTTTCCCGTCGTGGGGATTGACCTGGATCTCGAAATGGAGGTGGGGGTTGTCGTACGATTTGTCGGGAACACCCGTGACGCCCACGGTGCCGAGAATCTCCCCCCGCCGGACGGAAGTCCCGGATTCGATGCCGGGTGCCAGGTCGCGGAGGTGCGAGTAGAACGTGACGTTTCCGTCCGCCGTTTTGAGCCAGACCTGATTTCCTCGGTAGATGTCGAGGTTCTTCAACCGCGTATCCTCGTCTTTGGGCGGTCGAACGAGCCCTTCGAAGTCGCTCCAAACGAATCCGGAAACGGTTCGGACGATAATGCCGTCGGCAATGGCGCGTACCGGGGTTCCGATTGGCGCGAGAACGTCCCACCCGTGGTGGATGGCGTCGGTGGTGTCTTTTCGGTACGGACGGGCGGAGTTCGGAACGTAGGGCGCGAAATCCGGAACCGACTTTCCCGCCACGGGGGAGAGGTAGGACAAGCTTTTCCGGGCTTCCGACATCGCCGCGGCAATGCGGCGCTTCCGGTCTTCGGCCGCCGCCCGATAGGAGGCCGCAAGGGCCGAAAGCCGGTCGGACGGGCTCGTCCCGGCGAGTTTCGCCGCGCGAGCGAACGCCTCCGACCGTTCTTTCGCGTTCCGGGCCGCTAAAAAGAGCGCGTCGTCGGAAAGGTCGGACAATTCGGAAAAAAGGTTCTCCCGGGTTTGGGACCGGACGGTCGCGAGGGTTCCGCTCACGGTCCTTCCTTCCGTTTCCAACCAAAAAGAAGGGGAGGGGCCGCATTCGGACGGAAATCGGACGGACGCCCCGTAGACCCGTCGTTCCGCGCCGGTACCGAAGGAAACGGGATGGGAAACGTCCAACCGGCACGTACCGCGAATTTCCGGCACCGCACCGTCCGTGCCCGTTCGAAAGATCAGGAACGTCGAAGACAGCCGCGCGTCGCCGGGAACGATTTCGGCGTTGAGGGAGGCGAGAATTTTCGCCGGTGCCGGAATTTCCTCGGAGAGTTTTTCCGCGGAAATTCCGAAAACCGGAACGAAGGCCGCGAGAACCGAAAGGGGGAGCGCGTGTCGGATCACGGGAAAAACGATTCGGATACCAATCTGTAGTGTTTGCGGCGGGGGTTTCTGCGTACTTCCGTCCGAAAACCGCGAAAAATCGAAAGAGATAGTATCTATTTTGGCTTCAGTATCAAATGAAAACCGTTTCATTTTTTTATTCGTCCACACGGTTTCCGGAGTTTTTTTCCGAAATCGACGACCATTCTCAGAAGATTTTGTTAAAAGCATAATTTCCTCTCTACGGAGAGAAGAAACGATGATATGAATCTAAAAATGACATATTTTCAAATATTGGCAATACCTCAACTTTGGCACGGTTTTTCCAAGTGGGGTATTATTTCTTCGTACCCGCCGCATGGAAGCTTCCACAGCTTTTCCTCCGGGACGCTCATTCAAATCCTTGCTCAGCTAGAACGGAATCGAACGTTTGTCGGTTCGATTTCCTCCACAAAAAAATAAAAACAAAGATACCGAGGGGCAAAATTCTTTTCCCCGACGTCTTTTCCGGAAGCGGATGCCCCGCTTCCACCGGAACGAAATCTTCCGGGCCTGCGGAACATCCGCTTCCAAAAGAACAAAAACAATAAACCGGAAAGGCGAAGATGCCGGTCAACAAATTCCTGCCCAAGCTGGGCAAGTCGGTCCTCCGGACCGCTCCCGATGACAAGGGAACCCTTCCACCTCCGCGTCGCACCTACGGCACTCCTATAGTGGCCATCGCTGACCGGCAGGGGACAAGACGACAACTCCAGCCAACGTTACCCAACGCGCTGGGGTTTTTTCGTGGTTTCGCTTTTGAAGTGAAACCACGGCTTTGCTCCGGTCCTCAAACGTCGCGCGAATTTTTCGTTTTTGAGCGTTTTTCGGATGATTCGGACTTTCCCGTTCCGGGCTTGTCGGACGGCCGACTACTTTCTACCCGTTTCCTTCGCGGCTCCGGATTTTCCCGAAGCTCCCAACGCTCAGAAGGCGCCCTCGCCGGTCTTCCTGCGTATCAGTTCGGTCTTGAGGCCGGCGATTTCCGACGAAAGGAGCCAGACGATATCCTCGTGGATGCGTCGTGCTATGGGGATATATTTTTCTTCCGTCTCCAGAACGTATCTTTCGATTCGCGCCGAATCGTCGTCGTACATGGTGAGGAGGTTGTGGGACCGGTCCGCCAATTTTACGTCTATGAGCGCGACGAGAAGCCGGTCGTCGAGAAGGGAGAGAATGATTCGATGGTATTCGTCTTCCACTCGCGATTTCAGCGTTTCTTTCCAAACGGTCGACGGGCGTACGGCCGGCGACCAGAAGAAATTCCTCGGAACCCAGTCATACGCTCCGTCCAGATTTTTGTGCATTTCGTAGATGGGACGTTCCCATGCGGTCAGGAACGATTCCCCTTCCTTTTTCGAAAGGAGTTCCACGCCCTCGACGATTTCGTTGCAAAAACGCAGAAGACCGTCCAGACGCCGCATTCCTTCGGCGATCCCGTGTTCGGAAACCAACGTTCTTTCGCGTTTCATCGCCACGCTTCGAAGGCGGTCGAGCAGCCGTTTCCGCATGGCCGTTTTCGCGGCGTCTCCTTCCGTATCCTCGATAACGTCGTGAAGAAGTCCGACGATGACTTTGAACGTGGTCGGATTGGGAAAATCTTCGAGCAGGATTTTCGCGATGCCCAGGGGGTGGGTGAATTCGTCGTCGCCGTTCCGCCGTTTCTTTCCGGCATGGAATTCTTCCGCCAAATCGTAGGCGACGTCGAGGAGCTCGAGTTCGAATTCGAGGTCGAACGCGCCGAAAACGTTCGGATCGTCCGAACGCTTGATGCCCGATTCGTAGGCGCTCGAAAGAATGCTCCGAGCCTTCCAAAGGAAGCGGATTTTTTCGGTCGGCTCGAGAACGTTCCGCGATTTCTCGTAAACGGTCCCGCCCGGAGGCGTGGGGTCCGAGGAGGGGTTCACCTTGACGGAAAAGGATACGCCCCTACGATACCACAGTTTTCACGAACCGGCAACAATGCCACCACGATACCATGGAATACCGAATCTTCGGTTGCAAAACCAATAAGTACTTCACCGAAAAATGGCTCGCCGCCCCCGGGTTTTCCGAAAAGCCGGGGATTTTCGTCGCCTCCTGCGTCGTCACGGCCGAAGCCAAGCGCAAGTGGGTGCGCTTCGTAAAGCGCGCGGCGGCGGAACTGCCGCCGGAAGGAAAGATCTACGTTTCCGGGTGCGGATCGATCGTTGGGGGAAGGGTGTCGGACGAATTTTTCGACGCGTACCCGGAACTTTCCGATATCCGGGAAAAGATCGAACTCCTCCCGGAAGAACCCGAAAATCCCGATTCCGGAGCGCTTCCCCGGAGCGTCGTCCGTTCCGATGGGGCGGTCTCGGCCGAGCTCCGGGCGTCGGAGCGGGAGCCTTTCTCCCGGAAGACGTCCCTGAAAATTCCGAGAACGCCCATTTTTTCCCGGCAGTACCTCGTCATTCAGACCGGGTGCGACAATCGGTGTACGTTCTGCTTGACCGTCGCTGCCCGATGAGGGCATAAGAACCGGAGCGCCGAAGAAATTCTCGATGAAATCCGGACGTTCGCCGAAGCGTGAGGACAGGAAACCGTCTTGACCGGCACGAACCTGGCGGCATGGGGATGCTCCGATTCGAACCGTACCGGCGAAAGCCGGATTTCCGAACTCATCGGGCGCGTATTGGCCGAAACGCCCATCCCGCGACTCCGGCTTTCGAGCCTCGGGCCGGAATTCTTGGACGACCGGCTCCTCGATCTGCTCTTTTCTCCGCGACTGCACGCGTACTTGCATCTTTCCGTGCAGTCGGGATCGGATTCCGTCCTGAAACGCATGCGGAGAAAGTACGGCCGCGAGTTCCTTCTCGACCGCCTCCGCGCCATCGCGTCACGACGGAGGGAAGACGGCATTCCCGTCAACGTCGGGGCCGATCTTATCGTGGGGTTTCCGGGCGAAACCGAATCGGATTTCGAGGATACCCTCTCGCTCGTCGGATTCCCGGGAGTTACGCAGGTCCACGCGTTTCCGTTTTCAGCCCACGAAGGCATGCACGCCGTTCCGGCCGCCCGACTGCCCGATCAAATCCCCGAGAGCGTCAAATCCGAACGGATGTCCCGGCTGCTCGCCGCCGGCAATGCCGTACTCGCGGAATTTTCGGCCTCGTGCGACGGCATGCGGTGCTCCATGATCGTGGAAGCGGGGTCGTCCGAATCTTCGTTCTCCGGATGGAGCGAAAACCATCTCGCGCTCGATCATCGCAACTTCGTTCCCGAACCGGGGCAGGAGTGGAAGCGGGGAAAGAGCGTCCGGGGGACGTACCGGTTCCGTTCCGAGCCGTAAGCGCCGAACCCGCGTTTTCGTCCATTCCGATTCCATTTCCGGGCGAACCGTTCCGATTCGGAGCTACCGGCGCCGCCGATTTTCCGGAGGCGCTTCCAGGTCGGAATATCGGGCGATTTTGTAGCCCGAAGCCGTCCGGTCGATGGCGACGAGGCCCGTACGGACGCTTTCTTCCGACAACGATCGGGAACGGCAGTACATTCGGACGGCGCGAAAAAAATCGCGCCGTTTTTTCGAGGTGAACGATTCGGCGGCCGTTCCGGCCCGGGCCGTGCGCCGAAAGCGGATTTCGAAAATCCAAACCGTCCCCGAAACGTCGAGCGCGACGGCGTCGAGTTCGGCCGAACGGGCCGTCCAATTCGTTTCGACGATGCGAAACCCCGCCCGCTCCAAGTGCGCGCGGCCGATGGTTTCTCACAGGTCGCCGATCTTCCGGCGGTTTTTCGGAGCTCCGTCCAACATGCCGGCAAGGTAGCCGGGGCGTCACGGAAACGCGAAGAAAAATCCCGGAAAAATTCTATTTTCCGTGAAAGTGGGTATCTTGACGAAGATGAATACCCCGTCATGAGTTCCATGCGCTCCGACAATCCTCCAAAGATCCTGAAATTTCGAGAATCCCTGAGTCGAATCGTCCTTTCCGGCGAAAAAGATTCCACTTGGCGTCTGTTTGACGATAAGAACCTCTCAGCTGGTGACGACGTCTCGTTCGTCGTATGGGAAACCGGACGGCCGTTCGCCCGCGCGAAAATTCTCGCCGTTCGCGAAACGACGTTCTGAGCCCTTTCGCCGGAAGATTGGTCCGGGCACGAGACGTATTCGTCCGATGACGAAATGTACGCGACGTATTCGGAGTATTACGGACGCGTCGTCATGCCCCAAAGTCCGGTGAAGATTTTAAAATTCCGGCTCCTTTAAGCCGTTCCTACGGCTCGAACCCGAGCGATCCCGTATCGGCGCGCAGTTTGTTGTCGCCCCCGAGCTTCGGGTTGTAGTGGTCGATCATGAGCCGAATGAGTTCCTCTTTCTTCAGTTCCTCACTCTTGAGTCCGATCGATTCGAGCGCCGTTTTGATTTGTCCGACGCGCTCGAGATTTCCCTTTTTGAGCGAATCGGCACGCCGGCGCCGGTCGCGGATGGAAGCGACCGTTTCCTCGTTCGTGATCGACGCCCAGAACGAACGGAAAATGCCGAACATTCCGGGGTCTCGGACGCTCCGCTCCAAATCGGTGTCGTAGGGAACGACGATATAGAAATCCTTGCGCATGATCTGTGCCATGTCCACGAGATTCGAAAGGAAGTCGATATATCGGTACGTCTGCTCCTGAAGGAGGGGGTTCGTCTGCTTGACCGCGAGCGTTTTGAGTTTTTGCACGTAGCCTTCGATATCGACCTTCAGCGATCGGACGATGATTTGGATGGGAAACCGGAGCGAATTGAGAAACCGCTGGTACCCGTAAATGATCGCGTCCTGCTCCTCCTCGCTTTTCAGGTTGAAATTGACCGCGTGGACGCGGAGAACCATGCGGGAAGACCCGTCTTTCATAATGACGCAGTTGTCGCGGATTTCGGAGAAGGGGAGGTAGCGTTGGGTCGTGGAGTCCTTTTGGGGAACCTTCGGTGCGCGGACGCTGGAAACGGTGGTATCTGCCATGGGATGTTACAATTTCGAAAGTTTGTCTTCGACGCCTTGGAATACTTCGTGCGTTCCGGCTTTGGAGAGGGCTTTTCCTTTCGCGAGGGCGTACGAGGTGACGTATCCGATGTCCGCGAAACTCGAATGGCTCTCCGCGCCCTTCTGCCACACCCGTTGCCCTTCGTTCAGATTCATGCGAATGAGATTCAGAATGAACGGAAGGAACGTCATTTCCGAATTCCGGAAGAGCGCGATGACGACCGAGATGCCCGAAAATATGACCAGGGGAACGAGGGCCATTTCGGTTCCGACCGCCGGATCGAGCTTCTTGTAGATGGAATATCCGATGCCCGTTCCCACCATGATGATGGCGAGCTGGCGAATCGAAAGGCCGATGAAAATGGTATCCTCGTTCTCGATTTGGACTGGAATCTTGTATTGCATGGGGGGAGTATACCCTATTTTCTTTCCGGCATCAAACGCTCGGGAGCGTTTCGTTTTGACTTTCCATCCCCCGTTCGTATAAATTCCGGCAGTTTCCGGCCTTGCCGGAGCCAATTTCCATTTCCATTCCATGCGCTTCGACTACATTCAGAGCCGTTTCCGCTTCTACGGGGTTTCCGTCGCCCTTTCCGTCCTTTCCGTCGCGGCTTGGCTCGCCCTTCCCATGAATCTCGGAATCGACATGACCGGGGGTACCACCGCCGAATATTCCTACGCCGGCGAGTTGAACCTCGGCGCCGCCAAATCGGCCGCCGAATCGGCGAAATCGTCCGCCCGTCACGACGGCAAGGACGTCGTGAACAACGTCAACGTCTATCGCGTTTCCGGCGAGAACGTCTTCGTCGTCGAAGCCGGATTCTCCCGCCTCAAAGGCATGGATGACGCCGCGTTCGAAAAAGCGAAGACTTCCTTCAAGGACGCCGTTACCGCCGCCGTCGCCCCGGCCGCGTCGCAAATCGCCCTTTCCCGGTACGTCAATGTCGGCGAAACGTTCGGCGATTACATCAAGAAGACCGCCTACCTGACGCTCGCGATGGTCATCGTCTTCATTTCCCTCTATATCGCGTACGCCTTCCGGGGCGCGATCGAAGGGTTCACGAGTTTTTCGTTCGGGTTCGTTACGGCCGTCTCGCTCGCCCACGACGTCCTCGTCGCGTTCGGGCTCTACCTCGTCGCTTCGCACTTCTTTCCGGAATTCAAGATCGACACCTTCTTCATTACCGCCATGCTGACGGTGCTCGGCTACTCCATTAACGACACTATCGTCGTCATGGACCGCATCCGCTCCAACCTGAAAATTCCCGCGAACAAGAAGAAGGACTTCGGAACCATCGTGAACGATTCCGTGAACGATACCATGACCCGTTCGATCTACACCTCGTTCACGGTCTTCATTACGCTCGTGGCCATGTTCTTCTTCGGTCCCGAAGCGATTTCCGGATTCACGCTCGCGCTCATTTTCGGGACCGTCGTCGGAACCTACTCGTCCGTTTTCATCGCGGCGCCGCTCCTCTACGACATTTCCAAGAACTCGTACGAAGAGGCGCGGAAAAAATAATGTCCGCACCCCGTGCGCTTCCCGCTCCCGAGCGGAGAATGGGGAAAAGTCCGGAACGAAAAAAGCCCCCAAGAGGGGGCTTTTTCACGGTCGGACGCCCGGTTTACGAGACGTTCGCCGCATGGGTTTTTTCAATGGCCGCGACGAGATCGCCGAAGGTTTTGAGCTTGGGCAATTCGTCGTCGGGAACCACGACCTGCAATTGTTCTTCGTACGCCATCATGAGTTCGACGGTAGTGAGGGAGTCGAGGTTGATCACGCCCCCCTGCAGTTCCGTGGAATCCGAGATGGTTGCCGCATTTTCGGCGCTGATACCGCACTCTTCGACGAGGACGCGGAGCGTTTCCTCGCGCAGGGTGGGCATAACGCCAGGTTTTTCCTCGGCCATAAGGGCCTCCTTTCTGATTTTGGTTTTCGTAAGGTTTTTCCGGTTTCGCGGAACGTTTCTTTCCGCTTATGATGACTTTTACTCATGAATTCGAAAGAGTCAACTGACGTTTTTCCCAAATCGATTTTACAAAGCGGAAGGTTCCGATATACTCCGCTCCGCTTCCCCGAAAGAGGAAAAATCCGCCCCTGTAGCTCAGTTGGATAGAGCGCCTGGCTTCGAACCAGGAGGTCGTGGGTTCGATCCCTGCCGGGGGCACCAGACGTTTGCCCAGGTGGTGAAATGGTAGACACGTACGTTTGAGGTGCGTATGCCTTACGGTGTGGGGGTTCAAGTCCCCCCCTGGGCACCAATAAAGCATTTCCTCCCTACCGAAATAGAAAGCCCCAGTAAACGCTATGTTTACATGACATTCTATTTCAAAAGGAATTAGAGATAGAAAAAAACCGCATGAAAATGCGGTTTTTTCGTGGTTTGGCAGTGTTTTGATTGGAGACACTGAGAGAAGTACTGATTTTTTCTAAAATGGACTTTTAATATTTTTAAGTTTCGGATTTGTAGCTTGCGTGTAGAGCTGTGTTGTTCGAATATTCCTGTGTCCGAGAAGTTCTTGAACATATCGGACATCCACCCCATTTTCCAGTAAATGCGTAGCAAATGAGTGTCTAAGCGAATGAAACGTAGCATCTTTTTTTATGGCTTAATTGCCAAAATCATGTGGCTATTTCCGTCACTTTTCCCCATAATGGAGCGGTTTATCCGCTCCATTTAGTTTTCCATGGACAAAAAATGCCCGAAATGCGGGTCGGTCTCGACGAAGAAGGACGGCCAGAGGAACGGCCGCCAAAGCTACAGGTGCAAGGATTGCGGCCACGTGTTCCAGAATTCCCGGCGGAAGGACGGAAGGGTCGCGGAGGGGCTTTTCGAGCGTTATTCCGTCCGAAAGCAGACCGTTCCGGAACTCTCCGCGGATTCCGGACTTTTGGAAAGGACCGTCCACCGGAGATTGGCCGAGGCGTTCTCGGCTAAAAAAGGGGCGGGGTCCTCCTGAATCCGGACTTGCCCTCGTACCGGAACTCCGTCCCGGTTTTCGACGCGACGTTCTTCGGGAAAAAATGACCGGGGCAATGGGGGCTGTTCTGCGCCGTCGACGGGATTTCCGGCGACCCGCTGGCGTCCGTGCCGATAGGCCAGGAAGCGTCGGCCGACTACCGGAAGCTGGCTTCCGCGATGCGGGACGCCGGGTATCCCGTACCGCCTTTCGCCGCCATAGACGGACGGAGCGGCGCGGAGAACGCCGTCCGCGGGGTTTGGAACGTTCCCGTCCAAACCTGCCAGGCGCACAAGATCGCCACCGCCGACCGGTACCTGCTCAAATTCCCGAGACGGGAATCGTACCGCGTCCTCAAGCGGATCGCGCACGAAATGACGACGACGGACGAAGCGACTTTCCGGTGGCTTCTGGAACGCTTCGCGGAGGTTTTCAGGGACGACCTGGGGATGAGGATCCCCGACCGGAGGACCGGCCGGGAACGGTTCGCCCACCCGAGGTTGCGGAGGGCGTACCGTTCCCTCGTCCGAGACCTGGACAAACTCTTCGTCTGCCACCGATTCCTATCCGAAACCGGCGGGAAAGAGATTAACACGACGAATAGGATCGAGTGCGTTTTCTCGCACGCCAAACCGAAAATCGGGGTCCACCGGTGAATCGGCAAAGAAAAGAAGCTCAGCTTGGCGTTGAGCTTCTTTTGGAGGTGAACGAAACCGGTTATCCAGCCACAGAAATTTGGCAATTAAGCCTTAATAATATCTTTTTTCATATTTATTAGATTCTTTTTTCATAATAAAAATATTCCTATGTCTCTAAAGTCTGGTCTTTGAGCTTGGTTAGAAGGAATATCTTTATGAATTTTTATTTTTTGAATATTATTTTACATATTTTGGATTCTTTGATTACATGAATTTTTAGGTGATATGGTACAGTCCTATTATAATTTAAATTATTTTGATGATTTTTTTTATGGTTATTTTTTATAATTGATACTACAATTGTATTAATCTTTTTTTGGAAATATTTTTTTATAAAAAATGATGTATATTTTGAAAAAGATTATATTAAATATAATAGATATTTTGGTATAATGAAAAAAGTGATTATATTTTTTATTATATTTATTATTTCTAATATAATAACATTTCCTATATGGAGTGATGGTTTTTTCTTTAATGAACCAAACATATTAAGTATATTAGTGAGTTTGATTCTAACAATTATATTCTATAATCTTTATATAGAAAAAACGGAATAAATGACAAAAGTTCTAAAATAAAAGCGGACACCCGGTACGGATTTGTGCGGTAATATG
>CAZINU010000009.1:0-36247 GCA_964540725.1 uncultured Candidatus Peribacteria bacterium
TCCGCCGTCGCGGGGGCCGGGGTCTCCTCCCTCGGGCGGAACCTCGCCCCGGCGGATTCGGGGACGTCGGGCGGAAGTTCGGAAGAAAATCCCGGAGCGGCGGCGGTATCCTCGGATCCTTACTGGAATTCCGTTTCCCTCCTGCTCCATGGCGATGGGGCGGACGGCGCGAACAATGGCACGTTCGTCGATTCGTCTTCCAGTCGTCTCGCTATCGTTCGAAACGGCGACGTGACCCAAGGCTCCTTCTCGCCCTTCGCGGGACAGGGCGGCGGCGGGTATTTCGACGGGAACGGCGATTGGCTGACATTGCCGACGACGAGCACCGGCCTTAACATCGCGAGCGGCGAAGATTTCACTGCGGAACTCTTTTTCTATCGGACCGGCGACGATCATTGGGGAGGGGGGCAGGGCGCTTCCATACTCAATGGCGCGAATGGGATTTCAACGCCCATTATCGATATCAGCGAAGCGAGTTCTTCGAATTTTTACGTCAGGTTCGCCATTACGAATCCAGGAAATTACGTGTCCGTACCGAAAGTGACGACGCACGCCTGGCATCATCTTGCGGCATCGCGGAGGGATGGAACGGTGAGGCTTTTTTTGGACGGAAAGCAAATTTATTCCTATACCGATTCGGGATCGTTCACCTTCAGCAATGCTCTCGTAGGAAGACATGGTACCCTATGACGGTGGTGGCAAGGTTACCTGTCGAATTTCCGAATCGTCGCATGATCGGCGTTGTATGTTTCCGATTTTCCACCGCCGACATCAACGCTTTCCGACGTTTCGGGAACGAAACTCCTTCTGAAATTCGAAAATGCGGGAATTGTGGATTCGGCAAGAAAGAACGCCATAACATCCTACGGCGACGCGAAGATTGCCACCTGAAGCGGGAAGTTTTCCGAGGCGATCGTTTTCAATGCGACGAATTCTCGCCTAACGCTCGCCGATTCGGCGGATTGGAATTTCTGAAGTGGCGATTTTACGGCGGAATTTTGGATGAAGACCACTGCGGTCTCCCAACAGGACATCGTGGGACAATGGGTGAACGGCGGGGGTACGAACCGGAATTTCGATTGCATGGTCAATACCTCCTGATACGCGGGGAAAATCGAATGCTCCCTGAACGTTTCATGAACGAATTATTCGCTTCGAACGACTTCTTCGGTAAATGATGGAGGGTGGCACCATATCGCGTTTGTCCGAAACGGAACCGCCCTTTCGCTTTATAAGGACGGGGTTCGTGAGGCAACGAACGTGTCCGTTACCGGTACTGCAAACGATTCGACGGACGTTTTGGAAATCGGCAGTTACGACAACGGTTATTTCTTCAACGGCCTCCTCGACGACCTCCGCATTACCAAAGCCGCCCGCTATGCCGAAGGTACCGGCGATAACGCCGGAAAAATGGTGCATGCCGGCACGAATACCCCCGCATTGCCGAACGAAGCGTTCCCGAACCAGTAAAATTTCGCAATTAATCAATGGGTTTCTCTGATTTCGCGCCCGCCTCGCACGGTCGGGCAAAACCGATTACGAAGGCCGCCATGCGCCGCATGGCGGAGAAATTCCAGGCAGCCGGGGAGCTCTCGAAGGAGCTTCGGGAAAAAGAGGAGGAAGAAAAGAAAAAAGCCGCTTCCGAAATGGAAGGGCTTTGGAATGATTGGCAGTAACGGTAGACTTCCCTTGCCGTCCGGCTTACCTCGCCCGAACGTCCGAGCGTTTCGGAAGTTCGGATACGGGGACGGATTCTAAAAATTCCGCCAATATTTCCGCGACCGTTTTCCCCTTGTTTTCGGACGATGCCGAAAGGATTTTCACCATGCCGTCGTTTCCGGGATTTTTAAGAAGGGCGCGCAGATTCCATCCGTCGGCCAGTACGGTGTCGTTTCCTATGGCCTGCCGTACCCACTTTGAGAACTTTTCCCCGCCGTCCGCGACAAGGAAGGCGTCATCGTCGATCCGGAGGAGGCTTTGTCCGATTCCCCGGCTCCCTTCGGCATAGACCGAACAGGCATGTTCCAAATGCGAAAGCGACAGGCAGGTTTTTTTCGTTATCAATGCGCGGCGTACGAATTTCGCCATCGCCAGGGCCGAAGTCGCGTTCGGAAGGTTCAGGGGGAGCTCGTACTTCGCTCCTTGGGCCGATGCGAACGAAAGCCGGAAAGCCCCGTCGACTTCCTCGAAAATGACGCCGGTTTTTTCCGGGTCGGTTTTTTCCGGAGTTTCCCGTCTCGAGATGGGACGGATTCCGGTTTCCCGTTTCGAGGGTACGTGTTCGGCGGCCATGGTTCTGTGTCATTCGACGGTATCGCGATGCCTTCATCCTACCATTCCGTCGGAAAAACCGCAAATTTCCGGATACCGCCTTTTCGTCGGACGGAATCCGGATATACTTCCGCTTCGAAATTCCCCGTCCCCTTCATCGTTTCAACGTCGTGTCCGATTTGCTCCGAACGGTTCTCGCAGGCTTGAACGACCGCCAGCGCGAGGCCGTCGAAACCCTTTACGGCCCCATGGTCGTCATCGCTGGTCCCGGAACGGGAAAAACCCAAATCGTGGCCGCCCGGGCCGCGAACATTCTTTCGAAGACCGACGCCAAACCCGAAAATCTGCTCATCACCACGTTTACCGAGGCTGGGGTCGTTTCCATTAAGAAGCGCCTTTTGAAATTTATCGGAACCGAGGCGTATCGGGTGACGGTTTCCACCATCCACGCGTTTTCGAACGACGTCATTCGGATGTTTCCCGAAAAATTCCTCTCTTTCCGGGCCATGCGCCCCATCGACGAAGTGGAGCAAATCGCCATGATCGAAGAAATTGTGGAAAACGCCCGGTACGAATTCCTTTCGTCGGACCACGACCGGTTTTTCTACGTTTCGACCGTCCGCGACCGAATCGGCAAACTCAAGCAGGAAGCGGTATCGCCCGAAGCCTTCGATGCCGCCATCGATGCTTTGTCCGCCGAATACGCCGCCGCCCTTGCCGAAATCGATCCGAAATTGAAAAAATACGCGACCGAAAAAACGCGGCAGGAGACCCACGTCGGAAAGCTCCGCGATCTTTCGCACGCGTACCGGACGTATCTGTCCGCGTGCTACGACCGGGGCGTGTACGATTTTTCCGACATGATCGAGTACGTCGGCCGGGTCCTCGAGACCGACGGCGACCTGCGTGCCACGCTCTCGGAACGCTACCAGTTCGTCATGCTCGACGAATTTCAGGACATGTCCGGCGCGCAGAACCGGATTATCGACGCCATGCTCTCGGAGGCCGAAACTCCGAACGTGATGGCGGTGGGCGACGACGACCAATCCATCTACCGTTTCCAGGGGGCGAGCCTCGAAAACCTGTTCCATTTTTCCAAAAAGTACGCCGATACCCGGTTCGTCGTGCTCGAAGACAATTACCGATCGATCGATCCTATCCTCCGGCTCGCGGAAAAGAGCATCGCGAACAATTCCGAGCGCATCGGCCGGTACGTTCCGTCCATCGTAAAAACGCTCCGTTCCCACCGCGACGAGGAGGGCGAACTGTCCGTTACGGCCTATTCGAGTCCGATCGAGGAGCGCGCCGCCGTCCTCTCGAAAATTCGCCGGTTCCGATCCGAAGGAATCGATCCGTCGGAAATCGCCGTTCTCTGCCGAACGAACCGCGAAGCGACCGAATGGGCGAATTTCCTTTCCGGAAACGCCGTTCCCGCCGAAAGTCGGAATGCCGGAAACGCGCTCGAAAACCCGTTCGTTACCCTCGCGCTCGACTTGCTCGAAGTCGCTTCGACGCCCCTCGTTTCCGAGGAAAAGGTCGTCCGGCTTTTGCGCTCCGACCTCTTCGCGATTCCCGGGGAAGACGTTCTGAAGTTGAACCGCGCCCTCGCCAAGCTCAACTACGTCCGAAAGGACCGGCTGAAGATTTTGGATGCCATTTCCGATCGCGAGCTCGTGCTCGATTTGGGAATCCAGAATCCCGAACCGCTCTGCGCGTTCCATCGAATCATCGCCTGAGCCGCGCCGAAGAACGAGAGCCTCTATGAAGACGTGAAGCGCCTGCTCGACGCCGCTTCGTTCGTAACCTACGTCGAACGTTTCGGGAAATTTTCCGACCTCGAAGCCCTCTTCACCCTGCTCGAAACGGCGAAGGATTGGTCTTCGAAGGAAGAAGGAATCACGGTTCCGGGCCTGCTTCGAAAGATCGGCTACTACCGAAAATACGCCATGACCCTCCCGGTTCGCAGCGTTGGCGAAGTGCCCGGTTCGGTGGGATGCCTGACCGCCCACCAGTCGAAGGGGCTCGAATACGAAGCGGTATTCATGACGGGGCTCTACGAAGGAAATTGGGGCGGCAAGAGGAAGACCGATTTACTCAAACTTCCCGCGCAGGCCGCGCTGAAAGACGGCAGCGCCGGCATCGCGACTTCCGACGAAGAAGAAGAGCGCCGGCTCTTTTTCGTGGGATTGACCCGTGCGAAATCCCGCCTCCTGCTCTCGTATGCCGAGAGCGACGGAACGAAGGAACGCGTCGCCTCGAGGTTTTTAGAGGAGCTCGGCATGGAGCCCGCAAGGAACGTCGAAGAAATCGATTATTCCGAAATTATCGCCGCCGAAGCCCGTCCAGCCTTTACCCTCCATCGCGACCTTTCGGCCGAAGAGGCGGCATACGTCGCCGAATTCGTTTCGACGTACCGGCTCTCGCCCTCGGACCTTTCGAAGTTCGTCGAAGACCCCGCGCTGTTTCTGCGCGACACGGTGTTCAAATACCCGTTCGAAGACAACGAATACACGATCTTCGGAAAATCGTACCACCGCGCGCTCGAACTCTTCTACCTCGAGTGGAAAAAATCCGGAACCTATCCGTCCCACGAAAAGCTCATGGGCGATTTCGAGCGTTCGCTCGCCGGGGAGATTCTCCCCCACGAAACGAGGGAGAAGCTTCTTTCGAAGGGGCGGGAAGGATTGGCCGGGTGGTATGCCGACCGTGCCGGAAATTTCGGTACCCCGCTTGAACTCGAATACAACTTCTATCCCCGTAACGTCGTCTTCGAAGGCATTCCGCTGACGGGGAAGATCGACAAGATCGAGCTCCTTCCCTCGGGGGGCGTGCGACTCTTGGATTACAAGACCGGCCGCGTTCGCAGCGAAAACGATATCAAGGGGATGACGGCGAACTCCGACGGGAAATATTTCCGCCAACTCCTCTTCTACAAGCTCCTCTTCGAATTGGATTCGGCGATGGCTTCGAAATATCGGGTCGAGGCCCTTTCGGTCGAATTCGTCGAAGGCAAAAACGGGGAATACCGAACGATCGACGTGTCCTTCACCCAGGAAGACGAAGATCGGCTGAAAGAAGAAATCCGCGACGCGTGGGCGAAGATTCGCGATCCGGAGTTTTGGCAGAAAACCCTCCGATCGGCATAGCGCGTTTTCGTATCGGCACTAAAAAATCCGGAAGATTTCCCGAACGGGACTTTTCCGGATTTTCATGCACCCTTCTATATCTGTCGGATCATTCCGCCGCAACTGCGTCCGCCGACGGATGACGTATTCATGATTTCTACAAACGTGCGCTTTCCAATCCGACGTTCCTTCTCGAGACGTTTCCGAACCTCGGCAAATATCGGCCCAGCCGCCTCGAGTTCGGCGTCCGTCGCGAATCGGTACTTTTCGTTTATCGTGAGAAATTCGTCGATGGCCGAAAGCCAATTGGCAAGATTCTTGGGTGCCAACGCAAGCACGACGCACCGCTCGTGCAATACGGTCTGACGAACTTCATCATAAAGCGGATTCTCGGTCGCCGATTCCGGGGAGGTGTCGGCCGCAAGCGTCGCAGCGGCACGTTCCGTCGTTTGGCTCACCGTTTTATCGGCTCCGATCGAAGGAGTGGCGACGGCGAGGGGAAGGGCGAGTGCGGCGGCGTGTACGAAGGTGCGGAGACGTTGCATGGAGTGGGGCAGAACCTGATCGGATAAAAACCCTTTATAGGTTTTTATAACGCTTTGTCAAACTTTCGATTCCGTACCAAAGGAATCCGGCAATCGCGCCGGAGGCATGCCCGACCAGACTGACGTTGCCTACGAATCCGAACGCGACGTTCAGAAAGACGAAGAACATCGCCGCCCGGTATTCCTCGTTTCGGGCCGCCCGCATTCGGAGCGCCGCATACGAGAGAACGGCCATGGCGAATCCGCTCGCGCCCACCGTGTTGCCGTGCGCGAAAAACAGGAGGGAGGTTCCCACGAACGCCGTCGAGGCGATGAAGAACGTCAGGAATCGGGATTCTCCCATGTCGCGCTCCACGGCGCTTCCGAAGTAGAGGAGGAAGAACGCGTTCGAGACGAAGTGGAGAATGCCCCCGTGGAGAAATTGGAAGAGTACGAAGCGGACGGCGGTCGCCGCGGGCGATTCGATTCAAAGGAAGCGCGGATCCATACCGAAGCGCAGGATCGACGGTTCGAAAAAAGAAAGCAGGGTAACGAGCGCGCTCGCGATGACGACGGTTCGGACGATTCGGTTCGAAGAAGGCATGGGATTGATCGGTTACGGTCGTTCGGAAGAGTCGCTTGCCGATCGCGGACGATTTCGAAGGAAACGCCAAAGAAGCGCGCCGCCCGCGACGAGCATGATCGAAGAGAGTACGTGCCCCATCGTAACGAAGCCGAAGGCGAGATAGCCGATTTGCGGGTCGGGCAGGCGGAAAAATTCGACGAAAATCCGGAATGCGGCGTAGGTCGCAAGGAACGCGGCCCCGAGCGTTCCGGGCGGAAGCCCGCGTTTCGAAAGCGCGTACAGCACGGCGAAGAGGGCGGGACCTTCGAGCACCGCCTCGAGAAGCGGGGAGGGGAAGTGCCCCACTCCGTCCACGACCATGGCGAACGGTCCGGAGTAGGGGGCGTACCCGAAAAGTTCGCCGTTCATGAAGTTCGCCACCCGCCCGAGACCGATGCCGATGGGGAGAATGAATACGACCTCGTCGGCGGTTTTAAGAAAGCTTTGCCGAAACCGCAGCGCGTACGCCCCCATGCCGAGAAGCACGCCCACGACGCCCCCGTGGAAACTCATGCCGCCCTTCCAGGGCATGAGGATTTCGAGGGGGGATTCGAGATATCTTGCGAGATCGTAGAAAAGCACGTACCCGAGCCGACCGCCCAAAAATACCCCGAGAAACACGTACCAAAGCAGGTCGTCCACCGTCGAACGCGGAACGACGCCCCGCCGTTTCACGATCGCGTACCCGGCAAGGAATCCGATCGCGTAGGCGGTCCCGTAGTACGTGGGCGCTACGGTGATGCCGAAAAGGGTGAGTTCGAAGATGGGCATCGGAATCTAAAAATCGCTCATCACTACCGTTTCGATTCCGTAGGTCAGGTAGTCGCTTTCCGGGACGGATTTTGGGTCGAGCCCCGCCTTCTTCATGGCGATCGAAAGCATTTGCCGCGGCGTTTCGGCGAGTCCGGACATTCCCGGCAAAAGGACGGAGAGGGCGTTTCTCGCTTGGGAGAGGAAAATCAGTCCCTCCTTTCGGACGTCGAGTTCGTCCACGTTCTTCAGCATTCGGCGCTTCGGAATGACGTCAATGCGAATGCGAACGTTCTTAAAGTCTTCCGGATTTCGCACCGCTTCCGAAAATCTCGGGTCTTTCAGGCAGAGGAGGGCATGTTCGAGCGCCTCCTTCGCAGTCGATACGGCCGTCGCGTGGATGCGTCCGCTCGAAGCGATGACGTTCCCGTCCTTATAGAACGTGACGAACGCGGGAGCGACCGTATCCTTCGGATTGGACGGATCTTTCGTGCGGGCGTATTCGCTTCCGGCCAGACCGATGTCTTCCAGGGTGGGGATTTTTCCGTCTTTCAGGTACGTTTCGACGGCCTTTCGAATGTTGGCGTGCATGGCTTTTAAAAACGGGTAAGTTCGCGTTCGGCTTCCGCGAGCGCTTCTTTCTCTTCTTCTTCGATTCGGGCGTAGACATTGCCGAGCGGATCGGCGCCGACGGCCGCGTAAAACCGGTAGTAGGCGAATTCGGCCAATACCCGGAACGCGTTGACCAGGAACGTTACCACGCCGATGGCGCCCACGAGGGCGTAGAGGGAAGAAACCGAATCGGTGGATCCGAGGAATACCGCGAGGGAAGCGGCGCTCGCAAGGAAGAAGCCGGAAAATCCGGAGTACACGGAAAGTGCCGCGTACCGGTAGTTCGAAACGATTTCCGAAAGGAGCGAGATGCCGAACGTCGCCATGAGACAATGGAACGTGAACACGAAAATGAGCCGGTCCGACTCCTCGGCGCGAGCCCCGACGTAGACGTAAAGCGGGACGGCGAAAATGAAGACGAGAATGGAAAGCGCGAAACTTTGGGCGAAGGCGGTGATGCCGCCCCGGTACTTGTTCGGGAAGATGAGGGAATTCAAAAACCCCGTCAGATACGCGGAGAGCAGGATGGAAAAGAAGGCGACGAGCGAGAGCGCGTAGGGGAAGATCCCCGGTGCCCCGAGTTTCATTTTTCCAAGGAACACGCCGACCGAAGCGAGGACGACGAGTCCTCCCACGAACCCGGAAACGAGTCCGGACAAGATCGAGAGCCCGAGGGAAGCGGCGTCCACCTTCGGCGGACCGAGGAGTTCTTCGGCCGTCGTCGCGACGGATTCGGTTTCCTGAAAAAGCGTCGGGACGTCGGAGTTACCGGAGGGGGCGTTTTCTGCGTTCATGGAGGAAATGAAGGAGGACGATGGCAGCTGCCGAACACGTTACCATGATATCGGCGAAGTTGAAAACCGCAAAATATTTCACGTCGATGAAATCCGTGACTTTTCCGATAAACAAGCGGTCGTACGCGTTTCCGAGACCTCCGGCGAAGAATGCGGCGTAGAGCGACGCGATTCCGGTTTCCGATCGCCGGGGTTCGACTCGGAAGAAGTAGTACGCCACATAGGCGAGCAGCGCGACGGTCAGAATCTTGAGGGCCGTTCCCGTAATGGGAAACGAAAACGCCACGCCCTCGTTATGGACGAGCCGAAGGCGGAGAACGTCGCTAAAAATGCCGATATTCCCTTCGGAAAGCCGGCTTTCGGCCCAAAGTTTCGTCCATCGGTCGATTCCGACGAGCGCCGCTACGAGGAGCGCTCCGAAAAAGAACGGTCGGGCTCGGGCGGGGGTATTATTCGTCCTCATTTTTCGGGTCGGGAAAAAGGTGGATCAATTCGTAACGGAGTCCTTCCCCGGATTCCTCCCGGTGTTCGAGGAGCCGCGCGACCCGGATATCCAATCCGAGCGAATGGGCGAATTCGAAGCTTTCCTCGTCGGGAGGACGCGTGGAATGGACCTCTCCGGTAAACTTCCCCTCGTCTTCGAGGAGCAACCCTACCCGGATTTTTACCCGTCGGCATCCGGGGGGAATAGGAGAATCGGGAGAATCGGAATCGGGAACGTTTTCCGATTCGGCCGTCGGTTCGTCAGCTTGGGTCGGCTCGGATTCCGTCACATCCCGAACGGGAGCGTCGATCGCGTTGGTATCCGCCTCCGGAAGGTTTTCCTCCGGGACGTCGGCCCAGTAGTCCGTGGCCGTTACCGGAGCATCGTCGTTTGAGAGAATCCGTACGGCCGCGATGACGACCTTGGAACGTACGACGCGGCGGTCGACGGAAAATCCGGATTCCTCCTCCGGATTTCCATCGGGGATTCCGTTTTCGACTCCGGCCATGGACGGTTACTTGTTTTTGATGATTTTGTCGATGAGCCCGTATTCGATGGCTTCTTCGGCCGACATGAAGTTGTCGCGGTCGCAGTCCTTTTCGACCTGTTCGATCGGCTTTCCGGTATGGTGGGCGATGATGCCGTAGAGCGTTTTTCCGGTCTTCATGATATTTTCCGCCGCAATCTTGATGTCGACCGCCTGGCCTTCGATGCCGCCGAGGGGTTGGTGGATCATGATTTCGGAGTTGGGGAGGGAATACCGTTTTCCCTTCGCTCCGCCCGTAAGGATGACGGCACCCATGGATGCCGCCAGGCCGACGCAGACGGTGGCGACGTCCGGCTTGACGTACTGCATGACGTCGTAAATGGCGAGTCCGGCGGTTACGTGTCCGCCCGGAGAATTCACGTAGAGGGTAATCGGGGCTTTGGGATCGGCTTTTTCCAAGAACAGCATTTGCGCGATGACCGTATTGGCAACCGGAGAGTCGATGCCTTCGCCCAAGAAGATGATCCGGTCTTCCAGGAGACGCGAATAGATGTCGTATACGCGTTCTCCCGACGGAGTTTTATCGATGACGGTCGGAATGAGGGTGTTTTTCTTCCAACCGGGAACGCGGATCGGACCGAAGCCCGTAATGCCGTGGATAATGGAAGCGAGATCGTGCTGGTGGGACATGGGAACGTGGAAAAAGAAAGAAATCGCGGGCCCCGAACGCATGCCGGGGCCCGACGGGAACGATTTTAGAAGGAAATCGGGTACGCTTTTCCGGTTTGGCCGTCCATAAGGCCTCCGGAGTTCGTAAGTCCGCCCGGACCGATGAGCGAAGACGGGCAGTCGGAACAGTTGCCGGTCGTGGAATCGTAGTTTCCGGAAACCTTTACGACCGTTCCTTTCTGTTCGTCGTAGAGCGTGGCGGCGAGGTTGTAGGCGATAGCCCGTTTCCCGCCGTCGTTCCAAGTTGCCGCGGGCTTGGCGTAGACGCCGTACACGTAGTGTCCGACGCCGTAGTCGGACATGGTCTTGTCGCTGCCGACTTTTACGTCTTTGAGCGCGGGGTCGATAAGGTCCTGCGAAAGGTACTGCTTTCCAAGGACGGTCGCGGTAATGACGCCCTTGGCGCCGATTTGGGTCGTTCCGCCGTTCGACGTGACTTTTCCGCCTCCCGCTCCGCCGCTGACGCTTCCCACCTCGTCCCCGTTCATGGTGGTCGAAACCGTATTTTCGTAGGCGGCGTTCGCGGTGGAGTTATATCCCCAGAGTTCGTTCGTCGCCGAATAGGCGGCCGGCATGGGGTAGTAGTTCTTTTCCTGGTTGAACAAATTGAGCGCGCCTTCGATTTGCGACAAATGTTGGAGCTTCGACGAGTTTTTCGCCTTGTCGGTCGCTCCGCCGAAACTCGTGTACGCGACGACCGAGATGACCGCGAGGATCGTAATGACGATGAGGAGCTCCACGAGCGTGAACGCGTTTTTGGCCGTGCGCATGCGAAAAAAGGTTGGAAGGAAGTAAGAACCCGCCAAGGATACGGTTTTTTTGGAATTTTTCAATGGAAAAACCCTCCGTAAGCATTCGGATGGGAATGGGGGCGTCCATCACGAATCCGCGAAACGTCGGACGGTTTGTCAAAATCGCCTATCCTCGCCCTGGAATTTCGGTAATCCTCGAGACTCCGGCCCGTTCGAGGGCTTGAGCCAATCATTTCCAAGAAAGCGATCCCGTTTCGGTAAGCACGTTCCGTTTCCGCGCCATGGCAGCGATTCCGCCGTCGCGAACCGAACATGCGAGCGCGAACGATCGCCTCAGCGCCTGAACGTCCGATTCCTCGCGGTCGAAGCCGTCAATTCCGAGGAAATCGGAGATTCGAAGGAGGACGTTCGCCTCTTCGACTGCCGACAGCGTTCCGTCGCGGATGACGACGTCGCTCGCCCTCGCGATGGTTTCGATTGCGGGAATAAGGAAGTCCGCCCCTACCGAATGGAGCGTCGAAGCGACCGCGATGGCGGCTTCGGCCGATTTTCCGTCGAACCGCACCGATCCGTCCGGAGTTCGGAATTCGATACCCGAAGACGTTCTGAACGCCTCGTATCCCTCCGAAATTCGGTACGTTTTTCCAGGTTCCGTTTTGGCGAGGAATTCTCTCGGATTTCCGGCGATTCCGAAATCTCCGTCGGATTTTTTCAAATCGGGCCGGGCGTCACTATCGCGTTTCTCGGGGATGCCGTTTCGAATTTCCTCGTCGCGCCTCGCAATTTCGATCCTCAGTTCCCCGGAAGACAGATGTCCGGCGAAGTACGCCTCGAACGCGGCCATCTTTGTGCCATCGGACGCGTTTTGGACCATTTGGTTACGGACGTTCTCCGCACGTAGGAGCTCCTGAACCCCCGAAAGCATCTGTTCCCGTTCTTCCGGATTTTCAGGGATATCGCCTTTCAGTATTCCATCCCTTTTGAGTTCTTCGAGCTTCCGTTCGGAATCTACGGATGGGTTCGAAAGGTAGTCGGAAATCTTCCCCTTCTCTTCGGGGGGTTTTTTCGCGAGGTTTTCGGGGTCAACGAATCATTCCGTTGCCGTTCTTGCGGCATCTCGTCGATCCTCCGCGGCTTTCGCGAGGATCCGGTACGCCTCTTTCGCCCCCTTCGCGCCTTCGAGCGCCTTTCAGACGGAGGTTCCCTCGAAAATGCCTTTCAACCGGCGTTTCAACTCGGTTCCGGATATTCGGAAGTTCCCGTTCTCATCTACGGCGTCGGAAAGAAGTTCGCCGAACTCACGGTTTTTTTTCAATATCCGCTCCCTTCCTTCCGTTCCGTAGGAGGGGTCCGAAAACGCTTCCGCAATGACCGAATAGACGCTCTCGCGCCTCCATGCCGATTCGGATCCGATAACGATATCGTGTCGGGTTTTTCGAATACGACCGATTTCTTCCTTCGCGGAGTACCGTCCGGCAATCGTTTCGAACGTTTTCGCACGGGAATCCGAAGCGGTTCCGAGCATGGCCGCGATCGTCATCGCGAACCACCGTTTATGGGGGTCGGCAATTTCCAGTCGGTCGAACGCGTCCGAATACGCTTCGGAATTTTCCCACGAAACCGCTCCGAGTCCGACGAACGCGAGCATGGATTCGAGATCGCGTTTCGGAATGAGGTTCAGAGCGGAGCGTTCATGCAGCTGCCGTTTCGAAAGCTCCGTTCCGAAAATCCGCAGTACCGACGTTTCGGTCGAATTGGCGAGCGAACGCTCGACAACGTCCCGATTCTCCTTCCAGAGAACCTTGGAGATTCCCATCAAATCGAGGAGGTCCGTCAGTACGTCCCCTCACGTCGACGATTCGAAACGCAGGAAGGATTCGTCGTAGGTTTCCCGCATTCTTCGGACGTTTCCCCGTTCGAAATCCGAACGCATGGACCAAAACGCGTCGGAAAGTCCGGCCGCTTCGATTGAAACCGCCGATAGGAGATGCGCGAAGTTTCGTCCGCGGTACCACCGTTCACCCTTCAATCGTCGGAAAATCGGATATTTTTCCGAATGGGAAGAAAGGGCCGATTCGAGCGGTTCGACGAATGCGGAACTTTCGCGAAGCCCGCTTCCCGGTTCAATTTTGCAAAGTTCTTCGAAGCACGCTTTTGGGGAAAGGTCCGCGATCTTCGTTATGAGCGCGCGAATTTTTTCCGGATTTTCCCGAAGCGACCGGGCGTCCGCATATCGGATATCGGAGCTCCTCGCCTCCTCCGGAGCGTTTTCTTTGGTTCGGAACGCTTCCGGGAGATGTCGGAACGCTTCCGGACGGCTCTTTACGAGACGATTGACGAAATCCTGATTCCCCAGGCATTCGTCCGGGAGGAAAGCGGCGAGGTCCGGATACGTCCCAATTGCCGCGAACAGTTCCTCCGTCGTACGTTCTCCTTGGGAAATTTCGTATGAAAGAATTCGTTCGAGCGCGTCGATTTTTTGAATGAACGCTTTTGCCGTCTCGTTCGTTCCGACGGTCGTTTGACAGTACTCGGAAGTTCGTTCCGACGAATTTCCATCGAAGCCCAGATGCTCACGGATGCTCGTGTTTCCGAAATTCTTGAGCGTCGGATTCGCCGACATGAACGCGCCCTTTGCCACGCCGTATTCCTCCGCCAACTCCTTCAATCGGCAAACTTGTTTCCGAAAGAGCGCGAGAGCGGCCGTCCGGTCGAGTTTTTCTTCGGAGAAATATCGCTCCATCGTATCGGCGAGACAGCCTTCGAATACGTTCCAATGCGCGGAATTTTCCCGCATTGAAAGTTCCGGAACGTTCTTCGGAACGTCGGCTTCGTATCGGTTTTCGAGGGGCAGTGCGTTTTTGAGTCGGTCGAGCGGCATCGGAAAAGGTTTTTTTCCGATTCTCCCATATTTCGGGCTTTCGCGCAACTTCCGAGCTACGCCTTCGCCCGACCCTTCCACCCGACGGCGGCGCGTACCGCCGCGGCGGCGAGAAGGAGTCAGAGAATGCCGATCGCGGCGGTTTTTTTCGCGGAATCCGAAAAGGGCGCGGCTTCTCCGGCGGAAAGTTTCATCGAAGCGTCCGGAACGTCTTCTACGGGAGTCACGACCGACGGAACCGGTTCGGACGCCGGCAAATCCCCCGTTCCGCCCGTTTCTGGCGCCGGAGTCGGGAGCGTGGCCGATTCGGTCGGAGTTTCGGCGGGTGCCGAAGAATTTGGAAGTTCCGAAGGTTGCGGCGGAGCGGAAACGGCCGCTCCCGATGGCGCCGAAACGTCGGTTTCGGCCGTTCCGGCGTTCGCATGATCCGAAGAGGGCGGGGCGAACGGCTCGGACGTTGTCTGGGCGCGGCGGACGGGGGGCTTTGCGATCGAAACCGAAGGGGGTTCGACGACTTTCGGCGGTTCGCGGGTAATGGGGAGAGTGTCGAGAATATCTCCGTCCGGCGAGGAGAGAATGGCGGCGCCACCGGAATAGGCGACGGGGCCGAAATCCGTTTTTGCCCCTCCGGGGAGCGTTACTTCGCGGTCGATGGCGAATTTTCCGGCACCGGTTCGGACAATCCATCCGGAAAGTCGGACCGGAGCGTCGCCGAAGTTTTCCACGGATATCGAAATTTCGGACGCTTCGGACGGAATCGAAAGGGATTCGCGCTCGAAACGGAGCGTCGTGGGCGAGAGGACGACGTAATCGCGCCGTTCGATTTTCGACTCGTGCTGGGTATCGGTGTACGCGAAGAAAAGAAGCGGCGTGCTTTTTTCGATTCGGATGGGGCGCGAGTAGGGAAGGGCGTCGCCCGGAGATCCGTTCGGATTGAACGTGTACCAGATTTTCGCGGCGGCGTCGCTCGCCGAAAGCCGGACTTCGAACGGCGTATCGTACGTTCCGGAGGGTTTGTCGGCATCCACCGTAATCGTCGTCGCCGCGAAGGCGTGGAAAAACGGTGCGGCAAGGAGGGGGAGGACGAGGATTTTCGCGAATCGTCGGAACATTGGGGTTTTGGTGTTTACGTAGGGAAAAATCGGGCGTCTCCTCCTTTCGACCCCAAGGCTACGGTATTTTTGGACAAAATCAAATTTTCCGGTACCATCTCCGCCACGTGGGGATGATACAGCATTCTACTGCAAGAACCGCTCCCCGTACGCGCTTTCCGGGAGGTGTCCGTGGCTTCCGCATATCAATCACGGACGACAATAAGTGCAAACCGCACCTACGGCGGACTCGCCTCCTTCAAGAAGGTTGCAGCCCCCTCCAAGCTCGCTCTCGCTGCCTAATCGCGCGAATTCGAAGTCTTGGTAAAACCTCGGCCCCCTGCGGGGTGAGTGCCGGATGGCCTGCCGAAAACTCCGTACGCGCTTCCGGAGCGTACGCCGTACTTACGGAACCCGATTCCGCCCTTTCCGGGGATTTTAGCGGAATCCGGGCTTAGGAAATCCTTCGCGGTCCGGGCTCTTGGCCCCGTTCCTATCCGGAGCGCGTAACCGAACGACGGCTATGAAAGTACACGCGTGCGGTGGGCCTTGCGGCACACGGGGGCAGTTCCCGTCATCTCCACCAATTGAATGAAAGGGATCCCCGCTTTTGCGGGGGTCTTTGCGAAAGTCGAACATGGAATCGAAATCCGGTTTCGCGACGCCGCCGCTATCCTTCACGCTTTTCTTTATGTTTCCCGCCAAACGCTCCGTTTTCGCTCTCCTGGTTCTTTCGACCCTCATCGTTTCTTGTTCGGAAACTCCGGATTCGACCGGGGGTGACGCTCGAAAAGGTTCCGACGCGGAATATTCCTCCAAAAGCGGAACCGTTGGAAAAAATTCCTCCGTTTTGCCTTCGGAAGCACCATCTTCGAAGGTCATCGTCCGAAAGATCGTCGTCAAACCGAATTGCATCGGGTGTTGGAAGTGCGTCCGCATCGATCCTTCCCATTTTTCCATGGATTGGACGATTTGAAAGGCCGTTCCGATCCAAGCGGCCGGAAACGACGACGAACTCCGTCATGCAGCGAATCATTGTCCGGTCGCGGCGATCGTTATTTCGTAATTCGTCCCAGCCTTCGCGAATGCCCCATCCGCCGCCCGTTTCCCGGGAAACGGGCGGTTTTTGCCATTTCGGAAAGGATGTCGTAGCATGGAGGGGCATTCTCCCGATCCATGTTCCAATCCCCGTCCGACCATTCTCCCGTCCAATCCTTCCAAAGACCGGCCCCCGTCTGAGCCGAGACGCTCAAGCGGGCGCTCGGAAGGGAAGAGTCTGCCTCCGAGCGTCGGAACTTGTACGACGCTATCGATGCGTGGCAGTCGGCCATTCGCGGCGCCCACCTGCGTTCGGGCGAAGGCCGCAACGAGGCGTTCCGAACGGCGGAGAACGTTCGGAAGTGGTACTGGAACGAATCGCATTCTCGCTCGTACCAGGCGCCGAGTTGGAGAATATCGCCCGAACGTTCCGCGCTGTTCGCGGAATTTCGGAACGACCCCAACTACCACCTGAAATGTCTGGTCGAAGTCGTGGCGCGGGCGTTCGTCGAGGCGTCGCTCCGTTCCGACGGCATGGACGCGTCGGTCATGATTACGTCCGACTCCGACGACGTGTTTGCCTGAGTCGATTACGTCGTGGAAATCCGCGATCCCGAAACCGGAAAGAAGCAGTACGTCGGAATCGATCTCGCCGTCTCCGAAAATCCCGCGTATCTCGAAAAAAAAGAATCCCGAACGGAAACGGTATGCCACGAATTCAACGCGTTCATGCGGCACGGATATCGAAAAATCCCACGGCAAATTTTCGCCGTTCCGCCCAAAATCATGGCGAGATTCCTCGCCGCCTACGTCGGCGCCGTCGAAACGGGCCGAATGCCGGACGAATCCGAAACGCTCGCGCTGTTCGAGTCCGCGAAGGCCGAAGTGTCGATTTCCGAGATCGTCGAACGGGCGAAAGCCCGCTCCGCGTTCCTGGTGACGGACGCGCCTTCCCCCACCGTACACTAATTCCGCCCCAATGGTCCTCACGCACTTTCCGGATTCCCGGGAATCCGCCGCATTCGAAACCGCGCTCGAAAGGGGGGTTCCTCCCATCGACGCCGAACTCGTCGGAGCGGTTTTGCCAGGCCTCGACACGGTCGCGCTTCCCGAACGGGCTTCGCACCAACTTGCCGACGCCATCCGCCAGAGCCTCATGTCCCGAGTGCTTCCGGGAAAGGCTTAGGGTTTGGCGACCCCATTCTCGTACTTGAGAAATGCGGACCGTTCGGCCGAAAGGCCGGGTTTTCGAAAAAACAAACAAACCCTCTTGTCAATTATTTTCGGAAAAAATCCGAAGCATCCTCTCGACTCGCAAGGGGGAATTGCGTATACTCTTCCGGCGAAGAGCCTATTCCTACCCATGATCCTATGGTTTCCCCGCACGACGACGAAGCGGAAGACGACGTTCTTCCGGGCGAACCGTCCGACGAGGATCTCGCCGAAATCGAATCGGTCGATGACGGAGAGCTTTCCCTGGACGCTTTGGAAGATATCGAGGAAGACGAGAATGCCGGCCACCGGGTCGTAACGTTCGACGGACGTGACGACGGGGAGCGGTATTTCGACGGCGCGTATTTCGACGAATAATCCTCAAACTATTCGTTTGGCGGTCTCGAAACGCCCAGGAGGTCTTCCTGGGCGTTTTTTATCAGTCGGAAAGACGGTCGTCCGCTCGGCTTCCCAGCCCCATCCGTGCCGGTTTCGTCGTTCGTATTCCCGGATTCCGCGGACACGATTCGTTCCACCATGAGGTTCCAATCCGGCAGGCGCGCGATTTCGCGCTCGACCCGTTTGAATCGCATCATAAGGCTCATCCGAACGAGTGCCGCGAACCCTTGGACGTCGTATTCCGTCCATTCGGGATGTCGCCCCATTCCGCACCGGATTTTCGAAACGATCCTGCCTTCCAGAACGTCCAAGAACGCGTAGTCTTCATCTTGTGGGCGGAAGGGGACTCCCTCCGGGTACCGACCTCCGAAAAACCGGTCGCCCTCCAAGATTTCCTCCGAAACCAGGGAGCGGATGAACGCGAGTTCTTCGGCTTCGTCGCCTTGTAATCGTTCGTGTCGCACGGGTATCCGGTTAGGGTACTTCCGTTTCCCCGCCGCTTCCGGACGGGGATTTCGTTTCGGCCGGAGACGTCTCCTCGGTATCTGCGCGTACTTTCTCGATCGCTTTTTCTTTGATTTCCTTCAAATCGAACTGCCGCATTTTGAGTTGGCTTTCGACGATGCCCTTGAGGATTTCGGAATCTTTGAAGAACGTATACGTCATCCACGAAAGGAGGGCGAGTCCCAGAACCGTTCCCGCCGCGAAGAGAATGCCGAGAAGGATTTGGTAGGCGAAGATCTTCCACTTCGACTTGTGGAATTCCACGAATTCGTGTTCGCGGATCAGGTTCAACGTGTCGTCGAGCGTTTTAAGATTGGCGTTCAGGTCTTTCAATCCCTTTACGAGCTCCCGCTGTACGATGGACGCTTGGACGAGTTCTTTTTCCACGAGCGATTCCCGAAGCACGTTCTGGCGCGCCTGGTCGAATTCTTCCGCGGTCTCCGACCGGCGTTTTCGGGTCGTGGGCATGGGGGAGGGGATTATTTGATCCAACCGCCGACGAAATCGGCGATAACGGCGGCAAGCTTCTTCGGATCATGGCGGATATAGTCGGCGTCGCTCACGAGGTCGCGCTCGACAATCTTGCATCCGCGGGCCTTGAACGATTCGGCGTCCCGGACGCGGACGGGAAATTTATTTTCCGACCGGGCGTATTTTTCTACCAAATCCTTTCGGAGATCGGAACGGTTGACCAAGACGAAGTCGATTCGCCCCGGCCCGACGTACCGTTCGACCACGTCGACGAAATCCTCTACGCCGTACCCGTCGGTTTCGCCGTGCTTGGTCATGACGTTGCAAACGTACACGACCTTCGCCGACGAATCGGCGATGGCTTCGCGCATGCCGTCGCACAGAAGGTTCGGAACGATGCTCGTGTAAAGGTCTCCCGGGCCGATGACGAGGTAATCGGTGTGGAGGATGGCTTCCCGGGCCCGGGGGTTCAACTTTCCTCCGCCGATGAGGAACGCGTCGGTGATGGCAAGGTTCGGGTCGTGCTTGGGAACGTCGATGTTCGTTTCCCCGACGATGCGTTCGCCGTTCTCGAGCGTCACGCCCAAATGGACGTCGTCGAGCGTCACGGGAATGACCTTCCCCCGGACGTCGAACATTGCGGAAAGCTCCGCAATTCCTTCTTCGAATCCTCCCGCAATATCGGTCAGTGCCGTCAAAAGGAGGTTTCCGACCGTGTGGCCGCTCACCCGGTTGCCGTTCTTGAAACGGTATTCGAACAGTTTCCGAACGACGTCGGTGTCGTCGGAAAGCGCCGCGATGGCGCGGCGGATGTCGCCCGGGGGCAGGATGCCGAATTCGTCGCGGAGTTCGCCGGTGGAACCGCCCGAATCCGCGACCGAGACGATGGCGGCGAGATTCAGGTCCTTGTGTTTTTTGAGACCGGAGAGAACGTTGAAGGTCCCCGTTCCGCCCCCGATGGTGGTAACGTTCGTTCTGGTTTGGCGCATGGGCCGAGTATATCGAAAAGAACGCCGGAATCAACGTCCGCCCGAATCCGCCCGCACCCCCGTGAAAAACGTTTGACTCGTACCCCCCTTTGACGTATCCTTCGGGCACGGTTCCCGTCCCGCGACGCTCCCGTCGGGTCGCGCCTCGCCGCATTCGCCCGGGTGCCGGTACCACTTCATCCCCCTTCCTATGTCGGAACTCATTACGCTCCTCGGAATATTCGGCATCATCCTCGTTATCCGATCGGTCCGCCAAGTCAGCCAAGGCGAAGTCGGATTGAAGGAGTGGCTCGGAAAATTCGACGAACAGGTCGGTCCCGGAATCACGTTCGTCATTCCGTTCGTCCAAACTCTGAAAAAAGTGGATATCCGCGAACAGGTCATCACCGTTCCGGAACAGCAAATCATCACCAAGGATAACGTCGGAATGGCCGTCGACGGCATCATCTACGTACAGATTACCGACGCGGTGAAGGCCCAGTACGAAATCTCGAACGTTTTCATGGCCGTCATCAACCTCGCGCAGACCAACCTCCGCAGCGTGCTCGGAACCATGTCGCTCGACGACACCCTTTCCAACCGCGAAACCATCAACGCCCGGTTGCTCGAAGCGCTCGACCGCGAAACCGGCAAGTGGGGCATCAAGGTCATGCGCGTCGAAATCAAGAAGCTCGAACCTCCCCGCGACATTCAGGATTCCATGTCGAAACAGATGAAGGCGGAACGCGAAAAGCGCGCGCAGATTCTCGAAGCCGAAGGGTATCGGCAGTCGCTCATCACCAAATCCGAAGGTGACAAGCAGTCGCAAATCCTCCAGGCGGAAGGAGAGCGGCAGGGGCAAATACTTCGTGCCGAGGGTGAGGCGCAGGCGAAAATCGCCATCGCGGAAGCCGACGCCCGGGCTCTCGAACTCCAGTCCGTCGCCGCTCAAAAGTTCTTCCAAGGCCAGGCCGTTACGAAGGAGCAACTCAAGGTTATCGAAACCGCGCTCGGCGGCGGCAACACCAAGTACGTTCTCGATTCCGACATCCTTACGAGCGTATCGAAGGCGTTCGGCATTAAGTAGCCCGCGCGGAATTTTCGAACCGTCATCCAAACCCCCATGTCCGAATTGTTCTACACTTGGCTCGCGATCGGCGTCGTCGCCCTCATCGTCGAAGCCGTCACGACCGCGTTCTTCGCCCTCGCGTTCGCTCTCTCGGCGTTCATTATCGCCGCGTACGTCGCGTTTTCCGGCGAAACCGCGTTCACGCTCCCGCAGGCGGCCATCTTCGTGGTGACCGGCGCGGTATTCGCTTTCTTTTTTCCGAAATGGTTCAACCGCCGGGGCGGGGGATACAAGCAGGGGCTCGATTCCGCCGTCGGAAAGACGTACCACCTGAAAAGGGTCGCCGACGATTGGAAGGTCGCGATCGACGGCGTCGATTACCTCGTCGACGAAGATTGCGTCACCGAAGCGTTCGCCATCGGCGTGAAAGTCCGCGTGGAATCGCACGCCTCCGGATCGGTCACGGTCGTTCCCGTTTCGAAATAACGCGGGTACGATGGATTTAGTCAAACGGGCGTTCGACGCGAACGGAATTCCCCTTCCACCTCAGGCGGAAGGGCTTTTCGAGCGGTACCTGACGCTCTTTCTCGAGTATAACGCCCATACGAACCTTTCGGCCATCCGCGAACCCGAAGCCGTCGTTCTCAAGCACTTCGCCGACAGCGCCGAGCTCGCCTCGTTCGAACCGCTTCGGGGGCGCGTTCTCGATATCGGTACCGGCGGAGGCTTCCCGGGCATTCCGTTGAAAATCCTGATTCCGGAACTGGAAGTCGTCCTTCTCGATTCCGTTTCGAAAAAGACCAAGGCGTGCGACCACTTCGTTCGGGAACTCGGCCTTTCCGGCATTTCCGTCGAATGGGGGCGGGCCGAAGAAGTCGCTAAGCGCCCGAATTTCGGACGTTCGTTCGACGCGGTCGTCTCGCGCGCCACGGCCTACCTCCCGACCATTCTCGAATGGGCGATTCCGTTCCTTCGTCCGGGCGGCAGGATTTTCCTGTACAAAACCCCGTCCGACGAAGAGTTGGCCGACGGTTTGCGGTTTGCCGAGTCGAAGGCGTTGAAACGCTTGCCGGACTACGGATATTCCCTTGCCGGACAAGATCGGAAAATCCTCGTCTTCATGAAATAGGAATATCCGAAGGGTTTCGTCAATACGGAGAATTGCGAAGGCTTCCGATTCGTGGTACCATGGTCGGGAGCCTTTTCAAATACCGATGCGAAAACAAAAAACCCTTCAAAAAATCTTTGCCGCTTTCCTCGCTGCCGTCTTCGCTGCGTCGGGCGAGGGGAGCGTCTTCGCCGCCTACGACGCCGATTCGACGAGCTTCGTCGGAATTCGGAAATCGTCGACCGCGAAGATTCTCGACGACTTCAAAGAGCGTCAGAACGAAACGTTTTTCGAAAACGCGCCGTTTACCGTGGAAGAGGAGTTCGGCATGTTCGACGCCGAACGGAAAATGAACGGATTGGAACAAGTGCTGAAGCGGCTCGAAAACACCCGGAACCAATTCCAGGAGCGGAAACTCGCCGTTACGCAGGAAAAGGTCACGCTTCGCAATACGGTCAAGAAACTCGACGAGTCCGTAGAAGCGACCATGGCGTCGATCCGGCGGGCGGAGCAGGAGATTATCCGCAATACCCGCGAAATTGCCGAATACGAACGGAAGATCGTCGAACTGAAGGCGAAAATCGCCGAAAACCGGAAAGCCATTCTCGAATACCTCGCGTACGTGTACTCGAGGGGCGATCTCATGTATTCGGAAGGACAGGATCTCGATATCGTGAAGTCCATCATCCTGAACGACGGGAACCTCTCCGACATCCTGACCGACCTCCACTACAAATCCCTTTTGCAGACGGCCGGACAGAATTTCGTGGAAATCCGCCGGAGCCTCGTGGCGGAATATTACCTCGAATCGGAAAAATTGAAGAAGCATAAAGTCCAGGCGCTCCGGCTGAAGCGGGAACTTCGCGACCGTCGGACGGAGTTGCAGTCCCAGCGCGAATACAAGGAGCGGCTCCTGCGCGTCACCCAAGGGCAGGAAGCCCTCTTCAACCGCTTCATCATGCAGAAGCGCGATCGCGAAAAGGAAATCTCCGCATCCCTCCGGAGCATGCAATCGGAGTACGATTCGGTATTCGAAGACGTTTCTTCGCGGACGGGGTGCGAATTCGAATCCGTTTCCACGGATTCCCGGGCGGTTCCGGATTCGGAATCCGCTTCCGGAGCCCTCGCCGCCACCGGCGCGAAGGCGGAGGCCAAGGATTTTTCCAAACTCGTTTCGGGGCCGGTCGCGAAATGCCGGGATCTTGCCAAGTTTTATGCGGCCGAGAAAGAACTTCGCGAAAATCGCGGGGCTCCGGCATCACCCCAGAGCCCCTTCCTTTGGCCCGCCGTTCCCAAGTACGTTTCCGCCTACTACCACGATCAGGAATACTACGATTCCGTCGGAAGCGAACATGAGGCGGTCGATTTGGCCGTCGCGCAAGGCACCGACATCGTTGCGCCCGCGAACGGTTACGTCTATTTCGTGAATCCCCCGGTCGAAGGCGGGTACGGGTACGTGGCACTGAAACATTCGGACGGGCTCCTGACGGTATACGGACACGTGAGCGAGGTTCTCTACGAACGTTTCCAATTCGTTCCCGCCGGCGCGACGTTCGCGCGGTCCGGCGGAGCTCCGGGAACCCCGGGCGCCGGCGTGATGACGACGGGGCCGCATCTCCATTTCGAGGTCTACAAGAACCGCGAATCCGTCGACCCCCTGCGATTCCTCGACCTTACGTACCTCCGCTACGAATCGCTCGATCCGAAATATTCGTACAAGTATGCCGAAGACCTGAAAGTCCGGTACGGACGTCGGGCCAACCTCGACGGAAAGGGCGTATTCTCCCTTTCCGGCGAAGACGAAACGGCCCGTCAAAAGGATCTGCTCTCCAAATACGCGGCGTCCGCGTTTTCCGATTGGAATCTCTGGATCGAGGAAGGGGCATCCGGGAAGATCGACCCGAGTTTCCTCATGTGCGTCGGTTTGGCGGAAACGGGACTTGGAAGAAACCTGAAGACCGGCTATAATGTCGGCAACGTCGGGAATACCGACTCCGGCGGAACCTACGAGTTCGCGAACGCCCGCGAGGGAATCTATTGGATGACCAAGACCCTGAACAACCGGTTTTTGGGCCAATACGACCGCATAAGCGACCTGTCCCGTTGGGGCAACAAGTCCGGGTCGATCTACGCGTCGTCTTCGAAGCATTGGCACACGAACGTCGTCCGGTGCCTCTCCGCGCTCAAAGGGCGGTTCGTCGAAGACGAGTTCAAATTCCGCATCGTCTCCGGGAACGACCTTTCCGACCCCGAAGCCGAAGTTTCCAAGCTCCTCAAGACGAGGAAGAAGAACGTCGTCGCCAAGAAATCCGTAACTTCCCCCGTATGACCGTAGCGTTCGAAACCCGCAATTTCCTTGCCAAAATCGTCGTCATCGCCTGGATCGCCGCACTCCTGTTTTTCGCGTTCACGGTTGCCAAGACGTCCGTGACGTTCGATCCGAACGTATTCTTCGCGCTCGGCGAATCCAACCGTCTCCCCGAATCCGTCGTGCGCGAAATGCGGATCCTCCTCCTCATGCTGTCGGTCAGTATCGTCGGAGGGCTCTCGTTCGTCATTAAGGACTTCTACAAGAGCGTAAAATACGCCAACCTCTACGACCGCGCGTACGAAGATTTCAGGGAAGGCCTGATCAATCGCGAGAATTTCAGCCGGCTCATTACCGTCGAAGCGTACTCCGGCCGGTTCAACTACACGTGGCTGTACTGGTTCTTCGTGCAACCCGTATTGTCGAGCGTTTTGGGAATCATCGCGTTTTTCATCGCCCGGAGCGGCCTCGGGGTTCTCCAGGGCGCTTCCATCGATGCCGAAATCACCGTTCGCAGCATTTACCTCTATGCCGTGTTCACCTTCCTCGCGGGGTTTTCGAGCCATAAGTTCATCGCGTGGCTCGACGCGCTCGCCGACAAGATCTTCGCGATCGGGGGGACGAAGGAAAAAATCCAGAGCGAAGTGCGCAATGCCGCCGCTACCGACCGAATGGCCCTCCTTACCGAGGTATCCGGCGATTCCGGGTCCGGCGCCGAGTCCGAAACCGTTCCCAACCCGGCGGCCGATACGGCCGCGGCGGCCCTGAAAAATTCCCAAGGGGCCAAAACGAAAAAGGGGGAAGGGAAGAACGTTCAGGAAGCCATGAAGGCAATACGGTAGTCCCTAATCCCGAAACACCATGTATCCTCTTAAAACGAAAACGAAGTACGACCCCTCGAACCTCGCCGCGACGGGAAATCTCTATACCACGGTCTATCTCGGCAATTACGAACCCGGAAACTTCGACGAGGGCGCCGGAAGCCACCCGGGGGTCGATATCATTCCGGCCGCTCCCCACGACGCGGTCGTGGCCGTTTTGGACGGAACCGTCCATTTCGCCGGAACGAACGCCGCCAACGGAAACTACGTCGTCGTAAAGCACCCGAACGCTCCGGATCCTTCGGATCCCTCGAAAACGACGACCCTCTACAGCGTTTTCCTCCATCTTTCCGAATTTTCCGTCACTGCCGGCCAGGCCGTCAAAGAGGGCGACGCGCTCGGAAAAACCGGAAACACGGGACAATCCACGGGCGAACACCTGCACTTCCAGATCGATACGGGAGACGCGCCGTTCCACCCGTATTGGCCGTTCACTTTCGGGGAGGCGAACGAGGCCGGTCTCGGATTTTTCGAGGCGGTCAATCGCGGGTTCGGTATCGAAAAGGCGCGTCAGTATACGGTCAATCCTCTCGTATACCTCGACGCCGTGGAATCTTCGGGAAAGAAACCGACCGTCAGTGCCGCAGCCTTGACCGAGTCTGCCGCGGTTCCGGTCAAAACCGTCGTTGCCCCGATAGAAACGGTGGTCGTCGCGGCCCGAACCGAAACTCCTTCGGAACCGACCGTCGCGAAAATCGATCCGGCAACCTCTCCGACTCTGGATTCGACCGGATTTTCCGACGTTCCCGCTTCGCATCCTTACGCCGAGGCCGTAAAATTCGTCCGCGAACAGGGGATCGCGACCGGGTCGGGCGGAAAATTCCGTCCGAACGACACCGTTACCCGGGGGGAAATTTTGAAGATGGCGTTCAATGGTGCGGTTCGCGCTCTTTCGTCGGATTCGAACCAATATTTCTCCGACGTTCCGCCGTCGAACGAATTCTTCGCGTACGTGAATACCGCCCGCGACATGAAGGCCGTTTCGGGATACTCCGACGGAACGTTTCGCCCGAACGCGCCCGTTACCCGGGCGGAGGCGCTGAAGATCGTCCTCGGCATTTTCGGAATCATTCCCGAACCCGCTCCGCTCAAGGTTTTTTCGGACGTCGGTTCCGAATGGTACGCCCCGTACGCCGCATGGGCCAAACTCGCCGGCATTTTCGACGACGGAAACGGAAAATTCGCCCCTTCGTCCCCCGCGTCGAGAGCCGAAGTTGCGGCGGTCATCCATGCTTGCAAGTCGGCCTAAGCGAGAATCGGAATAGTCGGAAAAACGAAACCCCCCGGATATTTTCCGGGGGGTTTCTCGGTATCCGACCGAACCGGACGGAACGGGTCTCAAGCATTAAGACACGGAGTGGAAGCGTATGGATTATTGGCAGCAATCCTCTCCGTACGCGAGTACGCGTCCGCAGTGGGGACAACGGAAAGATCCGGGGTCGGAGAAACGCGAAGGCTTGGCGAGGAGCTCCTCGATCTTCGCGACGGCCGTCGCGGGCGTCGTTTCGACCTTGACGAGGTATCCGTCCGCACCGTATTCTTCCGCCTTTCTTCGGTCATCCGCCCCGCTCAGGTTCGAGAAGACGACGATGCGGACCTCCCGCATGGAAGGGGCGAGGTTCCGAAGTGCCTGAAGGGCTTCGAAGCCGTTCATGGACGGCATCATGATATCAAGGAGGATGGCGTTGGGTTTGAATTCCACGGCGTATACGACCGCGTCGAGACCGTTTTCGGCAACCTTGACCTCAAAGCCGGAACGTTCGAACTTCATGGCGTACATCGTCGAGACCGAAGATTCGTCTTCCACGATGAGAATCCGCTTCTTCGGAGTATTGGGGGCGACGGGGGTTTCGTTCTGCGTATCCATGTTTCTGGAGGCTAAGAAAAGTTAATGTGTTCTTTTCGGAAGTATGATACGGAATTCCGATCATTTTCACAAGTCGCTTTTTACTTCGACCGATCCTCCCGACCGTTCCGCAATCTCTTTAACGAGCGAGAGTCCGAGCCCCGTTCCGGAGGTGGCGCGGGTGAGGGGATTTTGAAGCTGAATGAATCGTTCGAAGATTTTTTCGGTATCTTCTTCCCGCATGCCGATTCCGGTATCGCGCACGAAAATGCCGCAATGTTTGTCGTCTTCGAACGTTCCGCACGTGATCGTCCCCTTGGAGGGGGTGAACTTGAGGGCATTCGTTACGAGTTCGAAAACGGCCCGGCGGATTTTCGGAAAATCGAACGTCGTTTCGGCCGGTGGGGAGTTTCGGACTTTGAGCGATATTCCCCGTCCTTCAGCCTGTTCGAGAACTTCGCTCGTCACCTCCCGAAGCACGTCCGAAAGGCTTCGGAATTCCCGGTCGAAATGAATTTCTTCGAAATCCATTTTCGAGAGCTCGAGCATGTCGTTAATGATGCGGATGAGCCGGTCGGCATTTTCGAGGATGGCCGCCGCGCATTCGCGCGATTCCGAATCCGACTTTCCGCGAAAGGATTCCTCCAGCATGGATGCGTATCCGCGAATGACCGTGACGGGCGTCCGAAGTTCGTGGCTCGCGATTTTAATGAAATCCGAGCGGCGTTGGTCGAGGTCTTCGAGCTTTTTCAAAGATCGGGACAATTTCTCCTTGGCGTGTTCAAGGTCCGTCACGTCCGTCCGTATGGAGACGTATTCGCTGATATTCCCGTCTTTTCCGCATATGGGGACGATGACCGTCTTGACCCAGTACGCTCCGCCGTGCTTCTTGCGGTTCTTTACCAGTCATTTCCAAATTTTTCCGGATGATATCGTCGTCCAAAGGTCTTCGAAGACCTTTTTGGGCATGTCGGGATGCCGGATAATCCGATGGTTTTGTCCGATAAGTTCCTTTCGGGAATATTCCGAAATGCGGCAAAATTCGTCGTTCGCGTAGGTAATGTTTCCGGCCGCGTCGGTCATGGAAACGATATTCGACGCTTCGATGCCTTTTCGGATGGCTGAAAGGATTTTATGTTCCGAAATCCGCTCGGACCCCCCTTCGGTCGGATTTTCCGGCTCGGACGCGGTTATCCCCGCTTGTTCTTTCGTATCCATGTGCGCGCGAAAAAATACAACGTTCGCAGCCAGGATACCACGTCATTTTTCAAAAGGGAAATATTTTCGTTAAAAAACCCCGGGTGCCCCCGGGGTTTTCGCAATGTTCGCGTTTCGAAAAACGGGGGCGGCTATCCCGCGAATCCCGGAGGAAGCTCGAGCCCCATCGATCCCATGATTCCGCGCATTTTTTCGGCCGCGATTTCCTGGGACTTCCGAAGGCCCTTGTTGATAGCCTCGAGGAAGGCTTTCTCCGTTCGCGCGAGGTCTTTCAAAACCTCGGGGTTTTCGATTTTGACCGCGACGCACTTGAGCTGTCCGTCGAACGTGACGACGACGCCGTCGACCTCGGCTTCGATGTGGGTATTGCTCAGCTCTTCTTGGATCTTCTGAGCCTGTTGTTGGAGCTTCAGGAGTTCTTTGGCTTTCGAGTAGTCCATGGGGCGGTTTGGTGAATTAACGGGCTTTTGAGCCGCCGCATTATAGGGAACATCCGTTTTTTTGCAAAGGAACTCAAAGCGTGATAGCATGTCGCCGAAGTTGTTCAAAGCCTTATCCGTAAACATTTCCTATGGGATTCTTCGATTCCGCATTGAATGCCGATGCCGCTAAGGACGGCGCCGTCGCCACCGCCGTTCCGGCGGAAGCGCCCGTCCAGGACGCCGATATCCTCATCGTTGACGATTCCGTCACGATTTCCGACGTCCCCGATACCGTTTCGGATGCCGTCGCTTCCGAAGATTCGACCGTTTCGTTCTTCTCGGACGCTCCGGCCGAAGAAACCGCGGCATCCGCCGTCGAAACCTCGGACCTCGCCGCCGCCGCGAAGGAAGAAGCCGTTTCCGAGCCGGCCGCAACCGTTTCCGAGATGCCTTCGTTCGCGGCTTCTTTCGGAAACCTCGCTTCCATGGCCGTCGAGCCCGCCGTCGAATCGAAGGTTTCCGAAACGGATTCCGAATTTGGCATTCCCGCCGAAAAAGCGTATGATGCGTCCGTTTCGGGATCCTCCGCAAAGAAGACCGAAGACATTCTCCAGTCGGCCATCGCCGAAATCGAAGCCGGCATTTCCGCCAAGGAATCCGAACGCGACGAAGCGATGCGCCAGACCGAAGAATTGAACGCCCGAATCGCCGACCTGAAGAAGGAGGCCAAGGCCGCCCAAGACCGCGCGAAGGAAATCGACCTCGCCGCCGAGCGCGACCGTTCGGTCATCGCGAGCCTTCGGTCGCTGGCCGAACGGAAGGCTGCCGCCTAGTCGGAAAAAGAAGCGACCTATCCCTAAACGTTCCAAAGTCCGAGCATGACGGAAAACGCACCCCAGGGAACTGCCATGATCGAGCAGATCCTCGCTCACGCCATCGGTATCGGAGCCTCCGACATCCACCTCTCCGAGGGGGATTTCGTCGGTTTCCGCGTCCATGGCGAACTGGCGAAATTCGAAGAGGGCGGAAGAATGGCCCGCCCCATCATGGAGCGCCTCGTTCGTGAACTCTACCTGAACGATGCCCCGAAAATCGACGAATTCTACAAGAAGCACGACGCCGACTTCGCGTACATCGCCCAGGACGGAACCCCGTTCCGCGTCAACGGGTTCTTCAAACTCTCGCGCATCGGCTTCGTTATGCGCCGAATCGAGCGCAACGCCAAGAAGATGGAAGATCTCGGCCTTCCGGTCGGGGTTTCGAAAATCCTCACCGCCAAACAGGGGTTGTTCCTCATTACCGGCCCCACCGGTTCCGGTAAGTCGACGACGATGGTCTCGATTATCGACCGTATCAACGAAACTCGGAAAGAGCACATCATTACGATCGAAGATCCGGTCGAATTCATCTTTACCGACAAGGCGTCCATCTTCTCCCAGCGCGAGGTCGGCCGCGATACCGACTCGTTCGTCGCCGCCATCCGCGCGGCGATGCGCGAAGACCCGGACATCGTCATGGTCGGGGAAATGCGCGACAAGGAAACCGTCGAAGCGGCCATGAACCTGGCCGAAACGGGACACCTCGTGTTTTCGACCCTCCACACGTCCGGTTCCGTCCAGACGATCAACCGCCTCGTCCAATTCTTCCACCCGGACATTCAGAACCAGGTCAGGGTCCGTTTGGGCGACTCGCTTCTGGGCGTCCTTTCCCAGCGCCTCATCCCCCGTGCCGAAGGACACGGCCGTGCCGCCATCCATGAACTCATGTACGTCACGCCGGCCATCAAGAACCTCATAAAGTCGGGAGATTTGGTTCAAATCAACAATAATATCGAACTCGGTTCCCAGGAAGGCATGATTTCCATGAAAAATTGCGCCATGGCGCTTGCCGAACAGGGAATCGTGAAGGAAGAAGACTTCATGGGGTACTTTACGAACGACGATTAAATTCGAAAACCGCCTCGGAATTCGCGTTCCGCCCCCCGATTCCCGCTCGCCGTACCTGGCGGGTACGTCTCGCCCCGATTCCCGGCCGTCATACGAATTCTTTCGCGCTTTTCGAATTTCCGAACTTCGAACAAACTCGATTCGCCCCTCGCTTTTTTCGAAAATTTCCGTATCATGCGGGCATTCCTAACCGGAGCCCGCATGTTTTTTCGGAAGCGACTGATCTCGTGGATCGCGTGAGCGCTCCTTTGAATGACCGCCTCCACGGCTTTCGGGGCCGTCAACCTGCACGACGTGGCGGGGGAGGTCTCCGAAGTTTCCGCCCGTACCGTGTACGGAGGAAGCGTCGAAGAGAAATTCGAGAACGCCGCCCTTTCCGTCATCGGAACGACCCGAACCGTGCTGAGCGCGCTCGCGCTCATCTACCTCGTGTACGTGGGCATCATGATGGTCGTCGCTTCGGGCGGCGAGGATACGCTCACCAAGCAGAAGCGGCAACTCACGTACGGCCTGGTCGCCTTCCTGTTCCTGAACATTCCGGGAACGATCTTTTCCATTTTCGGCAACAAGGACGGAGGCGACGTAACCCAGCACGCGACCGCCGCCGGCTACGTCAACGTACAAAAGACCGGAACGAACCTCTTTATGGATTTCGACAATTGGGGCGGCTCCGTCGAAGGGGGCGTGCTCATGTTCGTAAAAATCGCGCTCGTGGGCGCGGCCATCTTCCTTTTCACGCTTGCCGGCATCAAGGTCATCGCTTCGGGCGGAAAGGAAGAATCCCTGAAAGAGGCGAAGAACCAGATTCTCTACGGCGTTCTCGCGCTCATCTTCATGGGCGTCATCCAGGCATGGGTGACGGTCGTATACCGGGGCGACATCTCCGGGGGGCAGAACATCTTCGCGCAACTCTCGAACATGGCGCTCTTCTTCGCGGGTCCGGTCGCCATCTTCTTCCTCATTATGGGGGCCTACTACTATATCACTTCCGCCGGAGACGACGAGCGCGCCAAGAAGGGGAAAAACATCGTCGTGAACACGTTCATCGCCACGATCATTCTCCTCGCGAGCTACGCGTTCTTGAAGGATTTGGCCGATTTTAGACCATAACCACGATGCGTCCCATGTGCCGCTGAACGTACGTTTTCGCCTCCAAATTCCTTGCCGTTATCGCGTCGGTGGTGCCAATCTCCAATTTTTTAATTGCGGAAGCCAATGCCGCGGGATATCTGAATCCTACGACTTGAGTCGTTTCGCCCACGAGGGAAACGGCCGATAGCGTTCCGTATGATCCGAGCTCTTATCGGGTAGGGGATCGGGCCGCACCGCCCGGGGAAGCCGATAGATCCTGACTATATGCGCCGGGAACGCTTACGACGCCTTCGAATCCGGGAACACCTTCGCCTTTGCCCCCATCCTCCGCGGGCGGCGAATCCTCGGTAAGTCCGTCCGGAACATCGGTCGACCCTTCCAATAGCGCCGCAAGCAACGCACTGCGGAATGACGGAATAACGGGGCTTTCCGATAACTCCGCGGGAACCATCCAAAACGGGGCGGCCGGCGTGTCCGGACCCTCGGGAACGCCGGCCTCCTCGGGCGGAGGAGGCGCCAAAGTGGTCGTTACCGAAAATATTCCCGGAGCCAATTGTACGTTGAAAAACGGCACCGGAGCCGTGGACAAACGTCTCTACGAATGCACCGTCGGCGACGGCTTCGATTCCGTCCAAGCGCTCCTGGGTGGCCTTATCAAGTACGCCACCTTCCTCACCGGGCTCATCGGCGTGCTCATGATCGTTCTTTCCGGTATTCAGTACGCCCTTTCGGGCGGCGACGGCGAAGCGAAAACGAAGGCGAAAAACCGAATCGTACAACTGATATCGGGACTCGTCCTTTTGTTTCTTATGGGGTTCGTACTGAACAGCATAGCCCCATGGGTCTATACGTAGGGAACGTCGAAACCCTTCCGCCTCCGCGTTCCGCCCTCCGCTCCTCGGTCGCCGTACCCGGAAGTACGGCTCCCTCCGGCGCTCGGCCGTCGCGCGGATCCGTCGGGTTTGGACGCTCCCCGTTCCCCCGCAGGGTCGAAACCCTTCCGCCTCCGCGTTCCATTAAGAAATAATAAATTAAAAAGTCAAATCATCCGGTTCTCCTTTTAACAAAGAGGAAAACCGGATTTTCTTTTTCGTCTTGCAAATTTTTCGAAAGGTCGATAATGCATGTTTGCATAAGCCAAAATATGTCGTATAAATAATTTATACGACGAGGGTGCGAAAACGAAATACCAAAGCGGAAAACCGCAGAAAAAACCGTGACCGTATTTCTTTTTCCGCACCTTCATGTTCCGTTTTCGAGTCTCCACTTTCCGGAAACGCTCCTCGTTCCTTCTTATAGCCCTCATTGTCGCCGAAACCGTCCTTCCGGGGTTCGCTTTCGCCGCTCCGCCGGCATTCTCCGCGACGCAGACCGTCGCGAACGCCGCCGAAATCCAAGCGGTCGAAACCGTTCAAGTTCCCCGAACCCTCGTTCCCGGAGATACGGTATCGCTTACGATTTCCGGTACGACCGTCACCCAGTCGTATCAAATCGGGCATAATGCCACGATGTCGGCCCTCGCGTCCATCGCGTCGGGTATTCCGAACGTGTCGGCATCCTTCGACCAGGCGAACAACCGCCTCGTTTTCAACCTCTCGATGCCGAACCCCGTTCCCGTTCGGTTGAAAATCGACCGTTCCGGCATCAATCCGTCCACGTCCGTCGCCAACGTCGTCGCCGTCGCCCAAGTGGCGCGCATCGACGTTCCCCAGACGATCATCCCGGGCGACGTGCTCTCGATTACCGTTGACGGAACCGGATTGACCGTTCCGTACGCGTCTTCCGATACCGGAAGCATCGCGGCGCTCGCGTCCTCCATCGACGCCCTTCCGCAGGTATCCGCCGTCGCCGACACGGTCGCCCGCACCGTGACCGTAACGGCGTCGATCGCCGGAACCGCGTTTACGCTCTCGAACCTCTCCGTCGTTTCGGCCGACGTTTCCGCGACGCCGGTCGTCGCGAACGTCGTTCCCGTCGCGCAGGTCGAAACCTTCGCGATTCCGCGTCCCCTCTATTCCGGAGAATCGGTGTCCCTGACGGTTTCCGGTACCACCGTAACCCAGGCCTTCACCGGAGATACGACGACGACCATGTCGGCGTTCGCCTCGACGCTCGACCAGCTCTCCGAGGTATCGGCTTCGTACGCGGCCTCGACCCTGACGCTCACGTCGGACGCTCCGGGCGTGCCGTTCGCCTTCTCGGCGCTTTCGGTGACGGGTTCGGCGCTTCCCGGCTTGAACGTTACGGCCAATAACGTCGCCGTCGCCCAGAAAGACGCCGTCGTATTCCCCCGTCAGACCGTCGCCGGGGATACCGTTCGGTTCACGCTGAACGGAACCGAACTCTCCCAAGGCTTCACCGGTTCGCACGCCGCGACCATGAGCGGACTCATTGTCCAAATCGGCGCGATGGGAACGGTCTCGGGTTCGTTCGATTCCCTTCTGAACGTGCTGACCGTCGAATCGACGGTTCCGGGAACCCCCTTCACGATTTCCGGCGCGTTCGTCTCGACGGCCGTGAACGCGGCGAATTCGACGCCGAACGTCGTTCCCGTGGCACAGGTTTCTTCCCTTACGTTCGGCCGCGATTTCGTAGCGGGCGACCGAATCTCCCTCGTCGTGAACGGAAATACGATCACCTCGACGTACTCCGGTTCGCACGCCGCGACCATGGAAGACCTCCGCTCGAAGATCGATTCCCAGGCCAACGTTTCCGCCCTCGCGAGCGCCGTAACCCGCGTCGTTACCGTTACCTCCGAGGCGGCGGGAACGTCGTTCACGATTTCCTCGGCATCCTTGGAAAATTCGACGACTCCGACCGTGCTCCAGAATTCGGTCGTCGCCGTAAAGCAGACGAGCCGGTTTTCCGTCGCGCCGACCCTTTTCGCGGGCGACACCCTCTCCGTTACGGTTGGAACCGGTACCGTCTCACAAGCGTTCGTAACCGACGACGCGACGACGACCGCGAATTTCGTCGCTTCCCTCGACGCGCTTTCGGGCGTCCAAGCTTCATGGAACAACTCTTCCCGTACCGTCACGCTCGAATCCGAAACCGCCGGAACTTCGTTCACGGTAGGAAACCTTTCCGTTTCTTCCTCCGACGTTCCGAGGAGCGTTTCGCTCTCCGCGGTTTCCGAAACCCGCGCGCGGGCAACCGTTACGGTCGCCGCGGTTCCCGGTTCCGTCGAAACCCTGACGATCGGCGATTGCGCGGTCACCTTTACGCCGACGAACGCGCTCGACGCTTCCGATACCGATTGTTCCGACGCCTCCGCCGACCTCGGCATTTCGGGCGTCGCGACGACCCAAAGCCTCGCGTTCCTCCTTCGCGGCATTTCCGGATACTCGTACGATGGCGGAACCGCGCTGTCGGTTTCCGGTTCCGGTTCCGACGCGGTATTCACCCGCGCTTCCGCCCAATCGGGAACGACGCAGGTTTCCACCCTCGTTTCCAGCGCCAATTTCAGTACGGTTTCGAATACCCCCGTCGTCGCCGTTGCCGAGAGCGCGTCGGTGACGTATCCTCGCCAGGTAACTTCCGGCGACACGGTCGGCGTGACGATCGATTCCGTCCGGTATTCCCAGAATATCGGTTCCGACGCCGCGACCGACTTCGCGAATTTCGTTTCGAACGTCTCGGCCCTCGCGGGCTTCGACGCGACCGGCGATTTTACCGGCTCCACGGTCACCGTCACGTCCGCATCGGCGGGAACTTCCTTCGCGCTCACCGGAACCCTTTCGCACGCCGCAGCCTCCCAAACGGTCGTTTCGGCCGTTGCCGCCGTTACGCAGAAAACGGCCTTCACGCTCCCTTCGCTCCCGGTTTCGGGCGACTCGCTTTCGGTAACCATCGGCGGAACGGGGGTTTCCCAAACTTTCTCCACCGACGCTTCGACCACGCTTTCGAATTGGATTTCCTCCATGAACGCCCTCGGATCGGTGACCGCCACGCTCTCCGGATCGCAGACCGTCGTGCTCGAATCGGCCACTCCGGGCGCTTCGTTCGCCGTTTCCGACGTTACCGTCGCCAATTCCGTTCTCCCCGCTACCGACGTCTGGAACGTCGCCGCCGTCGCGCAGGTGGATATGCTCGCCGTTCCGTATGCCCCGATATCCGGCGATACCTTGTCCGTCACCGTCGGAACCGGCTCCGTTACGCGCTCGTTCGTTACCGATGCCGACACGACCCTTTCGCTCCTGAATTCGTCCATCGATTCGCTCGGTACGGTCGAATCGTCCGTCGATCTCGGTACCCGTACGTTTACGCTCCGCGCGAAGACTGCCGGAACCGCCTTTACGGCCTCCTTCGCCTCGACGGGCGCCTCCTTTACCGGCTCGAACGTAACGGCGAACGAGGTGAACGTGGCCCAAGTCGACGTCCTTTCCGTTTCCCGCGTCTTTGCCGCGGGGGATACGGTTTCCGTAAACGTGGCCGGAAGCGGAATCCAGATTCCGTTCTCGACCGATTCCGATACGACCGCCACGGCCGTCAAAGATTGGATCGATTCGCTCCCGGAAGTCACCGCGTCATTGGCGGGATCGGCCGGAAGCTACGTCTTCACCGTTACGTCCGCCACGCCCGGAACCCCCTTCGCCACGCCGAGCCTCGCCGTCTTGACCTCGATCGCGTCGGTTAACGCC
>CAZINU010000010.1:0-34905 GCA_964540725.1 uncultured Candidatus Peribacteria bacterium
AAAGACCCGCAAGATCGACGATCTCTCGGAAGCCGAACTCGACCTCGTCCGCGAGGAGCTTAAGAACCACCTCATCGAAGGCGACCTCCGCCGCGAAGTGGCCGGAAACATCAAGCGCCTCCAGGATATCAACTGCTACCGCGGTTCCCGGCACAAGAAGCGCCTCCCGGTTCGCGGACAGCGCACCAAGACGAACGCCCGCACCCGCAAGGGGAAGGCTATCGCCATCGCCAACAAGAAGAAATAAACCGTCCTATCTTTTCCCATCCGTATGGCTAAGACCCTCAAGCGCTCCAAAAAGACCCGCAAGAACGTTGCGGAAGGAGTCGTCCACATCACCGCTACCCTCAACAACACCCACGTCGTCGTCGCCGACAAGGAAGGCAACGTCCTCACCTGGGCAACCGGCGGAAGCTCCGGTTTCAAGGGCGCGCGCGAAGCGACTCCGTACGCCGCCCAGATCACGAGCGAAAACGCCCTCACGAAGGCGAAGACCATGCACGGCCTCGAGAAGGTCGCGGTCTACGTCAAGGGAATCGGGGCCGGCCGCGAACAGGCCATCCGCGGAATCGTTTCCGCCGGGGTCGACCTCCTCGCCATCTTCGACGTTACGCCGGTTCCGCACAACGGCTGCCGCAAAAAGAAGGTCCGCAAACTCTAGTATCCAACCGTATTTTTTCCACCATGCGTTACACCGGTCCGAAAACCAAGCTCTGCCGACGAGAGGGAATCAACCTTTTCGGCTCTGAGAAATACGACCTTTCGCAGAATCACCGAAAACCGCTTTCGAGCCGCTTCGGAAAGACGTCCGGGTTCGGTCTCCAGCTCCGCAAGAAGCAGGCTGCCAAGCGGATGTTCGGCCTGACCGAACGCCAGTTCTCCAACTACTACAAGAAGGCCGTCCGCATGAAGGGCGTCTTGGGTGAGAACATGCTGTCCCTCCTCGAACGCCGCCTCGACAACGTCGTTTTCAAGGCAAGCTTCGCCCGCACGATGATGCAGGCCCGCCAATTCGTCGGACACGCCCACTTCCTCGTCAACGGGAAGAAGGTGAACATCCCGTCCTACGCGGTTGCCGCCGGAGACGTCATCACGCTCCGCGAAAAGATGAAGGAATCGCCGGTGTACAAGACCCTCGTGCTCGAATTCGAAGAGTTCGTAAAGGCCAACTCGAACGGAACCGTTTCCGCCGCCAAGTGGCTCGAAGTCGATGCGAAGAACCTTTCTATCACCGTCAAGGCCCTCCCCGCCAAGGAAGACTTCGACCAGGTCATCGACGTGCAGAAGATTATCGAATTCTACTCCAAGTAGCCGTCTCCCGAAAAGAGCGCCAGAGTCGTCCCTAAGCCTTCCCGCCATGCACATTATCCACTCTACGATCGGAGTTCCGAAAATCACCCAGGAGAAGATTTCGGAAAACGAAACCCGGTTCGTCGTCGGCCCGCTCCCGAGCGGATTCGGCGTCACCGTCGGAAACAGCCTCCGCCGCGTCATGCTCTCGAGCATCCCCGGATGCCGCGTTACCGGAATCAAGATCAAGGGGGTCAGCCACGAATACCAGACCATTCCCGGACTTAAGGATTCGGTTCTCGACATCCTCCTCAACCTCAAGGGGCTCGTCGTTTCCAAAGAGGATTCCAGCGTAGAATGGATCCATCTAGTGAAGAACAAGGCCGGAAAGGTGACCGCCGCCGACATCAAGGCGCCCTCGTCGATCACCGTCCACAACCCGGAACTCGCCATCACCGAAATCGACCGCGACGGATTCTCCCTCGACATGTCGATCCGCATTGAGAAGCACGTCGGGTACGTTTCCGTCGAAGAGCTCAAGGAACGCGAAGAGGACGTCTCCGTCCTCCTGGTCGACGCGAACTTCTCTCCGGTCGTCGGCGTCAAGTACGAAGTCAAGAACATCCGCTTCGGGGAAATCACCAATCTCGACTCCCTCGAACTCACGGTCCGTACCAACGGCGTCATGACGCCGGAAGACGTTCTCCGGTTCTCGGGCGACATGCTCAAATCCTACTTCGGACTCTTCAACGAAGAGGGGCTCCAGATCGAAGGCGAATTCATCGGCGACATCAAGGAGATCATCGAAAAGGAAAAGCAGGAAATCAAGAGCGAACTCGAAAAGGAGAGCTACACGCCGATCGAAATCATGGGCCTCTCCCCCCGCACCCTGAACGCGCTCGTCAACGGGGAAATCCTCTCCATCGAACAGCTGACGAAGTGCACGGAAGCCAAACTCTCTTCCATTAAGGGATTCGGAAAGAAGGCGATGACCGAAGTCCGCGACGCCCTTCGCGAACGCGGCTACAAGCTCCTCGGCGACGACTAAGACCCCCCACTTACTAAACTTCCGACGAACATGCGCCACCGCGTAAAAAAATTCGGTCACTTCAAGAAGAAGGACCGCGACCACCGGGATTCCATGATCCGCAACCTCCTCACGAGCCTCTTCCTCCACAAGGAAATGGTGACGACCGAAAAACGCGCCCTCGCGATTTCCGGCATGGTCGACCAGCTTGTCAATTTGGCGAATTCCGAAGACAAGACCAGCGCCATCCGCCAGGTCGGCACCGTCCTCTTCGCCAAGGATTCGGCCCTCGCCCTCTTCGCCTTCGCCGCGAAGCAGAAGGACCGGAAGTCCGGATTCTCCCGCATCGTCCCCATCAAGTACCGCGACGGAGACGCTGCCAAGATCGTAAAAATCAGCCTTATCGAGGCGTAATTCCCCATTTTCCAGAAAAACGCGTATGAAAACCCTCATGCCCAAGCAGATCCACGGTAACGAGCGCAAGTGGTACGTCGTCGACGCCGAAGGCAAGAACCTCGGAAAGCTCGCGACCGCCATCGCCACCGTCCTCAAGGGAAAGAACAAGGTCGATTTCGCCCCCCACGTGGATAACGGCGATTACGTCGTCGTTCTCAATGCCGGAAAGGTCGCCGTCTCCGGAAACAAGGAGATGGACAAAATCTACCGCACCCACTCGGGATTCCTTGGAAACATGAAGGAAACCCCGCTGGGGAAGATGCGCGAAAAGAAGCCGACCGAAATCGTCCGCCACGCCGTATTCGGCATGCTCCCGAAAAACCGGCTTCGCGACGGCATGATGCTCCGCCTCAAGCTCGAGACCGGCGCAACCCACGCCTACGATTCGCAGAAGCCCGAAACTCTCTCCGTATAACCTTCGAACCTCCTTCCGTATGTCCGCCCAGAGCAAGTACTTCTACGCCGTCGGCCGCCGCAAGACCGCCGTCGCGCAGGTCCGCCTCCACCTCGAAGCCGGCGAATCGTTCGTCAACGGACGCTCGCTTCAGAGCTACGTCGGCCGCAGCGACCTCTTCGCGAGCGTGTTCGCTCCTTTGAAATTGGCTTCGATGCAGGATAAGGCCCGCTTCGAAGTGAAGGTCGAAGGAGGCGGCGAAACCGCCCAGGTAGAGGCGATCCGCCACGGCATTTCCCGCGCGCTCGTCCTCGTTTCGGAAGATTTGAAGAAGGTGCTCCGCGGAGCCGGGTTCCTGACCCGCGACTCCCGTCAGGTCGAACGGAAGAAGCCGGGTCTCCACAAGGCGCGCAAGGCTTCCCAGTGGTCCAAGCGTTAATCGTCGTTTTTTCTCCTCCCCATGCCTACCATCAATCAGCTCGTCCGCAAGCCGCGGCAAGACAAGAACCGCAAGAGCAAGTCTCCGGCGCTTCAGGTCATCAAGAACACCATCAAGCGCGAAACCCGCGAACTCTCTTCGCCCCAGAAGCGCGGCGTCTGCACCAAGGTGTATACGATGACTCCGAAAAAGCCGAACTCGGCGCTCCGAAAGGTTGCCAAGGTCCGCCTCACCAACGGGTACGAGGTCATCTGCTACATCGGCGGAGAAGGACACAACCTTCAGGAACACTCGGTCGTTCTCGTTCGCGGAGGACGCGTCAAGGATCTTCCGGGCGTCCGCTACCACATCGTCCGCGGCGTTCTCGATACCCAGGGCGTCGACAAGCGCGGCCGCTCCCGCTCCCTCTACGGCGCGAAGAAGCCCAAGGCCAAGAAATAGCATTTTTCCACCGATACCTCCCTACCTATGAGCACGAAAGGATCCGTCGCCCTCAACATGCGTAACGAACGTCTCGCGAAGTTCGTCAATTACGTCATGAAGGAGGGGAAGAAATACCTCGCCATGAAGATCATTACGAACGCGTTCGAAGTGATCAAGTCCAAGGGGCACGCGAATCCCGAGGAAGTCTTTGAGAAGGCGCTCGAGAACGTCATGCCGAAGATCGAAGTCCGCCCGAAGCGCGTCGGAGGTTCCATCTACCAGGTTCCCCAGGAAGTGAAGCCGAAGCGCCAGCTCGCGCTCGCCGTCCGCTGGATCCTCGCTTCCGCACGTTCCAAGAGCGGTTCCGAGTTCCACAACTTCCTCGCGAACGAACTCATCGAAGCGTCCCAGGAAACCGGAAACGCCGTAAAGAAGAAGCTCGAAGTGTACAAGATGGCTGAGGCTAACAAGGCATTCGCCCGCTTCGCGAGCCGATAATTCGCGTGAAACCCTCGAAATTTCGTTTCACTCCTGCGATTCTCGCTCGCCGTACCGAATAGTACGCCTCGCTTCGATTCTCGGACTTCAAAGAAATTTCTTCGGTTTGACGCGAATCGTACGATTCATTCCAACCTACTTCTGAATTCCTAATTATTTCCCACCATGGCACATAAGAAGGCCCAAGGTTCCACCGCGAACGGCCGTGATTCACAAGCCAAGCGCCTCGGCGTCAAAGCTTTCGGAGGCGAGACCGTCTCCGCCGGAAGCATCCTCGTCCGCCAGAAGGGTAACAAGTTCTGGCCCGGAAAGAACGTTTCCCAGGGGCACGACTTCACCCTCTTCGCCCTCGCGGGAGGAACGGTCAGCTTCGAGGAAAAGCGCCGCGTCCGCTTCGACGGTCGCACCTACCGCGACATTTACGTCAACGTGGCGTAATCGTTTTTTTTGAAAAAAGGCTTTCGGAAATCCGGGAGCTTTTTTTATTTAAAAGATGGTTGCCATTGACAATATATATAAGGCAATTATAAATATTGCGGACTTTTAAAAGGAGGAACCTGCCATGTCCAATACGGATATGAGTATCGATCGGAATGTGAAGCGCTTTGCGTATCTGCTTTGCATATGCGAGCTATTGGCTACGCTCTGGGCATTCCCATTATCGCCGATTAACATGGGCGAAGAGTTGAATAAGGCTCAGAATGTTCCGTTTTCTGCCATCGTTCCGTAATTGCGGGCCATGTCGCAAAATCCCCGGATACCCGGGGATTTTTTCGTATTCCACCGCGCCCGAACCTATTTGGAGCAGGGGTGGATATGGGATTGTCCGCACGGACAGGGCATTCCCCGGGCGTAACTGTGTACGACCGCGAGGAGGCCGTTCGAGCGGGCGGCCTTTTGCATGCGGGCAGCGAGACTCGGTCTCGCCGCTCTCGGATTTTTCGTTTTCGGCGGCGTTTCTTTCGTCGTCATCGGTTTTTTTCCGCCGTTTCTTGGACTGGCGCGGATTCCTGAAAAGATTGGTTTTTGCGTTGGGGCAATATATTCGAAACGGCCCCGGTTTCAATGGGGGCGCGAATTCGGACCCCGAGATTTGCCTTGAACGGACGGAATATGGTAAATTTGGGGAAAGTTCGCGTAAATCTCCGCATCCATGCCACTTTCCCACGCCGCGCGCTCCCTTCCGGAGCCCCACTTCCCCCCTCGGCTCGAAGACCTTACCGACGAACAGCTCGCGCTTCTGGGGTACCGGCGAAAGATCGTCCACTCCCGAAAGAAGGGCATCGCCCCCGTCACGCGCATCGTTTCGGCCAGTCAACCGGAACCGGCCCGTTCCAAAAAGCCGCGGAACCCGTCCGCCTCCGAAGTCGTCGCGGAATTCCGCCGCTTGACGGGTAACCGCATGGACCGCCTGAAGGACGCGCCCGCCTCCGGCCGAAAAACCGCCGACGTTCTCCATCCGTCGTTCCGCCGGTACGCGAACCGCGCGAACGACGTGCTGTCCTTGTCCGTTCCGAGCGCCAAGGCAACCCCGGGCATTGCCGCGTTCGAGCGCGCGTACCGCGTCGACCCCCTTTCGCGCGCCGAATTCGAGGAACGCTTCGGCGAATTTCTCCGTACCGGTCCGAACGACGGATCCTGAAAGGCCCTCTACCACGGATTCCTCGCCTCCGAGCTCCCGTTCCTCATGAATGTCGAAGCCCTTCGTGCCATGACTCCCGAAACGTGGAGGCGTCAGTCGAGAAAAGTGGAATGGAGCCGCCTTTCGTGGCGGGTTCTCGACTGGCTCGAGACGCTCGACGCGAATCCGGAAGACCCGCTCTTCCTGTCGTACCGGGCATACCGGTGACTCGATAAGCCGACCCCGGGAGAATCGGAAGAATCGGACGGGGAATACGACGGGCATTTCTTCGAATGGGAACGGCAGAAGGAATTGACGGCGAAACGGTCGGCCGAGCGGGCGGAGTCTGCCGCTACCGGCGTTGCCGGACGGGTTCGCCAGTATTTCGACGCGCTCGAAGAACGCTTCTCCGACCCCGGCGTTTCCGGACGCCCCCAGTTCCGGGAATTCGCGAATCGGTTCGAGCCGTTCTACCACGCGTTTTCGGACATCGACGCCGCGTACCAGGAGCTCCTCCGTCGGAAATTCCCGTTCCTGCTCGACCGCGAATGGCTCCGAACCGCTTCGCCCGAAGCATGGAAAAACCAAACCGCGTCCATCGATCGGAAAGCGCTGTATGCCCGGACGTGGAAATTCGTCACGGCGCTTTCGGAAGACGGGCCGCTCGAAAACGCTCCCGGATTGTCGCGTACCCTCGAGCGGCACCGGGGATCGGAAACGGTATTGGCCCGTTCGATTTCGGAGCACCTTGCCAAGTTCCTTGGGGCGTTGGATAAGCATTACGCAGAGGGGTCGGAGACGCGGAACGTTCAATAAAAAACCGATCTGACCGGAGCTCGCGTTGCCGGGGCTGACGAAATGTCGAAATCCCCGGGAGACCGGGGATTTCGATTGCCGCAATCCGCCCTTGCCCATCCGCGTTTTTCCGTACAATGCCCCAAACCTAACGTTTCCGCCTTGCGACTCCTCAAATACGCGCTGAAAAACATATCGCGCAGCAAATTCCTTTCGTTTTCGACGGTTCTCGTCCTCTCGCTCATGGCGTTTTTCATCAACGTCCTGTTTTTCGTGGAGTACGTCGCCGAATCGCTTATCGGCAACGTGTCCGACCGGCTTTCCATCTCGCTCAATCTCAAACCCGGGTATTCCGATACCGACCGGGAAATCATCGACCTCTCCGCCCGTCTCCGCGAAATCGACCCGGGCGTCGAAGTTCGGTACGTCTCCAATTCCGACGCGTTCGAGATTCTCCGGGAACGCGATCCGGAGCTCGCGAAGGTCATCGAGAGCGAAGCCGACAATCCGCTCCCATCGTCCTTGTCCGTCCGGAACGTTCCCATCGCCGCCTATGAGCGCCTCGACGCCGAAGTCACGAAGTACCGCGACGTTCTCCAGTACGATGCCGGAACCGGCCGGAAGACCATCGTGGACTACCGGGCCCAGTACGAGAAGATCAAAGCGCTCTCGGACATGCTCGTTTCCATCCGGTACGGGTCGTACGCCATCATCGGCCTCTTCTTTTTCGCGGTCGCCGCCATCGTGTACAACGCCATTGGGAACGGCGTGTTTTTCTACCGGGAAGAAATCCGCATCATCGGTCTCGTCGGCGGCGACGCCGTCTTCGTGTACGGACCGTTCGCCATCCAGGGATTCCTGTACGCCCTTTCGGGAGCCATGGTCGGCTTTCTCGGCTTCTATATCCTGCTTTCGAATATCAACTTTTCACTCCTGTCGGACTTTCCGATCTTCGTGGATCGCTTCTTCGCCTCGCGTCCGTCCGCATTCCTTTCCGAGATTGCCGTTTTCGCCTTCGTCGCGCTCGTTTCGGGCACGGTTTCGTCGCTTCGGTTTTCCCGGAGGGCGGGGGAAACGTAGAAAAGGAAAAATCGATTTGCAACCGCAGAGAAAAAAAATATACTTCGCGGGCTTTCGATTTTTTGGAGTTGTAGCTCAGTTGGTTAGAGCGCTGCCCTGTCACGGCAGAGGTCGCGGGTTCGAGCCCCGTCAGCTCCGCCATTTTTCGAAACGTCGCCGTCCGTTTGGGGCCTTAGCTCAGTGTGGCTAGAGCACCTGTTTTGCAAGCAGGGGGTCAAGGGTTCGAATCCCTTAGGCTCCACCATTTCGGAGGACTTAAAGTTTCGTTCTTCGTTCGCGTTCCTCTTTAGGGATTCGAATCGAGGGGCGCCGCGAAAGCGGCGAGAAAGCCAACGATTTGGCTTTCGTCCCCGGCCCCGTCTCCGGGGCGACGCCCGAAAGGGCGGCGCGGGAGGAACGAATCCCTTAGGCTCCACCATTTCTCAGACGGGCGAATACGCTCGCGGCACCGAAAGGGGCCGCGTAAAACGTTTCTTCGTAGCGCGCTCGGTCGCGCTCGGTCGCTTCCGTATACTTTTTTTCTTTCCCCATGGGAGTTCGTAACAAGAGACCCCGCCAGCTCAATTACTCGGTCAACGTTAAGGGGCCGAAGAGCGGTAGCAAGGTGGCGAATGCCGTCAAGCATTACAAGAAGCTCCAAGCTCGGGCCGCGTTCGAAGGGGAGACCCTCTGGATCAAGAACGCGATGACGTTTGTCCTCGCCAAGCTCCGGAAATACTCCGTTAATCTTAATAAGATCTAAAGTATGCCGAGGCTCACTACGTACGCGCACAAAAAACTCAAGCGCGCGATGGATCGCATTACGAAGAAAATGCGCAAGACGAAAACCAAATAGGTTTGCTTTTTCCGCTTTTTCCATATCCTTTCTAGGCTTTTAATTTCCTTTTTCCCATTCCCCCATGGCAACCTTCGATCGTTCGAAGCCGCACATGAATATCGGTACCATCGGTCACGTCGACCATGGTAAGACCACCACCACCGCGGCCATCACTATGGTTCTCGCCGAAAAGTTCGGTGGAGAAAAGAAAGCGTACGACCAGATCGACGCGGCTCCGGAAGAAAAGGCACGCGGTATTACCATCAACACCGCCCACGTCGAATACCAGACCGTCAACCGGCACTACGCCCACGTTGACTGCCCCGGCCACGCCGACTACGTCAAGAACATGATTACGGGTGCCGCCCAAATGGACGTCGCCATCCTCATCGTCGCAGCAACCGACGGTGCCATGGCCCAGACTCGCGAACACATTCTCCTCGCCCGCCAGGTCGGCGTTCCGTACATCGTCGTCTTCATGAACAAGTGCGACATGGTCGACGATCCGGAAATGCTCGACATGGTCGAAATGGACATCCGCGACCTTCTCTCCAAGTACGACTTCCCCGGTGACGAACTCCCGGTCATCCGCGGTTCCGGTCTCGTAGCTCTCGAGAATCCGACCGATATGGACAAGCCGTACGGTGCCAAGACCATCATCGAACTCTTCGACGCGATCGAAAAGTACGTTCCGGTTCCGGAACGCGCGCTCGACAAGCCGTTCATCATGCCGGTAGAAGACGTCTTCTCCATCAAGGGACGCGGTACCGTAGTAACCGGTAAGATCGAACAGGGTATCATCAAGGTCGGTGACACCATCGAAATCGTCGGAATCAAGGATACCCAGACCACCACCGTTACCGGTGTCGAAATGTTCCACAAGCAGCTCGATCAGGGCCAGGCTGGTGACAACGCCGGTCTCCTCCTCCGCGGTATCGAACGCGAACAGGTTGAGCGTGGACAGGTTCTCGCTAAGCCGGGTTCCATCAAGCCCCACACCAAGTTCGAAGCCGAAGTCTACGTCCTCACCAAGGACGAAGGCGGACGCCACACCCCGTTCTTCAAGGGTTACAAGCCCCAGTTCTACTTCCGAACCACCGACGTTACCGGCTCCATCGAGCTTCCGGCCGGCGTCGAAATGGTCATGCCCGGCGACAACATCAAGATGTCGATCGAGCTCGGTTCTCCGATCGCTATGGAACAAGGTCTCCGCTTCGCCATCCGCGAAGGTGGACGCACCGTTGGGTCCGGCGTCGTTGCCAAGGTTCTCGCATAGCGAAGAATTTGAAATACCTTCGACCTTCGCGTTCGAAGCTCCGTTCCTCGCTCGCCGTACCGAATAGTACGTCTCGCTTCGGTGCTCGCTTCTTACGCGAATCTCATCGGCCTTCCAAATTCTCGGTCCTTCCGTGAAACGAAGCGATTCGAAAAGATTCTCCCTTCGCGTGTCCGGCCCGTTCCGACGGGCCGGATCGTGAGGAAAGAACCTCCCCAAACTCTTCTCCAACCGTTCCTTACTCCCTACCGCTCTAGAGATGTCCGAAAAGGTTTCCAAGAAGGCCGCTTCCAAAAAGACCGGCAGCATCCGCATCGTCGTTCGCGCCTTCGAACACAAGCTCGTTGACGAAGCCGTCAAAAAGATCGTTTCGACCGCCAAGGATTCCGGAGCGACCGTCATCGGTCCGATTCCCCTTCCGACCAAGATCGAAAAGATTACCGTCAACCGCTCGACCTTCGTAAACAAGGACGCTCGCGAGCAGTTCGAAATCCGCCGCCACAAGCGGATCATCGATCTCGAGAACCCGACGGCGAAGACCCTCGAACTCCTTCAGGGAATCAATATCCCCACCGGAGTCGGCGTCGATATCAAGGTAGCGTAATTCCCATACATTCCACGAATATGTCCCGCGTTTGCCAACTCACCGGCAAGAGAACCTCGGTCGGAAACAACGTTTCCCACTCGATGCGCCATACCAAGCGCAAGTTCTACCCGAACCTTTTCTACCGCAACGTCCGCGATCCCGAAACCGGCATCGTCTTCCGCCTCCGCCTCTCGGCCTCCGCTATCAAGACTCTGAAGAAGAAGGGGGTTCTCTAATCCCCTCCGTTCGCCCCGGTGGTGGAATGGTAGACACGAAGGACTTAAAATCCTTTTCCTCACGGAGTACGGGTTCGAGCCCCGTCCGGGGCACCATTCCGAACCCGACCACGAACGCTAAGCGCTATCCACGTTCCTTTTTTCCCGCCATGCTGAAGATCCGACTTTCCCGCGTAGGACGCAAGCACGTTCCGCTCTACCGCATCGTCGTTACCGAACATACCCAGGCCGCCAAGCACGGGTACCTCGACGTTCTCGGTCACTACAATCCGATCACGAAGGAGTTCGTGTTCGACCGCGAAGCCGCCGACAAGTACGTCAAGAACGGCGCCCAGTACTCGGATACCGTCAAAAAGCTCATCGCCCGATAGCGGAATCCCCCGGAAGCCCCTCATCCTCCTGTTATGTCCAGCGCCTCCGAATTCCTGACCTTCATCGTATCCACTCTCGTCGAAGACGCTTCCGGCATCGAAATTGCCGAAAAGCACGACGAGCTCGGAACCCTCCTGACCCTCAAGGTCGCGAAGGCCGACATGGGAACCATCATCGGCCGCGACGGGAAAACCATCCAGGCCATCCGGACGGTTCTTCGGGTCTACGGGTCGAAGAAGGACGAACGGGTCAATCTCAAAATCATCGAAGACTAACGGAAAATCCCCTCGAGAGAGGGGATTTTCTTTGCGCGAGGGTTTGCTTTTTCATCGCCTTCGCATATAACGTATCGGCAATACGAAGCCCTTTCTTTCCGTTCCCATGTTCGTCGATATCGCCCACGCTGCCGGTTCCGCGTTCGATCCGGGTTCCGCCTACGAACTCGAAGACATCATCCGCGTCGGCATCGCCCTCCTCGTGCTCGTTTCCGGGCTCCTCTCCGTACTGTTCATCATTTGGGGCGGCGTCATGCTCATCCTTTCCGGAGGAAAAGACGAGAAAGTGAAGCCGGCCATCAACTCCATCCGTTACGCCGTTCTCGGCATCGTTCTTATCATCGTGGCCATTTTCGCGGCTCCGAAGCTCGGAGACCTTCTCGGACTCAACGTGTCGAAGTACGTTTCCCCGGGAACCATCTTCTCCACCATCCAGGACCTTTCCGGAAAGCTGTTCGGAAAGGGAAACGATTCCATCGATCTGGGAAGCGGCGGAAGCACGTCGCTCCCGTCCGATTTCTCGGACTTGTAGGTTCTTCGAAAAAAGGATTCCCAAGCGCTTGGGAATCCTTTTTTCGAGCGTGGCTACCGAACCGGAATTTTTACGATCCGTTCGCGTTTGACGTGCCGTCCGGCGAGGCAGTCGAATTCGACGTACTCGACGTACGAAACGGTAACGGCGTTCGTTCCGACGCGAACGTCCACGTTTTCGACGTACCGGTCCGAAACCGCGCGTACGGCCGCATTCCAGGAGTTCGGAAAATCTTCGGCGGTTCCGATGCCGTCGACGAATCCCGTCGAAGTGACGGACCGGGGGAACGAAAGGCCTCCGGTCCACACGGCGACGAGGTTTCCCGTCATGGTTTCCAGTCGGCCGTCCCCCTTCGTGAAATAGGGGAATACGCCGTCGGCGACCGTCACCCCGGCATTTGTGAGCGTCACGCGGACGGCGTATCCTCCGGGAGAGGCCGGGGGAGACGCGATGGGGGAGATCGAAACTGCCGCGATTCCGCCCGGCAGGCTCGCGCCGGAGAACGTAAGGGTTCCGGTTCCGCCCGAAACCGAGACTGCCGTCGGCGCATTGCCTCCGACGGCGTACGCGGCCGTCGCGGACGGCGGCGTTCCGGAAGGAAGGAAGGAAACGGTCGCGGAATCGAAGGCCGTCGGCGCCGCGACGTTCAGATCGGCCGAAAAGGCACCGCCTGTTTCGTTCGAATCCGTAATTCGGAGTACCCGATCGCCTTCGGCAACGAAGAGCGCGCCTCCGGAAAACGCGAGGCTTCGCGGAAACCGCCAGCCCCATTCCGGGGGGACGAAGGCATTCGCGACGCCGCCGGACCAGAAAAGGATGCGGTCGTTTCCGGTATCCGCGACGAACGCTCCGGAACCGTACGCGGCGACCGAACCGGGAAACCGGAGGTCGGTCGCGGTGCCGGACGAAGCGTTCCCCCCGGAGGTTCCCGGGAGCCCGGTGCCGAGGACGGCGAGGGTCGAAGTTTCGAGCACGTGTCCGGTTTGGCTCAATCGGAAATCTCCGGACGATTCGGAATCGGGGAACGAAAGGTATTCGGCGATGACGAGCCGCTCCATCGCTCCCGGGTCCGCCGCCGTTCCGGAAAACGCGTCGCAGATCCCGGTCGCCGCAGTCGTGGCGAGAAGGACGAACGGGGAATGTCCTTTCGGGGTCGAAAAGAGGATGCCGGTTCCGTACGGCGCCGAAAATTTGCCCGAGAACCGTGCCGAACCCCCCTGTGCCTGGAGTTCGGCGAGCGCCGATTTGAAGTCGGCCCCCCGGGCGACGCCGGAAAGGCTCTTGCGAATTCGGTGCGCGTTTTCGATGCCGCTCGCCATGAACGACAATACGGCCGTCAGTACGACCGCGCTGACGGCGACGCCGATGAGGAGTTCGGCGAGAGTGAAGGCCCGGCGTTCCGTCCGGTCGCTCGGGTGACGGAAACCGCTACGCATCGAACGCATCGATGACGCGACGAACCCCTTCGAACGTTTCGTCCGGCGTTCCGTTCGCGTCGATGCGGACGATCCGGCGTTCGGATTCGAGGAAGTGGACCGCTTCCAGGTATGTTTCCCGAACTCGGGCGAGAAAGCCGAGTTCTTCGAAGAATTCCTTCTTTTCCCCACGACGGGAAAGCCGCCGTTCGATATTCTCCATCGAAACGTCGAAAAAGAAGGTGGCGTCCGGGAGGAGGATCTTCGAATAGTCGTGCGCGGCCCGAACTTCCGGGAAAGACATGCCCTGGGCGCCCTGGTAGGCGTAGGTGGAGAGGTCGAACCGCGAGGAGAGGATATGCGAGTGTTTCAGGATTCCCCGACGAATTTCCGACTGTTCCGTCCGGTCGCGGACGTAGAGTTCGGTCGCTTCTTGACCGCTTTCGAATCCCTCGTTCGCGAGCCTCCGGGCGATTTCGCGTCCGGCTTCGGTCGCGCCCGTGGGCTCGCGGGTAATCCAGATTTGGGCGTACTTGTCCTTTTTTCGAAGGTACGAAACGGCCCTTTCGAGCTGGGTATCTTTTCCGGAGCCGTCGAGCCCTTCGAAGACGAGGAATTTCGGAGTCATGGGAATGGGGGGAGGGGGTGAATCTCGGGCATTGTAGCGAGCTTTGGGGAAATTCCATGCCCATGGCGCCGGAAGCGGTTGACTTCTCTTTTCGAGTGCATATAACTTTCAAGTGGCATTTGATTCGAAAGGAGGATTCGCCATGATCGATACCAATACTGAAATCAGGGTACCCCGATTCGAGACCGTCGTCGCCGATGGTGCGGAGTACCTTGGAATTGCCGGTCTCCTCGTCTGTAAAAAGGACCTGGCCGTTCCGGCGGAGTGCGTCGATGGAGAGTTCGTCCGTTTCGATCCGAAACATCCGGAACGCGGACAGTACTTCTCCTTCGAATCGGCAATAATCCATGCCCGGTATCAAGGGTTGTCCGTACCGACGGACGACGAATGGACGGCCGTGATGAGGGGTATCAATTCGCAAATCGATCCCCGCCGTTTCGGGCATTGGCAGAAGGACGTTCTCGTCCGAACGACGCTCGGCCTGAAACTTGCCGGCCATTGGGGCGCCTGTTCGGCCCCCTCGGACGCGGGAAGCATGGGGTATTACCGCACGTCGGTCGCTTCCGCCGGAGAAGGGGCGCACTACGTCCTGTTGGCGGAACGCGAACTCTTGCCGCTTGCGGACAGGGGGACGCTCTCTTCCGGCTTCTCCGTCCGTTGCCTGAAGAAGTAATTTCGGACGCCCTGTCCACTGCCGGCCCTAACGGGGCCGGTTTTTTCAATCCGAACCGAGCGGCCGAATTTTCGACAAACGCGTTTGCAAAAATCCCCACTATCCCTATACTGCAAGCCAAATCTCGGTAATTTTTCCTTCATGTCCGAAGAACTCGAAAACCTCCCTTCCGAAGCGGAGGGGGAGGATACCCAAGTTTCCCTTCCCGTAGGGGCGGAAGGCGGCTCCGACACCCCGTCCGACAATCCGGGCATCCCCGCCATCGCCTACGAGGGCGACTCCGACCGGTCCATCGTCGAGGAAATGGAGACCTGCTACCTCGACTACGCCATGTCGGTCATCGTCTCGCGCGCCCTTCCGGACGTTCGGGACGGTTTCAAGCCGGTTCACCGCCGCATCCTCTACGTCCTTCACGAAAACGGGCTCCGTCCGGGTGCCAAGTACCGCAAATCGGCGACCATCGTCGGTGACGTGCTCGGTAAGTACCACCCGCACGGCGATACCGCGGTGTACGATTCCATGGTGCGCATGGCACAGGATTTCTCGCTCCGGTACCCCTTGGTCGACGGTCAGGGGAACTTCGGCTCGATGGACGGCGACGGCGCGGCCGCCTACCGCTATACCGAGGCCAAAATGACCCGGTACGCCGAGCTCATGCTCGCCGACATCGAAAAGGAGACCGTCGATTTCCGACCGAACTACGACGCGTCCCGCGAAGAGCCGTCGGTACTTCCCACGAGGTTTCCGAACCTGCTCTGTAACGGCGTCATGGGTATCGCGGTCGGTATGGCGACGAACATTCCCCCGCACAACCTGAACGAGGTGGTCGATGCCATTTTGTACATGCTCCGCCACCCGAATCCGTCCGAAATCACGGTCGACAACCTTCTCGACTTCATCAAGGGACCCGATTTCCCGACCGGCGGCATCGTCTACGACCGAAAGGCCATAGCGAGCGCCTACGCGACGGGCCGGGGCTCGGTCGTCATGCGCGGACGCGCCGAAATCGACGAACTCAAAAACGGTCGCAAGGCGATCATCATCACCGAAATTCCGTACCAGATCAATAAGTCCGAGGGGCTGATCGTCAAAATCGCCAACCTCGTCCAAGAGAAGGTCATCGTCGGCATTTCCGACATCCGCGACGAATCGAAGGACGACGTCCGCATCGTTATCGAACTGAAAAAGGACGCGTTCCCCAAAAAGATCCTCAACCAGCTCTACAAGCTCACGCCGCTTCAGACGAGCTTCGGGTACAACATGATCGCGCTCACCGAACGCGGTCTCCAGCCCAAGCTCTTCAACTTGGTCGAAATGCTCGAAGAGTTTATCGCCCACCGTCGGGAAATCGTTACCCGCCGTACCCGCTACGAACTCGGCATCGCCGAAGCGCGCGCCCACATCCTCGAGGGGCTCAAGATCGCGCTCGACAACATCGACGCCGTCATCAAGACCATCAAGGCGTCGGCGACGAAGGAAGAAGCCCGGACGAACCTCATGGCGCAATTCGGACTTTCCGAGAAGCAGTCCGACGCCATCCTCGAAATGCAGCTCCAGCGGCTCGCGGGCCTCGAGCGGAAAAAGATCGAGGATGAGCTCGCGGAAAAGCTCCTTCTCATCGCCGATTTGAAGGACATTCTCGCCAAGCCCGAACGCGTCACGACCATCGTGTCCGACGAATTGACCGAAATGCGCGACAAATTCGGCGACGAACGCCGGACCGAAGTGCAGGCCGGCGGCGTCGGCGAATGGAGCCCGAAGGACACCATTCCGAACGAAGACGTCGTCATCACCCTTTCGAAGAATTCCTACGTCAAGCGCATCAAGTCGTCCGCGTTCCGTACCCAACGTCGCGGAGGCAAGGGCGTGACGACCGCGGTGAAGGACGAAGACGAGGTCAAGCTCCTCCTCTCCACCAAGAACCACGACGACCTTCTCTTCTTCACGAACACGGGCCGGGTATTCCGCCTTCCCGCCTACGAAATTCCGGAAGCCCAGCGGACCGCGAAGGGCCAACCCATCGTCAATTTCATCGGACTGCAGAAGGACGAGGAAATTACGGCCATCCTCGACGCGACCACCGAAACCGGCAAGCACTACGCCCTTATCTCCAAGAAGGGCATCGTGAAGCGCATCGACGTCGAAGACACGGCGAACATCCGTTCGTCCGGCCTCATCGTCATGAAGCCGAAGGACGGCGACGAACTCGGATGGGTCCGTTCCACCTCGGGGACCGACAACATGCTCCTCGTTTCCAAGCACGGAAAGGCGATCCAGTTCAACGAGGACGACGTCCGGGTCATGGGCCGTGCCGCCGCCGGAGTCCGCGGCATGCGCATCGCCGAAGACGACGCCCTCATCGAGGCCGACGTCGTATCTTCCGAAGCCAAATACGTCTTCTCGGTCACCGAGACGGGCATGGGGAAGATTACCGACGTCGACGAATACCGCGAACAGGGCCGCGGAGGCTCGGGCGTGAAGGTCGGCGCCGTCACCGGAAAAACCGGCGACATCATCGGCGTCGCGCTTCTCTCCGAGGAAATGCGCAAGGAAGGCGAAGTCATTCTCATCTCCCGCGACGGACAGACCGTCCGCGTGCCGCTCTCGGGCGTCCGCGTTACGAGCCGCGTGACCCAGGGGGTCATCCTGGCCAAGCTCAAGGACAAGAAGGACGCCTTCACCGGTATGGCCGTCATGAAGGCAGGCGCGGAGGAAGAAGACGTTGTCGCGCCCGCTTCTTCCGAAGAGGAGGAGAACATGGCATTGCCGGTAGAATAGTTGGCCGAAGTAAAAACCCCCAGCCTGAGGCTGGGGGTTTATCGTTTCCGCATCCGGACAATCCCGAAGGACGGACGGTGACGGGGCAGTCGCGTTCGGAGGGAATCACCCCACCGTTTTTTTCCGTTCGGTGACGGAGAGGGCCGTGAACGCGTCGGAGACGGCCTTGACGGCGTCCCAAAGCTGCCGCACGTTACATTCCGACATGAACAGGTCCGCGGTATCGGTTTTCGGATTGCAGAAGAAAACGGTTAAACGTTCTTCCGAATCATGGAGCGTGGCCGCGACCTTGCGGTCGGAAAGGACCGAGATTTCGACCTTTACCCCGCCGAACGTGCCCGAGAGTTCGCGCATGCCCGAGAATTTCACCCGGGGGTGAAGTTCGCATTTCCACACGGAATCGAATTGGCCGATGCAGTGGCCAATCTCCGAGGAAAGTTCCGCATAGGGGCGTGCGGATTCTTCGGAAATCTCCATACGCTCGAACTTGTGGAGCTCCCGGTACATCCGGATGAGGTTCGCCGTCACGAGCGGCCACTCGCGCGGCGGAAGGGGTTCGTCGCGGGAAGCGGGGGCCTCCGAATTCGGACGGAGCGGGACGATGTTGGAGTCTTGTTGGAACATGGTGGCTTCCTTTCGTTTCTGTTTTTGGAAAATCGGGCGGTTCGCCGATTCACGGGATTGTTTATAGTGACGTATTTAAGAATGTCAAATAGTGACTCCTAGATTCTAGCGCGATTTCCGTACCATCGCCTCCACGAATCCCATGAAGAGCGGGTGCGGCGCCGTCGGGCGCGATTTGAATTCCGGGTGGGCTTGGGTCGCGACCATGAACGGGTGGTCGCGGAGCTCCACGATTTCGGCCAAAAGCCCGTCCGGCGACGTGGCGGAGACGACGAACCCCTTTTCTTCCATGCGGGCGCGGTAGTCCGGGTCGAATTCGAAGCGGTGCCGGTGGCGTTCGGTCGTTTCGGCGGTTCCGTAGAGGCGTTCCGCGACCGATCATTTTCGAAGGACGCACGGGTACGAACCGAGGCGCATCGTCCCGCCTTTTTTCGAAACCGACTTCTGGGTCTCCATGATGCGGACGACGTTATGCCCGCCGTCGGGCGCGAATTCCTGGCTGTTCGCGTCCGCGATGCCGAGCGCGTTGCGCGCGAACTCGATGGCCATGATCTGCGACCCGAGGCAGACGCCCAGGTACGGTACGCGGTTTTCCCGGGCGTATTTCGCCGCCGCCACCATGCCCTCGATGCCCCGGTTTCCGAAGCCTCCGGGAACGCAGATGCCGTCCATGCCTTCGAGGACTTCCGCCCCCTTCGTTTCGACGTCGGTCGCGTCCACGAATTCGAGCTTCACCTTTTTCCGGTGGGCGTACCCGGCGGTCCGAAGGCCTTCGTTCAAGGAGAAATACGCGTCCTCGAGGTCGTTGTATTTTCCGACCATGGCGACGCGGAGCACGTCTTTCGACGCGTGCAGGTCGTCCATGAGGCGTTCCCACTTCGACAGGTCGCACGGCCGGTTCGGAAGCCCGAGGGCGGCCGCGATCTTCGCCGAGAGGCCTTCGCGCTCGAATTCGAGCGGAACCCGGTAGATGGAATCCGCCGTGGGATTCGCGACGACCCGTTCGGTGGGCATGCCGCACCCGCGCGCCGTTTTCTCGACGATGTCGGCGGGAACTTCCGTATCGGCGCGGAGGAAGAGGAAATCCGGGGAGATGCCGTAGCCCATGAGGGTGCGGACGGAATGCTGGGTCGGCTTCGTTTTCACTTCCTTGCTCGCGCCCAAATACGGCAGGAGCGTGACGTGGAGGAAACACACGTTTTCGCGACCGAGTTCCAAATGGAGCTGGCGGGCCGATTCGAGGAAATACTCGTTTTCCATGTCGCCCACCGTTCCCCCTATTTCCACGATCGATACGTCCGCGCCCGAAGTTTCGAATCCGAGCCGGATCTTCTCTTTGACCAAATCCGTGAGGTGCGGAACGATTTGGACGGTCCCGCCCAGGTATTTCCCTTCGCGTTCACGGGCGATGATTTCTTCGTAGAGCTTGCCCGAAGTGAACGATGAAAAGCGGTTCAAGTCGGTGTCGAGGAACCGTTCGTAGTGGCCGAGGTCGAGATCGGTTTCGGCCCCGTCTTCGGTAACGAACACTTCGCCGTGCTGGAAGGGGCTCATGGTGCCCGGGTCGACGTTCAGATACCCGTCGAACTTCTGGCAGAAGACCCGGTGGCCCATGCCCTTGAGCAGGGCGCCGACGGAAGCGGCGACGATGCCCTTGCCGATGCCGGAGAGGACTCAACCGGTAACGAAGATGATTTTCATGGGAGGGTGGTTAGGGTGGCGTACGTGCGGAAAACGATGAAATTCGAATGAAGTCCGAGCATCGGAGCGAGGCGTACTTGACCGGTACGGTGAGCGAGAAGCGCAGGACTGAATTCGAAGTTCGCGTTTTTGCGTACGTACGGGGAAGAAAAAAAGGGTCGGTGAGACCCTTTTTTCGATGTCGGAAATGCGGATTGTCGTCGGCGGTTTTCCATGGGGGAGAGCGTATTCGAAAACGCGGCGAATTCAAAGCCGAATTCGAGAATCGGCTTGACGTTCGTCCGACGACCCCTTGCGTTCCGTCCGCTCCGCGTATAATTGCGGAAAGCCACCGATTCCCCATCTCCCGCATGCTCCAAGATTCCAAGGATTTCCTCCGCAAGCTCGGAATCCTCGCGGCCCTCGTTGCCGCCGCCCTCGTTGCCTACGAACTCCGCTCGCTCCTGTTCGTTCTCGCGTTCTCGGCATTCCTCGTCGCGCTGTTTTCTCCCGCGTTGAACGCGATGAACCGATGGAAAATCCCGGATTTTCTCGGCGTCCTCGTCATATTTTTCGGCATCTCCGTGCTGGCCGGAACGGTCTTCGCCACGACGTTCCCCATTTTCGCCAAGCAGTCCGTCGCCCTCTTCGAAGCGATTCGGACCTCGGCCGACCGGCTGTCCGACGCGTACGCCGCGGGCGGTGCCGCCGCACTGCCGGTTCCCGAGTTCCTCCGGCCCGCGCTCGCGTACTTCGACCCCGCGTCCGCTATCGCCGCGGTCCGCGACAACGTGGGCGGTATCGCGAAATCGCTCGCGGGCTTCCTGTCTTCGGTAGGGACCAAGGGGGTGGGGGCGTTCAGCGCCGTCGGAGCGTCGGTCGCCGACTTCGCCCTCCTCGTGGTCTTCACCTTCTTCCTGACGCTCGAACGTCACGCCGTGCGGAACTTCTTCTACCGGGCGGCTCCGAAAGCGGTTTCCGGATTCGTCCGCGAAAAAGAGGGTCGTATCGTGACGATGCTTTCGTCGTGGGTCAAGGGGCAAACGCTCCTCGGCATGGCCATTTTCAGCGCGACGCTCATCGGGTTGAACGTTCTCGATTTCGCGTTCGGCATCCGTCTCGAAAACCGTTTCGGTTTGGCGCTCGTGGCCGGCATTACTGAATTCGTTCCCTACGTCGGACCCTTGCTCGCGCTCCTGCCGGCATTGGCGCTCGCCCTCGGAATGGGGCCCGAAGCCACCGTGGCGGTTCTCGCGCTCTACCTGCTCATCCAACAGTTCGAGAACAACGTCCTCGTCCCGGCGCTCATGAGCAAATCGCTCGACCTTTCGCCTTTCTACGTGCTCGTCATGACCGTCGCGGGGGCGTCTCTCGGGGGCGTGCTCGGCATCCTCCTCGCGCTGCCCATCGCCGGGGTTCTCCGCATCCTGTCGGAAGACTGGATCGAACGCCCCGAAGGCGCCGATTCGACGCCTTCGGAACCGGGGAAGGGGGTCGGCCGTCCGAAGAAAATTGACAAGCTCCCGCGAAAGCGTACTATCGGCGCGTCGTAACCCGATCGCATGTCGCTCCGACTTTCGTCCTTTTCCTTCTATTTCTTCCGCCTCCCGGCGTAGGAGATCGTTTTGGACGTCGTTTCGAACCTTCCCCTCCGCCGCTCTCCGGCGGAGTTTTATTTTCCGTTTTTTCCCGTATGCACGCCCCCGAATCCCTCCTTCGTTCCCCCGTACCGCCCACCGCTCCCCGACAGGGGGTGGACCGCGTCGAGCGGGCCGTCAGCCTCCTCTCCGCCCTTATCGGCGGCTTCGGCGCCCACGTCGATCCCGAAAGGGTGAAGGGATTCCTCGAGTCCATGGGGCGGAGCGAGGTCAGCCTCCTCCTCTCCGTCCTAAGGGATTCCGAGTCCGCCGTTCCGAACAAACTTCCGATCGCGTTTCCGGAAATCGACGCCGTCATTCGCCGGAAAATCGCCGGATAGTTGGCAAAACCGGGGTTTCGGGTAGTATGGGGCAAAGCCGTCCGCCATGAAAACCGTTCTCGTCGTCGAAGACGACGCCTCCATCCGCACGCCGCTCTCGATGTACCTCGAGCGTTCCGGGTACCGTCCCTACGGAATCGGAAACGGCCTCGAGGTTTTGCCGTTCCTCCGGAAAGAAGGGGCGGACCTCGTCGTGCTCGATATCAACCTGCCCGGAAAGGACGGATTGTCGCTGTGCCGCGAAATCCGCGCCGAATTCCCCGTTCCCGTCATCATGCTCTCCGCGCGTTCCGGGGAAGAGGACAAGGTCCGCGCGTTCGAATACGGCGCCGACGACTACGTTTCCAAGCCGTTCTCGCCCCGCGAGCTGGTCGCCCGTATCGGCACCGTTCTGAAGCGCTCGGAATCGAAGGACCGGCCCGTTCCCGAGAACGACCCGCTTCCGGATTTGGCCGTCGGCCGCCTTTTTCTCGAGGGCGCGAATTTCCAAGCCGCCATCGACGGCGCGGAAATCCGCCTGACGAAAACCGAATTCCTCCTGCTCCACCGGCTCGCGAGCCAAGCGGGAACGGTCGTTACGCGGGCAACCATGATGCACGAGACCTTCGGGTACGACAACTACCTGTACGACCGAACGATCGACACGCACGTCAAAAACCTTCGGAAGAAGGTAGGCGGCGCCGTCGAGATCGAAACCGTCCGTGGAATCGGATACCGACTTACCACGCCGTAAATGCCGTTTTCCCGACGATTCGTCATATTCCTGTTCTTCATTCTTTCCGGAACGGTCGCGGTGAATTTTTTCGCGCTCCGGCACTTTTCCGAGAAGTATTTCGCCGAATACGTGGCGACGGTGAAGCGCGATTTGCCCGACATCAACCTCGAACTCGTCGGCGCAGTTATCGCGGCGAAGAATCTCGACGAAACGACCATGCAGGAATACCGCGACATTCTCCGCGATCTTTCGAATATCTCGAGCGGCCTCGAGCGTTTCTCGAAGAATCCGAAAAGTTTCCTCCCCTCGGGTTCCGGAGCCCGGGTTCCGGACGCGTCGAAAGATTTCCTTTCCGATCCGATTGCCCGCTCGTTCGCGCTCTCGTCCGAAATGCCCGTTCTCTCGAAAATCCTCTCGTTCCGGGCGTTTGGGGCGAATACGCCGGAGGGCGCGTACGCCTCGAAGGTACTCGCCTCCATGTTCTATACGAACCTCTTGCTCATCGCGGTGGCGCTCGCGTCCTCATCCGCGTTCATCCGGTGGTCGTTCAAGCCCTTGAAGCCGGTCGTCCGCCGTATTCAGAACATGGCGGCCCGCCGCGACTACGCCGTCGTCGACTATCGGTCGAAGGACGAATTCTCCCCCCTTATCGCGGCTATTAACGATCTCTCCCACCATCTCGAACTTCAAGAGAAGATCCGCTCCGATTTTCTTTCCGATTTTTCCCATGAAATCAAGACGCCCATTTCGGCGATCAAGTGCTACCTCGAAGGCATCGAGGACGGGGTCATACCCTTGGACGAAAAGAACGTCCGGAGACTTTCGGCCGAAATCGACCGACTCATCCGTATTGCCGACTCCGTCATGCGCATCGAGCGCCTCGAAGGGAAGCGGACCGAAGAAATCCGCGCCGAACGGGTGGACGTGACCGAGGCCGTCGCGTCGGTAGCCGAAGAATACGCGCCGATGCTTTCGTCCAAGGGGCAGAAGGTCGAATTCCCCTCCGAGAAACGGTTTTTCGTTCGATTTGACCGCGACGGGCTTTCGCAGATCGTCCACAACGCTTTTTCCAATTTCCACCGCTACGCCGGGGAAGGGGCGACGCTCTCCGTTCGGTTCCGCCACTCGAGGGACGCTTCGGTCCTCACGTTCGCCGATAACGGAGCGGGGGTCCCGGCCCGGGAGGTCCCGTTTCTTCGGGAAAAATTCTACCAAGCCGAGAAGTCGCGTACCAACGCTCCGGGAAGGGGCACCGGCATCGGCCTTTCGATTATCGAAAAAATCGTCCGCCTCCACGGGGGGACGCTCGAAATCCGGAGCGACGAAGGGGTCGGGTTCGAAATGGAAATCCGGGTTCCGAAGATTCCGGGAACGGCGGAATAGGAACGTCCGCGACCACGCGGGCTCAGTGTCGGACCGGAAGCGCCCTTCACCAAAAATTCACGCTCGCGCCTTGATTCGGCGCCCGCGTTCCGTATAACGGACGGGTATCCCCATTTTTTCCCGGAGTGCCGTTCCGCCTTCTGATCGCCGCCCTCGTTTTCCTCGCCGCCCCGGTTTCCGGGGTTTTTGCCGATGCGGAAGAGGTTGTCGGAGCTCCCGTATCGGAAAGCGGCTCGGGAACCCCGTCCGCCCAGGTCGAACCGGAAAACGTCCGCACCGAAGACCCCGGCGCTGAACGCGAACGCCAGAAGGCCATGGACGACGTGAACGCGTTCCTGATAGAATCGTACAAAATCAAGCTCGACAAAACCCTTGCCGAGGTCTACGAGAGCGTCCGATCCGCGTCGAAAGACGATCCGGCCCTGCAAGTCGCGTTGCTCCGCCGCATCCTTACCGAAATCGAAGCGAAGGTCTCCGTTCTTACGAGCGCGAAGCAAATCAGTCCGAACCGGAAGAAAATCCTCCTTTCGGTGTTCACGTACCTACGGTTCAATATCGAATCGAAAATCCGAACGCTCAAGACGGCAGAGGAGTAGAAAAAATCTTTTGACTCCCCCCTCTTTTTCCATAGAATCGACCCGCTTCGATTTCCGAAGAGTTATGTTCCCGTAGCTAATCCGATCCGACAAACGTCCGGAAACGATGCTACGGAACCTCTAATTTATTACTTTTTTCGGCTCATGGCCTGAATTATCTGCAAAAAGCTCGAAATGACCCGCGTGGTGAAGGGCGAGGCGTTCGTCCCCGTCACCCTTCTCCGGGTTCCCGAGCTCACTATCGCCGCGATTAAGACCGTCGAAAAGGACGGGTACGAGGCAGCGGTCCTCGAAGCGAAGGACGGCAAAGACGTCGTCCGCCGCGAAGTTCCCCTCACGGGCGCGCTCGCCGGCATGAAGGCCGGAGACGCCGTCACCCTCGATATCCTCGAGGGTATCGAAACCGTCACCATCCACGGAGTTTCCAAGGGTAAGGGTTTCGCCGGTGCCATGAAGCGCCACAACTTCTCCGGAGGTCCCGCCGGACACGGTTCCAAGTTCCACCGGGCCCTCGGTTCCATCGGTTGCCGCAAGCCCCGCCGAACCAAGCCGGGCCAGAAGATGCACGGACACATGGGTACCGATACCGTTACGCTTAAGAAGGTCCCGCTCGAACTCGTCAACAAGAACCTTTCGGTCATCGCGCTCCGCGGTCCGGTCCCGGGCGCCCGCAACTCGCTCGTCGTACTCGATTTCTAACCCCGAACCTCCCGAAAATATGGAAGCGATTCTCTACAATCAGGAAGGACAGGAGTCCGGAAAAGTCAAACTCGACAAGGGGGTTTTCGGAAAGGAAATCCTCCCCGGTCTCATCCACCGGCTCCTCGTTCTCCAGCAGGCGAACGCCCGCGTCGCGGTCGCCCACACCAAGACCCGCGGAGACGTCAACGGTTCTACCCGCAAGCTCTACAAACAGAAAGGAACGGGCCAGGCCCGCGTCGGTGACGCCCGCTCCCCGGTCCGCATCGGCGGAGGCGTCGCCTTCGGTCCGACCAACGCCCGCAACTTCACGATCCGGATGAACAAGAAGGAACGCCGTGCCGCGCTCCTCTGCCTCCTCTCCTCGAAGGCCGCCGACAAGAAGGTCGCCGTCATCGAATCCTTCGGTACCGAATCCGCGAAGACCAAGGTCATGAAGGGCATCGTCGGCAACATGGGCGTAAAGTCCGCCCTCGTCGCCGTCCTCCCCGAGGACACGAACGCCTTCCAGGGCGGCCGCAACCTTCCGAACGCCAAATTCATCGGTTCGAACTACCTCAACCCGAAGGATCTCCTCAAGTACGACACGCTCGTCTTCACGAAGGCGTCCCTCGAAAAGGTAACCGCCTCCTACTCCTAAACCGCCCAAGTCCCATGAATCTCTTCCAGATCATCAAGCGCCCGGTGGTTTCCGAGAAATCCCAGATGCTCGAACTCGAAGGAACCTACGTCGTCGAAGTCGACTCCAACGCCACGAAGGTCGACGTCCGCTCCGCCTTCGAACGCCTCTACGGCGTTAAGGTCGCCTCGGTCAACGTCATCAAGACCCGCGAGAAGTTCCGCACCGCCGGACGCCGGATGGCCCAGATGAAGCGCCACCCCGCGAAGAAGGCCCTCGTCACGCTCGCCGGTTCCGACCGCATCGCCGACTTCCAGAAGATCAAGACGAAATAAGTCCCCACCTTACCTTCCATCGCATGCCGATCAAGAGTTATAACCCGACGACCCCGGGCCGCCGCCAAATGACGGGGTACACGTTCGAGGAAATCACCGCGACCGAGCCGTACAAGCCGCTCACCTTCTACAAGAAGTGCGCTGCCGGACGCAACAATACCGGTCGCATCACCGTCCGCCACCAGGGCGCCGGCCACAAGAAGCTCTACCGCATCATCGACTTCGTCTTCGACAAGAAGGATGTTCCGGCCAAGGTCGAAACCATCGAATACGATCCGAACCGCACCGGCCGCATCGCCCTCGTCTGCTACAAAGACGGCGAACGCCGCTACGTACTCGCCCACAAGGATATGAAGGTCGGCGACACCATCGTCACCTCCGAAACCGCCAAGCCGGTTGCCGGAAACAGGCTCCCCATGGGAAAGATCCCGGTAGGCCTCCCCATCCACAACGTCGAACTCATCGTCGGCATGGGAGCTTCCTCGGTCCGCTCCGCCGGAGCGTACGCCACGGTCATTTCCCAAGAAGGCGAATACAGCCAAGTCAAGCTTCCTTCCGGCGAAATCCGCCGCGTCCACAAACTCTGCTGGGCAACCATCGGAGCCGTATCGAACGAAGACCACTCCCAAATCGTTATCGGTAAGGCCGGCCGCTCCCGCTGGATGGGACGCCGCCCGACCGTCCTCGGTTCCTCCATGAACCCGGTCGACCACCCGCACGGAGGAGGCGAAGGACACCAATCCCTCGGTCAGCGCAAGGGGCCGAAGACTCCGTGGGGCAAGATCGCCCGCGGCGTCATCACCCGCCGCCGCAAAGACACCGACGGTTGGGTCGTCCGCACCCGCCGCGGCAAGCTCCTCGGCTAACGAACCCCTTCCAATTACCTTTCGGAAAGTCCTATGACCCGCTCCCTCAAGAAGTGACCCTACATCGACCCGAAGCTCGTCAAGAAGGTCGAAGCGCTCAACGCGTCCGGTCGCAAAACCGTTATCAAGACCTGGTCCCGCTCCTGCACGGTCGTTCCCGAATTCGTCGGGCACACCTTCGGAGTCCACAACGGAAAGGCCCACCTTCCGGTCTTCGTCACCGAAGACATGGTCGGACACAAGCTCGGAGAATTCTCGTTCACCCGCCGCTTCGTCGCCCACTCCGGTAACAAGTAGTTCCGTTCCCAATCCAATCTTCCATGAAAGCCCTCGCTAGAAACCTCCGCATTTCCCCGAAGAAGCTGCAGGTCGTCGCCGCAGTCGTCCGGGGCATGGATGCGAAAAAGGCCCAGGATACCCTCCGCTACATGCCGGTCAAAGGCGCGAAACTCCTCCTCAAGGTCCTCGAGAGCGCCGTCGCGAACGCCGCCCACAACGACTCCCAGGAAGTTTCGACCCTGAAGCTCGCTTCCGTCGTCGTAAACAAGGGCATCGTCTACAAGCGCCACAACCCGATTTCCCGGGGACGCGCCCACGCTATTCTCAAGCAGACGTCCCACGTCCGCATCGAGCTTTCCGTCCGCTAAACTCCTTACCCTTTTCGAACCCATGGGACACAAAGTTAGCCCGCTCGCCTTCCGTATCGGGTACATCAAGACCTGGAGAACGACCGGATTCTACTCCCGCAAAGACTATCCCGCCGGCGTTTCCACCGACGTGGCGATCCGCCTCGCCGTCCGCGATTTCCTCAAGGGAATTCCGGTCGCCGCCATCTACCTTTCCCACGAATCCAACCAGACGGTTTCCGTTTCGATCTCCACGGCTCGCGTCGCCCTCGTTCTCGGAAAGGACGATGAAAACGTCGCGAAACTGACGGACGTCCTTACCAAACGCTTCGGACGAACGTTCCGGGTAGAAGTCAAGGAGGTAAAGAAGCCGGAACTCTCGGCTCCGCTCGTCGCCGACTCCATCGCCCGCCAAATCGAAAAGCGCATGCCATACCGGCGCGTCATCAAGAACGCCATCTCCCGCTCCATGGAGAAGGGGGCCCTCGGCATCAAGGTTATCGCCGCCGGACGTCTCAACAACGCCGAAATCGCCCGCGTCGAAACGTACAAGGAGGGCATGATTCCCCGCGCTACCATCCGTGCCGACATCGACTATGTTACCGAGCGTGCCGAAACCCTCGCGGGAACCGTCGGTATCAAAGTCTGGATTTACAAAGGCGACGTCTACAAGAAGTAATCCCCATTAGTTTCCAAATTTCCGTCCTATGCTTCAGCCGAGCAGAACCAAATACCGCAAGGGGCAACGCGGCGTCATCCGGGGCATCGCTACCCGCGGTTCCGAAATCGATTTCGGAGACTTCGCCCTCAAGACGACCGAAGCCGGGTACCTCACGTCCCGCCAGATCGAAGCGGCTCGCCGCGTCATCGTCCGCTACCTGAAGAAGGGCGGAAAGATGTGGATCCGCGTCTTCCCGGACAAGCCGTACACCAAGAAGCCGCTTGAAGTCCCGATGGGAGGCGGAAAGGGGGGTCTCGAAATGTACCGCGCCCCCGTTCGTCCCGGACGCATCATCTTCGAACTCTCCGGAATCCCGGCCGAACAAGCCAAGGAAGCCTTCGATCTCGCGTCCTACAAGCTTCCGATCAAGACCAAGACCCTCGTTTAGTTCCCATTCCCAACCGTACCATGGCTCAGAAGACCGCAAAAGCCGGCAAGAAGGCAACCGCCGCTCTCGCCACCCTCGATCGGGAAGGGCTCGAAAAGGAATTGACCGAAGCTCGCCGCGATCTCTACCTTCTCCGCATGAAGCAGGCTGCCGGCGAACTGAAAGCGACCCACGAAGTACGTCTCCATAAGAACCGTATCGCCCGGGCCCTCACGTTCCTCTCCGCACTCTAAACCCCATCTTCCCATGAGAACCAAGACCGGCACCGTTACGAGCGCCAAGATGGATAAGACCGTCGTCGTCACCGTCGACGTCTACAAGACCCATCCCAAGTACAAGAAGCGCTACAAGGTTTCCACCAAGTTCTACGCGCACGACGAGTCGAACGTTTGCCAAGAAGGCCAGACCGTCACCATCCGCGAAACCCGTCCCCTCTCCAAGACCAAACGCTGGGAGGTCGTCGCTTAAGTCCGAAAACATTTTCCCCATATGATCCAAGCGGAATCCCGGCTCGTCGTAGTCGACAATACCGGAGCTAAAGAGCTCCTCTGCATCAAGGTCCTCGGCGGATCCAAGCGCCGCTACGCGGGCGTCGGCGACATTATCGTCGGCTCCGTGAAAGAAGCGCTTCCCCAGGGCAACGTCAAGAAAAAATCCGTCGTGAAGGCCGTTATCGTCCGCACGTCGTTCCCCGTCCGCCGCGACGACGGAACCTACGTGTACTCCGACGACAACGCCTGCGTCATCGTAGGCGAAGATGGCGAACCGAAGGGAACCCGCGTATTCGGTCCGGTATTCCGCGAACTGAAGGCCAAGGGTTTCCAGAAAATCGTCAGCCTCGCCCCCGAAGTCCTCTAATATCCTTTTCCGAACTCACCGTATGAAAATCCACTCTGGAGACCTCGTAAAGGTCATCGCCGGGAAGGACAAAGGCAAGGAGGCAAAAGTCCTTTCGGTCGATACCAAGGCCGAACGCGTCACCGTCGAAGGCGTCAACGTCGCGAAAAAGCACGTGAAGGGGCAGGGCAACGTTCCCGGCCACATCGTCGAAATCGAGCGCCCGATCCACGTTTCCAACGTCATGGTCCTCGACCCGTCCACGAAGAAGCCCACCCGCATCGGCTTCAAAATCGAGGAAGGAAAGAAACTCCGGATCGCGAAGAAGTCCGGTAAAGCCCTCGCATAACCCTCCCCCGTATGTCTCTCGATTTTAAGAAACGTTACCAGGAAGAAATCCTTCCGAAGCTCCGCAAAGATCTCGGCATCGAGAACGTAATGCAGACCCCGAAGATCGAAAAGATCGTATTGAATATGGGAATCGGCACCTACGTCGCGAGCGGAAACAAGGACTTCTCGAGCCTGAAGAGCGACTTCGCCCTCATTGCCGGACAACTCCCCAAGGTCCAGTCTTCCCGCAAGTCCATCTCGAACTTCAAGCTTCGCGAAGGCATGCCCGTCGGAATGACCGTCACCCTCCGCGGCGACCGCATGTACGCCTTCCTTCAGAAGCTCATCGCGATCATTCTCCCCCGGGTCCGCGACTTCCGCGGAATCTCCGCGAAATCGTTCGATGCCGAAGGAAACTTCAACTTCGGAATCAAGGAACACACCATTTTCCCGGAAGTTCCCCAGAACGACGTCGTCAAGCCGCACGGCCTCCAGATTACGTTGAAAATCCGGAACGGCTCCAAGGAATCTTCCAAGGCCCTTCTTGACGCTCTCGGTTTCCCCTTTACGAAATAGACCCCTTACCCTCCTTCCTATGGCACGCAAAGCCCTCGTCGTAAAGTGCGAGCGTAACAACGCCACGGCCGAACGGCGGAAAGCCGCCGGACTCGCGGTTCAGTTCCCCACCCGTCTCTACCACCGCTGCAGCGTCTGCGGCCGCGTCGGCGGATACATGGGCAAGTTCGACATGTGCCGCATCTGCGTCCGCGAAAAAGCCAACGCAGGCGAACTCATGGGCGTCCGCAAGTCGAGCTGGTAGTCCGTTTAGTCTCCTTTTTCCGAAACCCTCCTATGATCCTCGATCCGATCGCAGACATGCTCACCCGTATCCGAAACGGATACCTTGCCCGACTGTCTTCCGTCGAAGCGCCGTTTTCGACCATCAAGGCCGAAATCCTGCGCATCCTCAAGAAAAACGGGTACGTCGCCGGGTACGAAGTCTCCGAAGACGGCCGTTCGTTCAAAATCGCGTTGAACGACGTCCGCCAGACCAAGTACGTTCCGTCGTTCCGCCGCGTTTCCCGCCCGGGACAGCGCATCTACGTCAAGTCCGTCGATATCCGCAAGTCCCGCAACGGGCACGGAATCTACATCATTTCCACGCCGAAGGGCGTCGTTACGGGGTACGAAGCCCACTCCCTCGGAGTCGGCGGAGAAATCCTCTGCGAAGTCTTCTAGTCGTCGTTCCCTTTAGTTCATCGAAATTTCCGATAATATGTCTCGCATCTGAAAGCTTCCCGTCAAACTCCCCTCCGGAGTGACCGCAACCGTCGACGGGAAGAAGGTCGCAGTGAAGGGCAGCAAGGGGGAACTCTCCCTCGTCCTTCAGGATTGCGTGTCCGTAGAGCTCATCGAGTGAGCGCTCTCGGTCGCCGTCGAAAATCCTGCCGACAGTTCCCAAAAAGCCTTCTGGGGCCTTACCCGCGCCCTCCTCGCCAACATGGTCCAGGGCGTTTCCGAAGGATACAAGAAGTCCCTCGAAATCCAGGGAGTCGGGTACAAGTTCGAAGTCACTTCGCCCACTAAACTCACGTTGTCCGTCGGCTTCTCCCACAAGGTCGTTCTCGATGCTCCGAAAGGAATTACGATTTCTCCGGACGAAAAGGAAAAGAACGTCATCCACGTTTCCGGAATCGACAAGCAGCAGGTAGGATACTTCTCGGCGCTCGTCCGCGGTATCAAGAAGCCCGAACCGTACAAGGGGAAGGGAATCCGCTACGTCGGAGAATACGTCCGCCGCAAGGCCGGTAAGACCGCAGGTAAGAAATAATTTCCCGTTTTCCCACCCATCCCATGCTCGAAAAAGTCGCCAAGCGCATCCAGCGCCACAAGCGCATCCGCGCAAAGGTTTCCGGAACCGCTTCCTGCCCCCGGTTGGCCGTCTTCCGTTCGAATGTTTCGATCTACGCGCAAATGATCGACGACGTCGCCGGAAAAACTCTCTGCTCCGCTTCCGACATGAAGGCGAAAACCGGAACCAAGACCGTCGCAGCCGTCGCCGTCGGAAAGGAAATCGCTGAAAAGGCGCTTGCCCTCGGTATCGAGAAATGCGTCTTCGATCGCGGAGGATTCCTTTTCCACGGACGCGTCAAAGCCCTTGCCGAGGCCGCCCGTACCGCCGGACTCAAGTTTTAAACCCCACTACCCCTATCATTCCCCATTATGGCGAAAGAAATGCGCGAAAACTCCAAGCGCGGCCCCCGCAAGGACGGCGGATTCCGCGAAGTCGAAAAGGAGTTTAAGGAAGAGCTTCTCGAGGTCGCCCGCGTAACCCGCGTGACGGCCGGTGGACGCCAGCTCCGCTTCCGTGCCGCGGTCGTCGTCGGAAACGGCAAGGGTACCGTCGGACTCGGAACCGGTAAGGCGGCCGAAGTCGTCGTCGCCATCGAAAAAGCCGTTCGCGACGCGAAGAAAAACCTCCTCACCTTCCCGATTTCCGGCAACACCGTTCCGTACCAGGTAACCGCCAACTACAAGGCGACCGGCGTTATGGTCCACCCGGCTTCCGAAGGTACCGGTATCATCGCCGGAGGCGCCATCCGCAAGCTCATGTTCGTTTCCGGACTCAAGGACGTCCTTACCAAGCGCTACGGAGGACGCAACCAGCTCACCAACGTCCGCGCCGCCCTTCGCGCCCTCTCCGCCCTCAAGGCCGCTCCGGCCGTCCAGTTCGGAAAGAAGGCCGAAGCCCCCGCTGCCGAATCCGCTTCCGCCGAAGAGGCTCCGAAGACGGAAAAGAAGGCCCCCGCCAAGAAGCCGGCCGCGAAAAAGCCCGCCGCGAAGAAGGCCGAATCCGCCGAATAATCCTCCCCTTTCATTTTCTCTCGTATGCTCAATCACGCATCCGTCTCCCCGAATCCGGGTTCGAAGAAGGCCCGCATCCGCCGCGGCCGTGGAAACGGCTCCGGAAAAGGAACCTTCTGCGGAACCGGCTGCAAGGGGCAGGGAACCCGTACCGGAAACGGTAAGTTCAACGCCGCCTTCGAAGGAGGCCAGACCCCGCTTTTCCGCCGCCTTCCGAAAATGCGCGGATTCACCTCCCGCAACCAGGTCCGGTTCGAAGCCGTCAATCTCTCGTCGCTTCAAAAGCTCGCCGAAGCGGGCGTCGTCGAAATCGACGCGCTCGTTCTCGTTGAAAAGGGGCTCGTCCGCGAAGGATGCCCGGTAAAGATCCTCGGTTCCGGCGAACTTACGGTCGCCGTCAAGGTCAAGGCCAACGCCGCTTCCGCTTCCGCGAAGGCCGCCATCGAAAAGGCCGGAGGAACGATCGAATTGGCGTAATCCGCCCACGAATCGCTACGTTGGAAAAACTCCGGGGTCTCCGGAGTTTTTTCGTGCATCGCGAGGAATCTTGCTTTTTGCGTTTTTCGGGGTATACCGGGTCCGTCATCGGCCGAACTACGGAAAGGAGGATTCTGCCATGCAAACATTCCAAACACATACCGTCGTTCCGAAATTCGACCCGGGAAATTTCCGACTGAAATCGGATCGTTGGGCTTCGTACGCAAGCCCCTCGGGATTCCGTTTCCGGACGAACCGGGACGGACACGCATTCGAAATCGCGAACGGCCCCTACGCGGGCCAGCAGCATTTTTCGAGTCCGTGGACGCTCCGGGAGATTCTCACACGAAGCGGGAGGCGATTGCCTACCCCGGAAGAGTGGGAATCCGCGATGGCTTCGGATCCTTCTTGGGCGGACAAATCCCTCCCGCTCTCCGGATCGGTCCGGTATTCGGGATTCGGCTACGCCTTCGTGGGAATTCGCGGGTATTACTGGACGGAAAGATCCGACGGAACTTTCGGGTTCCTGATTCTCGGACACGGAGCGCCGTCATTTTCGTTCCCCTCCAATCTCCGTCTCTCCGCATTTGCGGTTCGTTGCGTTCAAACGGAGGATTCTCCCGGGTAAAACCGGGATTTTTTAAAAGTCCGAAGAAGGGGGTGTGTCGGAATAGGAAGGCAACCGAAAAACGCGTCCCGAGCGGGACGCGTTTTTCGGTTTCGAACGATGCTACGCTTCGACCCGGATGCCCGGACCCATGGCGTTGCAGACGAAAACGGTATTGACGTAGGTTCCGCCTTTGACGCCGGACGGCTTGACGTCCTTGATGGCCTTCACGAAGAATTCGATGTTTTCCTTGAGCTTCTTCGGTCCGAAGGAGAGCTTTCCGACGATGGAATGGACGTTCCCCTGCTTGTCGTTCTTGAATTCGAACTTACCGGCGAGGAGTTCCTTCGCGATGGCGATGAGGTCTTCTCCGACGGTACCGGCTTTCGGATTCGGCATGAGCCCCTTCGGTCCGAGGACCTTGGCGGCCTTACCCATCTTTTTCATCATTCCGGGGGTCGCAATGGCGACGTCGAAGTCGATCTTTCCGGACAGCACGGTTTCGAGGAGGTCTTCTCCGCCGGCGACGGTGACGCCGAGGGCGAGGAGCTCCTTCTCGTTTCCGACGTCGGTGAAGGCGCCGATGCGGGGAGCCTTACCGGTTCCGTTCGGAAGGGTGAGGGTGGAGCGGACCATTTGGTCGGCGTACTTCGGGTCGATGGCGAGGTTGAAGTGGATTTCGATGGTCGGATCGAACTTCACGGTATTCGTGCGTTCGAGGAGTTCGACCGCCTCGTCGACGGTATAGGCGCGGCCGGCTTCGATGAGCGCGGCGGCCTGGCGGTACTTCTTGCCGTATTTCTTCATAAAAAAGGAAGATAACGTGGTAATAGCGCCCTTTTCGGGCTCCCATGTTTTTGGGTGGCGAAAGTATATGGAAAACCGGAGCCGAAGCAAGCCGGAACGAAAGTCCAAAAGTTCTAAAATAAAAGCGGACACCCGGTACGG
>CAZINU010000011.1:0-26584 GCA_964540725.1 uncultured Candidatus Peribacteria bacterium
TCATAACCGAATCGGGAGAACTCCGGAGGGAGGCGGTCGTCGGGCGGTCGTAAAGCTCCGGTCGGACGCCCCCGGGATTTTCGAAGGCGCCGGACGGTTTTTTCCGAAGGGATTTCGAAAATCGGCCCGTTCCCCGAAAACCCTCGACAAATCGGGCGTTTCGGTATAATCGCCACGACCTTTCCGCCGCCCATGTCCTTCTCGCTCGATCGAACCGAGGCCGCCGCCGCCCTCGAAATCTCCACGCGCACGCTCGACCGGTACGTAAAATCCGGAAAACTCCGCTCGAAAAAAGTGGGGAAGAAGGTGTACGTCCACGACGCCGATTTGGAGCGCGTCAGGCACGAGCTTTCCCGAGGAAACGACGAATCGCCCTCCGTTCCCGAATTCGCCGCGCCCGAAACGCCGGAAATCGTTTTTTTCGAAGACGGTTCCGATTCGGGCTTCAAGCGTCGCCCGCTTTTGGTGGACTATCGCGAACTCTTCGAGAATGCGCAGAAGAGCATCGAGGAAAAAGACCGCGTCATCCGCGAACTCTCGTTCCGCGTCGGACAGGCCGAGGCCGAACTGAAAACCTCGGTATCGCTTTTGGAACACAAGAAGACCGCCTACCTTCTCGAGGCGGCGAAAGCGAAATCCGAAGAAGACCGCGCGACCGCTTCGAAGGAAATCGAATCGCTCAAATCGGCCGTCGAAAGCGAACGGACGACGACCGCGATTCTGGTCATCGCCCTCGTCTTCCTTTTGGTCGGATTCATCGGACTTTGGTTCGCGTCGGCATAATTGCCGGCGCGTTTTCATTACCTGACGCCGTCCACGATCCCATTACCCCACGCACGCCATGAACCTTTCTTCCAAGAAACGATTCCTTCTCAAGCTCTCCGGCGAGGCCCTGCAAGGAAAGGCCGGGTACGGCATCGACGTGGATTTTCTCCACGACTTGGCGGAAAAGGTCGTCACGCTTTCCAAGAAACGCGGCAAAGAAGTCGTCATCGTCATAGGCGGCGGAAACATTTTCCGCGGCGCCGCGATGGCCGCGAAGGGGTTGGACCGCTCGTCGGGCGACTACATGGGCATGCTCGCCACGGTCATCAACGGCATCGCCCTCGGCGACGCTATCGAACGGCACGGGCAAGAGGTGCGCATCATGAGCGCGATCGAGGTCCCGAAGGTTTCGGAGCTGTTCATCCGCCGCCGCGCGCTCAAGCATCTCGGGAACGGCCGCGTCGTCATCGCCGTGGGAGGAAGCGGGAACCCGTTCTTTACGACCGATTCGGCCGCCGTCCTCCGCGCGCTCGAACTCGAATGCGACGTCCTCGTCAAGGCAACGAAGGTCGACGGGGTGTACGACAAAGATCCCATGAAGCATGCCGACGCCGTCCGGTACGATACGGTTTCGTATCCCGAGGCGCTTTCGAAGAATCTCCGAATCATGGATCAAAGCGCCCTGGCGCTTGCCGGGGACGAAAAACTGCCCATCTTCGTATGCCGAATAGAAGACGTGGCGAAGCTCGGGGAAGGGGAAGTGCGCGGAACGCTCGTGACCGCGCCGTAGGGGCTACCACGTTTTTCCGCTTTCTTCCGAGGGGGTTCCGAAGAATCGCTCGAAGAGCGGATCTCCCCGGAAGAATTCGCGGAACTCGCCCGGGAGGACCGTTCCCGCTCCCGCGCTTTCGCCCGGTTTTCCGTCCGGGCGGACGAACTCGTTCTGACGCTTCTGGAGTTCCCGCGCGGCGTCGAGATTCCATTCGAGCTCCCGCCGTTCGGCGTCGGTCAGTCCGGTTCCGATGCCGGCACCGCCGCCCCCGACCCTCCGAAGGTCTCCGGCATTGCTCCAATTTCCCGATTCCGGTTTCAGACGGTCTTCCGCCGTCCCGCCTTCTCGCGGAGTCGTTGCGGACGGATCGTCCGCGCCTTCGTCCTTGTCCGGCGCTTCGGGGGAACCGTCCGTACCCGCCTTGCCAGGGCCGTTTTTCTCCGTGCGCGACGGGTCGGATTTTTCAGGCCGCTCCTCGTCCCCGGATTTTTCCGTCTCGGGTTCTTTCTCCGTTTTTTCCGAAGCCCCGCTTCCGGAATCGGCACCGGAACCGTTTTTCGGAGATTCGGAACCGCTTCCGGTTTCCGGCTTCGAGGGGGATATGCCCGGAAGGGGTTCCGGAGGAAACTCCCTTTCCAAGAACCGTTTCACTTCCCAGTAATTGTTCTCGGCCTCGGGCATCCAGCGGACTTCGAACGACCGTTCGTACGTCCGAAGCGCCGCTTCGAGCGACTGTTTCCGAGCTATTCCCGAAAGCGAGAGGGCATCCCTCGCGTACGCGTTGCCGAGGTCGTAGAGACGAACCGATTCCATTCGGGCATTTCCGGAAAACGACGCGTCCGAAATGGCTCCGATCGCGTCCGACCCACTCCCCGCTTCCGATTTCGCGACCGAACCGGCGAACCGGAGGTATGTCCGTTTTTCCACCCCCGACGCGGGGGTTCCGCTTTCGAACGCCCGGCCCGCTTCGGCGTTCCGTCCCTCCGAAAACAGGAGGTATCCGCGAACCGCGGCGTTCCAAAAATCGGCGTTCCGGATTCCCGGAATTCCGAAGGCGGTGACGATGCCGGCCAATCCGGCGATAAGGAGGAACCGTTTCATATTAGGCGTTTCGGAAAAAATCGGCGTCCGACGGTTTCGAAGCCCCCTTCGGGACGCGTTTTCGGATCGAACGGTCGGGAAGAACGACGGACGCTACGAAGGCTGCCAAGGCTCCCGCGAGCGGAAGCGGGAATTCCCGTCCGCGGCGCGGCGCTTCCGCTTCGGTTCCTTCGGAATTTCCGACGGAAACCCGTTCCAATGCCCGAACGAAGAACTTTCCGTATTCTTCCGTACTTCGGGCGTACGCGCCGTCCGAGGTTTCGGCGAGACGTTCGAGCGCGACGTCGTTCCGCTTGGTAACGACCGCCTGTCACCGGTAGGTGAGGTGGGCGGTTCTTCCGAACGCGTCGGTTCCGAGGGGAATCCGGCTTCACCGTTCCGAACCCATGCCCACGACGAGCGTCTCGGCCATTCCGGCTACCGGCGACCACGCGCTCCGGAGCGTTTCGGATTTCGGGGTATCTTCTCCGTCCCCGCCGTCCGAAAAGACGACGGCGAGAAGGTCCTTTTTCCGTTCTCCGCCGTTCGGAACGGCCGAACGTCCTTTTGCGAGCCGGGCGGCGAACGCGGCGACTCCTTTCGTCAAATCGGTACCCTGCCGCTCCCCGGAGTACTTCGAAGAAATTCCCGAAAGCAGGAGCGAGAACGACGCCGCGTCGGACGTCGCCGGAATGGCGGCGTCGGCCGTGGCTCCGAGCGCGAAGAGCGCGTACCGGTTTTCCGGGTGTTCCCGAACGGTCCGTTCGATCATTCGTTTGGCCGCTTCGAGGCGGGTACTTCCGTCCGGCGCGTCCGGCGCGTCCATACTCCTCGACACGTCGAGGAGGAACGCGACGTCCCTTCCGCCGGTTTCGGGAATTCCGGCCGTCCACCCCGTGGCGTGGAAGGCCAGCGCGAAGACCGAAACCAGCGCGAACAGAAATCGCGCCGCCGACCGGCCGCGGAACATCCGGTAGTTCGAGGAGGTTTCCGAAAGCGCGTACGGGCGAGCCGAAAAGACCGGGTTTTTCCGAAGGAGCGCGGCGGCCGCGACGATCGCGGTTATGACGAACAGGGAAGATTCCATACGGTTATGCCGGTTGGTTTTCGGCGCCCTTCGGACGCAGGAACGCGAACGTCGCGAACGACGCGCAAAAAAGGACGGAGAAGGGCCAGGTCGCCGGAGGGTACCGGGTTTCGACGACCGACACGGTCTCGGTTTTGGTTAGGCGGTCGATGCGGTCGAAGACCCGGGCGAGGGATTCGGCATCCTTCGCCAATCCGTACTCGCCGCTACCGGTTTCCGCCATGCCCCGGAGGAGCGGTTCGTCGACGATCGCACGGATGGGTTTTCCGTCCGGTCCGGTAAAGAACCGTTTTTGTCCGGTGGCCGCGTCGGTGACGAACAGGTCGGTTCCTTTCGGGTCGCCGATGCCGACCGTAAAAATCCGGATACCCCGTTCGGCCGCGTACTTGGCGACGGGTTCGGGATCGAGCCCGACGTTCGCTTCGCCGTCTGTCAGGACGATCGCGACCTTTTCCCGAACGCTCCCGGAAAGCGCGTCCGTCGCGAGCAGGAGTCCGTCGCCCATGGCCGTTCCGGAAAGCCCGGGGATTTCCTGTCGGATCGAATCGGTCGTCGTTCGGAGGAGTATCTCCGAAAACGCCGTTTTCGAGGGGCTTGCCGGCGAAAGGAGGAACGGTTTTCCCGCGAACGCCACCAGGCCGAACCGGTCGCCCTCGCGTTTCGCGACGAATTCGGCAATGACCCGCTTCGCGACCTCGAGGCGGTTCGGAAGGATGTCTTCCGCGAGCATCGACTTCGAAAGGTCCAACACGAACGCGATGTCGATCCCTTCGGTCTTCCGTTCCGAGACGGTCCGTTCGTAGCGGGGGTCGGCAAGGATGGCCGCCGCCGAAAGTACGGCGATGGCCCCGGCCGCGGCCCGGACGAATCGAAACGCCCCGCCGCTCCCGAACGTCCGCTCCCCGGGGTTCCGAACGTAGGAAACGTACTTTCCGGATTTCCAGACCGTCCAAAAAACCGGAATCGCGAAAAGCGACGCGGCGAGCGCTTGCGGAAAAAGGAATATCGGAAGGTCGGACATGGGCTACCTTAGGGAACGCAGTATCGCTTCGGCCGTTTTCCCGAGCCGTTCGGCCCGCTCGTCGGCCCGCTCGCCTTTCGGGGCGTAGGAGAGGTCCCGCGCGAGGGTCGCCGCTTCGGCGAGACCGTTCCTTCGGAACGAGCCTTGGGAAAATTCTTCGGCCGTCATGGTCCGTATGCCCGGAACGAGCCCCGTCTCGCCCAAAAAATCCCGAAGCGCCGACCAGACCGTCTCGGCGAATTCCGGAGACGACGGATCGGCGTTCCGAATGCGTTCGAGGCACGCGAGTTTCAACGCTTCGAACCCCTCGCTTCCCGGGTGGACGGGGGTTTCGGCATTCCGCGCCGGGAGCGAGCTCCGGAAAACCGCGAATAGGACGACGAGAAGGGCAGCGGCGATTCCCGTCGCGACGTCCAAGACGTCCGGAACGAGCCAGGCGGCGTCCGGAAGGGGGATTTTCGAAGGAGCGAGTTGCAGGGTATCGGTCCGTTCCATACGCTTATTTGTAACGGTCGCCGTATATTCGGAGGAGATTCTTTTTACAGACGCCTTCGTCCCGGCATACGAAGACCTTTCCGGGAATCCGGAGGTCTACGTACGATATCTTCCCTCCGACGATCGGGGAGCCTTCCCCCGCGTTCCAAAACCGGAATTTGGCGAATTGTTCCGATTCGGTTCCGTCGAGCGAAAAGAGCAGCCGGATGCCCGATTCGAAGGCGATATGGAGTTCGCGTTCCGTTTTGAAGAACGTGAATTTCGCGACGTTCGATTCCGGGTACGATTCCGCGAAGGCTTTCCGAAGGGTTCGGATGCGTTCCATTTGTCCCGGGCTCACGCCTTCCTTGTAATCCAGGAATTCCCCTTCCGCGAAGGAGGGGTCGACGATATCGAGCATCGGAAGGTCGGTTCCCTTCGACTTTTGGTAGACGAGAATGCCGTTTCCGGTTATCCCGTAGTACCGTTCGGTCTTCGGAAAGTACGTGAAGAATTCCGGCGGTCGCGAAGAGAGGACGATTTTCAGGCCGTTCGGATACAGCTTCGAAACCTCGGCCCGTTCGACGTTCTTTTGGGTGCCGATGACCATTCTGGACACTTCCCGCCCGGTAACGGAGAAAATCGGTTTTCCGTAGACCGGTTCGATCGATTTGTACGCGACGTTGACGTCGCTTCCGGCGTCGAGCCGTTCGATGATGACCTTCGACGCCGAGATTCGGAAATAGGGCGACCCGAATACGACGTACCCGCAGAGAAGGAGGATGAAAATCCCGAGAACCGCGAAACTGGCGGTATGCCGCTTTCCCGTTTCCTCGAGCCGGGAGTAAAAGGTCGAGGCGAACGCGTACGTGCGCTTGCGCGGATTCGACAGCGTTTCGAGCACTTTCGCGCCCGAGCGCGCCTCCGTTTTGGGAACGAGGTATTTTTTGGAACGTTCCTCCCGGATCCGATTTCGAAATTCCCGACGCTCGAAGAGGTTCGGAATCCGCGAAAGGAAGGCGATGAACCGATTATTTCCCGGCATGTTTGGAGATTTCGTCGATAAGCGCGAGGACGCGGATTTCTTCCGATTCCGCATCTTCCGAAGCGGTTCGGAAACGGATGATGGGCGCCCGATGGAGTCCGACCGTCCGGGAGAGTTCGTGACGGATCTCCCCCGCGAGTTTCGCGAGGGTTTTGGGGAGTTTGTCGGCGTTCGTGACCGACGAAACCGAAACGTCGGCGTACGAGAGGTCCTTCGAGACCCGTACCGAACGTACGGATACCGGGCCGAATTCTTCGAACAGCCCTTGGTCGGCAATGGCCCGAACGGCCGATTCGGCGACGGTTTTTTCCACGAAGGCGGCGATTTTGTCGGTTCTTTGGGTCATGGGGTGGGGGTCGGGTAACGTAAACGGATGCTTCGGATCGGACGTCTCGGTAGGGGCTTATCCTTTGGCGGCGAACCAATCGGGACCGATTCCCACGTCGACGGGGAGGCGGATCTGAGAATCGGGCAGGACGGTTTCCATGATTTCGCGGACGAGGGGTTCGAGCGTACCCATTTCGGATTCGGGACCCTCGAATACGAGTTCGTCGTGCACCTGCATGATCATCCGGCTTTCGAGTCCTTTTCGGACGATGGCGTCGCGAAGGCCGACCATGGCCATCTTTACCGCGTCGGCCGCGGTTCCCTGGACGGGCATGTTCATGGCTTCGCGTTCGGCCGCTTTTCGAAGGTTCATGTTGGCGTCGTTCAGCCCCTTTACGTACCGGCGCCTTCCGAAAAGGGTTTCGACGTACCCGGTTTTTCGGGCGTTTTCAAGCAATCGGTCGTAGTATTCGCGGACTCCGGAGTACCGGGCGAAGAACGCGTCGATATACCGGGAGGCTTCGGCCGGGGAGGTGCCGATGGTTTTCGAAAGGCCGAATCCGGTAATTCCGTAGATGACGCCGAAATTGACGGTTTTCGCGATCCGGCGCTCCTCCTTCGAGACGGTTGCGGACGCGGGGAAGAGGAATTTGGCGGTTTCTGCGTGGATGTCCCGTCCGTCGGCGAACGCCCCTTTCAGCGCCCCGTCGCCGGAAAGTACGGCGAGAATGCGGAGTTCCACCTGCGAATAGTCGGCAACGAGGAATCTCCAAGACGGTTCCGAAGGTCGGAACGCGGCCTTGATCCGTCCGGCGTACGCGTCTCCCGACGGAACGTTCTGGAGGTTCGGGTTTTCGCTCGACAGGCGTCCCGTGCTCGTGAGGACCTGGTTGTAGGTGGTATGGATGCGTCCGGTCGTCCGGTCGATTTCTTTCAGGAGGCCTTCGGCGTACGTCGTGCGGAGCTTTTCGAGCGACCGGTATTCGAGAATGAGGGCCGCGATGGCGTACTGTTTCGAGATTTCCTCAAGCGCTTCGGCATCGACGCTGAAGCCGGTTTTGATTTTTTTCGTACGGGGGACGCCGAGCTTTTCGAACAGGACGTACTGCAATTGCCGGGGAGAGTTGGGATTGAATGGCTCGCCTACCAGGTCGGTCATTTCCGCTTCGAGCCGTCGGGTTCGGTCGCGCAGCTCGTCCGCGAGTTCGCGGAGTTCCGATCCGTCTACGAAGACTCCTCGGGATTCCATTTCCGCCAAAACGGGAACGAGGCGGTTTTCGAGCCGTTCGGTCGGGGTTTCGTTTTCGGCGCCGAGCCGGAGCTTTTTTGCGAAATACGCCCGCTCGACCGCTTCGAGCGAGGCTTCGGACGCTACTTCCACGCCCTCGACGCCTCCGACGTACTTCGAAAAATCCGACGAATACGGATTCGTTTTGACGTCGAGCGCCAATCGGATTTTTTGGTCGCGGAAACGGGGCATGGTTCCTCGGGGGTTCGGAAACGTTCCGGAGTATATCCAAAAACGCGTTCGAAAAAAGCCGGCTTCGGCGTTTCTTTCGTTCCCGGTCTGAAGCTTCCCGTCCCGCTCCGGGAACGTTCCCCTTGATACCCCGGATTTTGCGGATATCATCGGTTCCGAAGCGTAGTTCCTTACCTTTTTTCCCATGTTCGGAAAACAGAAGAAGAACGCTTGTACTCCGGGACGCAAGCGTTTCATGACGGCCGTTCCCCTCGGAATCGCGTTCGGGTTTCTCTGCGCCTATCTCGCCTCCCGGTCGGTCGCCGTGGAATTCTGGTGGACGCCCCTCATGTGGACGATCGTAACCGACCGGTTTCTCGTCGGCCTTCTCGTCGCGCTCGGCGGCGCCTACGTCATCCACCCCGTTTTCCGCTTTCGGTGCCACCCGATTCTCCGGGGCGCCGTCCTCGGAGCGGTCGCGTCCTTGCCGCTCGCGACCGGCGGAATGATGACGCCCCCGGCTTCCATGTCGGCGTGGACCCTCTTTTGGGCGACGGTCCTCGCGGGCGCTTTTTACGGAGCCGTCATCGACCTCATCGCCACGAAGGTGGCCGGAGAGGGCGAAGTTCTCATAAAATAGCGTCGGACGGAATACGTTCGAAAATCGGTTTGCTCGGGCGGGGGGAGAATCATATACTCCCCCCGTTTTCGTTTGGGGGTTCCCGTAAAACGCGGAATTCGCGTTCCCGTCTGCGGTGCCCGCTCGACGTACCACGCAGTACGCCTCGCTCGGCTCCTCGCCGGTCACGCGAATTCCATCGTTTTCCGAAAACCCCTTATCGCCCCATCTCATCCTATCCATGAAAAAACGTCTCGTCATCGGACTCGCCGGCTCCGTCGGAGCCGGAAAAGGAACCGCCGCCGCCTACCTCGAACGCCGGTACGGGGCCGCGTATTTCCGGTTTTCCGACCCGTTCCGGGCCGTTTTGAAGGCGCTCTACGTGGACGATTCCCGATCGAACCTCCAGTTCGTTTCGAAGCTTCTTCGTGACGCGTACGGACAAGACATTCTCTCGGTCATCGCCCAGAAGGCCATCGACGGAAGCGATCGGCGGATCGTCGTAATCGACGGGGTGCGCCGTGCGTCGGACCTCGAAGGAATCGCGTCCGACCCGAATTTCCGCCTCCTCTACATCGACGCCGATATCCGGCTTCGATACGAGCGCATCGTCTTACGGGCCCAGAACCGGGGCGATAGCGAGAAAACGTACGAGGATTTCCTGAAAGAGGAGCAAGGGGAAACCGAAATCACGATCCGCTGACTGCGCGACATCGCCCACGCGGTCGTCCAAAACGACACGGCCGAAGCCGAATTCTACGCCGCCATCGACGCGTTCGTGGCGGAGGGGTTGGCAGAGGAAACATAATATCCGTTCGCGACGAACGAGTCCCGGATTCCTAAAACGGAGTTCGGGATTTTCGAAATCCGTATCCGTTGCCGTCCGCGGTCGGGGTTATGAAACCGGAACATCCGTTGCCGCACTCCGGACCTTCCATTTCCCCACCTTCCCCCGAAGCATGAGGAGTCATGGAACTCCGTACGTCACCGCGAAGATTCCGGTGACGACCGCAAGCGAAGCGAACGTTCCGAAGGCGAATTCGGACGTGACCCAAACGGCCAATGCGGACGCGAGAATGCCGAGCGCCGCGTTGGCCGCGAGCGGGCGCGAGGCAGCCGCTACCGAAGCGCCGGTATGGATTTTTGCCGTACGGGCCGTAACGACGAGGAGGAGAATTTGCGAAACGAGGGTCACGAAGGCGGAGCCGACGAACGAGAAAAACGGAATGACGAGCGCGTTTCCGACGAGGTTGAAGAGCGCGATTTTCGCATTGATTTTCAAGAGTTCCGCCTGCTTTCCCGCCGCGATGAGCAGGTACGTGGAGAGAGAAGAGAGGAAGAAAAACAGGAAGACGAACGCGACCACGCGCATGGCGTCGGGCGACGACCAACCGGAAGGTCCGGCGCCCAGGTATTCGGCGTTCGCGATGAACGCGACGACCGGAGATGCCGCCGCGAACAGAAAGAACGCGATTCCCGCACCGAAGAACGAAAGGATGCCGAGCGCCTTGGCAACGAGCGCGTCGAATTCTTCCTTACGCCCCTTTTTGAAGGCTTCGGTCAAAAGCGGGAGCATCGAATTCAGGAAGACCGTTCAAAACATCATGCCGACTTCGACGATCTTCATGGGCACGCCGTAGAGGGCGATGTCGGTATCCGCGTGGGATCGGGGTTCGAGTACCGAGAGCAGTATGACGTCCACTTTGAAGAACACCGCGTTCAGAAAGAGCGCGAGCCCGTAGGGGAGGGAGGCTTTCAGAATGTGGGCGGCGTACGCGCGGTCGAACGCGAAGCCGATGGCGTGCACGCGGCGGGAATACCAGTAGAGAAGCCCCGTCATGACGACGTTCCCGAGAAGCCCCGAAAGCATGACGGCCGCGAGCGAGAGGGTGGGGAAGAGGTTCGGATCGTACGCTCCGAACCACGATTGCCCGAGGGTCGTTTTCGGAAGCAGGAAGGTGACGATCGCGACCATCGAAAGGAGGTTCGCGATCTTTCCGAGCGTGGTCGAAACGAAGGAGAATTCGGTTTTAAGGTACGCCTGAAGGAGCGAGAGGACGGACGAACCTACGAGCCCGAACAGCGTAAAGACTCCGGCGATACAGATTCCCACCATGGCCGGAAGGCCCGAATACCCCGGAAGGAAAGCGGCGATTCCGAGCGAGAGCGCGATGATGCCGAATCCCATGCCCGTCCGGATGGTGAGGACCGTTCCGGCGATCTTCCGTACGGCTTCGTCGTCGTCCTTGCGTTCCGAGATTTCCCGAACGGTGATGGTGTAGAGCCCCAAGTCCGCGATGACCGCGAAGATGGAGAGGTAATTGTAGATCTTCGAATAGAGCCCGTATCCCTCGAGGTCGAGGTAGTTGGTAAGGATCTTGATGAGGAAGATCGAAATGACCGCCGTGGAGATTTTTCCGGCAATCTGCGCGAGGGCGTTGAGGTAGGCTTTTTTCGCGGTCATCGGGCGCTACTCGAAATTTTCAAGGATTTCCCGGCTTCCGTCCGCGCTTTCGAGCACGACAGCGCCGTTTTCGAGCAAGAGGTACCGGTAATCGGCGTCGCTCTCGAAGACGACGTTCCGATTGCCGGCCCCGGAATCGAGCACGATGCGCGATGTAAGAGCGTCTTCGAATCCGAGGATCGACGCCTTGGCCGTATCGCCCTTCGGAACGAGTCCCAGAACCCTGCCGCCGGAAAGCAGTACGTAGTCGCCGTAGAGCGGGTTTTTGGAAACCGATCCGTAGGTTCGGTCGAAGGCCGTCACCGATCCCGACGCGACCGCCGTAACGACCGATCCGTCGCCGATACGGGCGATTTTCTCGACGCCGGTTCCGAAATTCGGAAACTCCCGGGTTCCGGTTCTGAGGTCGAAGAGCGCGGAGAGCTTTCCGGCTTCGAGCCAGAGAAGGCCGTCGGCGTCGGAATAGGCGATGCCGGGTTTTTCGTTCGACGCGAAGAGGACGGTGTCTTTTCCGCCGGTTCGGGCCACGAGTCGGAATTTCGGCGAGACGTCGGTGAAGTAGTCGGTACCGCCGAAAGTTCCCAGAACGGTCCTTCCGGCCGCTTCCGCCCCGGTTTCCGAAAGGAGCGCGCGCTTGCCGCGGATATCGCCGATAGCTTCCGTTCGGTCTTTTCGGTATTCGGCGGTTCGAACGTCGCGCACCATCGATACCGTCCTATAGAGCCGGTCGGAACGTTCGAGCCGGATTTTTTCCGAATGCGGTTTGAAACCCTCGGAGACGGCGACGAGGTCGTACTCGAACGGCGGAATGCCCTCGAGCGCGCAATTGCCGGCGCATTCGACCGCGACGACGTCGACCCCGTTTTTCTGCACGGAGACGCGCGCGGTTTCGGCGCCCTCGATTTTTACCGAAACCGACGCCACGCTCCGGACGAAGAACGCGTCCACGGCGTACCATCCGATTCCGAGGACGAACACGAGCGTCAGCGCGGCCGTTTGGCGGTTAGAAAGGCGCGACGAAGCGAGCCAGAGAAAGCTTCACAGTCCGCAGAGCACGGTGACGGCGCGAACGCCGTGGCCGAAGAAAAGGAAATCCGCGATGCCGAAGAGGACGACGCCGGAAAGCAGGAGGACGGGGATTTGGACAGGGCGTATGGACATGTATGGAAAGCTCGCTACAATGCGGTGGACTATACCGATAACACCCCCCTTTGCAAATGCGGAGCGACTTGGCTTCGATCGTCGGGCAATTCCTCGAAGGGGTCGCCGTCCCCCCGGTTCTCTGTTCCGAATATTCCGCGTTCGACGCCCTCTCGGAAATTTTGTCCGAAGAGGTGTTCGGGCGTGCCGATTGCGTCGAGAATCCCAAGCCCGACGTCTACGCCTTCGAAGCGACCGTGAAAACGAAGGAACCGACCTACTCGGTCGCCGACGTCCGCTCCGTTATCGAGAAGGCCCATTTGAGTTCCGGGGGCGCGAGAAAGACCTTCGTGCTCTTCGACGCGGATTGCATGACCCCGGAGGCGGCCAACGCGTTTTTAAAGACGCTCGAAGACGTTCCGCCCAATACGTTCTTCATTCTGACCGTCACCAATCGGGGAAAGCTTCTCGAAACCGTGCTTTCGCGCTGCCTGTTCATCGATTCCAACGATTCCGCCCTCGTTCCTTCCGATCGCGCGAAAGAGGCCGTCGCCGCGTTCTTCGAACGAAACGACTTCGCCCCTTTGGCCGAATTCGCCTTTTCGAAGCCCGACCGGTCCGAGTGTTTGGGAGCGCTATCGTGCCTTTCGGACCGTATCCGCTCGGGAGACGTCCGCGATTCCGAGACGGCATCGGCCATTGCGGCCGCCTTTTCCACTATCGCCTCGACGAACGTCGTCCCGTTCTGGGAGCTCGACCGGGTGTTGCTGCGGCTTGCGGCCACCAAGGCGGAACGCGGCCGATAACCGGAGCGCGCGTTCTCGGTTCGAAACCCCGACCGGGCATGGTACGCCCGGTCGGGGTTTTCATTCGTTTCGAATTCGAAAAAACGGCGGACGTTCCGGTCAAACTACGCCACCGCTTCGGATTTTAGAAAATTCGCGACGTTCTTCGCGACCGTTCTTCGGGTTTCGTCCAGCAGTTCGGGGTCGGTTTCGATTTTCAGCGTTCCTTTTACCGCATCGACGCCCGTTTCGGTCACCGAGAATTTGAGCTTGGCGCCGGAGAGTTTCTTGGGAAGCTTCGCCGCCGCCTCCAGACAGGCGTCGATATCGTCGAACGGACGGAGGACGATCGAAATTTCCGCGGTTTTCGCCGCCGCCTCGGAGAGGTTCTCGATAGGCTCGGCGGTAAGGAACTTGTTCGGAACGAAGACCGTATGGCCCGATTTGTCGGTCAATCGGGTGTGCGAGAGGGTGATTTCCTCGACCGTTCCCTCGAACCCCTTTATGCGGATGCGGTCGGAGATTTTGAAAAATTTCCCGAAGATGAGCGAGAGGCTTCCGAAGAGGTTGGACGCGATTTCTTTCGAGGCGAGGGCGAAGGCGAGTCCCCCGATTCCGGCACCCGTAAGGAGCGCGCTCACGTTCACGCCGAGCGTGGAGAGGAGGAAGAAGGTTCCGAACCCCCACACGAGCGCGTTCATGACGTATTTGAGAAGGGGGAGGAGTTTGCGAGCCAGCGCGCTTCCGCGGAGGACCCGCTCGAACGCCTTCTCGAGCAACCGGATTCCCACGCCGGAAGCGAGGGCGATGACGGAAACCCCGATACAGAAGTCGAGAACGGTTTCGACGGTTTTCCGATACGTCGAGACCGACGGAGCCGTTTCCGAAAGGAACGACCACCCGTACGCGTCCATGAAAAACGCGGTTCCGGCGAAGGCGGCGAGAAGGAGGGAAGAGATGATGGGAAAGCGCATGCGAGGGACGATTACGCGCCCGATTCTACCCGCCCTTCCAAAAACTCCAAAAATCGTTTGCTTTTTCCCGGCAACCGGATATATTTCGCTCCGCTTTCGGATTGGTAGCTCAGTCGGTTAGAGCAGGGGCCTCTTAAGCCCAAGGTCGAGGGTTCGAGTCCCTCCCGATCCACCAGTTTTCACAACCAAAAGCGGAGTTCCCGCTATACGGAACGCATATTTTTACCACGAACGACCCGGGGCCGAACGTCCTTAGGGTCGTTTTTGGCATTTCAGCGCGAAACAAAGACAAAAGTTCCGTTTTCCATTATGACGGCGGCTATTCCTTAGCCACCCTTTTTATGGCACGCGAAATTCCCACCGAAACGAAAATATGGAACGGTACCGAGTACCGTATCCCGTCCGGCTCCGAATTTTCCAAATGGGCCCATTGCTTCAGTCTCGTCCTCGTCTCCGAATCGCTCGTCCCGGAAGAGCGCCAGTATTGGTTCGATATCTTCCCGTCCATGACGGACGAACAGCGTTCGAGGCTCGAAACCATCCTCCAGACCGAACAGAACAAACTCGCCGAACTCGAAGCCCGGTATTCGGAAGAAATCCGGAAACTCAACGAAAAACACCTCCAAGAATGGGAAGCGCTTCGCGTAACTCCTCCGCAACATGTCGTCAAGGTTCGCTTTCTTCGCCCAACCGATTCTCTACTCCCCAGAGGCTCCGGCATCCGTCCGGAGCCTTTCTTTTTCCATAAGGAAGTACCGTTCCCGGAACATCGCCGGCGGCATTTTCAAGGCCGAATGGATCCGTTTCCGGTTGTGGTAGTGGATGCGGTGGTGGACGGCCTCGATAGCCTCTTCGAACGTGGCGGAGGCGTTCAGGTTGCCCATTTCGAGCTTGAATTTCCCGTAGTACGACTCCTGGTGGCTATTCTGACACGGCGAAGCCTTGGCGCTCATCGACGGCCGGATTCCGGCCTTCGCCAGCCAGTCGAAAACGAGGAAACTTCGGTACTCGCTTCATTGGTCGCTGTGGAGGATTTCCGGGGCTTTCCCGACCTTCGCGACGGCGTCGGCGATGGCGGCGAGGACGAATTCCTTCGTGCGGACGAGGCCGATGGCGTACCCGACGACCTCGCGCGAATAGGCGTCGCGGACGCGGTGAACTCGTTCCTGGAAACGCTGCCGAAAGAACTCCGGAAGACCGTCACCTTCGACAACGGCCGGGAGTTCGCGTACCACGCGATGATGGCCGTCGAGGCGTACTTCAGTTGGGAACGCGGTACGAACGAGAATTGGAACGGACTTCTGCGGGAATTCTTCCCCAAATTAACGGACTTCGCCACGGTTTCCCAAAAAGACGTGACAAGGGCGTGCCGTTCGCTAAACTCGAGACCGCGAAAAAGGCTCGGATACCTTACTCCCGAAGAAGCCTTCCGGAAGGAAATGAAAAGTTGCGTTTCGGTTTAGAATCCAAGTTTTATAATCTACAGTATGGAAATTCGAGCGTGAGATGTTTTCTTATCGAAAAAATTTAAGTTTATAAAGAGTCGTTCGGAACTTTTGATGGAGAAGACTCTTATCTTAATAGTTACTAAGAACTCTAAGGGTTTGTTGGTACTGCCAATAACGAAGAAATGAGGGAAACATCGAAATTATGAAAATATAGATTTTAATAATGATTCTGGGTATTGCGTCTTAATTTGAGAGTTATTTACAGAGGATCCTCTGAGATTGATACAAAAAATCTGACAAATTGAATTGCTACAATTTAAAACAATTCTGACAAGGTTGGGGGAAACGATAACAAAGACTAAAGTAAGGGACATCACTCTATCTGATGAACTTTGATCTTCGATATCCGGCAATTTCGAAAAACATGTTGCAGCTACTCGGAGACGATATGCTGAATATTCTCAGTTTCAAAAGATGTTAAATGAGAACTTATGATTAGAAGAACTTACGGGGAAATTAATAGAGACTGTGACATATTTAATTGGAAGAAAGTATACAAAAACCAAAGAAAATTTCTTGACGGATGACGTTAAGGATTTGTTAAAACTACTCTGATATCAAGTTCATGATCAAACTAGGTACTGAGTATCACCAAGTGGGAAAGATGCTGGAGAACTTGATTTATTGATAGATTCACACTCTAATCTTCCTTCAGCTATTGTTGAAGCCTTTAGGCTATCTAGTTGCTGAACGTCAGAAGAAATCGTTGAAAGTCATATTGATAAGCTAATCAATAGTTACGATCAAATCTGAAATAAGAGAAACTTTATTCTGGTCTATTCAGGAGCTAAGGACTTTGAAGCATTATGGCAAAAATATTTAAAAGCCATTTGAAATTATTCGCCTAAATTCAAATTTTGAGATACAAAGGATAGTACTTTGAATTATACAAATAAGGCTGGATTAAGGGTAGGGGTAACAGAATATAAGCGGCACGGAATGGAATTGGAGATTTTTCATATTTTTGCAGACTATTATAAAAAGTAATTTAAGCTTTATTCAGAATTTTGCTATGCCAAGCCAAAAACTCATACCTTCAAAAAATTTGATAACGTGACATAATCTCATCTTGAGACATCAAAAATCCCCCGTCGCAAGACGGGGGATTTTTGATGTCTCAAGACTGAAATCGGGAGGGACTCGAAGCCGCCGCGACCCCGCCGATCCGCGAAGCGGGCGGCGGGTTGCGAGTGCCTTGAATGGCACTCGCCGTCGCAAGTGGTTCCGAGGAACGAGCGTCCGGAGCCGGCCGCAGGACGGCCCGGCGCGACATTCCGAGGAAAGAGTCCCTCCCAATCCACCATCAAGTTTCATTTGTAAAGAGTTCCCGCTAAAACGGGAGCTCTTTACGTATTGCGAAGCCTCGTTGGAAGATTACCGCAGTTCGTACCCGAGCCGCTTTCCGATAGCATCCCGGATTTCGAAGTAGGTCCGGTTGATTTCTTCGTTCGTGAGCGTCCGCTCAATCGAGCGGAATACCATTTTGAGGCAGAGGGATTGGTTTCCCGGCCCGAATTTCGCGTCGTTTTCGTACAGGTCGATAATCTTTACTTCTTCGACCAAATCTTTCCCGATATCCCGAATAACGCCCGTAATGGCGAAAAAACTCGATTCGGTTTCCCTAGTAAGCTCAAGCTCGCCGGACTTTTCTTCTTCCTTCAGATCCCTCACGAACCGACTCTTCGGGACGACCATGGAAATGTCCTTGTACACGGGAGGATAGGAACTTACTTCCTTGTATGCCACGAGCCCTTTCCATTGCTTCGTTATGCGGGAATCTTCGCTCCAGAAGATTCGGATATCCGGAATGTCTTTCAGCGCCATGGCGAGACGCTCGATTCCGAATCCGAAGGCCCAACCGCCGTATCTTTCCGGATCGATGCCGAGTTTCCGGAGGACTTTCGGATGGACGACCCCGGCACCGTTCACTTCCATCCATTTGTCTTTATGGAAGACTTCCGCTTCGAGACTGTCGGTAGTATAAGGGAAAGAATCCTCATTGAAACGGTACTCGGCGCCTTCTCCGAAGATCGCCTTGATAGTCCCGGCAAGAACCTCCTTAAGGGTCGATTGGCCAATCGTTTCCCGATCTTTGGCGACGATCCGGAGGCCGTCGATTTGGTGGAAACATTCGTGATGCGTCTTGTCAAGCTCGTCCACGCGGTACACCTTACCCCACGAAAGCGCTTTCACTTCGCCTTCCCGTTCGAGCCTCTCCTTTCCTCCGCCGTTTACGAGGTAGTGGTACCACATGACGGACGTGTGGGGTCGCAAAAGGAAGCTTTGGCGATGATCCTCGGATTTTTCTAGGAAGTAGCTGTCGCTCGGACGGCGTGCCACGTGGTTTTCCGGGAAGTTGAAGAGGTCGAACGTTTCCCATTCGGCGACGATTTCCGGAATCGTCGGGTGTTCGAAACCGGCGTAGGCGGGAGATTCCGTCAGCTGGCGGACGATTTCGGCGACCGGATTGTCCGGCGACCGACTGAGGTCCGGCATGCCTACGACGCGGAGAATTCGCGAATAATAGGCGCGCTCGGTATCGGAAAGTGCTGGACTCCGGAGTTTTTCTTGGACGACCGCGAGTTTCGCGAGGTCACTTTCGGGAAGGTTCCTTTTCGTCATGGCGAGAATGGTAAGGTTATAAAAATCCCCTCCGTTTTCTCGAAGGGGATTCCGGAAATTTGAAGGTTACCTGGAAAAACCGCTCTTCGAGAGTGGAGGGGCAAAAAAGAAGAAGGCGGAAGATTTTTTCATGAATTCGATACTTACGGCGTCGGAAGTATACGCGCGGCATTCGATCGGTCAAATCCGTTCTGCGAAGGCAGTTCCGAGCGCGGTTATCCGGAACGCCGGGCCAATTTCCCCGAAATCCTTCGTCCCCTACCGGGAATGCGACGGTAACCCGGACGTGTTCATCGTGCGTCCATCGGCTGCTTCGCGGCGTGTTACGGACTGAAAATCCCTTCTTCGTAATTTTGACCGAAAAAGTCCGAAGTCGCGCTAGAATCTAGGATCGAAATATTGACATAATAGTGATTTTTTTTATAAAAACATCGCTCAATCTATTTTTTGAGAAAATCGTTGACGGAGGAAGAAATGGGCGATACCGATTCTTTTGAATTCAAGGGCGTGAAATACGTTTGTCTCGGGGTGGGCGAAAACGAAGGGGCAGTCGGAAACGTCCTGGTTATCGGCAGTAACGGATTAATTTCGGATCACCTGGATATTTTCTGGAACATTCCCGTTTTCAAGTCCTTCATGGAGTTGTTTTCGAAAAATCTCATGCTCTTGATCGAAAAAGCGCTCGAAGAGCATGAAGCGCATACCAATAAGCCACTTTCGAGCCTGGAGAAGGCGTTGATGATATTGCCCATTGGCGCTTCGTTCGAGGCACGGGCGTTGTGCGACACGATAAAAACTATCGAATCCGATCAGGAGGCTATCGTCGAGGAGGTAATCAAAGTCCTGAAACGACGTCGGATCGTATGGGAAGAGCCCACGTGACCTTTTCGTACTTCGGCATTCATACCCCCGGCATTCGCCGGGGGTATTTTAAGGGTGTTAATACGGAGGAAAACCCCCACATTATCTAAAATTTGCCATAAATTTATTTTCAATATACTTGAGTTATCAACTAATTTAATAGCCCACTCCTCGCATGCAAAGAATCGCGGAGAATCTGAATTTCTTTCTGGAGCTCTCAAAAATCCAATCGGTATTGTCCCGAAAATTCGATACGGCTACCGGCGGACTGACCGAGTTTCTCATTCTCGTTTCGCTTTCGAAGGCGGAAGGGGGAAAACTTCGGAGGACGGATCTCGCGAAAGCCGTAGGACTCACTCCTTCGGGAGTGACGCGGATGCTCCTTCCCATGGAAAAAATCGGGCTCGTTTGACGGGAACCGCATCCGACCGACGCGCGCGCCGCGTTCGCGACGATCGCGCCCGGCGGAAGGACGTATCTCGAAGAGCGTATTTCGCGAGCCGAGAACCTTGCGGACGAGATATTCATCCTCCTTCGCGGATTCGGTTGGAACGGGGGCGATACGGCGCTCGTCGAAAAACTCGGCATGCTTGCCAGGATCTTGGAATAAAACGCGCGTTCTCCAATGAAAAACCGGCCTGCGAAGGCCGGTTTTTCAGAGACGGTCGGAAGGTTAGCATCCCTTCTTCCGGAAGTATTCGACGAGGACGTCGAGCTTCACGGTTTCCTGGGTTCCGGTGTCGCGGTCGCGGACCGTAACTTGTCCTTGCTCGTAATTTTCACTGTCTACGCAGATGGAGAACGGAACGCCGATTTCATCCATGCGGTAGTAGCGTTTTCCGATAGCGCCGGCCTCGTCGTATTCGCAGACGAAGTGATCGGAGAGGAGGTCGTAGACCTTTCGGGCGTCGTCGGAGAGCTTCTTCACGAGGGGGAGCACGGCGACCTTGACGGGCGCGACTTCGGGCTTGAAACGGAGCACGACGCGCTTGCCCTCGCCGGAATCGACTTCGTCGTACGCGGAAATGAGCGTGACGAGCGTGAGCCGGTTGAGCCCGAGCGACGGCTCGATGACGAACGGAACGTACTTCTGGTTCGTATACGGGTCGAAGTACGCCAGGTCGGCCTTCGATTCCTTCATGTGCGCGGAAAGATCGTAGTCGGTGCGGTCGGCGATACCCCAGAGTTCGCCCCAGCCGAACGGGAAGTGGAATTCGATGTCGGTGGTCGCGGCGCTGTAGAACGAGAGCTCTTCGGGGCCGTGGTCGCGGAAGCGCATGAGGCCTTCCTTTAAGCCGACCGTGTCGGTCAGGAACTTCCAGCACGCCTTCTTCCAGGCGTCGTGCCATTCGAGGTGTTTGCCCGGAGCCACGGATTCCGGTTCGCAGAAGAATTCGATTTCCATCTGCTCGAATTCGCGGGTTCGGAAGATGAAGTTCTTCGGGGTGATTTCGTTGCGGAACGCCTTTCCGACCTGCGCGATTCCGAACGGAACCTTGCGGCGCGACGTGCGGACGACGTTGGCGAAGTTCACGAAGATGCCCTGCGCGGTTTCCGGTCGGAGGTAGACGGTGGCGGAAGAATCCTCGGTAACGCCCTGGAAGGTGCGGAACATGAGGTTGAATTTCTTGATGTCGCTGAAGTCGGTACCGCCGCAATTCGGGCATTTGATGCCCTTCTTCGCGATGTAGGCCGTCAGGTTCGCCGCGGGGGTCGATTCGCCCGCCCATTCGGCCGGCATTTCGGTATCGCCGGTGGCTTCGACGTACTCTTCGATGAGCTTGTCGGCGCGCAGGCGCTGCTTGCAGGACTTGCAGTCCATGAGCGGGTCGGAGAATCCGCCGACGTGTCCCGAGGTAACCCAGGTCTGCGGGTTCATGAGGATGGCCGCGTCCAAGAGGACCATGTCCGGCCGCTTCTGGACGAAATGCTTGATCCAGAGGTTCTTCAGATTCTCCTTCAACAGGGAGCCGACCGGTCCGTAATCCCAGGCGTTCGCGAGGCCGCCGTAGATTTCGGAGCCCTGGTAAACGAAGCCCTTCGCGGTCGCGAAGGCGACGAGATCCTTCATTTCCATAAGAAAAAAGGGTGAGAGGGTAATGCCGAAAGGCGGTTCCTCTCTCCGGGTACGAAAGAGGCCCGACTCCTTTCGGAAAATCGAGCCTCGGGACTCCGACGGTTCGGAGCGGTTCCACCCGAGTTCCGGTACGGGGTACCGGCTCTCTCTGCCCTCGCGGTTTTCTTTCGTCGCGACGTGCCAATATCGCCGAAAACCGCTCGTGCGCCCGTATGATAGCGGAAATTCGCGGAAATCAAAACGGTTTTCGGATTTAAAATATAAACCCCGCGAATAACGCGGGGGAGGGGGTCGGCGTTCCGATCGGAACGCCGACCGGATTTTTAGGCGGCGAACGAACGGAAGAATTCTTCCCGCCTGCAGAGTATCGGACACGTCTCATCTTTGAGGAGATCGGGCGATTTCGTTTCGAATTGCTCCGGCGGAACGAGAAATACCCCGTAGTCGGGAACGTCTTTCGGGCTTTGCGGATTGCCCGAAATCCGAAGCGAACAAACGCTCCTTCCCGGATGCCCCAATTCTTTGAATTGAATGGCGAAATCGTGGAATTTCAGAACCGGACCGCCCTTCGTGACGAACGTTCTCGGACACCGGGCGGAATCCGCCCGGCATTTTTCGGACTTTCCTCCGCAGAGCGGGACGAATTGTCCGAACGGGGGGAATCCCTCGTGCGTAACCATGACGCACCGTATGATGGCCGGCATGCGGAACCTCCTTTTCGTTATATGGCTTCGATGGGTATTTGCGAACGTCGCCGAATTTTGGCGATTTCGTCAAGAATACTCTCAAATCTTAAAAATTTCTGAATTTCCGAAAGATTTTGCATGGAAACGGATTTTTTGCCACGTTTCGGCGAATGGGGTTTACAAGCCGCTCCGGTTATTATAAACTGGTTCCACGTTAAAATCGGCAAGGATGCACATATCGATCATCGACGACGAAAAGATCCTTTCGGAGGCTATTGGAAAAAAGCTCCGGAACCATGGGTATTCCGTGAGCGTCTTCACTTCCTACCGCGATTTCATGAGGTTCGGAGCCCCCGAATCGCAGCTCTATATCGTCGACGTCACCCTGGGCGACGGCAGCGGGTTCGACATCGTCCGGTGGCTTCGGCGGCAGTGCGAATCGAGCACTCCCATCATCATGATTTCCGGACACGGCGACAATCAGAACGTCGTGTACGGTCTCGACATCGGGGCGGACGATTACCTCGTCAAACCGTTCCAACCCGAAGTGCTGCTCGCCCGAGTTCGGGCCGTACTGCGCCGTCCGGTCGAGTATTCGGCGAAAAAAACGTACCAGTACCGGGATCTCACCTTCGACGTCGACACCAAGGTCGCCCATATCGCCGACCGGAGGATCCAATTGACCCGCACGGAAGGCTTGCTCCTCGAATGCCTCCTTTCGCGCCGGGGCCGGGCCGTATCCCGCGAGAGGATCGTCGCGGACGTATGGGGAACGGACCGCTTCGAAGACGTGTCCGACAACGTCGTCAGCGCCACGTTTTCGCACCTTCGAAGGAAGCTTTGAGGCGATTTTTCGGTCCGGGCCATCTACGGAAGCGGCTACGTACTCGAATAGTGCCCCACGGTCCCCGTTTCCGCCCGGGAAAAGACGTATCCTTCGCCCCGGACGTTCCGGATCCAGCCTTCGATGCCGAACGGACAAAGCGCCCGCTTCAGCCGAAGGACGTTCACCCGCAGGTTCCGATCCGACCGGAAGGCGGTGTCGCCCCAAATCTTTTCGGCGAGGAAGGACTCCCGAAGGAGTTTTTCCGGATGCGAAAAGAAGACCGAGAGCAGGTATTTTCCGTGCTTGGTAAGCGGAAGCCGACGCCCGCCGAAGAAGAATTCGTTCGCGTCCAGGTCGAACTCGAGATCGTGGTACCGGTACCGGCGCCCCAGGAAACTGATTTTGGAAAGGTAGTAATTCTGGAACCAATTCAGTACGCGTATTTCGAGTTCTTTCAATCGCACGGGCTTGATGATGTAGTCGCTCGCCCCGTATTCGAACGCGGTACGCAGCCGTTCGACTTCCGAGTAGGCGCTGATGACCACGACGGGGACGTCGACGTTCTTTTCGCGAATCGTCCGGATGACCCGGTATCCTTCCGGCTCGCCCCCCGGCTCGTCCGACAGCTTCAGATCGGTAAGCACGATGTCGTACGAACCGACGATAGGGGCTTCGTTCACGAATTCCAGAAACGAACGTACGATCCGGATGCGGTTGGAAACGACCCGTTCGGCAAAAACTTTCCGAATCCGCTCCGCGAGGAAGGCGTCGTCTTCGACGATGAGGATGTTCATACGGAAAAAGGCGTAAAGGGAACTTTCGATTCCTTTTTCGGAACGTCTTCTCCTGGTGGGGCGTCCCGGCCGCCCCGGCGTCCGTCCCACGAATCTTCCGCGGACCGCGGAAGATTCGGGCATTATTCCGGAATCCGAAGTTCGAACCGGGCTCCGCGGAGGGTCTTGCCGACTCCTGCGGAAATCGTTCCTCCGTGCAGTTCCACGATTTTTTTACACAGGTACAACCCCATTCAGAGTCCGGCCATGTTTCCCCGGCCGGCATGGTATTTTTCGAACAGCTCGGAAGGATCGGCGTTTTCGAATCCGGCCCCGTTGTCTTCTACCGCGACGGAAAAACCTCCGTCGTCCGTCCGCGACGCTTCGATGCGTACTTCCGGATTTTTCGGATCGGCGAATTTCACGGCGTTCTGAAGGAGGTTCGATATGACCTGTTGGAACTGTATGCGGTCGATGTTCGCGAACGAAAGGGTCGAATCCGCATCGATTTCGAACCGTACCCGTTCGTGCAGCCTCGAATGGACGTCGAATTCGGTTTTGAGCAATCGCCCCACGTGGATGCGTTCCCGGAAGAGTTCTACCGGACGGACGTCGAAGCTTTGGACGGAAAAGAGCTTCGTAATGAGTTCGCCCGCCCGGGCAATCTGGGAATTCAGGAGCGAGAGTTCTTCCTTGAACGCGGGCTTTTTGAGCGCCCCCGGTTTTTCGAGGTCTTCGAGGAGCCCGTCCGCCTGGAAGATGGCGTTGGCGATGGGAGCCTTGATTTCGTGGGAAATGACGCTGATGAATTCTTTCTGCCGGTTGATGAGATCGTTGTATTCCATGGTCTTTTCGTCCACCTTCCGGTCGAGATTCGCCGAGAGGTCGCGGAGACGTTCGTTCGTGGCGATCTGGCGAACGAGAAGCCCCAGGACGAAGGCGAAGTTTTCGAGCAGCCGAATCTCCCGATCGGAATAAAAATCGCCGAAGGGCTTCGTTCCGAGGAAGAGGATACCGACCGTTCCCGACGCGTCGGAGTCGGGAATCGGGATGGCCAGAAACGCTTCCTCGGGCATTCGGTTCGGAAGGTTCGGAAAGTTTCGGGCGGTTCCCGTTTCTTCCAGGAATACGAGATCGTTCACGAACGTCCGTTTCGGATTCGCGTCGAAGTACCGCTGAATTTCGGCGTCTCACGAATTCCAGAGCTGTACCCCGGCCGTTTTCGTTTTGAACGTCCGTTCCATGCCCGATCGGATGAGGGCGTCCAGTTCTTCGAAATCGGCGATTCCCGAGATTTCTCGCTGCAGCGCGTCGAAACGTTCTTTCAATTCTTTTTCGGGACCCACGAGGAATCGCGTTCGAAGGAATCGGAAGGTTCCGGCGAACGCCGCGACGGCTACCGCGGCCAGCGCCATTGAGGGGACCGGACCCAAGCCCCAAAAGGCCGCGAAACGGACGGATCCGGACACTTCGGCCGCATACTCCGTTCCCGCGACGGCCGCCGTAGCGACCGCGAAGGAGGCCAGAACCGCCAGGGGTTGTCCAATTCCGTATCCCGTCGTGAAATAGTACCGACGGAGCGTCTGGTAGACGAAAACGGTGAAGGCGAGATAGAAGAGGACGAGTTCGCGTTCGAGTATCCATACCCCGAAGGAGGGGAGGATGAGTTGGAACACGACGACCGAAAGGAGGAGGGCGAACGTCGCGAACACGATTCTTCTGAGCCGGATGCGGTTCAGGGCCGCCTGTTGCCGGATGCGGATTCACGCGAGAATTCCGTATGCGAAAAGTCAAAAGACGTGGAATGACGCGTGGATGGGAAGGAACGGGCCGTACTGCTCGCGGTATACGTCCGCGGAAGCGTCGTATTCGAGTCCGGATACGACGTACGGGGTCGCGAGATAGAACGCGAGGAGGGCGAAATACGGAACGCCGATTATCCAAAGGAGTTTTCCGGAAACGCGTTTCGGTTCCGTTCCGAAAAATCCCATGAAGAGGACGAGCGAGTACGTGGCGCCGATTCCGATCCCGAAATTCAGCCGGGAAAGGAAGAGGAGCACGTCGGGGTTCTCAACTCCCGAGAAAAACGCGAAATAGAACGTGAACCAGGCCGAGGCGAATGTCGTGAACAGGAAGAGGAACAGCCCCCGCCGGATTCCGGTATTTCCGAAATACGAGCGTCCCGCACGCGAGCGAGAGCGATATGGAAACCGCGTACAGGAGGGAATAGAAAACCATGAATCCTCGGATTATCGGATACGGGCGTTACGCCGCCATGAGGGAAGGGGAGGGGTCGTGCGTTTTTCCGGATCGGAGGATTTTGAGAAAATTCCGCAGTCCGCCCAGAAAACAATCTCGGTACATCTTAACCGGATTTTTATAAACGATAAGGTCGCAATCGTATTTTTCGCCGACCGCGGTCATTTTCGCCCGCAGTTCCGGTTCGTCTTCGATGCCGAGGGAAATGCCTTCCCGAACGCTCTCGCTCATCCGGTGGGTAACGCCTCACCGGTGCATTTCCGTCATTCCCGGCGTGGGAATCCGCGAATCCGGAAGGGATCGGGCGAACTGATGCATGATTTCGAACAGGTTTTGAAAATTCCGATACGGCTCCAAAAGTCCGAGCGACGACAGGAGCATGATTTCTTCGGGTTCGTATCCGAGGGTCCGAGCCACGCGCCCACGGATTTCGGGAAGTCCGACCTGTCCGTAGTGGTCGAGGAGGTCCAATTCGAAGATTCGATCAAGCGAATCCACGTACGCCTCTTCGAATCCGACGATTCCCCGGACGCTCGACTTGCAGAGCACGACGTACGCGTCGGAGCTGCGAAGGAGCCGGTCGCGGATTCGTTCGACGTTTCCGGGGCCATACACCAGCCGCGTCTTCCCTCCGCACTCGACGCAGGGAATCTCGTCGGTTCCGAGTGCCCGCATGACGTGCGCGACGGTATCTTTGGCGAGTTCCGGGGGAAGGCGCGCGAAGGCTTCTTCCTTCGAAACCATTTTTCCGCATTCACGGCAATGTGCCAACTCGCCGAGTCCGGCTTCCGAGGCCCACATATCTTGCATGACTTCGTGGATTCCGACGAAATCGCGGTCCTTCAAATCTTCGGGGCGTACGGCTTCGATCGTAAGGGATTCCATAGGAAAAAAGAAACGGAATAAGCCAGAGCGTTATAGGCGGGACGCGTTACCGTTCCGTTACATTCGGGGGAAGCG
>CAZINU010000012.1:0-25509 GCA_964540725.1 uncultured Candidatus Peribacteria bacterium
GGTACCTACGCGGGAACCGCGTACGAGCCGTACGACCTGCTGCCGAGAACCGTGAACGGCCTTCTGGGCTTCATCGGCGTCGAGAACGTTCGGAACTACTTTTTGGAAGGGGTGAATTCGAAAACGGCCGAAACGATCGACGCCGAAATTGCCGCCCTTTCGGCCACGATCCGGAAAGAAGCGACGGCCTAATGGTTCGCCCCGCCGCCCGCGGATGGATTTTTCGAGGGAAACGGGTATTATCCGCCCCGTTTCCTTTTTTTCAAGCATGCGAGTTTCCCTCATTGCGGCCATGGCCGAAAAAAACCGGGTCATCGGCAAAGACGGCCGACTTCCTTGGCATTTGCCGGAAGATTTGGCGAATTTCAAACGTCTCACGCTCGGTTCCCCCGTCGTCATGGGACACAATACCTACTGGTCGCTCCCGGAAAAATTCCGACCGCTTCCGGGGCGTCGCAATCTCGTGATTTCCTCCAGGCCGGCCGAGGGGGCCGAGACGTTCGCGAACGTCGACGAATTGCTGACCGCGCTGGAAGGGGAGGGGGCCGACCGGATTTTCGTCATCGGCGGCTCCAAAACGTATGCGGAATTCCTTCACCGGGGACTCGCGGACGAAGTGCTCCTTTCGGTCGTCCCCGGAGACTACGGGGGCGACGCGTTCTTTCCGGAGTTCGAAGACGCGTTCCGGGAAGCGGAACGCACGAAATTCGAGACGTTCGAGTTTGTTCGGTACGTCCGGACCTAGTCTTCAAACCGTCCTAAAACCGGTCAATATCTTGATTGAGATCGGGAATGTGTCCGATCAGGTTTCCGACGAGCTGGGAATTCTTTTCGATCCGAGCGGAAACTTCCGCCTTCTCGCGACGTTGAAGCCGCATGATGGCCATAGCGGCGATAACTCCGGGGGTCTTGGCCCACAGTTCGGGTTTTCCCGGCGTAGACCGGAACGCGCCTACGACCAATTCGGTCTTTTCCCGGATCGACCGGTCGATGGATTCGAGCTGCCGACGGTCTTTCTCGATAGTCTGCAACAAGGTATTCGTAACCATCTGACGCTTCGCGTCCGTGGGTACTTCGGTCATAAGGGATGACGGAACGCCTTGCCGCCCATCCGAGCCGGAGAGAATTTTTTCCGGAGGCACGGCCTTTCGAACGGATACTCCCGCGAAATTCCGAAGTCCGGTAACCTCCGTCACCTCCGCGTCCATCGGAGGCGTTTCGGCCATGCCGACGAATCCGGAAAGGCTGAGGGCCTCGTCCGATTGAGCGCGTTGCACGGCCTTGGGAAGGGGCATCTGTTCGTTCATTCCGGAGAATTCCGGAAGCGGGAGCGTTCGTCCTTCCACATACCCCGGAGCGACGGTCGGATATTCCACGATGACCAGCTTGTTCTTCGGAGTTCCGCCATTCGGAAGCAGGTCGACCTGCCGAACTTCGATCGTTTCGGTCGCGTCCCGGATGATTTCGTCAGGGTTTTTCATAACGTAGTCACCACGCGGAAGATCGCGGAGCTCGTCGAACGAAGTGACGCCCAAAAGCACCTGCCGGAATCCTTCCTCGAAAATCATATTCATCGAATGGGCTTCCCGGATGTATTCGATGACTTCACGGTACGTCTTCCCTTCGCGGATCATGTCGCGCACCTTCGAAGTAAGCGTGAGCTGTTCGACTACGACCTGCATGCCCTGGTATCCTTCGCCATCGCACTTCTTACAGCCGACCGGACGCTTTGCGAGGTAATGCTTCCAATTTTTTTCAAGATGATCGATAACGTGTTCGTCGATTTCGCGGCCCGAAAAATACTCGCGGCCCGGAAATTCCTCGATATGTTCGGCGCAATCGCAAAAACGTCGGATCAGGCGTTGGTTCAACACCGTAACGACGGTGGAGGAAATCAGCCATTCCGCCACGCCGAGTTGAATGAGTCGGACGATGGATCCGAGCGAATCTTCGGTATGGAGGGTCGAAAGGACCATGTGCCCCGTAAGTGCCGCTTCGGTCGCGATGATCGCCGTTTCCTTGTCACGGATTTCCCCTACCAGAATAACGTCCGGGTCTTGTCGGAGCATGGCCCGCATGGCCACGGGATACGTGTATCCGCGCCGCTCGTCGATGGACGATTGGTTGATGAATTCCCCAGCCCGGTATTCGACCGGGTCTTCGATGGTCACGACGTTGGTATGTTCTCCGGCGACTTGCTGGAGAGCGCGGTGCAGGGTCGTCGTTTTTCCGGAGCCCGTCGGTCCCGTTACGAGAATGACGCCGTTTTTCCTTTTCAGGGCATTGACGATTTGCCGTTCGATACGGGGCGGAAGATTGGAATCGAACAGGGATTTCCGACTCATGTCCTGCAAAAGCACGCGCATGACCACCTTTTCCCCGTAAATATATGGCGCGAGGCTTACGCGGATATCCACCACGTGCCCTCAGAGGGCACGGGTAAAGGATCCGTCCTGAGGCTTATGATTGATGGTAATATCGAGTCTTGACGAGGTTTTGATAACGTTGATGAGCGGCTTCAGGCGGTCGAGACCGAACGTGTCAATCTTGCGCATCCTTCCGTTAATGCGCATGCGTACGACGACTTCGGCCTCGCCCGGCTCGACATGGATATCGGACGAACCGCGCAGCGCCGCGATATACAGGAGCTTGTTCAGGTACCGGACCTGCTTTGCGGCATTGACGGGATCCACCCCTTCGATCGTCTTCATTCGGGAAGAGTAGAGCCGATCGATTCCTTCGGAAATGGCCGTGGCGTTGCAGACGTACGCGTTGACGACGCAACGGGTCGCCCTTTCGATTTTTTCGATAATCGTTTTATTCAGCGGGTCGGCCATGGCAACCGAAAGATGTCCGCGCATCCCATCCGGATCCGGATCCGCCTTCTTATCCTTTTTGACTTCGGCCGATTCGATAAAAAAACCGGAAGCGAACGAAGATCCGCCCAAAAGCGTTTATCGACGGCACTGAGGTTATCGCGCAATTCCGGATCGATAATGGCGAAATCGTCCTTCGAAACGTCGAGGTACTGGATTCCGAGTTGGCGGCTGATGGTGGACAACAACAGGTGTTCCTCGATGAATCCAAGATCCACGAGCGCCTCCCCGAGGGGTTTGCCACGGGTCTTATGGTGCTCGAGGGCTTCGGTCAGTTGCTCGGGAGTAATGACCTTCCGTTCGATAAGGATTTCGCCCAACCGGATTTTTTTTCCGGAATCCTTCAACGTTTTTTCAAAGGCCTGCGGAGTAATCCACCGGTTCCGTATGAGGATTTCACCGATCCTCCCCCCGGAAACCGACTGTTCCGCAAGGGCTTTGGAAAGCTGTTCCCGAGTAATGAGACCGGAATGGACGAGAATCTCCCCAATGGGCCGGCACTGGGGGGATTCCGTCGCATTGGAAAGATTCTTCTCGGTCGCGAAAGAACCGTTTCCCGAAGTTTGAACGGGAACCGTTTCGGAATGTGTCGCTGTTTGGAGAGAATTCATTCGTAATGGCGCGCTGTTCGACGCTATTCGTGCTAATATTTCTTATATTGATATTTTTTTTAAATGCAATTGACTTTGTAAGTTTAAGGTTTGTTAAATTAACTCCGGAGGTACGGAGCGAGCGAGGGTCCGCGGAACCGGCGAAAGAATGGGGGCGTTTCGTCTTGCCTCCGGACAGAAAAACCGTATATTTCCAGGCGTCCCGATTTTTCGGGGATTCTTTTTTATCCTGACGCACCCGCCATATGGATTTCCCCAAACGTTACGAACCGAAGACCTTCGAAGACGCCATCACCGAGCGCGACATCGCGGCCGGCCACTACCAGCCAAAACCCGGAACCACCGGGAAGACCTTTTATATTCCCATTCCGCCGCCGAACGTCACGGGCAACCTGCACATCGGCCACTCCCTCACGCTCACGCTCGAAGACATCATGGTGCGCTACCACCGGATGAAGGGCGACGAAACCCTCTGGGTTCCCGGAACCGACCACGCCGGAATCGCCACGCAGGCCAAAGTGGAACAGAAACTCGCCAAAGAAGGCAAGACCCGCGAAAACCTCGGGCGCCAGAAATTCCTCGAAGAGGTCTGGAAATGGAAGGACGAATACGCTTCGAACATCAACGCCCAGGTCAAAAAGATGGGCGCGTCCTGCGATTGGTCGAAGGAACGGTTCACGCTCGACCCGGGACTCAACCGCAACGTCGAGCACGTTTTCGTCGACCTTTACAACAAAGGTCTTTTGTACCGCGGCGAGTACATGGTGAACTATTCGCCGGTCCTCGGTTCGGTCATCTCCGATATCGAAGTCGACTACAAGGAGGAAGAAGGGAAGATGTACTACGTCACGTACTTCGTTTCGGGTTCCGACAACGAGCTCGTCGTCGCCACCACCCGCCCGGAAACGCTCCTCGCCGACCAGGCGGTCGCCGTCCACCCGAAAGACAAGCGCTTCAAGAAGCTCATCGGGCGGAGCGTCATCCTTCCCATCGTCAACAAGGAGATTCCCATCATCGCCGACGAGATGGTCGATATGGAATTCGGAACCGGCGCGGTAAAAATCACTCCCGCCCACGATCCGACGGACTTCGAAACGGGAAAACGGCACAACCTCCGGCTCGATTACCAGGTCATCGACAAAACCGGCGTCATGACGCCGGAAGCCGGCATCTTCGCGGGCCAAGACGCCCTTACGGCCCGGGAAAACGTCGTGGAGCTTTTGAAAGCCAAGGGGAACCTCGTCAAGATCGAACCGCACAAACAGCGCGTCGGATACTGTTCCCGCGGGGGATGCCGCATCGAAACGGTCGTTTCGAAGCAGTGGTTCATCCGTTCCTCGGAAATGGCGAAAAAGGTCATCGCCGGGTATAAGAAGGGCGAATTCAAATTCGTTCCGAACCGGTTCTCGAAGACGTTCGAGGATTGGATTTACAATCTCCGCGACTGGTGCGTCTCGCGCCAACTTTGGTGGGGACACCAGATTCCGGCCTACTACGACGTCAAAACCGGCGAACTCGTGGCGGTCTCGAACCGGCCCGAGGAAGTGTTCGCGAAATTCGGCAAAGAGAACGTCCGCCGCGACGACGACGTGCTCGACACGTGGTTCTCCGCGGCGCTCTGGCCGTTCTCGATTCTCGACTGGGATCCCGAAAACCCGGGCGAACTCTTCCAAAAGTTCTATCCGGCGAACGTTCTCGAGACCGGGTACGACATCATCTTCTTTTGGGTGACGAAAATGCTCTTCATGGGGTACGAATTCACCGGAAAGACCCCGTTCGAAACCATCTACCTCCACGGACTCATCTTCGACGAAACCGGACGGAAAATGTCGAAATCGTGGGGAAACGTCATCAACCCGCTCGACGTCATCGGCGAGTATTCCGCCGACGCCCTCCGACTCGCCCTCGTGGTCGGCAATACGCCGGGGAACAACCTCAATTTCTCGATCAAGTCGGTCGAAAACGACTCGATCTTCCTGAACAAGCTCTGGAACGTCGCGCGCTTCGTATGGATGAACGTCGGGGACGTAACGGACGAACACGCCGCCATCCACGACCGCATCGTGACAAACGCGGACAAACTCCTTCCGCACGAACGGTGGATCCTTTCCCGAACCCGCGCCACGGTCGACCGCGTAACCGAGGGGATGGAAAAGTATTCGTTCTCGGAGGCCGGCTCCGACCTCATCAGCTTCATCCGCGACGAATTCGCCGACTTCGCCATCGAGGAGTACAAGATTACGAAAGATTCCTCCGAGTTCGGCTCGGACGTCATGGCGTACTGCCTCCTTACGATTCTGAAACTCCTCCATCCGTACGTACCGTTCGTCACCGAAGAACTCTACAACCGCGTAACGAACGGAAAGGTCCTCATTACGAGCGAATGGCCGAAGTGCGCCTTCGAGCGCGACGAGGCGCTCGAAAAAGACATGGCGCTCATTTACGACGCCATTCGGGAAATCCGCAACATTCGGGCGAGCAAGGGTATCAAGCCGGGCGAAAACGTCCCCGCGATCATCCGCGCCCCGAAAAAAACCGCGGCGGCCGTCGCGGAGAACGCCGAAATCCTGAAAGGACTCGCGAAGGTATCCGAACTGACCGTTACGAGCGAAAAGGTCGACGCGGGCGATATGGCCTACGGCGTCGTCGGCGACCTCGACATCTACCTCGACGTCGGTTCCCTTATCGACCACGATGCCGAACGCGCGCGTTTGAAGGCGGAAATCGAGAACAAGAAGGAATACCTCCGCTCGCTCGACCTCAAGCTCACGAACCGCGAATTCGTCAAAAACGCGCCGGAGAAGATCGTTCGTGCGGAACAGGAGAAGAAGCGCGTGGCCGAAGAACAGCTCGAAAAACTCTTGCAGAAATTATCCGTTTTGTTATAAATAACAAACGAGATACTTTTCGTCCCATCCAGCATGATCCCAGCAACCCCCGACGTCAAACGGCCCGATCCGGAAGGACGGGCCGTTTCGATTCCGGCCGTCCCGTTTTCCGGTTCCCATGAAAACCTCCTCGTGTCCGGCCATCCGGAATCCGTCGAAACGATCCTGAACGAAGACGGCATTTTATCCGACGTGTTCAGGAGATTGCCCGACGGAACCGTACTTCCGCGCGACATGAGCGCCATTCTCGATTCCCATTTTCCGGGAACCGCTTCGGTCCCGCATCTCCCAATCGTTCCCGGCGTCGCGCTGAAACGGCTCGTAAGGAGGGGGAGCGGCGCCGATTTGTACCACCACTGGACGGACGATTTTGCCTGGAAGAGCCACTTCCTCCTTCCGGTCGTTCCGGACGGAACCGGCCTCCGGCTCGAATACGATGGCCATGACCGCTTGTTTCTCGTCGGATCGGACGGAAAAACCTACGCCCGGTTCGATCGGACGAGGGCGGCATTCGGAGACTCGGCCGCAGCGGATGGCGTTTGCGATCTCCGCTTTCGGAATTTCCATGACAAATTCCATAACGCCATTCACGGATTGCGCCCGAGTCACGCCGATTCCGGACTCTTGCTCCATGGGCATGCGTTCCGATTCGTCCATGCGGCCGACAAGCTTTACGGAATCGGAGATACCGTCATTTTCGGGGGATACTTCGACATTCCGCCCCATTGTCCGTTCATTAATTCCGAGCACGAGGTTGCGACGGAAATCGTGGAAGAATCGGTTGCGCAAATGTTTTCCCTCGCCTACGCCAAATACAAGGAGTTTCCGCCGTTCTTCGACGAACTCGGAAGGGATAACCCAAAATCGCAAGCCCTCCTTTTCAAATCTTCGGTCTCGGAAGCGGGAAAAGGCGGAATCATTTCGCATGACCGGCTTTCCGCCGCCATGCAAATCCTCAAAGAGGACAAACGGGACGTCTCCTTCTTTTACGAAGCTTGGGATTCGACCGGCCGCGTCGTCCTCAGCGGGGAAATCGAAGCGTCCGTCATTCCGTTCCGGGTCCTCCGAAAGATGGCCGGCGGACGTTAACCGTTCCGTACCATACTCTTTGAAAACGGGCCACCGATTCGGACGGCCCGTTTTTTGCGACGGCGCCAAAAACGTGCTACCATGGGAAAAACCTCTGAAACCATGCCGCAATCTCCCGAAATCCTCAAAGAAATCGAAGGGCTCGTCACCTCGAAGAACCCGCTTTCGGTACTGCTTTCGGTTGCGAAAATCCGCGAAATGGTCCTGGAGCTTGGCGATTCGCTCGTCAACTCGATCGAATCGAGCTATTACGACGATACGGCCGCGAAATTCTTCGAACTGACCGACCGGTACCGCGAGACCGGGTACTACAAGGTCATGTACGCCTATTATATGGACACGGGACGGTTTGCCCGTCAGAAGGCCTATCTGGACGCCTATTTCGAAGAGAGTTGGTACCGGGATCCGGATTTCTTCTTCTTCATTCTCGACAAGCATCCGCTCTTCCGAATCCAGTTCGACGCGGCGAAATGGTTCGCGTCGAACCCGGAAGCGGCCCGAAAATACGGAACGCTCGGAAGTCCCGACGAAAAACGCGCCTTTTTGGAATCCGTTCCGAATCTCGCCGAAGGGGAAGAGCGGAATTTTTTCGGCATGCCGGCCATCCACGACTTCCTCGCGACGTTCCGGGATTTTCCGTTCGAGAAATTTCCGGAGTTTTCTTCGACGCGGGAGCGTTCCGGCAGAAGCGGTCGGCTCATCGCCCGCGACCTCTATTTTACGAGCCTCCGGTCGGAGGAAGGGGAGGGCGGGGCGTACCGCACGTTCTGGAAGACCCACTTCGTTTCGAATCCGTTCGTCCGGCGGGAACTGATCGAATCGCTCTCGAACGAACAGATTCTCGACGCGTTTTCCTACCTTCGGTCGAAATTCATGAAAGCGCCGAAGTACAACGTCGGATTGACCAACGGGAACGTTTACCAAAAGGCGATAGGGCGGGTTCGGGGGCTCCGGGGAGCGTCCGTCGAAGCGAAGCTCTCCTTCGTGCGGGAATTGGACGCGTCCCTCGGCGAAAACCCGATTCAGCGCGAACGGTTTTTGAACGTTCTCCGAAAGGGGCTCATGTACGACAATTCGGTGGACATGGTGGACGCATTGTTCGGAATTTCGTTCGTAAAGCGGGAAATTTTCTACGAAATCAAGCGTCGGACGGCGAAAGTGTTCCAAGATCCGTCGTTCGATTTTCCGCAGCTTCAGAACGTCAAAAGCCTGGCGCTCCTTTTGGACGGTTCGTTCCTCATGCGGCTGATTCGCCCATTCCTAATCGAACGGCTTGCCGGCATGTTCAATAAGCGGGCCGATACGTACTATTTCGTAAAGTTCCTCATTACCGTCCATTCGGCGAACAACTATCAGGAGTTCAAGACGCTCATGCGGTTTTTCGTCGCCCTCGAGGCCCATTCGAAAACCGGAGCGTACGGACTCCTTCTTCGGACGCTCCAATTCGGGTGGGTCTATTTCGCGATTTTGGCAGCGTTCTTCATCGCCCCGCTCTGAACCTTCCTCGCGATGCTCGGCATCGCGGTCGCGCGCCTCGGGCGCCGGGTTATGGAACGGAAATTCCCGGAAATGTCGCTCAATAGCAACTTCCAAATGACGGGATTCCTCACGCTCTTCGCCGCGATTTCGGCCATCTTCGGACTCACCTTCGCCCGGGCCGACAACGTCTCGATCGTATACGGAAACTTCAAAACGGCCATCAACGCCGTTTCCATGGTCGCGAGCGAATCCTCGACGCTGCTCGTAGAAGGCGCGGTACTCAAAAACAGCGCGATCGAAGCGACCGGGTCAGGCGGGTCGGAAGGGGAGGGGAGCGCCCTTTCGGAAATCGACTACGTGAACGGAAAAGAGTATCGGGAGATTCGAAAATAGCCGGACTCGTCCGAAATTTTCCCGAACCGGCCGGCCGGAAAAAAGCGCTTCCGGCCGATTTTTACGAACGCCGAACGAACGTCCTCAACGAAGGCGCGATGCCCCGGTACCGAATGCCAGGGACGTTGTTCCGAGCTGGACCGACGGAATTACGCAAGAAAAAAATACTTGATTCGTAGAGTAAAAACAATACTATTCGTAGAGCGTGTTTTTCTCTTCATTCCAATGAAATTCTGAAATATAGACTTTCACAAAATTGTGAGGAAATTGTCGAGAAATTATGGAAAAATCCTCTCGATCTCCGACCTTCGCGACCTTATCGATCCGGGAGAAGGAAAGGGGGATTCCGGACTCCGATCCGCCTATAAGTTGGCTCACGCGCTCAAGGCGGCGAACGTACTTTTCCCAATTCGAAACGGCCTGTACGCCGTCGTTTCGGGAAAATCGCCGACCCCGATGGAGGAAATCCGCCTCATCGAAGACGCGTATTGGAAGATTGCCAAAAAGCTCATCACCGCAAAAGCCGGGGAATGAATCGTTGCCGGTTCGAAAGCCCTCTCCCTCCGAATGCGGGATTTCTCTATTCCCGATACACTCATTGTCTACACATCAAATACGGCGGGGACCGTGCGCGTCTCCGATCGCCATAGCATCGTGTTCAAAACCGCGAAGACGGGCGAAAAGACCGGACGAAAGAGCGCGTACCCGGTTTTCCGACAATTTTCGGAAACCCTTTCGGTCGACGGCGAGCGCGTTCGGACGGCCGGAATCGAACACGCGGTCCTCGATTCCTTCGTCGTCCACAAGGGACTCGGAGGGGGTTCGAACGAAGACGTCGTTCGACGGACGCTCGCCAAGTACCGAAAAGCTTTCCGGCGCGAAGCGCTCGGAACGCTCGTTCGATTCAAGTACCTCCGCGCGGTCAACCGGCTCCGCGAATTCGCCAAATCGGAAGGGTTCGACGACGTCTACGAGAAAGCCCTCGACGTCGTGAAGGTCGAGGGCGGTGGGTGTTTCGGGAGTGTTGACAAGTAAATACGGACATTCCCCTTCATCAGCTTTTGGAGGGGTTTTATTTTGAAACGAGACGCGTGCGCCTACCGTCCATGGTACTTTCCATGAATCTCTTTCAGCCTCGGGTTCGTCACGTGCGTATAGACCTGGGTCGTCGTAATCGACGAGTGCCCGAGAAGCTCCTGAATGGCGCGGACATCGGCCCCGCCCGAGAGAAGCGTAGTGGCGAACGAGTGCCGGAGGGTATGGGCCGAGACGTTCTTCACGATTCCGGCTTCCATGGCCCGGCGCGAAACCATGGTCGTAATGAAGTTGCGAGTGAGGCGGACGTCGGAATCCGATAGGGGAGCGGTTTCTCCGTTTTTCCGCTTCACGAAGAGGTTTTTCGGGTCGAAATTATGCCGTATGAAGAGGGGCGAAAACGCGTCGGAACGGGCTTCCAGATATTCGGAAATCCGTTTTGCGGCAGGCTCGGTAAGGTAGGCTACCCGGATTTTCCCACCCTTTCCGCGAACGGCGAATTCCCGGGTCTCGAGATTGACGCGGGTTCGGTCGAGGCTTGTCAGCTCGGAAATGCGGAGCCCCGTGGAATAGATGCATTCGAGAATCGCTAAATCGCGTTTGCCGCGAAGGTCGGACGTGTCGACCGATTCGAACATTCGGAGAATTTCTTCGGATTCCAAAAACGTCACGTGCCGGTCACGCCGTTTGGAAAGTTCGATTCGGGTCGGGTCGAGGCATTCGACGTCGCGCTTCTTGAGAAATTTGAAAAACGACCGAATCGAGACCATATAGGCGTTCGCCGTCAGCACCGAAACGCCTTTTTCGACGAGAAAATTCCGAAACGCGTCCAAAGTGGGCAAATCGAGGTTTTTTACGTCGAAACGACATTCGGTACGGAGAAACGTCGAAACGCGCGTTTTTCGGGCCTTTTTTTCGGCCGTTTTCGGAGACGCCAGAAAAACCGATCGAAAATCGGTGGGCGAGCCTTCGAATTCGACAATGCCCGGGTCGACGAACTTCAGAAGCTCGGACAAATGGAACGAATACTGTTCGACCGTCCGTTCGGACGCCGCACGATTGATCCGCAAATACGAAACGAACGATTCGATGTGGGAAAACAGATTTTCGGACATGGCGCGGATGAAGATCGGAATTATCGAACGGAACGTATCGAAGATCCCGCAACGGCAGGAACGCACGAACCGCGAAATTCCGAAACCGATTCTATCCGTGTTCTTTTTCCTGTCAAATGCATTACATAACTTACATTATGTTAAGTGATATGGATTGGGGAAAACTTCCCCGCCCCGGAAAGTTCCGAGGCCGTGCGCGGGCACGAGCCTTCGGAAAGCCCTCCAAGATTCCGACCGCGCTCCGATACCATGGACGACTTCCGTTTCGGCGGACATGTCGGTCGCTTCGGGAGAATTCGGAGCTCGCCCGGACTCGAAGTACGAAGAAGTCGGCGTTTCGCTTATCGGAAATCGAACACGTCGATCACTTTCCCGTTTACCATGAAGGAATCCTCCTCGGAGAGAACGAGCGGCGAATGGACGGGGTCGTCCGATTCGGGAACGAGATAGACCGACTCCCCCGAACGTTTCACCTTCTTCAACGTTGCCGCACCGTCGACGATGCAGAGATAGGCGGAATTCGGATCGTCCGGAACGGTCTTCGAAGCGTCGACGAGCGCGACCGCCCCATCGGCGAGCGGCTTCCCTTTCAACAGGAAGCGGTTCATGCTCGTGCCGTGGATGCGGACGCAGAAGTACTTTTTCTCGTCGCCCGTCACGATGTTTTTCGATACCATCACCGCCCCTTCATGGGATTCTTCGGCGAACGCGAGCGGCCGACCGGCATTGGCGACTCCGAGAATCGGAATGGGAATGGCGAGTTGCGAAGCCATGATGCGCTCTCCCAGGCGAATGGAGCGGTATCCCCTTCCCCGCGAGATATACCCCTTATGGTCGAGATATTCGAGAAATTGGACGACCGAATGTTTGCTCTTTACCCCCAGTTCGAGCTGGATTTCTTCGAGCGTGGGAGACATTCCGTGCTTGCGTATGTACGCCGAAACGATGTCGAGTACGCGCTGCTGTTTTTCGGTAAGCATGGGAACAAATAAGGAATATTCGGATGCTTCATATGTACGAAGTATATACGAGAATCGCGAATTTCAAGTGATTTTTTAAAAAATGCCTTGAAATCGGCGAAAAATCCGTACCCTCGGAACCCCGGAAATCTGAGCGTTTCGGGAACAAAAAATTTGTTCAGCCAGAACGGCCGTTCCAAAAACCCAGACATACCCTGTCGAAAGGAAGCCATCATGACGACCCTCGTCCGCAGTGCCCTGAAGCATCTCGCCGCCCCCATCCGTTCGACCATCGACGCGTGGAACCACGACCGTCGCCGTGCCCAGCTCGAGGAGGAGCGTCAGCGTATGGTCGATCTTGCCCACGGCTAACCGAAGCCGACGAAACGTTCCCCGTTCCGAAACCATGGTTTCGGAACCCCACAAAGCCCCTCCCGGGGGCTTTTTCTTTTCGTGTCCGCCGGAGAAGGGATCATCCGCCCCCTTCCGGACTCAAAGGCCGGCGGCTAGCGCCCGAGGTACCGCGCCTTGTTGCGGTTATGGTCTTCCAGCGTCCGTCCGTAGTGGATCTGCCCTTCGTCGTCGTGCAGATAGTAGTAGTACTCGCTCTTTTCGGGAAATCGGGCCGCTTCGAAGCTTTCGGCCGTCGGGTTGGCGATGGGCGTCGGCGGGAGTCCCTTGGCATTTCGGGTATTGTACTCGGTCTTCTCTTGAATGTGTTCGGCGATGAACGCGGGCGTACAATCCTTTCGAACGAGCGAATAGGCGTAGCAAACGGTCGCGTCGGCACCGAGCGGTATTCCCTCGTCCAGGCGTTTCGCGAGCACCCCCGCGACGATGGGCCGATTCTTGGCGTTGCGCTCTTCTTTTTCGACAATGGAAGCGAGAATGAGCGTGGAGTAGAAATCTTTTCCCAAATCGGCGTGTTTCGAGGCGATCTTGGCATCGAAATTCGAGAGCGCCTTCGAGAGGATCGAAGCGACCCCGGCATCCGGACGGATTCGGTACGTATCGGGATACACGTAGCCTTCCATGCTCGAACGCCCCTTTAGGAACGGATACGTTTCGGACAATCGGTCGAACGTGGCGGGATCGAGATTTCGAACGGCCCCTTCCGGAACGAGTCCGAGCGACGCGAGGTAGGCGTCGATGTCGAAAAGCGTCCATCCGGGAAGGAAGGTCACGGTCAAATCCTTCACGTTCGGCGACGGGAGCACTTTTTCGAAAACGCTCCGCACGGTCGAGCCGGAGGGGATTTCGTAGGTTCCGACCTGGAGATTTACAATCTTCGGCGCGAAGAATCGGACATACGCCTTGAAGCGCCAATCGGCTACGTCGAGCTTCCACTTCTTCGGCAGCGCGTTCATGGAATCGCCCTTGGTAACGATGAACGTGCCGCGCGGAACCGTGACCGCCCCAAGGGACGACACGTGCCAAGCGAGCGTACCGAAGACGACGAACCCAACGAGGACGAGACGGAAAAAAGAACGGCCGCCCCGTTCGGTACGGCCGGATTCGGTTCGAATGCGGCGGGAGGAAAACGTCATGGAACTAGGGGTTCGTGGCGGACTTGGCGGACGACGGGGCATTCTTCTTCGGCGTCTGGGTCGAACCGGAGGCGGCGGAGCCCGTCGAAGTCGCGCCCGAAGCGGTCGAACCGGTGGCAGAAGACGAACCGGTGGCGAAATTCGTCAATTCGGAAACGTTGGCTTTCAGGTCGGAAATGGCTTTGGCGGTTTTTTCCACGGACTCCCCCACCCTCTTGGCTTGCTCCATCTTGGTTTCGATAACGGTTTTCGTTTCGGCAATGCCGCTCTGGGTTTGGCCAATGATGCGCCGGGCGTCCTGAACGATTCCCGAACCCTGGTTCAAATCTTGGAAAGATTTCGGAAGTTGCACGTCCGCCGACGACCCCTCCTTCAATTCCCGAAGGACTCGGTTGAATTCGGTAACGCCGAGCGTGTCGGCCAATCTATCGGATTGTTCGGGAAGAACGAAAACCGAGACGACGTATGCGGTCGCGAGCAGTACGAACCCCCAAAGTATGCGGACTACCATGTTGGACTACGAAAGGAAATCATTGACGCTCGTGGACTTCTTGAGCGCTTCGCGGAGACCGAGGATGTCTTCGTCGCGAATGGCCGGGGCCGAAGATACGTTCTGCTTGAGCTGGTCGAAGAACGCGGCGGCGCTTCCGGTGGAAGGTCCTCCTTGGTGCGGAGAAAGCACGTTGACCTCGGCCTTCACCACCCCGTTGGCTTGGCATTTCGGACAGAGGATTTCGAGGTTGAGCGCGTTTCCGGCGGTTCAAAGGACGTGCACGTCCTTTTCGGTCACGCCGGAAGAGCAATTCCGGCAAGAAAAATGCTGGATGGTCGCTTCGACGATGCTCTTGAGAATCAGGTAGTTCATATCGGTTTTCGAAAAACTTTCGGAGATTTTATCCCATTCGGGAGATTTTTGCAACCCCCCTACCTCGGTATCTGGTAAATCGCGCCGCGCCCGTATATTTCGGATTTGTCCGGAGAAAGGATTGCGGGGAATACGATGTCGCAACGACGGACGGGAGCATTGAAATCGAGGACGAATTCGCAGGGGCAGGAATGGCACGCCGACGCTCAGAACACCGCTCCGGAAGCGGACGCTCCGAAAAGGAGGCACTGGTTTCCGACCGAGTCGATGGAAATGACCGCCTCTCCGGTTCAGAAAAGGCTTCCGCCGGAAGACTGCCCGGAATACGTTTCGACGTTCGGACAGCCGGCGTTCGACGCGGGACCCCGGACGTACGGGCAACGGTCGTCCGCGCCCAATACCCCGTCGCCGTCGGCATCGACGTTCGGCAAGACGGAGACCGTAAGCGTCGCGATACCCCGGTTGCCGTTCGAATCCGTTACCGTAAGGGTCGCGAGCCGGGACCCCGGATTCTCGTAGGCGTGGCGGAGATTCCGTTCGGTCGAAACCGTCCCGTCCGAAAAATCCCAACGGTACGCGTACGGACCGGTACCGCCCGAAACCGATCCGGAAAAGGCGACGCGCGACCCTACGACGGCTTCGAGCGGCGACGCTTCCGCCGAAACGGAAAGGATGCCGGAACCGGAAACGCCCCCGAACGGCACCGTTACGGAGGAAACGGCGGTTCTTCCGCTCGAATCGGAAACGGTCACGCGGGCGATCCAAACTCCGGCGTCGAGCGCCACGTTCGAAACGCACGCTCCGTCCGCGACGAAATTCGCCGTTCCCGAAACCGGAAAAAACTGCCAATGGTAGGAAGCTCCGGGGATGACCGGGGACGCGGAAAAATCGTACGAGGCTCCCGGCGGGACATACGAAGCCGGAGCGGACGCGTTACAGGAAGTTCCGGATCGGTGAACGGAAGCCGCGACGGCGGGCGCCGCCCCGGAAGAAGCCGAAATCGACGAGAAGGAACCGGTTCCGGAATTCGTTCCGGAACCGTCCCCGGAACGCGTCGCCCGGGAAGAACCCGTCGAAGACGAAGACGGCGTCGAAGCGCTTCCGACCGAGGTTCCCGATGCGGAAAGCCCGTCGCCTTCCATTCCCTTCACTTCGCAGAGATTGACGGAAAAAATCACGGAAGCCATTCGGACGAACTCGCGTTTCGAAAGGCGCTCGTTCGGTCGGAGGCTTCCCGATTCGGTCCGGAGAATTCCGATCTCGACGCCCTTTTTGGCGTAGGCGTACCAATAGTCGCTCACGTCCGAAATTTCGACGCTCCGGCTTACGGGAGCGGCGTTCCGAACGTCGTTCCAAAGTCCGGCTTGGCGGAGAAGGACCGCGGCGGCCTCGATTCGGCTAATCCGGTTGTCGGGACAAAACGGCACGTCCTCCCAAGCACGGCCGTCTTCGCAGGCATACCCCGAGGTGCCGGCGGCGGAATACCCCTGGACGATTCCCCGGTCTTTCGCGTAGGATACGCAGTAGAAGTACGGGTTCTTCATGGGAAAATCCGCGAACGGCGCCGTACGGTACTTCAGAACGTCCGAAACGCTGGGCGTCAGGCACTTTCGGCATCCTACCCCGATGGCGATGGCCGTGAATTCGTCGCGGTCCATGAGGGCTTCGGGGTGGAATTTCCCATCTTCGGGCACGTCGATAACCCCGCGCTCGTAGAGCTTCTGCAGGTCGGACCGGATCGGGTCGGAAGCCGGAACGTCCGAAAACGGGAAATCGGCCGCGAAGACTCCGGGGGCGGCCGGGAAAATCGAGACGATGGCGAGAACGGCGTAAGATCGGAGGAACATCCGGCGGATTCCTTAAAAGGTTCTATCGGGAGCGAGTATACCGCATTCCGAAGAATTTGCCAAACGCGCGTTCGCCGAATTTCTTTTGCGTATACCGCTTTTTTCCAATATGATTAAAAACGTTTATTTTTTCAACGTTTTCACCATGGACGCTTCCCTCGTACTTTTGGCGGTCGGCGGTTTCTTCGCCCTGTACGCCATTTTCCTTTACAACTCGGTCGTCCGCGCGAAGAACGCGGTCAAAGAGGCATCCGGCGCCATCGAGGCGATGTTCCAAAACCGCTACGACCTCATCCCGAACTTGGTCGAAGTCGTCAAGAAGTACGCCGAACACGAAAAAACGACGCTTTCGGCGGTTACCGAAATGCGGAAGGGGCTCATGGAGGGTGCGCACGCTTTCGACGCCGCCCGGCTCCAGGGCGAAGCCAAGCTCGGAATGGGACTCGGATCGCTCTTCGCGGTCGCTGAAAACTACCCCAACCTGAAGGCCGACGGTTCGTTCCTCAATCTTCAGAACGAATGGAGCGAAATCGAAAACTCGATCCAAGCCGCCCGACGCGCGTACAACTCGGCGGTCAAATCCCTCCTCGACTTGAAAGAGACTTTCCCATCGAACGTCGTCGCGGGAATGATGTCGATTCCGGAGTACGCCATGTTCGAATCCGCCACCGAGGCGAAGGTTGCTCCGAACGCGAAGGAACTCTTCAAATAGCCGTTCCCCGTTTCCGATTTTCCCATGGTATCCGAATTCCGCGCATTCGTCGGAAAATACCCGCGTTTCGACGCGGAAGACGCGAGGAAGCTCGAAGCGCACTTCGGTTCGCCGGAAATTTCGGCCGTACTGCTTCGGTTGAAAGATTCGGCGGAAAAAGCCGCGCGTTGGTCGAAAGCCCTCGGACTCGCGACGTTCGTCGCCATTGCCGCGTTCGCGTTTCCGGCATTCGGAGACGATCCCGGGGCCGCGCTCTTTGCCCTTGCCGCTTCCGGAGCCGGAGGCGGACTCGTTTACGCTCTCACGGCGCTGGCGTTTTCCGTGTCCGCGCCGGAAAAGTCGTCCATATTCGAACCGCTTGCGAAAGCGGTTTCCAAAACGTTTTCGTATTCCCCTACGCCTGCCCTTTTCAAGGGCAATACGGACGAATTCGTTTCGCTCGGGCTCCTCTCGGAATACGACCGCGTCAGCAAAAGCGAAGACAGCGTTTCGTACCGTTTCGAATGACCCGGGCCATTCTTCGTCACCGGCATGGAGTTCGAAACGCAAAAGCGCCATAAGACGAAAAAGGGCGAACAATGGGTAACGAACAACCGGGCCTATCTGTTCGATGTCCGATTCGAGGAATCCAAATTCCCCATCGAACAAACGGTTCGAGTCTTTCGAAACGGGAAAGATATCGCGAATCGCCTCGGCCGGTTCCTCGTCCCATTTATCTCGATTCTGGTAATCGGGCAATTTTTTTCATTCGAACAAATCCGTCCCATCCTCGAAACCGTTTCGAACGAACCGCTCGCCTGGGTCGTCCTCAGCCTCGCGATTGTCGCCTGGGGATTCCACGCGCTCGGTCGCCGGTCGAAAGGATACGTACGGCTCGAGTCTCCGGAGTTCGAAAAACGCTTCGACGTTTTCGGGGACGAAGTGGAAGCGCGAAAACTCCTCACGCCGTCGTTCATGGAGCGTCTGGCGAAGTTCGTAGAAGAGGACGCCGGCAAGCGAAATATCGAATTCGCGTTCCTGGAAACCGGGTTCCGCATGGTTGTCGACCTTATGAAATCGGGCGGAACGATGGAATTTTCAAAATTCGGCGGCGCGAAGGGCGTGGACGAATCGATCGTACGATTCTATCTGGAGCTGAAAGCGGTGGTATCGCTCGCCGAAGACCTGAACCTCGCGTACTACGCGCGGAAGCGCACGAAGGAACCGATACCGACCTCTTCGGAATCGGCCGAAACGAGCGAATCGAACGGAACTTCTTCGTAGTCGTCGATTTCCGGGGCGCGGATTTCGCGACGGACGACGAGCGTATCGTCGGTAACGTCCATCACGTAGCCGTCGAACTCCTTCCCCCGATCGAGCCGGGCAAGTTCGTCGTAGGCCTTCATGGCGGCGCGGGCAACGACATCGACGCGCTTGCGGGCCAGAGATTCGGGCACTTTTCCCGGTAATTTCGAACTTGCGGCGAGCGGTTCGTCGTGGTACTGGAAGAGTCCCACGCTTTCGAACCGGTGCTTTTTGACGAAGTCGAGCAAATCGGCGAATTCCGCCTCCCCTTCCCCGGGAAACCCGACGATGAAGCTCGTGCGGATGAACGAACCGGGGAATTTTTCACGGATGGCGGCAATGAGCCCTTCGATATGGGCGCGGTCATAGAACCGCCCCATCGTTTTCAGAATCGCCGGGTGCGAGTGCTGGAACGGAATGTCGAAGTACGGAAGGAATTTCTTCAACTTCGCGAGCCGGTCGAGGTGCGAGAGCGTGAGCGTATCGGGGTACAGGTAGAAAGCGCGGAAGCGGAAATCTCCGGGGATGGCGTCGATAGCCTCGAAGAGTTCCAAGAGCTTCGATTCGCCGTCTTCCGAAAAGTCGGCCCCGTACCGGGTCGTATCCTGCGAGATGATTTCGATTTCGCGGATGCCGTTTTCGAGCATCGAGCGGGCTTCTTTCACGACATCGTCGATGCTGCGGGATTTCTGCTTTCCCCGAATCTTCGGAATGATGCAGAACGTGCACGAATTGTCGCACCCTTCGGCGATTTTCAGGTATTCGTAGCGGAACGGCGCGTGCAGGTACGCCCGAACTTCGTCGCCCCTCCATACGAAGGCGGATTTTCCGGCGGGATTCCCCTCCCCCACCTTCGCGAGATACTCGGAAAGCGCCCCTTCCTTCGCTTTCGAGAGCGCTTCCTTCAATTTCGTAATGCCGGGCTTTCCGAGTACCGGTTTTTCCCCGAACAGGAGGCGCTCGATATTTCCGTAGTCGACGAACGACAAGACGCCGTACAGATTCTTTAAAGACGAAAGGAAGGCGTCGTCCTTAACCGAAACGTAGCACCCCATGAGCACGACCTTCTTTCCGAGCCCGTCGTAGTGGCGCATGGTTTCCTCCGATTCCTCGCGGGCGGTCGAAAGGAACCCGCACGTATTGACGAGGACGTATTCGGCGCGCGGATCTTCGGGGTCGTCGAAGTACTCGATGGGAATCCGGTCGGAAAATTTCAGAATTTCGCCGATGGCGAATTCGAGATCGACCAGGTTTTTGGAACACCCGAGATTGACGGAAGAGAATCGGAAGGCCTTGGCGGACATGGAACGGAACGGAAAAAGCGGACGGGAGTATATTCCGAACGTCCGAAAAAACAAAACCGGTTCTCCCGTCACGTCCGTTACGAAACGGTCGGGGTCGGACGGGAGAAGAGGAATCCTTGAGAGTAATCGACCCCAAGTTCCATGACGACACGTTGTTCGCCCTCGGTCTCCATTCCCTCCGCGACGATAAGGATTCCGTTCGCCCGCGCGTACGTGACGATGGATGCCACAAGACTTCGCTTGTGTGCGTCCCGGTCGATTTCGGAGATGCAGCTCCGATCTATTTTCAGGTAGTCGGGTTTTATTTTTCCAAGAATTTCGTAATTCGAATATCCGGATCCGAAATCGTCGATGGCAATCTTGCAACCGAGGTTTTTCAAACCCCGAACGACCGAAAGGGCCGCATCGAATAGGGCGGGGTTGAGCTTTTCCGAAATTTCGAAAATGAGCATGGCGGGGTCTACCCGATACGATTCGATGCGGGAACGAACGAATTCGACCGTAACCGGGGATACGGCATCTTCCGGGGAAAGGTTTATGGAAAACGCGTATTTGGGGTGCTCCAGCATTAGCGACAGCGCATGATCAATGACTTCCCTGGTCAGTTCTTTCGTTTTTTTCCGGTCCTCCACGGCCCAAAGGAATCTTCCTGGGGGAATAATCGTAATGCCGTCCCGTGGATCGATCAGACGCGCCAGCATTTCGAAACGCCGCTCATACGTGACGGCCTTTTTCGCGACCGAATGATCGGAACGGAAAGAGGTGGCAATTTTTGACCAGAACTTTTTTAATCGGACGGAGAGCGTCGGAACGTTCTGAACGATTTCCTGCACGTAAGGGCGGACGAGCTTCCGGTCGAGAGCCTCGCACACCAATGCTTTCATTTCGATTCCTTCCCGATATTCTTTTCCGCTTTTCAAGCGATCGTCGAATACGACGCATTCGCCGCCGTTTTCCTTGGAAGCCTGAAGCGCGTGCGAAGCATTGGCCATAGCGATCGTTCCGTCAGCTTCGGAAAGGACGGCGCCGATCGAAAACGAAAGATGGATGCGCTTTCATAGGTACGCCCCCTCCGAGTCGTACAATTTCGCACGAATCCGCTCGAGAGCCTGTCCGTCGATCGCACGGCCGAAAGCAAGACAAAAGTCCGCTCCATCCAGCTTGTACGCGGAACCGCCCTCAGACACGGCGACGGTACGGAGAATTTCCGCAACGTGCACCAACATGGCGTTTCCCGCCTCGTATCCATAGGCGTTATTGATTTCTATCAGACGTTCGACATGGATGGCGACGAACGCTTTTTCACCGGGCGATTCGAGGAAAGAATCCAAAAGCGCCCGGGTCGGCAATCTCGTCAACGGATGCAGCCGTTGGAGAGCGAGATCGGAGTATCGTCGGCGGATGGCTTCTTCCTCGGTAACGCTTTGTCGGACGACGAGATAATGACGCAACTTTCCGGATTTGTCGAATACGGGTTTTACGACCGTATGGAGCCAAAACGGCTCCCCATTCTTTTTCCGATTGCAAATATACCCCTCCCACGGTTTTCCCGCAAGAAGGGTTTTCCAAAATTCATTCCAAAATTCTTTAGAATGAACGCCCGAATTCATAATCCGGGAAGGCATTCCGACGAGATCCTCCCGAGCGTATCCGGAGAGTTCGAGATACTGATCGTTCACGTCCAGGATCGTGCCATCCGGAGCGATTGCCATGGACTCCTCGTTCAAAGCGAAATGCTCGAGCGCTTCGGTCATGCGGGAAAGCCGAATCCGCAGATTCGCGTTCTCACGCATTTGCAAAATGGACACCACGTAGTGCGAAACCGCCTCGGCAACGTCCGTCGTGCGTCCGAAATCCCGAATCTTCTCTCGCGCGACGGAAACGACGTCGGGGTGGAACGCGTCGGGGCCGTACGTATGCGAGATCGACGTCAAAACCCGCTGGAGGATGCTCTCCGGGCTATCGGGCGGAACGGCATTTTCTTCGGGGGCGGGCGCAGCGCTCTCCGAACGGCCTTCGGCGGACGTCATGGCGGGCGGAATCTTGGGGATACCGCGGGACTCTACCGGGTTTAACGTTCAATGCAAAACCTTTTCCGTACCGAAAAGAAACTACCCCCGGACGCCCGAGACCTCGGGCGCGACCTTCCGACCCGTCCATTCTGCCCACTTTCCGGCGCAGAAGAGCGTGAGGAGCGCGATTCCGGGGATATCCGGATGTCCGTGTTTCGCCCATTCGAGCATCGAAACGTGGGCGACGGTCAGTACGGCGATGAGATAGGCGGTGCGGTGAAGCAATTTCCAACGCTTTCCGCCCATGATCCGCATGGAAACGGCATTCGAAGTCACGAGCAGGAGCGCCGTAAAGACGAGGGCGACCATGCCGTAGGCCAGGAACGTCGGAACTCCCTCGTAAATCCAGAATCCGGAGCGGAGCGGCGAAAACGACCCCCAGTTGACGAAGTACGCGGCCGCATGGACGGTCGCGAGCATGCCCATGAGGATTCCGAGCGTTTTCCGAAAGCGCATGCACGCGGTCGCGAGACGAACCGCGAACACCTTCGACAGGATCGGAAGAAAAAGGAGGATCCAGAGGAGATTGAGCGCGAGGGACCCGGTAAGGGCCACGGAATTCGGAAAGAACGCGAACGCGATCGTGGCGGCGGAAAGCGCGAGCAACGCGGCGTCGATCTTCGCCGCGTGGGCGTTCAGGGCGCGGCAGGCGGGTTCCGAAAGGAGATTGAACTTCGCGATGAGGGAAGCGAGCATGGGGAAAAAGGGGTTACGGTTCGAATTCGGTTACGAGCGCCACGGTCCCGGAGCGCTCCGAGAAAGAAACCTTCCATCCGTGCAGGTCGGCAATCCGCTTTACGATTGAAAGACCGATTCCGGAGCCCTTTCCGGGAGTGCCGACGAACGCGTCGAACGGACGGTCGAGCACTTCCTTCGGGAGTTTCCCGGAACGGTTGGCGACGGTGAGCCTCGATTCGGAAACGCGGATTTCCGCGAGGGTTCCGGGAAGGGCGTGGGCACGGACGTTGGCGAAGACGTTCCGAAGGTAGGTGCGGACCAATCTCGGGTCGGCGACGATCCGAACGTCTTCGGCGGGCGTTTCGATCTTCCACGAAACGGTATCGTTTTCGGCGTTTTTCGCAAGTTCGACCCGAATCGCCGCCACGAGATCGAGCGATTCCTTCGAAATCCCCCCTTCGCTGACGGCGAGGAGCAGAAGGTCGTCCACGCACCCGCGCATGGCGTCGGCCTCTTCGAGGGCCGAAAGGATCCTCCCCTCCCCTTCCGCCGGAATCGCGCGGGCAAGTTCGAGTTCGCTTCGGATGACCGAGAGCGGGGTTTTGAGTTCGTGGGCGATGTGGCGGGCGTACGCACGTTCGCGGTCGGCAAGTTCTTCGATAGGACGGATGACGCCGCGGGCGATCTTCCGGGAAACGAAGAACAGGAGGACGGAAAAGACGAGGACGCCCAAAAACAGGGACGTGAGCGCTTCTTTCCTCGGCCCCTCGATGAGGGCCGACGGTTCGTACGTCACGACCGTCCGTCCGTTTCCGAACGGAAAGGCGTAAAACGAGAACCGTTCGCCCCCCACCGTCCGGGACTCGATGGCCCGGAGCGGGAGCCCCGAAAGCGCGGATGACAATGAAGCCCCGTCGAGCATTCCACCTGATTCCACGGTTCCGTCCGGAAAGACGATGGCCAGATTCCGAAATTCCGAGAACGGCCCCCGTCGCTCGCCCATGCGATTCGAAACGTCCATTCGAGGGTTCGCGAGAATTTCCAGCATGGCGGGACGGGAGCGGAGGGCAGCCTCGCGGCTTTGGAATATGCGGAACTTCCGGTCTTCGTCCGCACGGTACGCGAAAACCGAGGCGAGGGCGACGGCCGCGAGGAGAATCGCGAGAACGGCCGCGGAAATCCGTACGGCCAACCGAACTTCGGGAGAATCCGAAACCGCCCGCGCAAAGGGGTTCCGGAGGTTATTCGATGACGTATCAGACATTGCGGATGGTTTTTACGAATTCTTTTCCGAGCTTCCTCCGAACGGACGATACGTGGGCTTCGAGCGTGACCGAATCGAACGACAGCGACTCTTCGGTTTCGCCCCAGACGGCCTCGAGAATGGCTCCCTTGTTTTTTGGGACGCCGCGGTGCTTCGCGAGGAATTCGACGACGCCGTATTCCTTCGCGGAAAGTTCGACCGGCGAACCGTCCTTCTCCACCCGCATTCGGCCGGAGTCGAGGGTAATGCCGGACCCGAGGTCGACCGTCGTTTCGACCGGCTTTTCCGAACGCCTCGCGAGCGTGCGGATTCGGGCGACGAGTTCTTCCATTTCGAAGGGTTTCGTCAGGTAGTCGTCGGCCCCCATTTCGAGCACTTCGACCTTGTCGCCCAAGAGGGAGTCGGAGGTAAGCGCCAAAACGGGCGTCGAATCGCCGGATTCCCGGAGAGTCCGGAGGAACGGGCGACCGCCCATGATGGGCATGTTCAAATCGAGCACGATGACCGAATACGGGTACGATCGGACTTTTCCGAGCGCTTCCTCCCCGTTGAACGCTTCGTCGGATTCGATCGAACGGAGCTTCAAATACGCCCGGACGTTGGAACGGAGCTTCGGATGGTCGTCGACGACGAGAACTCGCATGCGGGCGGCGTAAAAAGGAAGTACGCCCCTACGATATCCGCGCGGAGGGGGTTTGCCAAGTCGAACCGATTGGAAAATCGACGGTTTTCAAGTTCGCTTCAAGTTCAGGAGCGATACTGTCGGCGTACCTTCCGCGGAGGTACGTTCGAAAACGGACGCGTTACTTCCTTATTTTCACCACTATGAAAACCCCCATGAAAACGTTGATCGCGGCATCGGCGGCAATCGCCGTTCCGGCGATCGCCCTGGCCGCCCCCTCCTTCTCCGGATTCGGAGGATTCGGATTCGGCGCCGACGATTCGTCCGTCCGCCCGGGAATGGGCATGTTCCGGAACGCCGGAGGATCCGGCGCGACCGTTCCGACGAAGATTCGGGAAGCCCTCGCCGCCAGCGGCGTCACCCTCCCGAGCGACGCGGATATTTCGAGCGCCCACGCCACCATGCGATCGGTCGCCGAGGCCCGGAGGAATTTCGAAGAAACCGACGCCGACCGCGCCGCGTTGAAGGCGATTCGCGAAGAGGCGGCCAAGAAAGAGCGCGAGTATCTCCGTTCGAGGGGCGTAGCCCTTCCGAACGAAGAAGAAATCGCCAAGGCCGCCGCCACGCACGCCCGGATGTCCGAAGCCATGCAAACCGTGGGCCCGAAAATGGGCAAACGCGGCATGCGCGGAGGCCAGCACGGCGGCATGCGCGGAAATTCCGAGGGATTCGGAGGATGGGAGGGCGGCGGAATGGGTGGCGGATTCCGCCACCGCTAGCCGCACGAGAAGCCTTTACGAATGAAAAAACCGGGCCTTTGGCCCGGTTTTTCCGTTTCGGATTTCCCGGCGTCCGAACCGGAAATCCGG
>CAZINU010000013.1:0-24319 GCA_964540725.1 uncultured Candidatus Peribacteria bacterium
TCCTCCCGCATCCTCCGCATCCTCCGCTCCGCCCGCCGTCGGAAAATCTCGGCCTTCACGCTGGTCGAACTCGTCGTCGTGGTCACGATCCTCGCCATCCTCGCGGCCATCGCGTTCTTCCAGTTCCAAGACGCGGCCACCTGGACCCGCGACGCCTCGCGCATGGCCGATCTGAAGACCTCGTTCGACGGAATCCGCATATACGAGGTCCGCAACGGCCGGTACCCGGAACCGGAAACCCCTTCGGTGGAAATCCAGCTGGACTCCGCCGGGAACGCGTTCACGATATACCAGGGCGTCTTCGGCGACGCGCTCCGGAGGGAAACCGACTTCGTAGGGAAGGGGCGGGACCCGTCCACCGGGAAGGACTACACCTACTCCATGTCCCCCGGGAACGCGACGACCCGCCCGAAGGCCCAGCTCCTGGCGGTCCTCGAGGCCGGACGCCCCGCTTCCGCCTCCGCGTACGCCCCGGCCCCGGCCGCGCGCGCCGCCTCGAACGAAACGTACGTGTACGGCGATTCGCTCGGGGTCGTGACCGATTCCGACGGGACGCCCATCCAGGAAACCGCCACCGGCACCCTCGACCTCCTCGCCTCCACCGGCGTCGTCGTCCATTTCGGGGGATCCGCTTTCGGAAACGGGACCGTCGAAGGCGACGGCGCGACCGTGAAGAACTTCCTCCTTTCGGCGGCGTCCGGACAGATTCCCTGTTCCCCCGCCAGCTACGACGGGTATTCCTTCCCGTCGGTCCTGCATTCCCAGAGCGGTTCCGCGTCGAAGCCGTACCCGGTCGCGCACGGTACCGGAACGACGGTTATGGAAGTCCGTTGCCTCGACGGGGCCTTCGATTTCCCGAACGCCGCCGTGACCGGCCCGTTCATTGCGTGCGAGTCCGGGTACGTCCGTTCCGGGAACGTTTGCGTCCCGGACGTCTGTTCCGGGACCCCGGTCGCGAACGCGGTATCGACCGCGACGTCCCAATCGGCCTTCCAACCCTGGCATTACGCGGCGTCGGCGGGGGTCTGCACCTTCGCGTGCCAGACGAACTACACGTGGAACGGAAGCGCGTGCCAAGCTGACACCCGCCCCGCTACGTGTTCGTCCATTCCGGCGAACGCCGTATGGAACACGGCGTCCGGCATAACCCAGACGTGGGCCGGTTCCGAGTGGCTCCCGACCTCGGCGTCCGCGTATTCCGAAACGGCGTCTTCCGCCGAATGCCGGTTCAAATGCGCGGCGAACTACTCCTGGCACGCCGCCACGGCCCTCTGTACCGACCAGACCGCGCCGTCCGTCGCGTCCGCCACGGCCTCCTCGCCGGCGTGCGGAACCATCCGCGTGACCGTCGCCGCTTCCGATGCCGTGGCGTTGCATTCCCAGGCGTACAGTTTCGACGGCGGCAGTACTTGGCAGTCGGAAAATACGAAGGATTACGCTACCACGTCGGGCACCCTCGACGCCGGGCAGATCAAGGTCCGCGACGCCGCCGGGAACGTCGCGGCGTACGGATCGGCCCTGAGCGGAACGGCGCCCGGATGCGACTGCGCCCTCCCGTGGGGAGGAACCCTCGCCGCCGGAGGGTCCGTCACGGCGTACCAGGCTTCTTCGGTCGCCTGCGGATCGCCCTGCGTTTCCGAAACCCGGACGTGCGCGAACGGAATCCTTTCCGGCTCGTATACGAACCAGAACTGTACCGCTGCGGCCTGCGCTTCGTGTACCCTTCCGTGGGGCGGCACCCTCGTGCACGGACAATCCGTCCCCGCGTATTCGGCTTCCTCGGCTACTTCGCCGACCACGTGTTCCTCCATATCGGAAACCCGTACGTGCAACAACGGCACGCTCGGAGGTTCGTACACGATTCAGAACTGTACCCAGAATTACCGGAGCTGTTCGCTTCCTTGGGGCGGCACGATCGCGCACAACGGCACGACGACGGCTTACGCCGCATCGAGCGTCGCCTGCGGATCGACCTGTACGAGCCAGGTTCGTACGTGCAACGACGGAACGCTCGGGGGTTCGTATTCCAACCAGTCGTGCTCGGCATCCTGCGCTTCGTGCACCCTCCCGTGGGGCGGCACCCTCGCGCACGGCGGGACGACGCCGGCATGGAACGCGTCTTCCGCCACCTCGCCAACGATGTGCGCGTCCCAAACCCGCACGTGCAACAACGGCACCCTCGACGGCTCGTACGCGAACCAGAACTGTATCCAGAACTACCGGAGCTGTTCCATTCCTTGGGGCGGTACCGTCAACCATAATAATAAAATTACGGCTTGGGCCTCGTCGAGCGTCGCCTGCGGATCGAGCTGCACGAGTCAAGACCGGTGGTGCAACGACGGCAGCCTCGGCGGTAGTTATACGAATTCGAGTTGCAGCGTCGCGGCGTGTTATACGTACAGTTGGTATACGGGATCGTGGGGGGCGTGTTCCTATAACTCGTCCACCGAACGCGGAAGTCAAACTCGAAGCGTATACTGCCAAAGAAGCGACGGTGCGTCGGCTCTCGATTCGTATTGCACGGGAACGAAACCATCACCCACTCGTGCGATGTGTTGCGGAGGGACGGCCACCTTATGATCGTGTCAATGGAATTACGGGGATTATTTGCCGGGTGGCGAATATTCCCTCGCGGCCACGCCACTCAGTCCCTTCTATCAAGGAACGATTTACGGAACCTGTTCGTCGAACGGGGTATGGATTAAATACCATGGTACTTGCAAGCTCGGATCGGTCGCCGGCGGAACTTCTTGCGCCGCAACAATCGTTTCGGATGGAGTTTGCTCGTACAGCATTCCGACAACGATTCACGGAACCACCGCCGGATACCATAATTACAACTATACATCCGGACGAGGACAGATACAAGGACAATGTAATAACGGTGCTTGGCAAAACGTCAATTTCTTCCAGCCGTGTTATTCCGCAAAATACTAGTGCGTCGTGTTGATTTTGTAAGCCCCCTTCAAAACGGAGGGGGGGGTTACGATGGACGATGGTGCTGATGGCGATATTGTCCGTTGTCCCCAATGGTGTTTTCTTTCCTATTCCCGCTTGAAAATCCCCCCCGTTCGCATAGAATTTCGGACGTCTTTTCCTCTCGTCCGATAACCCTCGAAATCATGACCGACTCCCTCGTTCGACATATCGGCGAAATCGAAACCCTCAAATACGCGGGCCGGTACGACGAGGCGAGGCGGCAGGTGCAAAAGTACCTGCTGACCCATGCGGACGATTACCGGCTCTACGAGGAGCTGGCCGACATCTCCCTCTACGAAGGCGATTTGGAAAAGGCCGAAGCGTCCATGGAGGTCGCTCGGAAGCTCCATCCCGAGAGCGCTACCGGAACGTACCTCATGGGGTACATCCTCCTTTCCAAAGGTCGGTTCGCCGAGGGCGTCGAGCTTTTGGAAAAGGCGAATTCCCTGTTTCCGAACAATCCGGAAATCCTTCGGAACCTCGGTTGGGGACACACGGTGCTCGGCAACGTCCAAAAGGGCATCATGCTTTTGAAACGCGCGCTCAACCTCTCTCCGGAAGATCCGCTCATCATGGAAGACCTGGGCGTCGCGCTCATTTCCGACGCGCAAATCATGGAAGGCGAAGAATTTCTGAAAAAGGCCGGAAAGGAAGACCGCATTCGGGAGCTTCGCGGAATAATGCGCGTATAACATGGGCTTCAAGTTCCAATCCCTCACCGAATACGACGCCTTCGTCGCGGTCGATATCGGCGCTTACCGAGTGAAAGCGCTCGTTTGCCGCATTCGCGGAGGGGATGTGGAAATCGTCCGCCGGGCTTCCACCCGTCAGGCGAAAAAGAACGTGATAGGCGGGGAAATCGCCGATCTCGCGTCCGTTTCCGATACCGTTCGGCGAACCATCCTCAAGGCCGCGGAAGGACTCGATTCGCTTCCGTCCGAAATCGTCGTGTCCGTCAGTTCTTCCGCGCTCCTCTACGATTCGGTCGGCATGAACTACGTCCGCGAATCGCCGGACGACCCCATCACGATGGAAGAAGTCGACCGGATGATCGCTTCGACCGAGGGAAAATCGCTCGACCGCATTAAGGCGAAGGCCGAAGAGCGTCTCGGCCTTTCCGAGACCGAACTTCGCCTCGTTACGACCTCGCTCACGTCGATTACCCTCGACGGAAAGAAGGTGTCGAACCCCGTCGGGTTTCCCGCGAAGAACGTCAAATTCACCATCGTGAACTTCTTCGTTCCGTCCTCGACGTTTTCCGCGATCACGCTCATCGTCCGCGATCTTTCGATGAAACTCGTTTCCGTCGTTCCGGCGGCCGTCGCGCTCCCGAAACTTTTGGACGAATCCCCGGATTCTTTCGACTCGAACGCGTTCGTCGATTTCGGGTATTCGAAGACGGTCGTTACCCTCGAACACCGGAGCGAACTCATCGGGGCCGTCACTCTCGACTTCGGATTTTCGACGCTCGAAGAAATGCTGCGTTCCGAGGGGAAGGGGCTTTCCGGATTCGATATCGAAGAACGGCTTTCGCACCCCGAGAAGTACGCATCGGAACATGCCGGAACGTTCTCGGATTTCTCCGACCTCCTCGCCGACGGAATCCGGGTCGCGCTGACGGAAATCGCGGCGGACATCCGTCCGAGGAATTTCTTCTTTTCCGGAGGCGCCGCGACCGAATCCCTTCGAAACGCTTTGTCGGAACGTCTCGGTCCGGGCGGCGGATGCCGGTTCTCGATTCTCCCGGGACTTCCGTCCGAAGAAGCGTCCGATCCTTCGTACCGGACGGCCGAAGCCGTCGCCGTATGCGCGAAGGAGTTCTCCTCCCTCCGGAAAGATCCGATAGCGAAGATTCTGCGTTACGTCATTTACCGGTATGAGTAGGAACCGTATCCACATACGCGGCGACGACGTATTGCCGAAAATTTTCGAGAAGGTTTCGGCGTGCCCCGATACGGTCGTTACCCTCGAGGCGGACGAGTGCCCCACGCTCTCCAATTCGCTCTCGTTCAAGATCCTTTTGTTCCGGTTTCCGGACCGGAAGTTCCAAATCGTCACTTCCGACCGCCGACTGAAAAAAGTGGCGGAGTCGTTGTCGATTCGAACTTTTTCCAAAAATGACGACCTCGAGTTCGAAGCCGCGTACGCCGAGAAAAACCTGTTGAAGCACAATTTCACGTTCTTCGAATACCTGGCGTACGAATTTCGGAAGACCGCCTCGTACCTCGCGTTCAAATTCAAAAAACAGAAACGCCTTCAGAAATACAAGAATGCCGCCGCCGTGAAGGACTCGGGCGTCGCGCTCCTGGTTCTCGGCCTGACGGTGTCCCTCTCCCTCCTCGCGTTCATCTTCTATTTCGCGGTCTCGCGGACGTACGTGTACATAACGCCGGAACTTTCCGTCAAAACGACCTCCCGGAACATCGTATTTTCCGAGAAGCGCGAAGAAACCATCCTCGATACGCAGAACGTCGTCTCCGTCCGTCCGATCGAATACGAGGCCTCGTATTCGCAAACTTTCAACGTTTCCACCTACGATACCGGTTCCGTCCGTTCCGCCCGGGGAAAAATCGACCTCTTCAACGAGTTGCCGAACGAACAGGTCTTCCGTCCGAATACCCGCCTCGTTTCCGAAAACGGGCTCGTGTTCCGAACGTCCGGCTGGGTGACGATTCCTCCCATGAAGACCGTTTCCGGTTCGGTGGTCGTCGGGCAGGTCGAGACGGTGGCCTATGCCGACGCGTACGACGCCAAGGGCGACATTATCGGCGTTCGAGGCAATATTCCGGAGGGGGTGGTGCTCTCCATTCCGGGATTGAAATTCAATCGCGACAAAATCTATGCCCGAACGAAGGAAGCGTTCCGCGACGGACAGAATCCGACCGTGAAAATCCTGACGAAGTCCGAGCTCGAACAGTTCCGCTCCATCGTGGCCGAGAAGCTGAAAATGAAGGCGCTCGAAGGTTTGAAATCGCGCTTGCGCGCGTTGAATGCCGAAACCGGCAGCCAGTACGACATCATCCCTACCGACGACGTCATCCGGTATTCCGAGCCGGTAACGTCCGCCGGAAGCGGCATGGCCGTGGGGGCGCGCACGTCGGAAGTGACGGTTTCCGGGACGGCGAAAGCGTCCGCCCACGTGTACGACAAGGGGGCGGCGCTCGCGTACTTGGCCGGAGTCCTGCGCGAGAGCCTTCTGTACGGAACCGAAAAACTCCACAGCGTGAACGAGGATTCTTTCCGGGTAACCAACGTGCTCGTGCGCAACCAGTCGGGAACCTTCTCCATGAAGGCGACGTGCGAACTCGACGCCGCGATTTCGTACAATTTCGAAGACCCGTCCAACAATCTGACGAAGAAGCTCAAGAATCTCATCGTGAACGCGTCCGAGAAAGAGGCGACCTCGATCCTTCTGAACGATTCGAACATCGCTTCGGTCAAATTCCGCTTTTCGCCGTTCTGGTTGACCCGGGTGTCGTCGAACCCCGACGCGATCGAATTCGTTATCGAAAAATAGCGTGATCATCCTCGCCTTCGAAACTTCGTGCGACGATACGTCCGTCGCGGTCTTCCGCGATTCGGAACTTTTGTCGATGGTCACGCGTTCGCAAATTGCCGAACATACCGAAACGGGCGGGGTCGTTCCCGAAGTCGCGGCGCGCCTGCATGCCGGAAACGCGATCGACGTCCTTCGCGAGGCACTCGGGTCCGCCGGAATTCCACTTTCCGATGTCGACCGCATCGCGTGTACCGCCGAACCCGGCCTCGTCCCGTCCCTCCTCGTCGGAAAAACCGTCGCGAAGACCCTCGCGCACGCCCTGGGGAAACCGCTCGTATGGATCGACCATATCCAGGCCCACATGTTCGCGAACTTCCTCGGTCGCGACGCGTCGGAAATCCGGTTTCCGAACGTGTGCCTCACCGTTTCGGGCGGACACAACGAACTCTATCTCTGGAAATCCGAATTCGAGCGGGAATTGCTCGGGGAAACCGTCGACGACGCCGCGGGGGAGGCGTTCGACAAGGTCGCGAAAGCCATGGGGCTCGGGTTTCCCGGCGGTCCGATCGTTTCGAAACTCGCCTCCGAATACGAAGGGGCGTACCGCGGAATTTTTCCCGTCGTCCTGCTCTCGAGGGATTCCCTCGATTTTTCCTTCTCCGGCCTCAAGACCGCCGTGAAGCGGGAAATCGACCGGCGTATCGCGGAATCGGGCGGCCTCTCGGATTCCGACCGGAAAGAAATTTCCTTCGAATTCGAACGGACGGTCGTATCGATTCTCACCCGAAAACTCTTTCTCGCGGCCGAAACGCTCCGGATTCCGAACCTCGTTCTCGCCGGGGGCGTAAGCGCGAACGACTTCCTTCGGAAAGAGATTTCCGAACGCGCCGAACGGGAAGGGTATTCGTTCGTGTCGCCCGCGAAGAAGGCGTACTCGCAGGACAACGCCGCGATGGTCGGCATGCTCGCGTACCGGTTGGCGCTCGCCGAATCGGGAAGAACGGAAGGAGGGGGAGGGGGCGGAAGCCGGTAAGTTCGAAGAAACCGCGCCCGCTTGCAATCCCGCCGTTTCCGGATATCCTTTCCCCGCTTTATTTTCCAAACGCGCATACCATGCCGAGAACGAAAAAGAAAGAAGAAGCCCTCGCCGTCGAGGAAGTATCGAACGAAGCCGTCAATTCGGCCGGTTCCTCCTCTTCGCTCTCCATTTGGATGGCGATGCTCGTCGTCGTCATTGCCCAGGTCGTAACGACGGCCGTCATCACCGACGTCAACGTCAAGCGTACCGTCGACAAGACGATCGAGGCTATGAAGAACCTCGAATACCAGAAGGTGGGCGACAAGGAAACGTACGAACTCCTCAACAAGGCCCAGCAGCTCCAGTTGAAAGACCAGATCGAACAAATCCGCAGTTTCGTAGAACAGGCCGAAAAGAAGAATCCGGCCGGCGCCGATTCGGGTTCGACCGAAACCGGCTCCGCCGATTCGAAGGTTCTTTCGCAGGAAGAAATCCAGGCAATCGCCAAGACCGCCTACTACGACGGCGCCGAGACGGCCAAAATCGCCGCGGTCGAATATACCGACCCGGAATGCCCGTTCTGCATCCGCCAAGCGAAGGACGCCGTCCTTTCCAAGCTTCTCGAAAAATATCCCGAGCAGGTAAAGGTCGCCCACAAGCCGCTCAAGGCCGTTCCGCACCCGGGTGCCGAGCCGAAATCGCTCGCGCTCCTCTGTGTCGGAAAGATTGCCGGAGCCAAGGCGTATAACGCCATGTACGCCGCCATGATGGAACGTTCCACGATGGAATCCGTCATGCCGGTCGATTCGATTCCGGGGCTCGCCAAGGAATTGAAGGTCGACGCGAAGGCGTTCTCCTCCTGCTACGACGCCAAGGAAACCATGGGCGAATACGACGCCAACACGACCGAAGGAAACAAGTACGGCGTAAAGGGAACCCCCGGAACCGTCATCTTCAACGTGGAAACCGGAAAGTACAAGACGATCGAAGGCGCCTACCCGTACGAGAACTTCGAACAGGCCGTCGAAGAACTCCTGAAGTAGCCCTCCGTATCACCGCGATTTGAAAACCCCCTCCCGGAACGGGAGGGGGTTTCTTTCGTTCGGAAGGGGGCGGCTACTTTTTCCCCATGCACACGAAGTATTCCTCGAAGCTTCGGTCCCGGCAAGCGCGGGGTTTGATGCGGTGCAGTTTCGAGTACCGGGCTTTGACCGGCCCCACGAGTTCGTCGACGTCTTCTCCGACGAAGACCTTCAAAAGAAGGTTGCCGCCCTTTTTCAGAAACGTGTCCGCGATATCGAGGATGGCGAGGTTGAGTTCGATCGAACGGTACTGGTCGACGCCCGTCATGCCGGTCGTGGCGGGGGCGATATCGGAGGTCATGACGTCGAATTCCGCCCGAAATCCGTCGGACTCCTTGACCGAATCCTCACTCCGCTCTCGCCGTACCGATGAGTACGGCTCGTTTGCGGCGCTCGATTCTTCCGCGGATTCCTCGGATTTGAGGCGAAATTCGCTACCTTCCGGCAACGAAGCGTCCACCGTCGTTCCGTCTGGCCCCGAAGCCGATTTCCCCGACTCCGCCCGCTTTTTTCGGGTTCGGAACCATCCGAACGTCTCCTCGGTCGCCCTCGCCACGCCCTCGCGATCGAAGACGTCGCCTTGGAAAAACCGGATATTCTGTTTTCCGAGCGGTTCGATTTTCTGAATGTCCATACCGACGACGATGCCGTCGGGGCCGACGATGCGCGAGAGAACCTGCAGGAAGCTTCCCGGAGCGCTTGCGAGATCGAAGACGCGCATGCCCGGCTTCACGAGCGAAAAACGCTCCTGGATTTCCAAAAGCTTGAAGGCGCTCCGAGCCCGGTATCCGAGCTTTTTCGCCTCGAGGAAGTACTTGTCGTGAACGACGTAGTCCCCCTTCTTTTTCCGCGTTGACATCGGTTTTCCTTCGGTTAGAATCGCCTATCTTTTTAGTTGCCACACCATAGCGCGAACCCATGAAAAATCAAGAAGCGATCCTTGAGATATCCCGTCGGTTCCGAGAGGCCCGCAGCATTCTTTTGACGGCTGCCGAAAATCTCGACGGCGACGCGCTCGGGTGCGTGCTCGCGCTCAAAGCGTACGGCGTTTCGAAGGGGAAGCGCGTAACGGTCGTCAATTCGAAACCGGTTTCGCCGCTCTACGCATTTTTGGGCGTTTCCGATTGGGTCGAAACGAAGGTTCCGAACGAGCCGTTCGACCTCGTCATCGTCTGCGATACCGGCGATCTTTCGATGCTCGGAAGCCTCTACGAGGAGAATCGGGCGTTGTTCGATTCGGTTCCCATGGTCAACATCGACCACCACGGTTCGTGTTTCGGCAGCGTATGTTGGATGGATCCGTCGTATTCCGCCGCGTGCGACATGGTGGCAGAATTCATCGAATACGACGGCGGATCGGAAGCCGTGACCGCCCAAATGGCCGAATTTCTCCTTTTGGGCATTCTCTACGATACGGGATGCTATCGGAATACGAACACCACCCCCGCCACGTTCGAGCGGAGCGCCCGACTCCTTTCGAAGGGGGCCGACTATATGAAACTTATCCGGAACCTCTACCAGTCGACGCCGCTTTCCTACGCCCGGCTCTACGGCGAAACCCTCTCCGGACTCGTTTCGGTCTGGAATGGAAAGGGAATCGGCGCTTTCATTCCGTATTCGGCCTTCGAACGTCACGGCATCGACCCGAACGCGCTTTGAAACGAATTCGTGAACGACTACGTCCGGTCGGTAAAAGCCGACTTCGTTTTCCTTTGCAAGGAAATGGCCGACGGCGAAAAACGGCTTTCGTTCCGTTCGAAAAACGACGCGGTCGACGTTCGGATCCTCGCGGCCGAATTCGGGGGAGGAGGACACAAGATGGCTTCCGGCGGCCGTTGCCGACAGTCGGATTCGGAGATTCTGGAGGTGGTGGAACGGTTTGGGAACGCCCTCCCGAAGCCGCTTTCCTAGGAACTCCCGGAAGGAACGTTCCCGAGGGGCGGACAGGTTTTCGGAAAAGAAAAATCCCGTCCTGGTCGGACGGGATCGGGGGCGAACCCCCGGAGTGACGAAATTCCTTCATCGTACCGCCCCGCCTTTCAGAATTCGGCGGATGGCCTTTTTGCCGAGGTGGCGGCCACGGTTCGATTCCTGAAGCAGGTATTTCTCGATTTGTTCGGGCGTTTTAGCACCGACTCTCCGGAGTTCGCGGAGGCCGATGCCTTTTACGCCCGGAGCGGGAACGTCTTCCCGTCTCAGGAACTTGAAGGTGAAACTTCGGGCCCCGTGCCGCTCCAAGTGCCAGAGGAGCCCTTTTTCTATGAAGGCGTCTTCCTCTTCTTTGTTTGAGAACGGGCGCACGGGAGTGCGTTGCATGCTCTTTGTCATTTTGAACCTCCTTTCCGTCGACAATCGTTCGAGCATGGAAAAAATACCGTTCGGAGAGGGAAAGTCAATAAAAACCCGATCGGATGGGCGGGGGTTTCGGCGCGAGGGGCGAGAACCGGCGGGTCGGGGCGCTACTCTCCCCGACAGTTTCCGAGCCCGCTTACTTGGGCGTTACACGTTTCTTGACACGAACGTACGGCCGGTTCGAGGGATTTTACCGTCTTACTTACGAGTGCGTGCATTTCCATGAGTTGTCCGAGATTTTCGTCCGACGCGACGTTTTCGGTTCCCACGATGGCGAGATACCGCTCGTATTCCGTCGCGATATCGGCCCCGACGTCCGTTTGGACCGTTTGGACGTTCTGGAGGCGTTCGACGTATTCGTCCGACGTTTTCGATTCTTCGAGCGCTTTTTTCGCGTCGACGTAGAGGCTCTTCGCGATATGGACGGCTCGGGCGACGGTGTCGCCGATCGCCGAGACCGACGAATGGATGCCCTGCCATCCGTTTCCTTGGTTGTATTCGTCGAAATTCCGGAGCGCGCGTTCGGACCGGCTCGTAGAGAGTCCCTGTCGGGAGAGTTCCCTCCGGAGCATCGACCGCTCGCGCTCGGCGGACATTTTCTCGGACCCGTTGATGAGTCCCCAAGCATGCTTCCAGTCCTGCATGCCGCGTTCGATGCCCCCGCCGAGGTTGCCGATTCGGTTTACCGCCTCGGTAACGGTCGCGTAAAAACTTTTCGGATCGGACGCGTTGCAGACTTCCACGGCCGAAGGGCCGTACGCGCGTTCTAATCCCGCCACGAACGCGTCGCGTCCGCCGGGAACGAACGGAAGGTCCGTAACCGTCGACGGGTTTCCGATGACGGCCTCCCGGTACGCTTCCATGACGTTGACGTGGTTTTGCAAGAACGATTCGAGCACGTCCCCGAGTTTCGCGCCCGTCGTGTCCGTCATAGAAAACGCCGCGATATTCTCGTCGAGCACGAGTTCGTTCGCGCAATTTCCGAACGTCGGTCCGAAGAGCGCGTCGATCGTTTTTTGCCGGCTCGAGAGAACCGAATAGTCCCGTCGGATGGCGGGAGGGAGTTCGGTTCGACGGATGAGGTCGGCCGTGAAACGGAACGAAGTGAAGACGTTTTCCGCCGTAAGCGCGCGGTTGACCGACGCGAGCGCGCGGTTGGCTCCCGATTCGACATCGGCCGTCGCGCCGCCATTTTCGGCGTCCGTCATTCCGTCGCAACGGGCGCCGGAAATTTTTTTCCGGACGGCGCCGGCGAATTCGTTCACGCCCTTTAGGTACGCCTTCACTTCCGCGGACGGGGCGTTCTTGATTTCGCACGAACCTCCGGCCGCGAAGGCGTCCGACGGCATCGTCGAAACCGTAATCGCCGCGAGCGCGATGAAGCGGGCGGCGGAGCGGATCGTACGGTGATGTGCGGGCACGGGGAATCGCATGGGGCTAATGGGGGTCGACGGGAATATCTCGGAACCGTTTGCAGAGCACGTTCAGGCTGTCGACGTTCTCGATGAACGTTTGCGTGAAGCCACGAAGTTCTTCCAAATCGCTCGAAAACGAGTCGGCGTAGGCCGTTTGGAACGTCGAGCGCTTTACTTGTACGTAGGTTTCTTCCGGTTTCGAAGCCGGGTCGAGAAAATCGTCGTTCAGCACGTCGCTCGAGAGTCATTCGAGGTTCCGCACGCGTTCCGAAAGCCACTTCGTTTGGAGGTCGTTCTGCTTGTCGTATTCCATGCCGTAGTCCCGGAAGGTTCCCGCCGTCATTTCCTTGAATTCCTTTTCTTCGGAAGACGTCGGGGTCGATCCTCGCGGAGTGTCGCCCGCGTTCAGGTTCAGTATGGGCGGGGGAAGGGACGTGACGACGACGCCCAAATGGGCGAGCTTCGGGAGGTTCAGGCTTTTTAGGAGCAGTTCGAAAAAATTGTTCGTATGCTGGGCTTGGACGAACGACGAGCCGCCGAATTCCTTCGCGATTTTGAAATTCTGGTCCAGTACGCTCTCGATCGAAGGATTCCTTCCGCCTCAAAGCAGAAGGGAATCGTACATGAGGAACTTCGTCTTAATACAGAAGAATTGGGAGCATTCGTACGTGTCGCGAATGCCGGCTTCCCGGTTTTTTCAGTTCGAACCCGTCCATGAAAGCGCTCCCGAGAGCGCGTCGGGAGTTCCGAAAGATTCGGAATTCTGTCCGTAGCCGAGCTGGTTCGCGAGGTCCGCCGCAAGGGCGGCGTCAATGCCGCCCACGGTGTCGCCGGAAGAGCAGGCCATGGAATCGAGGAGACCCGATTGGGTAACGGTCGGAACCGCGGATGGCGACCCCTCGTCCCACGTACCGGAGGAGTCGTTACCCAGGTTCAGGCTCGATTCCGGCGGGGCCTTCAGCCAGTTCGCGACCGATCGGGCAGCCTGGTTTTCCCGACCGTTGTACGGAAGGCTCTTCGCGAAGATGACGGAATGGAGGGTCTCCATGTCCTTCATGAGGTCGTAGCTCGAATTCTCGACGCTTCCGTCGGCAAAGAGCCCCATGTTGCCCATGCGTCCGTAGGCGGCGACTTGGCTGGCCGATTCGCTCCGGGATTCCCGGGAAAACTTCGCGAGCTGGCTTCAAAGCCCTTCGGCCCCTTCCGACGTCAGTACCGCGTCCCGGCGGAGATGGCGGAAGATGGGCGCGAGGACTCCGGCTTCGATTTCGGCGAGTTCGGCCGCCGTAAAGTCGCGGCCCGGTTCGAAGCAGGGAATCGCGGCACCGTCTTTATTCCGGCAATACTTCGTGCCCACCCGGCTCGCCGAATTGAGCTTGGCGGCATTTCCCTTCAATCGCTTTTCCAGGTTTTGGTTCCGCATCTGCGCAATCCCGACGTCGACCTTTCGGTACAGGTCGAGTCCGAGGTCTTCGCCGATGAATCCGCCTTCGGCCAGCGAAGCGGTCGGAAACGCCGAAACGCCCGCCAAAGCGAGCGTAAGGAGGATTCGGCTGGTTCGGACGTTCATTCGTTTCGGGGTAGGGGACTTCGGACGGAAGGTGCCGGCACGTTCGCCGACGCGGAGCGCACGTCCGTTTTTCGGGGGCGGTCTCGACGCGAAGCCGAGGGCGTTCCGGGGTGCGGACGTTAGGAGGGGAAGGAAAAGTCGAGCGCCCCCTTCTTCGTTCCTACGCGAATGGTACCACGTTTTTTCGAGGCAATCAAAAAGTCGGCGATCGGGTTCTCGATTTTATCCTGAACGAACCGCCGCACCGGTCGCGCGCCGAATTCCGGATTGTAGGTCTCCTTACCGATGAGAGCGACGGTCTTCGCGTCGTATTCCAGATCGATTCCCGCCGGAACGAGGCGTTCCTTCAGTTCTTCGAGTTGGAGCTTGATGATGGAAGCGAGCGATTTCTTGTCGAGGGGATTGAAGACGACGATCTTGTCGATGCGGTTGATGAACTCCGGCGAGAAGTACTCGTCGAGCCCGTCGACGATCTTGTCGCGGATCTGCGCGTAGTCGCGGACGATCTTCGCCTCCTCGGATTCCGAAACGTCGAACCCGATTTGGGTTGCCTTCGAAGTGAATTCCTCGCTTCCGATGTTCGACGTCATGACGACGATCGTATTTTTGAAGTTCACCTTCCGCCCCTTTCCGTCGGTAACGCTGCCGTCCTCGAGAATCTGAAGGAGGAGATTGAAGACGTCGAAGTTTCCCTTTTCGATTTCGTCGAAAAGGACGACCGAATACGGCTTCCGACGAACCTTTTCGGTCAGCATGCCGCCTTCTTCGTATCCGACGTATCCGGCGGTCGTTCCGATGAGCTTCGAAGCCGACGAACGTTCGCCGTACTCGCTCATGTCGATTTTTACGAGGGCCTTGGGGTCGCCGTAGAATTCTTCGGCGAGCGCTTTCACGAGTTCGGTCTTTCCGACGCCGGTCGGGCCGAGGAAAAGGAAGGATCCGACCGGGCGGTTGCGGTTGGCGATGCCCGAGCGCGAACGCTTGATGGCCGAAACGATGGATTCGACGGCCTCGTTCTGCGCGATGATGCGCCCCTTCAGGCGGTTTCCGAGCGAGACGATTTTCTCAACGTCTTCGGTACGGAGGTTTTCGACCGGAACGCCCGTAACCTGGTGGACGATCTTGCGGATGTCTTCGCCGGTAATTCGGAGGCGCTTTTCGCGGGGAATCGTCCGCTTCGCCTTCTTTTCGGCGATCTTCTTTTCGAGTTCGGCCTGCTTCTCCTTGGCCTTTATGGCCTTGTGGTATTGTTGGGAGATGACGAATCCCTCGATATCCTTCTGGAGTTTCTCGATTTCCTCTTTCGCCCCCTTGATTTCGTCCTCGTCGAAATTGTACTTCATCGATTTGGCGCTGCACGCTTCGTCGATAAGGTCGATGGCTTTGTCCGGCAGATACCGGTCGGTCACGTAGCGCGAGGAGAGTTCGACCGCGTCGGAGACGGCGTCTTCGTCGATAATGAGGTTGTGGAATTCTTCGAACGCCGGAACGAGCCCGCCGATGATGGACTTCGCGGTCGGCAAATCGGGCTCTTCGACTTCGATTTTCTGAAAGCGGCGTTCGAGCGCGCTGTCTTTCTCGACGTACTTCTGGTACTCGGCGAGGGTCGTCGCGCCGATGACGCAGATCTTTCCGCGCCCCATGGCCGGCTTCAGGATGTTCGCCGCGTCGAGCGTTCCTTCGCCGGAGCCCGCGCCGATGATGGTGTGGATTTCGTCGATGAAGAGGATGATTTCGTTTTCGAGTTTGCTCGCTTCGTCGATGATCTGCTTGATGCGGGCCTCGAATTCGCCGCGGTACTTGGTACCCGCGACGAGAGCCGACAGATCGAGCGATACGACGCGCTTTCCGCGCATGGCGAGCGGAACGCTGCCTTCTCCGATGCGGCGCGCGAGCCCTTCGACGACCGCGGTCTTTCCGACGCCCGGTTCGCCCACGAGGCAGGGGTTGTTCTTCGTTTTTCGGTTCAGCACCGAAACGAGCCGCTCGATTTCGGTATCGCGGCCCACGATGGGGTCGATCTTTCCGGCACGGGCTTCGGCGGTAAGGTCGTTCCCGAAGAAATCGAGCGCGGGCGTTTGGCTTTCTTCTTTCTTGCCCTCGGGCTTCTTATTGGCCGCGAACGGATTGGAGGCGTCGCCTTCGCCCGGAGTCCCGGCGGCCGCGCCGCCCGATTCGAGGGCGTTCAGGATTCCGTCGAGCGGGCCGAAGGGGTTGCCGTTCTGGTCTTTCTGGCGGGAGAAGCTTTTTTCGTATTCCACGAGGTTGCCTTCGAAATCTTTCGGACTGATGCCGACGAAATCGAAGAACCGGTAAATCCACGGTTCGGATTGGCTCTTCAAGAGCGCGAGGAGGAAATCCTCGATGCCGGCCTTCTTTTTTTCGAACGAAGCGGCCGTCTTTACGGACGAGACGATCAGCTCCTTCATGCGCGGGGAAAGTCCCGAATATTCGCCCCTGGTTCCGGATCGGTATTCGGAAAACGGCTTTTTGGCGAAGACTTCGGCGACGATCCGTTCGTTGATGCCGTAGTTGGCGAAGAGTTCGGCAACGGGGCCGTCTTTCATGCGGATCGCCTGAAAAAACGCGTCTTCCGGAAGGATTTCGGCGTATCCGGCGGCCTTGACGTCCGTTTCGGCATCGATCATGAGCTTCTTGTATTCTTCGGTGAAATTGTTGAACATGGGGTTTCGGGTGCTTTTCTGGATGGAATAACGGATTCGTTTCCGCTTCGCCATGATACACGAAGTGTTCCGATTCTCCAAAGTCCGAAGGGCGCATCGGCTTGACATCCGCTTTTTGCGTTTTTCTCGGAAAATGGGTATGATGGTCGGGAATGTTCCGAAATCGGTACCAAGGCCGAATCGAGAACGATGGAAAGTCTCTTTACGAACGACATGAGCGGAAAGAAAATCATGGCATTCACGACGGTTGCGCCGGGAATCAGCGAGGCGCTTGCGGGCGTTCCGAAGGACCCGCTTTCCGGCGTTGTCGGAAAACCGAAGGCGCTGAAGGATCCGACCGGCGTCAGAACGTCGAATCGGGAATGATCCGACCGGCTTTGAAAGCTCGTTCCCAAGAACATCGAACGCATCGTTGACGGGACCGAATCCCCCGCTCCCGTTTCCGCCCAAATGGTTAACGGGTCGGTTTGGGTGAATCTCGAGTCTTTTCTGGAAAATCATGAAGATCCGTTCGGTGCCGCCCTTCAGATGATAATCGGGTTTGACCGAAAATTCCTTACGGCGTCGTGAACTATCGCCGAGAATTTGCATCCGGATGAAAAAAAAGCGCGGAAAATCGTTTCCGACACCATTCTGAAAGAGTTGCGGGAACATTCGGATAAGTACTACCTGACCGAGGGGTCGGAAGGAACGATCTACCGGGTCCGAACCTTCGAAGGGGAATACGTCATCGCCAAAAGGCGTTTCGAGGGCTCCGGATGATCGGCTTGAGTCGATCGCGAATGCGAACTGCAGATGGCCGCGTGGGAAATTGCCCAAACGTGCCCGGGCGTCGAAGTTCCGAAAATCCTCTCCCGAATCTCCGATGAGAACTCGGAATACGAGTATTTCCTTATGCAGTACGTCCCGGGAAAAACGATCTGGACCCTTCTTCTTGAAACCGTCGCGAACCCGCAAGGACGCCTCGATTTGCCCGACGCGCCATCCGCCGGAAATCCGATCGAGCAATTTTACCAAGCGAGAAGCCGGTTTCCCGTCCACTACCAAAACGACACCGAAGCGGAAAAAGCCATGATCGAGCATTTTTTTCCGATTTCGGTCGAACGCGAGCTCCCGAGGCCCGATACCCGAGTTCGGGATAAGCTCGGAAGAATTACGCTCCCGTATCTTGAATTCTTCATAAACGAAGCGCTCGAACATACTTCCGTGTTCGGCTCGGATCTCGTCACCCATATTTTCAAGGTCCTTCGTCCGTTTTTGGAAAAATCCCACAACGCCGGGCTTTATCATCGGGACCTGAACGTTCGCAACCTCATGCTCGGCGAAGACGGAAAAGTCTATGTTATCGACTACGGCAAGGGTACGCGGACCACTTCGGGAGAAATGGACGATTCGGTCTACCGTACCCAGGAGGGGGATTACGATAGCGATTACGATATCATGAGCATCGTGCGCCGGTACGGACCGAAAAAGAAAACCCAAGCCGAAATTATCTGCGAACAGGCGGAGGCCGCAAAAAGCGGTCTTGATTTCCAAACGCTCAATACCTATGCGTTCGCGCTCGGTCTCGATCCGCAGAAGGTCGAAACGGTCGTGCGGGGGCTCCGGCAGCGGAGTACGGAAAAAAGTTTCCAATCCTTTTTTTCGGCGTACGTCGATTGAACCGCCTCGAGACTGCATCCGCAACGGTTTATCCAGGCTCGTCCGAACAAGCCGGAAATGGTGGCGGCGAACGAATCCGGACGCACCCGACTTCTTGCGGAGCTGTTCCTTGCGGGTCCCGAGGAAGCCGGAAAATTCCGAGACTTCCTTCTGAGTCCCGACTCGGTGCTTTGTCCGGGAGGTTCGAAGGCCAAGCTCGAACGCGCCAGAAAGTATCGGGATATTTTTCTCCCGTTCGCGGAGGTGGTGGCGAATTTGAAAGAATTTTAGAAGGTCGGATATCGAATCCGAAACGCTCATTCGCGAATCCGTGAAAAAACGCCCCGTCAGACGGGGCGTTTTTTCGGTCGGACGGATCGGGCTACTTGAGTTCGATGGTGGCTCCGGCTTCTTCGAGCTGCTTCTTCATCTTTTCGGCATCGGCACGTTCGACGTTTTCCTTGACGTTGCCTCCGTTGTCGGCGATAGCCTTGGCTTCGGCGAGACCGAGACCGGTAACTTCGCGGATAACCTTGATGACGGCAATCTTGGCGGCGCCGGCGGAGGTCATGACGACGTTGACGGTGGACTTTTCTTCGACTTCGGCAGCACCGGCACCGGCGGCCATAACGACTCCGACCGGAGCGGCGGCGGAGACTCCGAACTTCTCTTCCATAGCGGAAACGAGATCGGCGAGTTCTACGATGGTGAGGCCTTCGACGAGGTCCATAACCTTCTGCGCGTTGGCGCTGAGCGTAACTTCGGACATAGTGAATGAAAAAGGGGAATAAATGTGGTTGGTCTAGAATCGGATTCTAGCGGAAGGGTCCGAAGACTTCGGGCCCTTCTCGGCAAAACGCGATTACGCGGCGGGGGTTTCTTCGGCAGCCGGAGCGTCGGCAACCGGAGCTTCCGCTACGGCCGGTTCGGCAGCGGGTGCCGGAGCGGCTTCGGCCTTGGGGGCTTCGGCAGCGGGTGCCGGAGCGTCGGCCTTCTTCAAATCGCCGACCTTCGAGAGCGACTTGCCTTCGAGTTCCTTCTTGGCGGCGTCGAGGAAGCGGGCGAGTCCGGAGACGGGAGCCTTCATCGAACCGAGGAGCTTGGCGAGGAGCACTTCGCGGGAGGGGAGTCCGGCGAGCTTCGCGGTTTCCTTCGCGTCGATGATGCGGCCGTCGATGTATCCTCCGACGAAGACGATCTTCTGTTCCTTCTTGTGTTCGGCGACGTGCTTGTTGACGGCGGCGAGGGTGGCGATCTTATCGCCCTGGGAAATGACGATGGCGACCTGGCCCGGAAGGGTGGAAATGTCGAGGTCTACGCCGAGGGCGTTCTTGAACGCGAGGCGCATGAGGGTCTTCTTGGCGAGGAGGAACGAGCCGTTCTGGGCGCGGACGTCCTTGCGGATGGCGTTGATGTCTTCGACCGTGAGGGCCTTGTTCGAGGTGAAGGCGACGGAGGTCGAATCCTTGAGGAGGGTCTCGAGCTTGGCGAGGATCTCCTCTTTTCGGGCACGGGTGATGGCCATGGCGGATTGGAGGGTAGGGGATACGCGCGGAATTTCGTCCGCGGAGTGGGTTCGGTTGGAAGAAACAAAAAATTCGTGCTTGAGACGCACGAACTGCCAGGTTTATGAAAATCGAAGAGAGGCAAGGGATTCGCTTGACGGATGAGGACCTGAGCGAGACGTACTGACCAGTACGGCGAGCGTGGACCGGAATCCGGAATGCGAAGGCCGCAGCCTATGTTCGATTTTTGGCGTTCTTCGTCTCGGTAGGACTTATGTGTTGCCTACTGTCTATGACCGAAGCTCCGAGAAAGTCGGAACGCGGGGTATTATAGGCGGAATTATCGGGAGTCAAATTGTTTTTCGTTCGAAAATGGGTAGCATCCGAACGTCCGTATTTCCGACATTCCGTACCTATGAAAATCCTTTTCTCCAAAATCCATCCGAACGCCGTCATTCCCGAATACAAGACGTCCGGCGCCGTCGCGTTCGATTTCGCCGTTCCCGAGACCGTTACCCTCAAGGAGGGGCTGAATTTCGTAAAGACCGGGCTTCGGGTGAAGATTCCGGACGGATGCGGGCTCTTGGTTGCTCCAAGATCTTCGACGTACAAGAATTTCGGACTCCGCCTCGCGAACGAAATCGGCGTTATCGACCGTGATTATTCGGGGCCGAACGACGAGCTCATGTTCGCCTATATCGCGGATCGCGAAGTGACCGTAAACGCCGGAGAACGGATCGGACAAGGCCTCGTCATCGCGCTCCCCACCGTCGAAGTCGTCGAAGAAGAGTGGACCGCGGCAGATCGCGGCGGCTTCGGCTCGACCGGAAAATAGCGCTGTCCGTTCGCCCCTTCGGAAGCGACGAAGCGGAAAATCAAAACGCCCGTTCCATGAAAAAAATCTTCCTTCTCGACGGCTACAACCTCCTCTACCGCGCGTTCTACGCGGTTCCGGCTTTTACCGGTCCGGAGGGGCAGCCGGTGAACGCCGTGTTCGGCCTCGCGAAAATGCTCTCCGGGTTTTCCGAATTCGAGCGGCCCGACTATTTGGCGGTCGTCATGGATAGCCGGGAGCCGAATTTCCGGGTAAAATTCTACCCCGAATACAAGGCGACGCGCGACCGGATGCCGGACGATCTGCGCGCCCAGGAAGGATTGCTGTTCGAATTGTTCGAGGCGCTGAACGTTCCCGTTCTGTCCATGGGCGGATACGAGGCCGACGACATCATCGGCACGCTCGTGACCCGGCTTCGGGAAGATGCCGAAAACGACACGTACGTCGTATCGGGCGACAAGGACCTCTACCAGTTCGTCGGAGAACGGGTAGCGGTGTACGACACGATGAAGCGCGTCACCGCCCGAAGAAAGGAGGCGATCGAGAAGTTCGGCGTTCCGCCGGAACGCGTGGTCGATTACCTGGCCATCGTCGGGGATTCTTCCGATAACATTCCGGGCATTCCGGGCTTCGGACCGAAAAAGGCCGAAGTCCTCATTACGCAGTTCGGTTCGCTCGAATCCATCTACGAACGCGTGGGCGAGACGACCGGAAAAATCCGCGAAACCCTCGAAGCCTCCCGCGACGTCGCGTTCCTTTCGAAGAAGCTCGCGACCATCGATACGGCCGTTCCCATCGACTTCGATCTCGAATCCGCCAAGTTCCACTCCGACGACTTCTTTACCGATTCCGCGAAGGCGTTTTTCCGGAAGCTCGCGTTCAAATCGCTCCTTCCGAAGGAGGAATCCGCGCTGAAGACGTTCGAATCGCTCGGCATTCCGGCCGTGAACGTTTCCGACGCGCCGGAACTCGACCGCCTGCTCGCGCGGACGCGCTCGGAAGGCGCCGTATCGCTCGCGGCATTTTCCGAACACGGCAGATTCGCGGGCGTCGCGCTTACGTTTTCGTCGTCTCCCGAATGTTTCGTAGTCCGCGCGAAGGACGTTCGCATGGAACCGTTTCTTCGGGGGCTTTTGGATTCCGGCGACGACGTCGAAATCTCCGGATTCGACTCGAAGTCGGACCTCCGCCTCATGCTTCGATATTTGGGCGAAGCGGCCGCCCCGGCGGACGTGGCGCAGGGGTCGCTTTTTTAAGAACGGTCCGAACTACCGCCCCAAGAGCACGTCTTCCGCCTTTTTCAACTGAACGTCGGCCGTCGTGCCGGTGGACGCTTCGATTTTTACGTCGGGCACGATGCCGACGCCGTCGATTCCGGTCTCGGTTCTTCCGGTATACCACTTCGCGATGGTGTACTTCAAGCTCGATCCGTCGGAGTAGGGGAACAGGCTTTGCACCGAGCCTTTTCCGAAGGTCGTTTCCCCGACGACGACGCTGCCGGTAAGGTAGTCGCGAATGGTTCCGGCGAGAATTTCGGACGCCGACGCCGACCCACCGTTTACGAGAATGGCCGTTTTTTTCGAAGAAAGCGGGTAGGCCGACCCGGCGCTCGTAATCTCGCCGCGGGTGTCGCGGTACCGGATTTTTACGACGCTTTCTCCCGCCGGAACGAAGTACGAAAGTACCGAAGCGACTTCTTCAAGGCTTCCGCCGGGATTGTTCCGAAGGTCGAGAATGAGTTTGTCCGCATTCGCGTGTTCGGTCGAAATCCACTTCGCGGCCTTGTCGAAAGAGGCGAGGGTGCCGTTTCCGAACATGGTGATGCGAACGTAGGGAATGCCGCTCTCGAGCATCTTGTATTCCACGTACTCGATGACCACTTTCGCGCGGGTGACGGAAATTTCGAGACGCGCGCCGTCGCGCAGGATGGTGAGTTTCGCTTCGGTTCCCGCGGGACCTTTGATTTTGGCGACGGCGGCCTCGAGTGAGACCGTTTCGTCGATTTTGAAGCCGTTTACCGATTCTATGACGTCGCCGCCTTTGAGTCCGGCCTTTTCGGCAGGGGAGCCCGTGATGGGGGAGACGATGGTGAGTACCCCCGGTGCCTTCATGTCGACGTATGCGCCGATTCCTTCGAATTCGCCGGCGAGCCCGTCTTCGAAGGCTTTGCTTTCGGTGGGCGGGAAATAGACGGTGTGCGGATCGTCGGTCGCTTCGGCCATCCCTTTGATCGCGCCGCGAACGAGATCGGCCTTTTCCACCTTGGAAGGGTCGACGTATTCGTTCCGGAGTCTCCGGAACGCGTCGTTGAGGATTCCGAATTCCTCCGAAGAATCGATGCCGTCGTTTTCGGGAGGCCGGTACAAATCTTCGAGCGTATCGAGGAGCACGCCGTAGGTGAGGGGTTCTTTAGCATTCGGAACCGTCACCTCTTCGCCCGTCATGCGGCTGACGAGTTTGGCGAAATCGCCCTCGGTCGCCTTTTTCGCGAGGGGCAGGCTTTTCGGTTCGTTCGCGACGAGGTCGAGATATACGCCCTTCTGAAGCGCGGAATACAGCGTCGTTCCCGGAAACGCGTTTCGAAATTTGAGCTTGAGGTATCCGCTCGATTTCGGAACGTTCTCCAGTTCGCCGATAATCGAAAAGACGACGGTGAGAAACTCCTTCGTGCTGAGGACTTCCGCCCGGTTTTTCTCGGAATATTTCCGAATGGCTTCGGGGATTTCCGGGTCGTTCGCGGCGGAAATTACGATTACCTGGGACGGCGTCGGTTCGGCGGCGGATGTCGGAAAGACGGGAAGAAGAAGGAAAACCGGAACGAGAATCGCGAATCGGAGGGCGGCGGATGGGGACATGACTATCGGGAAGATGAGGAATTTTCGGTATCGGGAGCGTTGTCCGAGTCGTCCGTTTGGCCGGATTGGCCAGGCGGCGGCGCCCCTATGACGCCCGTTCCTTTCAGATGGTCGAACGCTCCGAGCGGGTAGGCGACCCCGAAGAAGACGAGCCCCATTCAGAGAAGGGTGATGGCGACGATCGTTCCGCCGCGCCCGAGGTATTTTTCCGCCCAGTACCATTGTCCCGTCCATTCGTAGACCCGTTTCCGGTATCGGAGAACGGCGATTCCGAGGGGGGTGAAGAAGAGGAAGTAGAAGATTTTTGCGAGCATGCGGCGGAAAGTTCGGCCGAGTATACCGTTCTTGCGAATGTCCGCAAACCGAAAGGAACGGAGGGGTTTGACAAATACATACGAGTTCTGATAATATTACGAAAATCATTATCCGAAACCATATGGACACGAACGTAGGCAGTACTCCGAATTCCGGACGAGAGTTTCCTCCGGAGGTTGAGGTTGCCAAACAATTCCTGAAAGATTACGGTGCCGCGTTCGATGTCCTCGACTCGCAAGCGCGATTGAACGGAACGCAGATCGCCTTGGAACTTTCGCGGAAATTTCCTCCGGCAAAGCTCGACGATGCCCGGCGAATCGTCGACGCGTACGAACGTGGACTTTCGGTTCCGCCCCAAACCGGGGGGAGCGCGAAACCGTTGGCAAAATCCGTTGCCGATTCCGCCGTGGCGGTACTCGACGCGCCCGTTCCCGTGGAGGAGCGCCTGGAGGCCCTGTTGCGGGCGGAATATGCCAGATTGGACACCGCTCTCGCCACTCCCGACGCCGCCGCCCGGTTTCCTTCGGGCGGAGCTACTTCGGTGCGGGTTTCCGATCCTGAGACCGGAA
>CAZINU010000014.1:0-23084 GCA_964540725.1 uncultured Candidatus Peribacteria bacterium
CGGGGACGCCTCATGCGGCCGACGTCGCGCTGACGGTATCCCGGATGGTTCCGAGAGCCTCCTGTCAGAGCGTATTCGTGACGTACCTCTGAATTTGCTGCTCGGTTACCCGTTGTCATGCGTGATTCGAATACGCCGCGGCAAGCTGGGAAGCCGAGACGTTATTGTTCCGGGCGAATTCGACGATTTTCGCAGGATTTTTAAGATTCATGGATACGAAGGAGTCCAGGCCTTCCTGAATGGAGATGAGATTGGCAACGGACGTTCGGGAATACGTTCCCCCTTCGTTCCTGAGCGCTTCGTTCAGTTGTCGGACGATTCCGGCATTGATTCCGCAAATTCCGGAGATGCACGCGCTATCGACGCTTGTCCGGACCGTGGGGGTTTCCGATCGAACGGGAGTAGGAACGGGGGTTTGTCCGTTCGGGCGGACGGACGTTTCCGGAACGGTTGTCCGGGGTGCCGACTCCATTCGCGCGTTCACGTACTTTTCCACCGATTGGGGGGTAATGGAGGCGGCGTATTTCTCGCGATGCGAGGCCGGAATGGCGTTCAATAGGGCCTTCGCGACTTGTTCGGACGGAACGTTCTCGCCCCGTGCGCGAAGACGGATGACCGTATCGGCGATTCGGTCGAACGCGGCCTTCAGTTCGTTCGAGTCCATTCTCGCCGCATTCCCGATTCCTTCGGAACGTACGTACGAATCAGCCTCTTCGTCGGAGTAAGATTTCGATGAAGAAGTGGGCGCGACCGAAGTTCCGGCCACGGTGAGCGGATGGTTTCCGCCGGTCTGTACGACGTTGCTGTGCGTACCGTTATCGCCGGCCCAAACGAATTCCGGCGGTGGAAGATTCCCGTACTTGTTGTAATAGTCTATCGCGGAGGTGCTGCCCCCGCCGACGACTTTTCCGGTAAGGGGGTCGACGGTAAGGCCGTACTGGGCATACTGGGCCGAAGGCGATTGGATGAAGGTCCCCTTCGGGGGATTCTGGTCGAGCCGATCGAGGGAAGAAAGACCTGAAAGCTTCAGGCCATCCGGGATACTGACGCCGTAAAAGGAAAGCTTGTCGAAAATTTCCTGGGAACGGGAAGCGTTCCATCCGTCCGAAGCAATCACGACGTTCGAAAGCACGTTCCCTTCGGAATCGCGGATCGACACGATCCTTCCGCCGGATTTCCCATCCGGTTCGACGGTGGAGTACGTGCCCATGGACCGGTAGATTCCGGCAATTTCGGCCTTCGGATCATCCGAAGAAAGGATGCCGAGGATCGATTCTCGCGAGAGCGGGAGGGCGGTTCCGAGCTGTTCCCTGAGGACGGGGTCGGACACGTTCTCGGACATCCACTTGTGGCTGTCGACGTCGTCCCGGTAGAGGGTGAGGCCGTTGGATTCGGTACCCGCGTCCGCGAGGGCGGCTTCGACCGCGGCGACGTTGACCCCGGCGGAATTGAACGCCACAGGGCGCGAGGCAGGAACGGTACTTCCGGTTTGGGCTTGGGATTCGTTTGGACTGGCCCAAACGAATTCCGGCGGTGGAAGCTTCCCGTACTTGTTGTAATAGTCTATCGCAGAGGTGCTGCCCCCGCCGACGACTTTTCCGGTAAGGGGGTCGACGGTAAGGCCATACTGGGCATACTGGGCCGAAGGCGATTGGATAAAGGTCCCCTTCGGGGGATTCTGGTCGAACTTCGCAAGGACGGTCGCCCTTGAAAAATCCAAGTCGGAAGGAGTTCGAACGCCGTATATTCCGAGAAATTCACGAACTCCCGCGGCGTCGGAAGCGTTCCACGCATGTCCTCAGGAGGATGGCGGAAAATAGGTACGGTTATCCAAGACGTTCCCTTCGGAATCGCGAACCGAGAGTACGACGGCACCCTTGTCTCCGAGCGGTTCGACGGTGGAATACGTTCCCATGGACCGGTAGATTCCGGCAATTTCGGCCTTCGGATCATCCGAAGAAAGGATGCCGAGGATCGATTCTCGCGAGAGCGGGAGGGCGGTTCCGAGCTGTTCCCTGAGGACGGGGTCGGACACGTTCTCGGACATCCACTTGTGGCTGTCGACGTCGTCCCGGTAGAGGGTGAGGCCGTTGGATTCGGTACCCGCGTCCGCGAGGGCGGCTTCGACCGCGGCGACGTTGACCCCGGCGGAATTGAACCGGGACGTTTGGTTCGATACGGCAGCCTGTTGAGAAGAAGTTCACAAAGGCGCGGCCGGGAAATTCGAAAACGAGAAAGGGGTTCACGGAAGCATTCCCGCCTTTTCGGCGGCGTCCGACAATATGGCGGAAACTTGTCTCGTAATATAGCGAAGGGTCGAATCTTGCGGATCCGAAACGCCCCTTTGGACAAGGAGGACGCGCGCTATCTGTTCATCTGGAAGGGAGGCATCCGGATTTTCCGAGCGGAACTTGACGATCGCCACCGCCAGCTTTTCGGGTTTTTCCATTCCGATTTTCCGTAACGCGGAAAGCACTTGTCCATCGGAATACGTAGGTTCCGCCGCATTCGATTGGACGGAGTACGCGCCCTCCCGCATACGCTCGAAAGGAAGACTTTCAGTCACGTCGTACACGTGAACACCCTCGAGGTTCCCGAGCGTTTTGACGGCGTTGACCATATCCGGAGTTATCCCCGGATTCGTTCACCCGTTCAGATCGCTCTGGGTCGACAATTCGGAGAGCGCGAGGAGCTGTCGGACATCTAGCGATCCGATATCCGGATTCGACGACGCGTGCCGACTGACCTGCCGAATCCGTTCGTTGAACCATTCGGCAGCTCCGGCGGATCCGGTACGTCGTCCGATTTCCTCCCAATCTTTGGCCGTGAGGCCGTACTGATCAACCCCGTTAGGTCCGAATACGGGCACGTCCGAAATCGTAACTGGCGCAGCGGCATGCGTCGGAATCGAAAAAATGGCCGCATGAACGACGGCGGCCATTAAAATGGAAATACGGCTATTGGACATATTCGGAAAAGGTATTACTACGAATACCCGAGCATGCTATTCCATATTTTTCATGGAGTCAATCCAAAAAAAACCGAGGTCCGGGGGCGTACGGGGACGGATTACAATTCCGTCCGTCCGCCCAGATACGGTTGGAGCACCTTCGGAACGCGGACGGTACAGTCTTCGTTCTGGTAGTTCTCGATGATGGCGACGAGGGCTCGGCCGCAAGCGAAGGCGGTCGCATCGTTCGTATGGACGAGTTCGAGCGATCCGTCGGCGCGACGGACGCGGGTTTGGAGGCGGCGCGACTGGTAATCGGTCATGTAGTCGGCGGTGTGGGTTTCGCGGTATTTCCCCTGCCCCGGAAGCCACGCTTCGATGTCGGACCCCTTCGCGTTGGGCTTTCCGATGTCGAACGTGCACTTTTGGAGCTTTTGGTAGGGAATCTCGAGCTTCTGCATGAGCCATTCCTGGATTCCCGAAAACAGCAGGTGTTCGTCGTGGCTCGTTTCGGCCGTGGAGAAGCTTTCCATTTCGAGCTTGTCGAACTGGTGCATGCGGATGATGCCTTCCATGTCTTTTCCGTAGGTTCCGGCCTCGCCGCGGAAGCTCGTGGCGTACCCGAGATAGCGCACCGGCATGGATTTTTCGTCGAAGATTTCGCCCGCGTGCATCGAGCCGAGCACGTGTTCCGCCGACCCTTGGAGCCAGAGATCTTCGCCCTCGATCTTATACCGGTCTTCGCGGGGTTCGAGACGGTCCATGGCATCGTACGGCGCCGTCTTGATCATGAAGGGCGGCAATACCGGCGTGAACGGCTTCGTGGAAACGTTCAGGCCGTGCTCCCGTACGATCGACGCGATGACGGCCTCGTCGCCCAGGGAATCCATAACGAAATTCACGAGCGCGAACTGGAGTCGGACGAGTTCGCCTTTCAGGTAGGCGAACCGGGCGCCGGCTACGTTCGCGGCGCGGTCTTTGTCGATCCAGTCGCGCTTCTCGGCAATTTGCGCATGGTTCTTCGGCTCGAAGGCGAATTTCGTCGGTTCGCCCCACGTTCGAACGACGACGTTCTCGTCCTCGGAGAGCCCGACGGGCGTATCGGCGGTGGGAATGTTGGGGATCTTCTTGTAGAGCGCCATGAATTCGCCTTCGACGGTTTCGAAGCGTTCCTCGAGGCCGGAAAGTTCTTCTTTGAGCGCCTTCGACTTGGCGATGAGTTCCGGGTCGGGCTTTCCGCCCTTCATGGCGTCGGCGATGCGGTTGCGTTCGGCACGAAGCTCGTCGACCCGGGTTTTGAGGGCGGTCCGCTCGGCGTCGAGCTTCAAAGCGAGGTCGAGATCGACCTTGGCCGATTTGTCGCGGATGGCTTTGGCGACGATTTCCGGGTTGGAACGAAGGATCTTGAGGTCAATCATGTCGAAAAAGTGCGAAATACCCGCGAATTATAGGGAAAATCCGACGGAAGCAAGCATGGGCGCACCTTTTTCGCTCGAATCCTTACGAAGGGTTCTGCCGTTCTCCAATTCACGAAAACGGGGACGGGCGACGATTCCTATGCCCGAACCCGCTGAACGTTCGGCATTCGGCGTTCGATTTCCCGAACCCGGGCGTCTATGGCGATGGTATCGGAAAGGCGGTCGAACGCTTGTTCGAACAGTTTTCGGGTATTCTCGTGCTCCATTTTCGACTCTTCACGATGGCTGTCGAAATCTTCCCGAAGCCGATCGACGGACGTTGAAAGTTTTTTCATGTTCGAATCGAAGCCGTCCATGCGGTTTCCAAGGCCGTCCACTTTCGTTTCGAAGCCGTCCATGCGGTTTCCAAGGCCGTCCACTTTCGTTTCGAGGCCGTCCATACGCGTTTCGAACCTATCCATAGTTGTCCGGAGGCCGTCCACTTTCGTTTCGAGGCCACCCACCCGGGAGTCGAGCCCACCGACCTGCGTTTCGATGTTGCCCAATTTTTGGAGCACCGCCTCCTGGAATCGTTCGTCTTTCATGGTATGAAGGAAAAGAATACTGGTGCGCCCTATGGCCGCATAGTACGTCGAAAAGATTCCGGAACAAAGAAAAAACGAAGAAAAAGTCCTATGCGGACTTCCGAATCGCCATCACTCCGTCGTCGGCGTCGGTCATCTCGATTTCGTACGGAATTCCCTTCGATTCCAGAAGTGCGTAAAAGTCCCCCATTTTCGCCCGGAACTTCACGACGTCGTCGACGACCATGATTCCGCCGGGTTCCAAAAGCGGCCAGGCGAGGTCGAACAACCGGGCGGTCGAACGCTTTTCGGCATCGAGAAATACGAAACCGAAGCGGCGGTCGGAAATCATGGGGAGGTATTCGAGCGCGTCGGCGAAAACGTGTTCGACGGCGTTCGAAAAGCCCGCTTCCCGAACGTTCGCGACCGCGGCTTCGAACGACGGCTTCGAGAAATCGACGGTCGTTACCGAGGGCGCTTCACCCCCCTCGGCGGCGTTTTCGGTCGCGGCCAGGGCGAGCCAAACGGTAGAATACCCGTGGGCGGTTCCGAGTTCCAAAATCCGGGTCGCGCCCGACTTCCGAACGGATTCGAAGAGGAAGCGGGCCGTGCTCTCCGAAACCGACGGCACGTTCGAAGCGAGGTTCCGGGCCTTGAGATCGGAGAGGAAACGAAAAAGGGCGTTCTGTTCGGACATGGGTCGGGATTACGCGCCCACCGGATGCTTCTTGCGCGGTTGCCGCTTTTCGAGCTCACGGAGGCGAAGATCGAACGAAAGCAGACCGGAAATGTGCGAGAACGCCTCACGAACGTACGCGTCGGTCGCGTCGAAACGGTGGCTCGCCTCTTCGCGAAAGTCGTTCAAATTCGACTCGAGACGATCGAAGCGGTCGTTCGCGACCGATTCCATTCGGTCGAAGCGTTGGGCGGTTTCTTCGCGAAGATTCTTCGTAGAAGATTCGGCATCATCAAAACGCCGATTGGTTTCGTTGCGGAAATCTTCGGCGGAAGATTCCATTCGGTCGAAGCGTTGGATCGTTTCGTCGCGGAAACCCTCGGCGGAACGTTCGATTCTATCGAAACGCTGGCCGGTTTCTTCGCGGAAATTCTTGGCAGAGGATTCGATGCCATCAAAACGTCGATTGGTTTCATTATGGAAATCTTCGGCGGAAGATTCCATTCGGTCGAAGCGTTGGCCGGACTCCTGGCGGAAGTTTTCCGCCGCGGTCTCGATTCGGTCGAAGCGTTGGGTTGTTTCTTCCCGGAAATTCTTGGCAGAAGATTCGACGCCGTCAAAACGCCGGTTGGTTTCTTCGCGGAAACCTTCAGCGGAACGTTCGATTCTATCGAAACGCTGGTTAGATTCTTCGTGGAAATTTTCCAGATTCGATTCGACGCGGTCGAAACGTTGGGCGGACTCCTGGCGGAAGTTTTCCGCCGCGGTCTCGATTCGGTCGAAGCATTGGGCGGTTTCTCCACGGAAATCTGCCGCGGAAGATTCCATGCGACCGAGACGTTGGATAATTTCTTGAAATTGTGAGGCGTCCATATGCGGAAACTGAGGAAATATGGAGTGCGCTACTCGGGACAATAGTATACGGCGTGGTGGGGAATCAAAGAAAAAACGGAGAAAAAAGAAACCCCCGCGGGTGGGCGGGGGTTATTGTGATTAACTGCTCTTGAAGAAGTTAGGGTTCTTTTCTTTGATTGCCGCGACGATTGGCGAAAGCTGGCTCTTTGAAATTCCGTTAGCTTCCAACATCTCCGTAACTTCCGCTTCGGTCTTCTTTCATGGTTCTATATCCAGGGTGATAGGCGTCGAACCGTTCGGGGCCGTCACATTATTTCCGCTAATCGTCACGCTCACGGGTGCGGGGGCGGCGGATTGAGGAGAAGCGGACTGTTGTTCCGATTTCCCCTTATATCACGCTTGCATAATGGCTACAAGCCCTTCTTCATTTCCGTCGGGCTTATTGTCAATGAGATGAACTCCGACCTTCTTTCCTTCAGGACTGTCCGCAAGATGCTTAAACGCAAAATCGAATGCCGTCGCATCGGGGGCTTCCTTCATGGATTTGATGTGGGGATTGTCCTTCAGATTGAATATTCGCTCCATGTGTTCCGCAAGTCTTTTGCGGGCATTCTGATCCTTCATGACCTGTTCGGGGGTTTGACCTCATTCATTCACGGCGGCATGAACGATTCTGCGCATCTGATCGGCATTCTGCTGAGCATTGCTGGTGTTATACGTTCCTGCCGCAGCCCTTTCTATAGCGCCGAGCACCTTCGAAGAGGCGCTTTCCTTCAACCCCATCTTATCCGCAAGGCTGCCGCCAATCGCCTGCCCTATAGCGGTACTCTCGCCAAGCGCACGCTGGGAAATGGTTTGGCTAATCTGTTGTCCCATGTTCTGCAACCCCTTCGCGCTTACGCTATGTCCACCCGGCAACGGAATCGGCACGTGCTTCGGAAGATCCTTGATGAGTCCGCCGATGGAAGAGCCGAATTGTGCGATAGGATCCACCGCCTGCTTCGTGATTTCGTTCGACTTCAACGCCGCCATAACGGCCATCCAAAGCACGATGAGCGCGAGCACGTCGACGATGATTTTTCCGATAGCGGAGGCGGCGAGACCAGCGCCTTGGGCGGCCATTCCGGTAGCCGAAGTCGCCCCTTGCGCAACCTGCCCGATGGGAACTCCCGTCACGTTCATGCTCACTTCCTTCCCGTCTCAGCCCATGACGAATTTTGCGGTCTTTCCATCGGGTGCCGTTACCGACCCCGGCTGAAAAAACGAGCTCGCCTGCGGGTTTAACGAGGTCGTAGAAACCTTGAATAGGAACAAAAGGCCGAACGCAAGCGCCGCGGAAACGTAGACTGGCACCATCGCAAGCCCGATGAACGTCTTAAATCCGAGCTTCTTTTCCAAATCCTTTGTCGCCTCACCCCCATGTCCGTCAAAAAAATAGAACAGTCCGAACAGGGGCGAGAATATGGCGATGAGCCACAGGTACACGGCACGGGTAAAGAGCGCGAAGACGAGCGCGAAGACGAGAAGGGCGTAAACAAAGAGGAAGATGACCCACACGCCGAGTTGAATGACCAAATCGACGACAGAACTGATACTGCTTACGTCTTTAACGTCCTTATGGGCCTGTACTTTGAAAATCGCGAACGAGTAAACGTTCAGAATTCCGTATGCCCCCTTATCGGATTTGAGTATATTATTCAGGGACATACTGACTTTTTCGCCTTCACATTTCCAAAACTCGCCTGGAGTGGATTTTTTTCCCCCTTGCGCCCCCGCTTGCAACTTGTCATAATAAATCGTACATTCCTTTTCCATTTCGAAAGACTCCTTGGAAGCATCCTCCGGGGCGACGACGCTCGCCGGCAACCGCAATACCGACGCCGTGAGAATATTCGCAACCGAAAGGGTCGCGGATACCACGAACCACGTGAACGGCACGATGAGGATGCCTACCGCGAAACGCGGGAGCGCCTTTTTAATAACGTAGTGCTCCCCTCCCGACCCGAAAATGTTCATGAAGGCGATGCCGACGAGGATGAACGCGAAAATGGCGTACACCACGTTCGACACGAGTACCCAAAGGTCGTGAAAGACGACGCGGAGGCCGAAAATTTCCCCGAACGTCCAGTCCGGCGAAAGGAGCCATCCGGCCAACATCGTAGCCGGAAGAAAGAGTATCTGGATAACGGAATGGAGCCCGTTGATGAACGTCGCGGCCGCTTGGGCGCCTTGCGCTTCCTTCGAAAGCTCCTTCTTGTCTTCGGCAAACGCTTCGGAAACGCCGAATTCGGCACGGATGCCGAAATTCCCCTCCGAAACGGGGACGACGTCGGAAACGCCGGATGCCCACGAAACGAGGGCGACGAGCGAGAGGGCAGAGGCGCGGGCGGCCTTGTGTCCGAAGAGCTTCTGTATGAACGCGGAAATTCGCATGATGCGCACGTGAATGGGTTTCCTTCATTGAACCATACTTTCGTTTCCGGCGCAAAAAAACCGCCCCCGATTTCCCGGGAGCGGTTTTCAAGCGGAGGAGGCTACTGTTTGAACTCGGCTTCGGTCTTGATGAGTTCGAGCTTCTTCAAGAGTTCGGTTCCGCTGTCGGGCAATACGACCGTCGCGTCTTTCACGAGAGCCTCGCGGTTGTTGATGACGGTGTCGAGGAAGACCCGGTTGTACGAATTGAGCGCCGTGAACGTGGCGACGAATTTGTCGACGAAGACCAGATAGGTTTTCGCCGTCGTTTCGCGGTCTTTCGCGTCGAGATAGGCGGCGAGAAGTTCTTCGGTCTTGTCGTAGTCGAGCCTTTTGTACGCGTCGGTCAGTCCGGCCTTGGCGGCTTCGGTCTTGGCCGTGGCGTCGGCGGCCGCGGCCGCGAGTTCGGAACGCTGGGCCGAAAGCGACGACAAGTGTTCCTGGGTGGCCTTGTACCGGTACTTGAGTTGGTCGGTGAAGCTTTCGAGCATGGCGGCGCGGTCGGACGATTGGTCCAAGAGCCCGTTCACGTCGGTTTTGAGGATGTTCAAATACTCGGCGGCGGCCACCATGTTGGCGGCGATGACGCGCTTTTGGCCGGCGCTGCGGTCGGCCAACGCGGCGGCGATGGGCATGACCTCTTCGTAGAGGCGGACGGGCGTTTCGGTTTTTTCCTTCGTCTTCAGCCCGATATTGAGCGAGAGCGCGACGCCGGTATCGCCCAAATACGGTACGCCCTTGCGCTTGAACGTCAGGTCGTTGGAAGAGGCGTTCGCCACGTGGGAAGGCGACGAACGGTAGGCCGTGTACGCGAGGTTGACGAAGAACGAAAGAAGGACTCCGAGCAGGAGGACGCGGCGGACGAAGTCCTTGATTTCGGCGCGTAAAACCATAGGATGGCGGTGAGAATTTCGACAGATATTACGGAGCCCCTCCCTTTTTGCAACCGAAAGCGCGCATGGAAGCGAAACGACCCCTTCTCCCGCTCGCAGTCTTTTCCGTCCTCCTCGGGGCGTTTTCGCCGACTTTGTTGCTCGTTCGCATCGAGGAGCGGTTTTCGTACGCGACCGAAACGATCGGAATCCAAGGAAAAGCCGCGCCTTCGTACGCCGTATCCGCCGATGCGGCCGGAGCTGTCCGCGCCGTCCGGGACGGGTTCGAAACGACGGGCGAAATTACGCTCGAACGTCCGGCCGGAAGTTTCGTACTCTCGGTCCCCGAATCGTTCGCCGCCACGACCGAAAACGACCTCCGGATCGTCTTTTCGGCAGGCGACCGCAGCGAAGTTCGGACGCTCGACCTCGAAAGTCCGAAGGACGGGTTCGGAAGGCCCGGGTTCTTTACCGAACCGGCGGTCTTTCCCCCGACCGGAAAGCTTTCGTACCGCATTCTCTCCAAACGGCCGTTGCCGGCCGGAACGGCCGTTCAGGCGACCGACGTCCGATCGAAAGCCTGGAGAATATCGATAGACGCGGACGTTCGCGCCGCCGCGGCCGCCCCCGGCGGAGACCCGGTCGTCCGGCGTGCCGACTGGGGCGCCGACGAGGAATGGCGTTTCGAAGACAGCGCGACGTGGAAACCGTACTTCGACAAGTTGGCCGCCGAGGCCGGAAGCGAACCGTCGCCCGAAACCGTCGCGTACCGCGAAAAAATCGCGAAGATCGAATCGCACCTGAAAGCGAACTTTCCCGAGCAGTACGGAAGCGTCGAAACGATTGCCGAAGAAAACGGGCGCAAGCTCGTGTGGCCCATCGAAAAATCGAAAAAGGTGGAAAAAATCGTTCTCCACCACACGGCCGAAAATAACCTGAAAGACCTCTCCGACGAAGAACTCCTCCGCTCGACGTACCGCTACCACGCGGTCAGCCGGGGATGGGGCGACATCGGGTACAATTTCGTCGTCGGCCAACGCGGCCGCATCTACGAGGGGCGGGCCGGCGGCGACTACGTGGTCGCCGCCCACGCCGCCTGGAACAACCGCTCGACGGTGGGCGTGAGCGTCATCGGGAATTTCGAGGTCGAGCACCTGAACGCCGACCAAGAACGCGGACTGAAATCCGTTCTCGAAACGCTCTCGAAGAAGTACGGCGTCGATTTTTCGAAAACTTCTTTTTCGCACCGCGAATGCAAGAAGGGCGGCGATTGCGTCATGGACGACTACGAAACGAAGAACCTGGTCGGCCACCGCGACGTCGGCTACACGACCTGCCCGGGCGCGAACCTCTACGAAGCCATGAAAAAGCTCCGCGACGGCGCGACGTATTCGTTCGGGCTCAAACCCGTGGAAAATCCGCGGGCGAAGGTGTTGTTCGCGGCTTCGTCAAACCCGTCGAAAAACTTGTCGAAGACGGAAGCCCTTCCGACCTTGCCCAAAGGGCCGAACGTCCGCGTCCGCCTTTCGTACCCCGAAAGCCCGTCGGTCCAAATCGAGGGCGTTTTCCGCGCGCCCCGGTTCGGCGCCGGAACGCTTTCGGGATCGCTGAAGAAAAACGTTCCGCTCACGGTCGAAGCGAACGGCTCCGGCTCACTCTCGCTCGTTTTGGAATCCGTTTCGAAAACGGGGAAACCCGTAAAAAAGCGAATTCGGCTCGGTTCGGTCGCGTTCTTCGAATCGGACGTCCTCCGCGTAAAAAGCTGGACCCGCAAGCCCGCCTGGGACAAGACCGGCAACCTGAACGACAATACGTTCCGCGGAAAAATCGAAATCCGCGCGGAAAACGGCAAGATCACGCTCATTAACGAACTCCCCCTCGAATCGTACCTCAAGGGGCTCGGCGAAGTGAGCAACGGCGACCACGCCGAAAAGGTAAAGACCATTCTCGTGGCGGCCCGGAGCTATGCGTATTTCTACCTCCAAAAAGAAAACCGGAAATTCCCCGGCAAGCCGTACGACGCGTCCGACGACCCGGAAGTCTTCCAGAAGTACCTGGGATACGGGCTCGAAACGCGTTCCCCGGCGGTCGCGAAACTCGCGGACGAAACGAACGGGGAAATGATCTTCTTCTCGGGGGGCGTTATCAAGCCATGGTACTTCAACGAGTCGGACGGAAAGGTTCTCTCGTACCGCGAATATTGCCTGCTGCGCGTCGATAACGGAACGCTCCCGAAAAATACCGAATGCAAAGACGTTCCCTACCTTATGGGCGCGGTCGACCCCGGGGGTATCGGCCATACCCGCAAGGGCCACGGCGTCGGCATTTCCGGTATCGGCGCGACCTACTTCGCGACGACGCTCGATTGGAAATACCCGCAGATCATCCGGTACTACCTGGACGGAACGGAGGTGGGGAAGGCGTACTAACGCGTATCATCCGGGAGTGGAATTTTAGAAGCCGCCCATGAAAAAAGGCCCGCGTTCGCGGGCCTTTTTCGAGATGGGAACGGAACGATGGGGGAAACCGCTCACGTACCGTCGCCTTCATGGAGCCGATCGTTCCGAATGATCCGGGCCCTCCCCCTGGAATCGACGACGACGGTGGCGCCGTCGGGGCGGTGCGGCCGATCCTTCCGTTGGAGCGAATTCGTCCCATTTTCGGAAGTTCCGGAAAACACCTTGGCGATTTCCGCCGGGGACCGGACCGCGGAATCGTCTTCGATACGAAGGCAGTCCCCTTCCAGCGTTGCCGGGGTCGCCGGGGTTTTTCCCGTTCTGGCGGCAAGGTCCGGAGTCGCCGGACTTTCGACGCACACGGCGATTCCGCCCACTTCCATACTCGCTACTACTGCGGATCGTGTCGGCATGATACCCTCCTTTTCCGTCATTTTTGCTGACCTTCGAAAGGTACGGGAATAATGGCGTTTGTCAAAAAGCAAATTCGGCGGCCACGCTTTACAAACCCGGGAAATCCGCTAATCTCGGGACGAGACGTACTTCGGCGGTACGATGAAGCGAGAACCGAAGGCCGGAGACGCGAATTTCGAAGCCTTTCAGAACTTTTTCCATGCGTTGCCCCAAGTGTAAGAACCTCGATACGAAGGTGATCGACTCCCGTATCGCCGAAGACGGAAAATCCATCCGCCGCCGCCGGGAATGCGAAAAGTGCGAATCGCGTTTCACGACGTTCGAGCGAATGGAATTCGTCAATTTCCTCGTTACCAAATCGAACGGCGAACAGGAGCTCTACGACCGCTCGAAAGTCGAACGCTCCATCGAAAAAGCGATCCATCGCCGCCACGTCGACCACGCGGCCATCGAAACGGCCATCAACGAGCTCGAAAACGAATGGGCCGCGAACAAAAAGGGCATCACCTCCAAACGCATCGGCCGCGACATCTTGCGACGCCTCAAGGATATCGACCAGGTCGCCTACGTCCGGTTCGCGTCCATCTACCATAACTTCGAAGACGTCCGGCAGTTCGCGGATTTCATCCGGAGCGAGTTCGACGAATAAGCGGGGCGCGAGACTTTCCAACGGCTTCCATGCTCACCCTCGTCGACCTTTCCCGTTCCCCCCTCGCCGCGCCGTACGTGAGCGAGGCTTTCGTGGAAGCCGTCACGAAAACGCTCGCGGAAGGCGGACGGGTTCTCGTATTCTTCAATCGTCGCGGAGCGTACCGAGCTTACGTGTGCAAGGATTGCTCGCACGCCGTTCCCTGTCCTCGTTGCGACCTCTCGCTCGCGTTCCATTCCTCCCCCTCCAAGCGACTCCTTTGCCATCATTGCGGCCACGTCGAAGACGTTCCGGAACGGTGTCCGAAGTGCGGCGGGGTCAACTTGGCCGGAGTCGGCGTGGGAATCCAGACCTTCGAGGCCGAGCTCCTGAAATTCTTTCCGGAAACGCCCGTCGTCCGTCTCGATTCCGACAGCGCGCGCGTTTCGAAAAGCGAAGCGGCCGAGCTGAAATCGGCACGCATCGTCCTTTCGACCAGCCTGTACCACCGAACGGATCCGGGCGAGTTCGATTTGGTCGTATTCCCCTGTTTGGACGCCGAATTGGTCGCGAACGAATACGACGTCGAAGAACGGGCGTACGCCAATATCCGATACGCGGCGAAGAACGCGAAGGAAACGCTCGTCCAAACGTTCGCGCCGGGATCCCCCCTCGCGAAAGACCTTTCGGAAGGAACGTATAAGCATTTCCTCGAGCGCACCCTTTCGGAACGGAAACGGTTCGGATATCCCCCATACGCCCGGCTCGCCCGCGTCACGGTGTCCGACCGGAATCCCGACCGACTGAAAGAAGCGGTCGCCCGTTTTGCGAACAAGCTCGAAATCGCGAAAAAAGAAACCGGGATCGGAAGCGAGATCTTTTCGAAAACCCCCGTGTTCCGAAGGGCTGACGAGTACGTCGCGCATATCGTCGTAAAAGGGTCGGACGCCGAGGAACTCCTCGAGTCGCTCCGAGGCGAGATCGTCAAGAACCGGAACGTCCGACTCGAGTGGCGGTAGCGTTCGGAAAAATCGTCCGCTTCTCGGGAGAATTCCAACTTCGGAACCGACCGTTCGAAAACCTTTTTACGGGAGACGGTTTCCGAACGGTACGATTCCTCCGTCGGAATTCTTCCTCTCCTTTTATCTCGCGGAATCGCCGATGCTATTCCGCGATCATTTTCCGGTACCGGAAACTCGCGACCGCCCCTACGATGAGCGCGAGGCCGAATACCGCGAAGAATCCTTCGAACCCGAAGATCGCGAGCAGGAGTCCTCCCAAACAGAGCCCCACGACGTTCGCGGCGTTCTGAAGCATTTTCATGGGCGACGCCGACGCGTTCGAATCGATTTCGGAGAGGTCGAACTTCTTCGCGTAAAACCCGTTGTACAAATCGAGGAACGCCCCTTGGGAAATGCCCATGCCGGCCGCGTACCCGATACTGTTGCAAACGCCGAGCGCGAGGAACGCCCACTTCGTTTCCGCGAAGGACATGAAGAAGAGCGATCCGGCCGAGAGGGCGATACCGAAAAGGACGACCGGGAGGTTTCCGATACGTTTCGAGAGCCGGATGAACGGATCCTGCATGACGAAGGCGGGGATGGCGATGGTCGCGAGCATGACGAAAGCCCACTGCTTACTCGAAAGCTTTTCCAAGTATTCGACGAGGAACGAGATGGCGAAGGTATCCCAAAACCCGAAGGCCAATACGACCGCGGCGGCCCAGAGCATGCCGAAATGCCTGGGGGTCTCCACGATGGTCGCCCGAATGGACCGAAGCTCCTTTTTCGTATCGGCGACGAGTTCCTTCCGGTCGAATTTCGCCTTGTCGCGCATCGGACGGAGGAAGACGAATTTCGCGGATTTGGCGATGGCGGAAAAATCGGCCTTGCTCACGTAGCCGACGGCGTACTCCTTCATGCTCTCGACGTTCACGGTCCGGGCGATGATTTTCAGTTTCGTGACGGCGGAAAAATCGATCGTCCGCTCGGAATTGTCGAAATACGTGAAAATGAACGCGATAAGCAGGAGGATGAACGCGATAAGCACGAGAACGGCCGCGGTCGGATTCGTTCCGAGCACGACCCCGGAAGCGACCAATCCGATGAGGGAACCGGCGCCCGCGAAGATATTGTTCCTCGAAAGGATCGAAGAATACTCGGAAGGATCGGAATTGTTCAGGATGTACGAGAGGGTCGTAATGTCGTTCACTTCCTTCGTAAATCCGTAAAAGAGCGAGGCGAGAACGAGCAGGAGCAGATTGAAACCGGAAGACAGGAATCCCGAAAGAAGGTCGGCGGCGCCCCCGGAAGAGGCGGCGGAAGACTGTCCCGACGAATAGATAAAATCCAAAAAGACGAGCGCGGCGAGAAGCTGGGAAACCGCGGCGAAGAGGTAGAGCCTCTTGGCGTAGAAGTACCGTTGGAGAATGCCGACGGGAACGTCGAGGGCAAGCGCGAGGACGTTGCCGATTCCCAGAAATATTCCCACGAGGGCGGCGGATTTCAGCTCGAGTCCGAAAAAGAACACGACGGTGAAGTGGAAGAGCATCCATACGAATCCGATGGACGCGCTTACGTAGAAAAGGTTTTTCCGCTTGATGCGGTCGGATTCCGATTCGATGGAAACGAAATTCGCCGCTTCCGCGAAATTGCCGGAATTTTCGGCAAGCAGGGACTTAGCCTGGCTGACGCCGAGCGTTACGCGGTTCCCGACGTCGGAAATCTTTCCGACGACCTGGGCGGTAGCGGCCCCGGCAGTCTGGGTAACCTGGTCTTTAGCCGCGGTCGCGGCGGTAACGACCTGGTCCTTGGCGACGGCGGCAGTGGCGACGACCTGGTCTTTCGTATTCGCCGCCGCTTGCACGACCTGGTCTTTCGCGGTCGTAGCGGTCTGCCGGACGGCGGAAGCCGCGGCGGAAGTACGCTCCTTGGCGGCAGCGGCCGCTTGGATGGCCTGTTCCCGGGCGGTAGCGGCCATGGCGGCGGCTTGGTTCGAAACGGTCGAAGCGGTTTCGTGGAGCCGCGAAGAAAGTCCGTTCGACGACGGATCTTCGGACGTTCGGGCGACGGAAGCGTCCGGGGCGCTCGGATTCGGAATTTCGTTTTCGGGCATGCTCCTTTTTGCGATGACCCCCCTAGGATAACATATCCCGGGCCGGAGCGCAAACCTCGGACGGAAACTTCGCCGACGAAAGATGGTACATGAGGATTCCCGCCGCCGTAGCGACGTTCAGGGATTTTTTTTGCCCCCGCATGGGAATCTCCACGGCGACGTCGCACCGGCGGACGACGTCCTCCGGCACTCCGGCCACTTCGTTTCCAAGCAGAAGGCAGTACGACCCTTCGGGGTCGGGAACGAACGTCCGGTAATCGACGCTCCGGTCCGATTGCTCGAGCGCGACGATTTTCACGCCTTCGGATTCGAGTTTCGCGAACAACGTTTCGGCACGCTCGTAGTATTCCCACGCCACGTACTCCTCCGCTCCGAGGGCGGTTTTCGAAATTTCCTTTCTGGGAGGAGTTCCGGTAATGCCGCAGAGATAGACGGTATCGAATCCGGCCCCGTCGGCCGTACGCATGAGGGCGCCGACGTTATGGAGCGAACGGATGTCGAATAGCAAGAGGGAGAGCTTCATAGGAATGGGTTACCAGGGGCGGAACGTTCCGACGTATTCGAATCCGGCTCCGGCCCGACGGTAGGCTCGGACGGGCAAATCGTCCCGGGTCATGCCTCCGGACTTCCGATCGATTTCGACGACCGAATATCCGCCGAGCGAAGAAACCGACACCGAACCGGTCGCCGCCGGATACGGAAAATTTACCGCCTGCCCAACGGAAACGATGCCGGACGCCGTCACGGAACCGTCCGGAGCGCGTACCGAGAAAACGGCCGGAGCCCCGGAAACGACGTATCCTTCGAACGAAGCGGCCCCTCCCGAGCCGGTAATCCGAACCGAAGCGTCGGCTCCCGAGAATGCCGCGAGAACGAACATGCGCCCGTCGAACGCGGGAGAATCGAACGAGTGGGAAGTGACGGAAGCAAGCCCGGAGACGTTATCGCTCCGAATCCTCTGAAGCCCCTCCGAAAGCGATACCGCAAGCGAGGAAACCTTTCCGTACGAGGTAGTTTCCGAAATGGCGGAATCGAGTTCGCCGCGGAAGGTCGCGAGGAACGAAGCGAGGAAGGCCGTAAGGAACAGCACGTACAGGAGAATCGTCGCGTCTTTCCTTCGGAAGGCCGCTCGCGGACGTGGGGAATTTTCGAAAAGGGCGCGTTCGGTGTCCATTCGGCAAAAACGGTTTCGCCCACTCTACGGCATTTCCGTTTTTTTCCAAGCGCGTGTCGGGTATACTTGCCGCGATGTTGCCGCCATTCCTCTCGAACCTCCCCGAATCCCCGGGCGTCTACCAAATGAAAGACGCCCGTGGGACGGTGCTCTACGTCGGAAAGTCGGTGAATCTGAAACACCGGGTCCTTTCGTATTTCCAAGGCAAAAACCGGTTGAACGCCGCCAAGCGGCAGATGGTGGAAAAAATCGCCTGAGTGGAACTCGTCACGACCCGGACGGCAACCGAAGCCCTCGTACTCGAAACGAACCTCATCAAGGCGCTCCGTCCGAAGTACAACGTCCTCATGAAGGACGACAAGGACCTCGCCTACGTCCGAATTTCGGACGGACCGGTCCGGAGCATCGAACGGGTGCGCATTCGGGGAAAATCCGGAAAACACTACGGCCCCTACCCTGCCGGAATGCGGATTTCGAAAACGCTCGAAGACTTGCGTCGGGCCTTCAAGGTCCGATCGTGCCGCATGACGTTCGAAACGGTTTCTTCCGGAACGCCGAGTGGCGGAACCGGAAAATCGGATCCCGAATCCACGCCCGAAACGCGCGTCCGAATCGTCTCGAAGGCCGGGAGGTCGGTTCCGTGCATGGACCACTACATCGGCATTTGCCCGGCCCCTTGCCTCCTCTCGGATTCGGCGCTCCGGACCCACGAAGAAAACGTCGGCCGGCTCGAACGCTTCCTCGCGGGCGAGCGCGGGAACGCCATCGAGGAGTTACGACGGGAAATGGCCGAACACGCGAAAGCCCTCCGGTTCGAAGAAGCTCAAAAATGCAAGGAACGCATCGATTCCCTCACGCTCCTCTCCGAACGGCAAATCGCCCGGAACGCCGTAAAAGAGGATTCCGACGCGATCTCGGTCGTGGAGCGCGACGGCCGGACCTACGTGGGATTCTGCCGGATACGCCAAACCGAACTCCGGTCGCTCGAACGGCACGCGACGGAAAATCCGCTCTCGGAAACTCCGGATGCCGTCGCGATCCGGTTCCTTTCCGAATTTTACGCGGAAAATCCGACCGACCTTCCGAACGTCCTCCTCACCGAGCATCCTATCGAAGATCTCGATTTCGCAGCGCTCCTTACGGAACTTTCCATCTCTCCCGAATGTCCGAAAATCGGCGCGAAAGCCGAACTTCTGTCGTTTTTACGGACGAATCTCGCGGAGTACGCCCTGCGTGACGGCATGGAGAAACTCGCGCTGAAATCGCACACCCGTGCCACGATGGAGAATATTCTTTCCCGCCTCGGTTTTCCCATGCCCAAAAAGGGGCCGCTCGAAATGGAGTGCTACGACATCTCCCATACCGACGGGCATTTCACCGTCGCGTCGAGGGTCGTGACGACGAACGGAAAGGCGAATCCGGCCAAATATCGGAAATACAAGATCAAAACCCTCGGCGACGGGCAAATCGACGACTTCGCTTCGCTTCGGGAAGTCCTCTACCGACGGACGCTCGAAGGGTTCGAGAGCGGAAATTTCCCCACGGCGTTCGTCATCGACGGGGGAAAGGGGCAACTTTCGGCGGCGCGCGAAGGCATCGAACGGGCGGTTGCGGAATCGCGTTCGAAAAAGAACCGGTCGGATTCCGAAGGCGGAGTATCCGACCGGGAAAAGCCGTCTCCCGGAAAAAGGGTTTTTCCGGTCGGTACGGAGATTTCGGAAACGTCGCGAACGAATGCGGATGCGTCCGCGTCCGAACCCTCCGGCCTTCCTTCCGAAAACCTCTTAACGGGAGACGGTTTTCGGAAGGAAGGCGCTCCGGGTCCGGACGCTCCTTCCCACGTTTTCCTTCCACACCTCTTTTCCCTCGCGAAGCGGGAAGAAGAAATCTTTACCGAAGCGTCGCCCGAGAGCTTCCGATTCGAAAAAGGGTCCCCGGAGCTCACCCTCCTCCAAAGCCTCCGCGACGAAGCGCACCGGTTCGCCATTACGTTCAACCGGAAAACTCGATCGAAGGCCATGAAGAAAAACGTATTGGAGGAGCTCCCCGGCTTCGGTCCCGTCACGCGGAAGAAGCTCCTTTCGCTCGCGGGGTCGGTGGAAGGCATCCGCGAACTGGAACGAACGGAACTCGAAACCGTGCTGAATAAAACCCAAATCGAGACACTCGAGAGCCACGGGTTGGTTTAACGGAACTTTTTTGTTGCGATTTACCAATGAGATACCATTGGTTTTAGAGGGAAAATTTGTTTTAATAACTAAAAGTGTTTCATTTTTAAAGTTTTCCACGAAGGAAAACGGGGATGTCGGCTAGCATCGCGACGCTTATCCGCTCCCCCTTCCGGAATATGTGCGCGACCGATACCGACACCATTCGCGAGACGAACGTCGAAACCGACGGGCGCTCGGACATTCAGCGAACGAACTGCGACGATACCGTATCGCGAATCTCCGAACGGGCTTCGAACTGCGTGGACTGTCCGCGCCACGCCGTCGTTCCCGACCCCGACCCGACCGACTGGTTCTGCGAGGACGACGTCGCCGTCCTCTGCGGACTGGCGGAAAACCCGAAAGACGATCCGTCGAAATCCTGGAAATACGGGGTCGTTTGGCCGAACCGGGCCGTCACCGTCTCGTGCCGACCCTACAACGTCCGAAAGGAATGCGTCGCCCCGGATTGGTGTCCGCTCGGCCGGTAAGGTACGCCGGGCGGCGGCAAAGCGGCGCGGAATTCTTTCAACCGAGAGCGTAGCCGTTTGCCTTTCCGGCGTTCTTGGCGATAATGAGACGAAAGGTGCGGGCACTCGGAACTTCTCAAAAACGAGGAATCCGGGCGAAAACCGAGTACCGAGCGGAGGCGTACTTTTCGTACGGCGAGCGAGGAACGGAGGCTTGAACCCGGAGTCCGAAGTTTTTCAGAAGTTCCCCCATGAGCATATCCCAGGACGTCGAAAGCCGCATCAACATCGTCGAGCTCGTCTCGAAATACGTCCCCCTGAAAAAAGCGGGGGCGTATTATAAGGCGTGCTGTCCGTTCCATAACGAAAAAACGCCGTCGTTCATGGTGTCGCCCGCCAAGAACATCGCGTACTGCTACGGCTGCCATAAGGGCGGCGGCCCCCTTCGGTTCCTCATGGAAATCGAAAAACTCGAATTCCACGAAGCGCTCGGAATCCTTGCCAAAGAGGCGGGAATCGAACTGAAATCGGACTTCGCGAAAAATTCCGAACGCCGGTCGGACGCCTACGAAATCCACAAGCTCGTGGCGGAATCGTACCATGCCGAACTCTTCCTTCCCGAAAACAGGGAAAAATTGGCCTACGCGAAATCGCGGGGACTCTCCGACGAGACAATCGCGAAATTCAAAATCGGGTATTCCGGAAACCCCCGGGAAATGTTCGCGAAGCTCAAGGCTCGCGGCATTGCCGAAAAAGACCTGCTCGAATCCGGTATTTTCGTTTCGCCGGGTCGCGACAAATTCTACGGTCGGCTCGTGTTCCCCATCGCGAACTTCGCCGGAAACGTCGTCGGCTTCACGGGGCGGATTCTCGGCCAGGGCGAACCGAAATACCTCAACTCGCCCGCTTCCGAGATTTTCAACAAGAGCGCCATCCTCTACGCGCTCCATCTCGCCAAGAACGAAATATCGAAGCGGGGATACGCCGTCGTCGTCGAAGGCCAAATGGATACCGTTTCGTTGCACCAAGCCGGTTTCACGAACGTCGTCGGAATCAGCGGAACGGCCTTAACGAAAGAGCACGTCGCCCTTTTGAAGCGCCTCACGCACAAAATCTACCTCTGCCTCGACTCCGACGATGCCGGAACGAAGGCGACGTTCGCAAGTATCGAAAGCATGGCGGGGGAAGACGTCGACGTTCGCGTCGTCCGGATTCCGGCGGGAAAAGACCCCGACGAATTCGTTAAGAACGGCGGGGATTTCCAATCGCTTATCGACGCCGCGCCGGACGTCGTTCGATTCTTCGTCTCCGAGGGCGGAAAGAAGTACGACCTGTCGGGCGCGGTAGGCAAGAGCGCCCTCATTCGGGAGCTTCTCGCCTTCGTTCGAAAAACCCCCAACCGCATCGAAGCCGATTCGTACCTCCGGGAAATCTCCCGAGCGCTCGACGTATCGCTCCACACCCTCTACGAAGAACTCCGGTGAATCCGCCTTCCGACGAAAACGGAAACCCGTTCCGAGGGGGGCGAATTCGAACTCGGGGAAATATTGGCCGCGTACCTCACCGCGTACGGATTTTATGACTTGTTTTCGACGAATTTTCCGTATACTTCGGAACATTGCCGGGATATCCCGTCTTTTTCCGTTCTGGAACGCGTTCTCCAATCCCGGAGCGCCGAAGGGGCAGGAATCGACGAAGATCGGCACCGAGCTGCGGAATTTCGAATCGAAGAAGAGAATTCCCGCCTTGGCAAGGAAGAGATCGAACGGAAGTTCCTCTCGATGGTAACGACCGCCGCCAAACGGGCCTTCGAGTCCGAGAAACGCGGGCTTTCCGAGAAATACGACCAGAACGGCCGAGAATATATGGAAGCCTACCACGCTCTCATCGAAAAAGGCAAAAAACTCTGAATCAAACCGAACCGCGCATAGCCATAACCCGAAAGCGCATGCCGAAGAAGCAAGACCCGAAGGACGAAGGATCCAACGTGGAAGAAATCGACCTCGCGTCGGTCGAAGTGAAGGACGACCTGCTTTCCGTTCCCGAAATTGCCGCGAAGCCCCCGAAGGGCGCGAAGGTCTCGGGAGATTTGGACGAAGGGGGGACGGGGGTCGCCTTCGGCGAGGAAGACCCGTTCCTCGACCCTGTGGAAATTCCGGCCGGATTCGATTCCGAAGACGACGCGTTCGACGATGCCCTGGACGATTTCGAAGACTTCGACGGCGAAGACGAAGAGGGTGAAGACGAAGACGGCGTGCCGAGAAAAAAACGCGAGCGCGGCCTGACCCGCCTGCCCATCGCCCGCGAGCTCGACAAGCGCCGGGTCGGAAAAGGGTTGCAAAAATTCATCGACGTGACGGTTCCCGCCGAAATGCTCGAAGGCCTTTCGGACGACATGCAACTCCTCTTCAAGAAGGGAAAAGTCGAGGGCCGCATCACGCACGACGAACTCATGGCCGCCCTTCCGAACGCGGAAGACGACCTCGACAAGCTCGACGAAATCTACACCCGGCTCCTGAAGCTCGGGGTGGAAGTCGTCGATTCGCTCGACAAGGAGGAACTCTTCAAGCATGACGCGTCGGTCGAGAAAGCGAACGAAATCGACCTCTCCGAAATTTCGGACGACTCGATCCGCATGTACCTGAACGAAATCGGCCGGTTTTCGCTCATCGACGCCGAAGAGGAAGTGCGTCTCGGTCGACTCATTAAGAAGGGCGACCAGGCCGCGCGACGAAAACTCGCCGAAGCCAACCTCCGCCTCGTCGTCTCCATCGCGAAGAAGTACATGGGGCGCGGGCTCGGACTTCTCGATCTC
>CAZINU010000015.1:0-22459 GCA_964540725.1 uncultured Candidatus Peribacteria bacterium
TGTGTCCCAACTCAATCGGGCGCCATCCTCAGAGACCTTATCAAAGCGAAACCCCTTCGCCACGCCGAGCCTCGCCGTCTTGACCTCGATCGCGTCGGTTAACGCCCAACCGAACGTTCCGGCCGTCGCCCAAGTGACGTCCGTAACCGTTCCCCGGAATCTGGTTCCGGGCGACTCGCTCGCCGTGACCCTCTCCGGAGCTTCCGCGGTTTCGGTCGCGTATTCCGGTTCCGAACAGGCGACCGTCGCCGCGCTCGCCGCGGGGCTCGATGCCCTCTCGGAGGTATCGGCGACCGCTTCGGGACTCACGGTTACCGTCACCGCCGCCGTACCCGGCGTTCCGTTCACGCTCTTGCCGCTCTCGCTTTCCGGATCGGTTCCCACGACCGTAACGACCGCGAACGTCGCTCCGGTTTCCCAAGTCGACGTCGCGTCGTTCCCGAACCTTTTCCCGGGCGATACGGTTTCCGTCACGCTCGACGGACGTTCCGTTTCGGTTCCGTATTCCGGTTCCGAAGCAGCGACCCTGACCGCGTTCGCCTCCGCGCTCGCGGCCTCGGGAACCGTTTCGGCATCGTTCGCCGGAACCGGGCTCACCGTGACGGCCTCCGTTCCCGGAACGCCGTTTTCGCTCGGAACCGTCGGCATCTCGAACGTTACCGACGCCCTCGTGAACGTGGCGTATTCCGCCCCGGTCGCCCAAGTCGTCGCGTTCGACGCTTCGGGCGTTGCGGAAGGGTGGACCTATCGGGCGACGTTGAACGGAAAGAATTACGACTACCTGACCGGATCGGGGGATACCGATTCGACCGTCGAATCGGCCCTCGCCGCGCAGATTCTCGCCGACACCGGAGCCGTCACGGTTTCGACCGGCGCGACCGACTTCACGCTTACGGCCGCCGTTCCCGGAACGCCGTTCACGTACGCGGCTTCCGTTATGGATATCACCGCCCCGGTCGTCACGCTGCCGACGAACGTTCCGGAAACCCTGAAATCCGGCGATACCTCGACTTCCACCGTCGCATCGAACGAAGATTCCTCGGTGTATGCCGCCCTCTCCGGAACGGTCGTGAGCGTCCTTTCGGACCTGACGTCCGCCGTCTCCGCCGGAAACGCGTTCGTCGTCAACGGTTCGGCGTCGAAAGACGTCGCGTACGCCGTTTCGGTTCCGGTCGGAGTAAACGACGGAACGTACGACTTCTACGCCGTCGACGCATACGGAAACGTTTCGAACGCCGCGCTCGGATGGCTTTCCGTCGATAACACGCCCCCGCTGCTCGTCGTCTCGACGCCGTCCGGACAAACCGTCCACGCCGTCTCCATGACCGTTACGGGCGTGACCGAAGCGAGCACGGTGTTGACCGTCACCGGTTCGGCGTCCCTCACCGGCGCTTCCGACGCCTCCGGAAATTTCTCCCTCTCGCTCCCGCTCGTCGCCGACAGCGCGAATGCCTTCACCGTCTCCGTATCGGACGCCGTCGGAAACGTGACGACCCGTTCGTTCTCCGTGACCGAAGACGGCATCGGCCCCGCCATCGTTGCCAATTTCTCGGGAACCTCCTACGCTTCGGGCGCGTCGCTCTCGCTTACGGGGCAAACCGAACCGAACCTCGCCGTCGTCGTAACCGAAGCCTTCTCGGGAACGGTCGCCTCCGTAACCGCCGACGGATCCGGGTACTACGCCGCGACGTTGCCCCTCCGGCTCGATTCCCAAAACGATTTCGCCGTTACCGCGACCGACGCGGCCGGAAATACCGGATCGGTCTCGTTCTCGTCGATCCAGGACAACGTCGACCCCGTCGTCGTTCTCGCGGCCCTTCCGGCCGTCGTCGATGCCGACTCGGTCGTCGTCTCCGGAACGACCGATTCGAACGTCGCCGTCACGGTTTCGGACGGGGCGGTTTCCACCGGAACCGTCTCCGACGGATCGGGCGCCTTCAGCGTTTCGATGAGCCTTACGCAGAACGCGACGAACGTCTTTACCGCCACCGCGACCGACGCGTCCGGCCGGAGCGGTGCCGCTTCCGGAACCGTCGTCGAAGACAGCGTCGCGAACTTCCTTTCGATTACGACGTCGCCCGCAACCGTTAACGCGGCCTCGATTCCGGTTCTCGGAACGACCAAGCCGAACGCGTCCGTTTCCGTAACCGGAGGCGCTTCCACCCTTACCGGCACGGCCACTTCCACGGGCGCCTGGTCGTTCGACGTTTCGTTGACGCAGGATGCGACGAACGTCCTGTTCGTAAGCTCGTCCGACGCGCTTGGGAACGTTTCGACCGGTTCGCTTGCCATCGTCGAAGATTCCGTATTTCCGACCGTCACGCTCTCGACTGCGAGCCATACGACCTACGCGACGACCGTTCCGGTTTCCGGAACGACCGAAGCCTTCGCGACCGTTGCCGTAACCGGAGGCTCCGGTTCGGTTACCGTCGTTGCCGACGCCGCCGGAAACTTCACAGCGAACGCCGATCTCGTTTCCGCTACGGCCAACGTACTGACCGTTACCGCGACGGACGCCGCCGGAAACTTCGGAACCGGATCCGTAACCGTTACGCACGACCCGGTCGTCGTTTTCCTGACGCTCGGCCAAACCGGAAGTTCGGTCCAGAGCGGTACCGGATTCACCCTCTCCGGAACGACCAAGCCGAACGTTTCCGTCACCGTTTCCGGAGGCGCCTCGACGCTCACCGGAACGTCCGACGGATCGGGCGCGTTCTCGTTCTCCGTGCCGCTCGTAACGAACGCCGCGAACGTGCTTACGGTGACCGCCGTCGACGCTACGCTCACCCAAGCGACCGGTTCCGTCACCGTTACGAACGATTCGATCGCGCCGACCGTGTCGTTCGTCGCGCTTCCGGCCGTAACTTCCGCCGCTACCCTGACCGTCACCGGCACGACCGAAGCCTTCGCCTCCGTTTCCGCTCTCGACCTCTCCGGTACGACCTTTACGGGAAGCGCCGACGCCGCCGGAAACTTCGCCCTCTCGCTCCCGCTCATTGCCGATTCGGCGAATTCGTTCGCGTTTACGGCGACGGACGCCGCCGGAAACTTCGGTACCGGTTCGGTTTCCGTCCTTCGGGATTCTTCGGCTCCGAACGTCTCGGCGGTTTCGATATCGTCGTCCGCGCTCGGTTCGACCGCCGTCGCGACTTACTCGTTCACGACGAGCGAATCGTCGACCGGTACGATATCGTTCGGTACGGGTTCCAACGTTTCGGCAACGACCGTCGCGACTCTCCAAACGTTCGGACTCTCCCATACCGGTACGGTCCCGGGACTCGCCCAATCCACGACGTACTACGCCCTCGTTTCCGCCGTCGACGCGGCCGGGAACGTGACGCAATCTCCGGTAACGTCCTTTACGACCGTCGCGACGCCCGTCGTCCCGCCTTCCTCCGGAGGCGGCGGAGGCGGCGGCGGAGGCGGCGGAAGCTTGTTCGCACGGGGCGGACTGGCGTTCGATTCTTGTCCGAACGGGGATTTCTCTTCGAGCTACTACGACGGAAGCTGCGGAACGCCTCCGAAGATCGTCGTATCGACCGGAACGGTTTCCCCGACCGCGGTCGTTCCTTTCTCGGGAACCGGTATTTCCTCGACCGGAACGACCCAGGCCGTTCCGACGAAGATTCCGGTGAAAACCCCGATGAAGCCGTCGGAACCGAGTCTCGACGCTACGATTTCCCCGAACGCGCCCGAAACGCCCATGACGTCCCGAAACGAAACCCCGTCCACCGTTTCGAACGCGACGCCGCCTTCCACGAATAATGGCGTCGGAACCTTGACGCCATCCGTTTCGCAGCCGACCCCTCCGGCTTCCCGTCGAAACGACGCGTCCCGCGCCATGGTGGACGTTTCCGAAATTCCCGGATTCGTCCGCGACAAGTACGTGAACGTCCAAGGAACGGCCATCGTCCGGTCCGGACCGAACTTCGCTTCCCCCACGGTTTCGTACCTTCCGAGGAACTATCCGATCACGGTCCTCGCGTACGGTCCGAACTGGAGCAAGGTTTCGTTCGACGGGTACGTCGGGTACGTCCGTTCCGTCTTCCTGCGCGACAAGACCGCTCGTGACGAAAATCGGACCGATCCGGAACTCTTTACCCGCGTGCTCACCGAAGAGCGCATGGTCGACCATCGGAACATCCGTGTCCGTCATTCCCTCTTCGTCCGCGAACGCCCCGATCTGAATTCCAAAATCAAAACTTGGATATATTCGGGCGACGACGTCTTCATTCTCGACCAGGTCGGCGAGTGGAGCGAAATTCGCACGAAGTCCGGTATCGGGTACGTGAAGACGAAGTACCTTCAGAAATAAGTCGGAACAGGAAATCCCCCGGACTCGGTCCGGGGGATTTCCGTTTTCGGCCTAAATTTCGATACGGTAGTACTCTTCGACCGAATACAGCTTCACGGGCATTTCCTTTCCGCGCACGCGCTCTTCGCCGATCGCTTCGAATTCGAACGTTTCCGGGCGTCCGACCGCCCGGTAGGTCGCTTCGGATATGAGAATGTTTTTTCCGAATTTCCGGGTCAGCCCCTGAATGCGGGATGCCGTGTTCACGTTGTCGCCAATGACCGTGGCGTCCATGCGGTTTTTCGTACCAATCGTTCCCATGATGACTTCGCCCGTATTGATTCCGATGCCGATATCGAGTTGTTTCCCGAGGGCGGAAATTTGGAATTTCTTCACGTATTTCTGAATTTCCATGGCCGAGAGGATGGCGTGGTCGCTTTCCGGATTTTCGAAGATGACCATGATGCCGTCGCCCAAAAACTTGTCGACGTAACCGCCGTGTTCATGAATGATCGCCCCGATTCCGTCGAAATAGATATTGAGGAGGAGGAGGGTCCGCTCCGGGCTGATTTTTTCGCTGATGGTCGTGAACCCCACGATGTCGAGGAACATGACGGTGAGCGTTTTGGGAACGCAGTTTCCGAGCGCGATGCGTTCGTATCCGCGGAATCCGATTTGCCGGTAGATGTCTTGGGGAATGAATTTTTGGAATATGGCCCGCAGGTCGGCGTAATCTTTCTTCATGATGCCCGTTTGGACGTACGCGCGCTTGAAGAGGGATTCGAGCTGTTTGTTTTCGATGAAAATCGATTCCTGGGGGAACTGCCGGATTTCGCGATTTTGAAGAAAGTCCCGCACCGTTGACAGAAGCGATTCGAGATCCCGGGAATACCGCCGGTTCACGAAGATGTAGGATACCGAAAGGAGGAATCCTATGACGATGCCGATCCAGACGAGCGTTCCGACGATTCGGTCGCCAGATTCCGAAAGGCTCAGAATGGAGAGGAGAATGACGGCATTGACGGCGAAAAGCGAGCCGATGAGGACGGAGTTGATCGTTTGGACGCTGTTTTTCGCGAACGTTTCGGGTCTTCGGTTCCCGATATTTCCCGTTGGTGCCATATGCGGATACTCTCGCACATCATTTTTCAAATGCAACGGTTTTTCGTTTTTTTCCTGGAATCGCCAATTTTCCCATGAACTGTTATTTTGATTTTTCCATTGATTTTTCAAAAGGAATTTCATACCATGGGAGCATGGAAACGGCAAAGATTACCTTCTATTCATCCATCCTTCCGAAAAACGTCATGCTCGATCCCGATATCGGGAAGAAGGGCGTACTTCGGCAACTCGAAGAAACCCAGGCCCGAGCGCTTGCCGCTGCCTGAGATTCCCTTCAGCAGAGGCTTTGGAAGGAGGCACGCGCGGAAGCTGCCCAAGCGGCGTACAATAATCCGCCCCATTTGGGAAATAAGATCGATACGTGGGCATAGGAAACGTGGAGCGCCAATCTCCGTCATTTCGACCGACTTATCGCCTCCCGATTCGTAAAAAACCCACCCTTTCAGGCGGGTTTTTCTCGGGAATTTTCCGAATTAGTCTTGGGAATCCGATTTTTCGGAGGCCGATTCGACCGAATCGTTCCCGCGTTCGATTTTGCAGGATTTCGTCGCCTTCCGGTACGCGTTCCAAGCGTCGCGACGTTCCTTCGCGCCAAGTTTGTGGGCGGCTTTTACGGCTTTGGTATACGCCTTGTGGGCGGCATTGACCGCCTTGTCGACCTTTTTACGATCGGTTTGCGACCATGCGGCGTCGAGCGCGGCCTTTCGGGCGTCGAGCGCGGCCTTTACGGCCGTAAATTCCTTATCCCAAGCGGCCGAAAGCGCGGTTTCCCGAGTTTGGACCAAGGGGCGGACGCAGGAGAAATCCTTTCCGCCCGAATTTTTCGGAGCCTTGACGGGCTTCACGGACCCGGAATTCGACGATCCGGTTCCGACGGCGGTCATTCCGGTGGAAGAGGAAGTCGTAACGGTTCCTTGCGAAGCCGTTCCCGACGTATCGGCCGTCCCGGTGGAGGTGGCGGTCGCGGTGCCGTCGGAAGAAGTCGAGACGGTCGCCGAATCGGTCGTTCCGGACGCGGTCGCCGACATGGTTTCGTCGGCGTGTGCACCCGTCGCGGCGAGCGTTCCGAGGAGGGCGAAGGCGCCGACCGCGAGCGTTCTTCGGAGCGTTGCGTTCGAAGTATTCATGGGAATGGTGGGTAACGGATAAAATCCGCGGGGATTATGGCACGCTCGAATCCGAACGCAAGGGGAGCGGGGTGAAAAATTGGTGAATTCACGTTCTGAAGAATGGTGGCGAGGGGGCGACCCTGCCCCCGGAACTATCTTCGAAAAACAAAGCGCCCCCTATCGGAGGCGCTTTTCATTTTCGATGGTGGCGAGGGGCGGGATCGTTCCTCTCGCTCGCCCGGCCTTGCCGGGCTCGCTGCGGAGACGGCACGGGCCGGAAGCCACGAATGGTGGCTTCCTAAAACGCTCCGCGTTTTGCCCTTCATTCGATCCTGCCCACGTCGGTTCCCACGTCGCAACAAAACCCCTCCGCGTTCACGGAGGGGTTTGATTACGAATGGTGGCGAGGGGCGGGATCGAACCGCCGACACACGGATTTTCAGAGCATTAATACTTTTTAACCATAAAGGTCAACCCCGTTCAGGCATTCGCGAATGGACCCAACGTCGCAACTCAAATAGATTTTCGTCGTATTGATGTTGGAGTGTCAGAGTATGCGCGAGATGTTGAACAGGTTGATCTGTTTCCGGGCAAGTTCGGTAGCGAACGTATGTCGGAACATATGGGCAGTGATTCGGAAACCAAGCTTTGCCTGGAGCTTCTTGAGAACGTCGTACACTTCGCGGTGCTGCATCGGATTCCCGTATTTCGTCGGGAAGACGTATCGGGAATCGGGGAACGCGGCATCCCTGATGGGCATGTACCGGGCGAGGACGGGGTAGAGTTTGGAGACGACAGGGACCAATCGGTCTTTGCCGCCTTTTCCGTCGACGACCCGGAGGTGTTCCCATGCGGGGTCGAGGTGTTCGATTTTCAGGTTGATGAGCTCGTACAGGCGGAGGCCGGTGTAGAGGTAGGCGTAGATGACGGCCCGGTTCCTCTCCGATACAAAGTCCCCGGAGGCCGGGTAAATCCGGTTCAGGGCGTACAGGAGAAGGCTGACCTGGTCGCGGTCGAACGACTTCGGGAGCGTCTTCGGAAGGGGGCGCAGTTTAGCGCGTCCGAGCGGATTCTCGTGGATGAGACCCGCGTCCTTCAGATATTCGCAGTACTTCCGGGCGCATTTTAGGAACCGGTTGTACGCGTACGACGTCCACTTCCTCTCCACCAGGCAGAACTGGAGGAGTTTCTTGAAGTTGAGTTCGGTGTAGGTGGAGTGGTCGGAGAGGTCCACGAACGGGTTCTCCTCCAGGATCGTGAGAACCCAGCGGTACATGTCCATGGTCTTCGGAGACCGTCATTCGTTGAGTTCCTTTTCGAGGAGGAAATCGCAAACGAACGGATCGGAATAGGTTTTCATGCTTCGGGAGCGTAAAGGAAAAAGGGAAACGGGAGTTTCCTTCTTCGGTGGAATCGCTTGGGATGTTAACGAGCGGGAGGTTTTGCGACCTCGGAGATATGATACGGCATCTTTTTTCAAAATGCAAACAAAAAACATTCAAAATGAATGTTTTTAGAATCTCTAAAAAGAAAACGAATATTATGGCCCTTAGATCGGTTGCTTAAATGCTATAGTACCCAGATTCTTTCATAAAACGTTTTCGCCAAATCTTCTCACCGCTTCTTAATGTCAGGGTCCGTCCAAATTGCTCGTTTTCCATAATCCCTAACGAATTCCATGACGCACTTTAACTCTGATTCTCAATATTTTGTTATTTTGATTGATAATTCCGCATCCTCACATTCATTATTCAGTGCCCTATCAAGGGGGATAAGATTACCAATGGTATTCTTATGTGTAGAAACCGCATTTTTCGAAAGTATGTGCTCCAAGGTGATAAAATCGGTCCTAAGTTCAGAAGTTGATCTTAAGAAGCACTCCTGTTTTCTGAAAATGTATTGCAATAATGGCTTGTCTTCCCCGTAATCGAGTTGCAATAATTTTTCTTTGAAAGTCTCAAAATTTGGAATCTTTCATTTAAGATCGGCAATCAGTCTATCTAGTATTGCCAATACGGTATTTTTATCCGTTGCTTGCCTGATTTCCCTGGCAGAACTAGAGTATTTACTTTCGAGTCAAGAAGCCCTGGAAGAACAAATTGCCGTAAAAATAAAATGAAACGATTCAAGTTTTTCAAGATAAGAAATAAGTTTTCCGAGTTCGATTTTTCCATTATTTCTTGCAAATAACAATGCCAATAACAGGGAACGAATTTGCGTTACTTTAAAAAGCCTAAAAGTTAATAATTTTTCATAAATTGGTTTCTGTTCTTGTTGTGGCCAGTCAAGCTCCAAAGGATTTACGATGCGATTGTAAAGTTTTGAATTTTCAACGAGTTCATCTAAAAAACTCTCTTGGTTGATCAATTTTAATTTCTCAAGTTTTTTGTAAGACCGATATAGCTTGTCTTCACTAACAAAACCGTACCTAGATAGCCAAAAATGTCGAAAAAATACGTCAATGTCAATCATTTCATTACGACTTGCGAACGCCTCCCTAATAAGTTTCCACTTGGTTTTTGCAAAATCATCTGGATGGGTAGTTTTCAATGATCTGAATATATCATTCTTAATCAGGTCAACCGCGGAAAGGCTCATTCCACGAGCATTCAAAGTTTCAAATATCATATAAGCGTCCTCTTCATTTCTCACGACGATATATATGACTTTTAGATTATGAAGAATTTGATCTCTGATGGACGACAATATGGATAAATATTTCATATCCATATTGTCTCAGGAGATCGAATCAAAATCCTTAAACCCCCGTATAACCTCCTTGAAAGACAGTCTTTTAAGATATTCGTCATAACACAACCTAAGTATCTTCTCCTCTTCGCTAGATTCACTGCTCGGAGCCTTTTCGTAAGACTGAATATTTTGTTGAAAAAAAGGTTTTGGAGTCTCGTTGACGAGTTTAAAGAATGGCTTCGATTCATCATCTTTGCCCTCAATATAATTTTCATAAATCCCCTTTGCCAAATCATCTTTTCCGATATGCCTTAAAGTTTCAACAAGTGCCGACATCAATATGACAAGGGATGTCAATCTCTGTTGTCAGTCAACAACCTGCATTTCAAAGGATTTTTCCTCACCTATAAGAACTAAGGATCCAATAAAATATTCCTGATTTTTACAAATCCCATCCTGTACGCTAATATTGGACAGTATGTCATCCCACAAGGAAATCATATGATCCTTTTCCCACGAATATTCTCTTTGAAAACGTGGAATCGTGTATTTCTTCTTTTCTGAAAACAGATTGCCAATCGTCTTTGTGTAGGCGTTTAGATCCATTTAGGGGGGATTGTTACAAATTGCGATACATTTTACCTATAAAATGAAATACGCAATTCAATAACAACCCCGGGCCCGGCTAAAGCCGGGGCCACGGGGTTAGGAGATTTCCGGTTCGGAACGCTTCAGACGGATTTTCGGAAGGAAGCGGGTGAGACGGGATAGTCCGACGGACAGGGGAACCTTCTCTTTCGGGGCCTTTTCGGCGACGATCCGGTAGATGGACCCGGGCTCGTAACAGTCTTCCGACGGGTCGATGAGCTCGACGGTGGAGTAGTCGTAATTCGGGTAATAGGGGTAGAAGTTGACGTTGAACTTGGTGCCGACGAGGTCGGCCTTTTCGAAGTCCATTTCCTCCGGATTGGGGAAGTAGTATTTCTTAGCCCATCGGAAGAACCCGAGGCCCTTGTAGTACTTCACGTAGTACGTGGCGAGACGGCGGATCTTCACGTCGAGCTCGAGGGGGCTCTGGACGACGGCGAGGAAGAGGAGCTTGAGTTTTCGGGGCTGGTAGAACACCTTCAGGAGCGCTTTGAACTTGCCGGAGAAATTGTCCTTGAACTCGCGGGGGTTGAAGTAAACCGAGGCTTCGTCGAGGGCGAAGCAGAATTCGGCGCCGGGGCGGAGGTCGGGGTATTTCGCCCGGAACGCGGCGGCCCTTTCCTCGTACGCGGGCAGGCGCCAGGGCTTCAGCTTGAACAGCTTGTGCCGGTCCGGCCAGCACGTGACGTACCGGTGGTAGTCGTAGATGTCGTCCAGGACGGCCATGACGTCGTGGGCGGATTGCACCTGGACGTGGGTGTACCCGGTGTAGTAGTTCGAGACGTTCACCTGGTGCCTGCCGGCGATTTTCAGGAAGTGGGTGACGTTCTGCGTCTTTCCGGAACCGAACTCGCCCATGACGACTTCGAAGCCGTAGCGGTCGCGCTTGAAGAAAGCCACCGCTAACGGGATGAGCAGGAGGTAGACGGAAACGAGAAGGATGATTTCGACGGACATGGGAGAAGGGGGGGGGTTACTTCTTAAGGGCGGAAATGCCGACGGGTCCGGACGGCGAGGCCGACGGAACCGGTACGGCGGCGCCGACGGAATCGCCGAGGAAAACGCCGAGCCGGACGATCCAAAAGACGAGGATGCCGAAGTACGCGTTCACGATGAGCGCGACCGTTTCGACGGTCACGAACGGGGCGAGGCCGGCGGTGAGGAGGGCGGAGGCGTGGTACAGGACGAAGGCGATGAGCGTGGAAACGAGATTGAGGACGAGGAGAATGCCGCCGAAGAAGAGCATGAGCGGAAGCCAGCGGAAGAGGAACGAGGCCGCGAACATCCCCCAGGTCCAAAGCCTCGAACCGAAAGACGACGCAAGGGAGGCGGCAAAGGCCCCGACCGTTCAGAAGACCGTCCCGATCTTTCAGAGGAGCGGGCCGAGCCTCCCGAAGAGGGCGACGACGAGGCGGATGAGTGCGGGCATGGGGATTGTTAGTTAAAACGTAAGGAACGGACGAACAGCGCGACGGCGAGGCTTCCGAAGACGAGGAGGAACAGGTAGTCGAAGAATCCCATCTTCCCGTACTGGAAGCCGGAAAAATGCTTGGCGTCGTCGAGCTTCTTAAGGGAAGACTGGTACCGGATTTCGACGACGGAACCGAGGATGCAGACTTTCGAACCTTCCGGGAAGGTTCATACGGTATTGAGAACCGCGCCGAGGTTGTTGACCGGGGCCGTGACGAACGCGAACGCGCGGTCGACGTGGGGGACGACGTTGTCCTGGACCCATTCGAGCGGGATGACGCCGGAAGCCGAGAGGGTGACGGCGAACGGCTGGCCGTCGGAGTAGTACGCGAAGGATCCGTCGGGATTGAACATGTCGCAGAACCCGGAGGCGGTACGGTCGCCGACGAGCGCGACCCCGGAGAACGAACCGGCCTTGCCGCCGGATCCGAAGGAAACCGACGCGGAACCGGTACCGATCGCGCCGAGATTGGAGATGTCGTACCCGGTACCGAAAGAGGTTTCGCCGGAGAACGAGATTTCGCCGAGGCCGGACGTCCCGTCGTCGACGCCGGAACCCGTGAGGGCGTCCTTCATGCCGGAGAGGGAACCGCCCAAGGAGTCGATTTTTTCGCCGATTCAAGAGACGGCGGAGGAAACGGCGTCGCCCAAGGAAGAGACGGCGGAAGAAACGCCGTCGGCAATGCCTTGGAGTTTGTCGGATACGGTGCCGGAACCGAAGATGCCCGACCAAAAGCCAGTATCGGTACCGCCGCCCCCGGAAGTCGAGCCGGTGACGGTGACGTTGACCGTCGGGGATTGGACGTTGATGGTAGGGTTGACGTTGACGTTGACCGGGTTAGTCTGGATGACCGTTCCGGAACCGATGGGGGTCGGATAATGCGAAGGTTCGTACACGTAGGGGGCGTCTTCGTCGGTGGGGCGGCAGTAGTCGCCGACGACGGCGCAGGAGTAGTCCCCGGAAACGGCCTTGCCGCAGGAATTGGCGGAAGACCACTGGCAGGAGCGGCCGGGGTCGGCGCAGGCGTATTTGAGGACGGTGGCGGAACTCGGGGAGGTGTAGACGAGCTTGAGCTTTCAGAACGCCATGATTTTGGACGTATCGGAAACGCTCTTGGTGAAATGGACGTAGAAGCGTTTCGTCTTGCTCGGGAAGGTGTAGCCGTACACGGAACCCGTAGGAGCGAGCGAGGCGTTCGGGGTAACGAGCGCGTAGTTCCCGTCCTTGTCGAGGTACCCGATTTTCGAGAGGGTGTAGGAAACCTTGTTCGGGTCGGAGGCGACCGAGGAATTGTCGACGGTGAAGGTGGATACCGGGGTTTCGGACTTGAAGTAGAAGAAGGCCGAATTGTCGTAAGTGACGGATTCCGCCGGGTCTTGGAGGTCGAGGATGCGGTCGGGATTCGGGAGGTTGTTTTCGAGCGGGGTCTTGTTTATCGGGAAGGACGAATAGAAACCGAAAATCCCGGAATCGGCCCAGTAACCGGCGAAGTTCTTCGCGTCGAGGACGGTACCGGTGAAACCGTTGTTGAGCAAGGTGTTGGTGTAGGAGCCCAAGGGGTTGTCGACGTACTGGGCGGAACACGTCTGGCCGGCGGAAACGAACGGGGCGATGCCGAACGGGACGGGGCCGGCGTCGTTCCAACGGTATTCCGTATTCGGAACCCAGTCGTGGAGGTACGGGACGACGGAATTGCCACAGAGCGTGCCGGCGGGGTCTGGAACGGCGGCGGGGCTCTGGCAGACGTAGGTGCCGGAACCGGATAGGCCGCACACGTTGTAGCCGGCGTTCGTGCAGTTCGTATCGAATTTGGAACCCGCGAACCACATGACGGGGTTTTCGTAGGCGCGGCCCTGGTTGCGGATATTCGCGCCGGAAACCGCAGTGAAGTCGCCGCCGTCTATCCATACGGAATAGTCGGTGGAGAGGTAACGCATCTTGACCGTCTGGGAAACGTTCGCGTTGACGTTCTGGACGAGGGCCATCGACTTGTTGTATTCGACGCCGTTGAACTTGGCCGTGAAGAGGAACGACGGGTAGTACCCGGAATACGATTCGGTATTCTGGGAAGCGCCGTCGTAATTGAGGCGGTGGACGTAATTGTCCGCGCCGAGGTAGTACCACGAGCCGGGACGGCCGACGTCCGTTTCCGAATCGCCGGAATTCGGGACGACGTACACGGGAAGGAGCGGGTGGCGCATGTATCCTCCGTTGTCCGTATACTGGGTATTGTTCTGGGTAACGAACGTCGAGAAACCGGAAGGCTTGGGGACGAACCCGACGTAGGAAAGGGCGCCGGTATAGCCGACGGAATACTTGTCGAGGTTGGAGCCGTTGGAGCGCAGGACGACGTTCATGTACGGGTCGTAGAAGTCGTTCCCGGCGGAAAGGAGGGTATAGGCCCCGGAAACGGGATTGAAGAGGAAATTGGCGACGAAATCCCCGCCGGAACGCTCTTGGAAGGTAGCGCCCCAGACCATGCCGTTCGGGAGTTCGTAGGAATTGACGGTGTCGCCGTAGTACGAATTCGTATTGGTGTTCATAATGGTCGTACAAGGCCCGCCCATATACGAAAGTTGTACTGGATTCGTATTGCAGTACGTAAAACGGTTCGTAGGGGCCCCGTTCGCCTGGACGTTGTTCGGGGTCGGGGAGGCGACCGATTGGAACGCGAGGGCGGAAGGAGCCGAGAGGAGGGCGACGGCGGCGAGGGCCGAAATGAACTTGCGCACGGCTAGGAAGGTTTACGAAATAGGTTGCGTCCGAACTTGAACGAGACGACGGAGAGGTGGTAGAATCCGACGGAAAAGAGAAGGAACGCGAAGAGCCACACGAGGAGGGAGATGTAGGTTTCCACGGAGACGTACGTGACGCCGTCCTTTTGGAACGTGAGGGGAACGTACGAGCCGGAGAGCGACGAGTGGTCGGCGTTTTGCACGGATCCGGAGAACGAGACGGAAAGGTTCGTCGGGGGAAGTTCGCAATCCAGGTTCTCGATGACGTACCCGACGGTTCCCGAATACGAACAGTTCCCGAGCTGGTACGCCGAAACCGACGCCGGGAGGGCGAAGAGGAACGGGAGCGTCGCGAAGAAGATTTTCCGCATGGCTACTTGTGGGAAGGGGACAGGGACGTGAGGAACCCGAGGAACACGAGGGACGAGAACCAGGCGACGAGCCCCGGGTAGACGTGCCAAACCGCCCCGGACGTGAGGACGAACGGGGTGGAGAACGCGTACGCGAGGAATGCCTGGTCGAATCCGAGGAACATGGGGCTGGAAGCGGGTAAGAGTGCGTTGACAAGCAACCGAGAGCCCCCGCGCGGGGGACTCCACGGGCGCCGGTTAGCGCCGACGGGCGAGGCCCATGAGGAACCCGAGAGCCATGAAGACTCCGGAAACCGTCAGGATGGCCACCCAGTGGTTGAAGAAGATGTCGAGGGTGTTCGAACCTTGGTTCGTGATAACCTCGTTCACCTTGGCGACTTCCGCCGGATCTTCGGAAATGCGTCCGCTGGCACTCAATTCGGCGGCGAAAGTGGACTGCACGCCGGAGAGGGCGGCGACTCCGATCGCGGTGGCGACCAAGAGCTTGGATTTGAACCCGGCCATAGGAAGGTGGGTAAGGAAGTAAGGGGAAGCTCGAAGCCTCCGGAGGAGAGGGGACGCGGAACTGGGTACCGCGGCACCGAGCGTTCCGAACCCGGATGGGCGGCCGTCCCCGGTCCCCTCCGGAAACCACGAAAAAACGGGCCGATGCTCCGGAAAGGCGGAGGGCTGAATTGCCGCCGATCCGAGAGTGTCAGCCCGTTCGAATGAATGAACGCGGGTTTTACGCCCCCGGGGCGGCCGCTACTTGGCGGCGGGAGCTTCTTCTTCCGTCTTGGCTTTTCCGACGTACGCCTTGAGCATTTCGCGGAAGGTTTCTTCCGGGAAGGAGACAAACCGCCGGCGTTCGACGTAGGCGCGTTCGGCGTCCGACCATTCGCGGACGATCTTGATTATTTCGACCATCGGCATGACTTCGCCTTTGCGTTCGCCGTCCGGGACGGTGAAGAGGTAGGTCGAGAGCGAGACCGCTCCGCTTTCGCTTCGGTAGACGCGGTCGCGGGGAGCGCGGTCGGTCTTTTCGTTTTTGTTTTCCGCTGACATGCGGGGGTTGGGTGAAAAAAATAAAAAGGGACCCGCAAGGACTGAATCCCGACGTGACCCTTAGTTTCTTTTCTAGGTTATCCCGGAATGGTTCCGGGCCGCTGTCCGTGCATTGGTTTTTGTTTTACGCAAGGGGAGACGGAAGCGGAAGAAAGGGGCCGTCGTTCGTCCTTACGAGGGGTATTATACTGAAAACATTCAAAATGCAAACATTTTGCATGTTTTAGTGCAAAGAACCGTTATTGTTCTTATAGTGCTGATAAAACCAAACAAGATGCTGGATCTTTTGCTCGTACGTTTTCAAATGAACGCCGGCAACTTGAATTTCCAAATTGTTTATAGATTCCAACGTTTCAGGCGACAATCTGACGCCTTGCGGTTTACTAACTGCCATACAGCCCGTTTGAAAAATGTATTACGAAGGGGAGGATAGCTGATTCGGGAGGGAAGTCAAAACGTACTAAGACCTGGATAAAAGTCGCACTATTCTGGCTTTTAAGTTCTCATAAACAGTCGTAAGATGCCTTTTTGCATTATCCGTCAGAAGAGCGGTATGGGCAACAGCATTTCTTACGGGGGTGTACGCAGTTTCATCGCGCATAAGATGTGCGTGAAGATTCTTATCGTGCCGAGTTCCATCTTCCGCATATTTGTCGGCAAGTGCCGTAAGATCTCACATATCAAGATATGATAAATCTGATGGATCTTTTCTTATGTCAATGCTTAAATTAGCCCTCTCCTGTCATCAGGATTCCGTTTTTTTCCATTCCGAAGCGACACGAAGTGCTTCTTTCGAAAGAGGAATTCATTTTTCGGAAATGTACCTCCTCACCAAATTTTCGGAAATAAAACACTCAGCGTAAGATCCTATATTGAATTCGGCGTCGTCGCCCAGTTCTTTTATCCATTTGTCGACCTTGCGTTTTTCCGGGGATTCCGAAGAGAGGGAGTAAGTTTTGGATACTTCGCTAAAAAGTCCTTTCGCTCGTCGATCGCGAATGCTAACGCTCGGATCCTCGTCATCTCACTCTTTTCAATTGGCGAGGCGCCATTTATCCCACTCACGAGCAATCGGTCACGTTATCATTGCCCTCAATTCGGCCAGCAAGGCGTTGAAAAGTGGATCGTCCGCCACTATGCCCTCGCGACTACTGGTGAATCGATCTTCGCCATCATTCAGGGAATCAAAGTGGATTTGGCCGTAGAGGTAACTCTCGACAACCTTTGAGGACGGAGCATGTTTTAGGATATCTTTTTCTCTCAGTCTTCAATTTACGAATAAATCAATCGAAATCTTCTCTTTGGCAGCAAAGATGTTCAAATTACTAGGTTTTTGTACGGAAGCGATGAATCATCTGACGTTGGAAGACATGGAAACGGGCCTTCATCCCGGCGGCACTTCAGATCCTTCCGGAAATTTCAACGCCTTGAGTTTCGTGTCGATATATGGATCTGAGAAATCGTTTATCCTCCATAGGAATTCGGTATTTTCAGCAAGATTCTCTAGATCGTCAATAGTTACCTCTTGCCCGTCTATGAATATCTTGAAATCCGGATCAATCAGCGAGAAACGAAAAAACATCGCAACCGTTTTTCTGAGTTGCTCCAAGCTATTCCTTATTCATTCCTTGACTCACTCGAAGAGTATGATTGTCCCCTTTTCGTGTCAGTTCGAAAAATAAGTGAGCATCTCTTCATCCCAACTGCCAAGCTTATATTGAACAGTGGATAAATCGTCATCAATGGCATTATCCAATTCGGAATTGTCGATGACTCATCCAACGTAACTGGTACTCTTGGTTTTGGATATTACCGTAATCCTGTCGGCACAGGATAGGAGGGCGAGTTTTCAAATTCACTTCCGTCAAATGTACGGTCTTCCTCCCGGAGACACATTCCCTCATTCTTTCCGTTTGGAGTAGCCGATTTTTAGGAATTTCCCTTGAAAATCATCCTTCGACATCCCGATCCCGTCGTCTTTAATGACAAAACCACTCCCCTCCTTATCTATGAAAATGTTTACGTTTTTCGCGTCAGCATCCCATGCATTGGAAATAGCTTCCCCGAGGACGGTAGTAAAGCTCCGATAGAGATTTCTACCGAGGTGATTCAATACGCTCAGCGAAATGTCGAAATTGAAACCGTTGTCGATCATGGAAGAAAATTAAACCCCCGCATCATATCGGATACGGGGGTCGTTGCAAGTCGGGAGACTATTCGGAAAGGAAAGCCTTACCGATAATTTCACCGAGTTTCGGGGGAACGGCGTTTCATATGAGCCTTCCGACCGTGGAAAGGACTACTTCGCTGCCGTCCGGGACGAATTTGTAATCGACGGGGAACGATTGGAGGACGGCGGCTTCCCGGAGCGAGATGGGGCGGTCCTGTTCAGGGTGGCCGAACCGGCCGGTCCCGAAATTGAAGCACTGGGTCGTCATTGTCGGGGAAGGTTCGTCCCAAGACATCCGGCCGTACACGCTTTTGAAACTTGAGCCGCAGGTTTTCTTATGGCACTCCAATTTCAAATGGTCGGGCCAGGTTTCCCAAGTCCCGCCGGGAACGGAATGGCGGATCCGTTCGAGGTTAACGGGAGTGAGCGTCCTGACGCGGTGCATGGGGTCTTCGGGATGGGTTTCGCCGGCCGAAATCGGCGGAAGCGAACCGATGGCGTTCCGTACGGTGGCGGAGGATTTTTCGGAGAGGTCAGGAAGCGGAAGTTTGGGATCGCCCAACCTGGACGCCACGAGCACGAGCCGTTTCCGGGTTTGGGGAATTCAATAATCCGGACAGTATACGACGTCGTCGCTGACGGAGTACCCGAGGGAAACGAGCTTCTTCTTAAAAGCCTTGTAGGGTTCGTGTTTGGCCGCTCACGGCACGTTTTCCATGGTCACGAGCTCGGGTCGCAGTTCGTCAACCAGGCGGGCGAAATGAAAAAGGAGTCACCACTTCTTGGTTCATCGGACGTCCCTGCCGTGGGAATAGGTCGAGAACGGTTGGCAGGGGGCGCAGCCCGCGAGAAGCCTGACGGAACCTTCGGAATAGCGTTTCGAAAGTTCGGATCCGGAAATCTTGGCGACGTCGGCTTCGACGAATTCGGCTCAGCTGTTGGCTTCGAAGGGGTACCGGCAAGCGGGATCCATGTCGATGCCGGCCTTGACGGAAATGCCGGCCTTCAGGAGTCCACAAGTGAGTCATCCGGCTCAGCAGAAGAGGTCGATCGCCTCTATGTTCGGTTTTTTCGGCATGGCGGGAATATACGTGAAAAGGTAAAAGAAACAAGCCCCGGGCGCCCGGGGGAAAGGGGTTGCGCGGAATCGGAAAAAGTGATTGAATGCCGGGGTTGGATCGTGAAAAAACCAACGTTCGCGGAAATTTTCTCCAGCTCGACTGTAGGCAAGGCCGGCAACCAAGATTCGGAAACGGGCCCCGAGATTTTGCCGGATAGCGATAGCCAGGCGGGAAAAAGGCCCAAATACCAATAACCTCCCGCGAACATGATGGAACAAGCGATCCAAGCCGTTTCCCGCATCCTCCCGTTCGCCTTCGAACTGAAGGTGGACGTACGGAGGAGAATCGGAATCCTGCGGATTACCGTAGGAAGGCCGACATAGGAACGGAGCCTGACGGAACCCGGCGGACGCGCCGGGTTTTATTTTCGCCGAAAAGAAGCGGGGGCCCTCTATGGCAAATCGAAAACGTTCCTATACCAGCGGATCCAGCTCGATACGGTCCGCTTCCGCCTGTTGAGAGTAACGCTGCCCATGCCGTTCCAATTGGAATACAAGTCGGAAGAACCCATTGACTCCACTCAGCCGTGGAGGGCGGAATGGAAGACTTTTTCGGAAAACAGGGCCTTCCCGATTTCGAAAGCGATCTCCTTATTGGATTGCGGCGCGAGTTCGAATCACTTCCGAGTCAGGCCGACCGTTCACCGATCGATGGCGACCAGCTTGAACAGCTTCAGACAGTTCGAATAGTAACCGATTTGCCGTTCGGTTCCGAGATCGTTTTCTTCCATCAAACCGAAAAGTTCAGACCTGCTAGTCGTTCATCATGCCGCGTTGATTTTTTTGAGCATGATGAGGATTTTGTCGAAATCGTCCGCCTGCGGGAAGGGCGCGGAAAAGTCGAGATCGGGCGAACGGCTCAGCGGTATCCCCATGACGTCGTAATCTTTCGGATCGTTGAATTTGAAGGCGAGTTCCGACTCCGGGTCAAACGAATAGATTCCGGATTTGGCGACGAAGGGGATGAACCGGAATATCGATTCTTCGTATACGAAAGCGAACGACCGGACGTTCCGACGGTTTCAAACGATGCTTTTCCAGGCCATTTCCGGATACAGCAGCTGCCGGATGCTCAGCGAACGGACGCCGCCGAGCTTCGCTTCCACCAAATTGACCGATCCCGCTCATTCGTATCCGCCGTCGACCTCGATTTGGACCCCGTTGACCGGGTAATCGACGCCGCCAAGTTCGAAGTCGAACCTGGAACCCTTCCGGAGCCTTCACCGGATGGTGAGCTCGGTTTCCTCGCCGAACACGGCGTCCAGTATTCACGATACCTTGGCCACGTCCAGGGCCATGCTTTCGGACGAGATGTCGAAAGGATCTATCGTGACGAATTTTTCGGATGCCGAAAACCTCCGGACGGGGGCGTTTCCCCGTTCCGGAACGTCGAGGAAGGGATCGTTTTTCGCTATGCGGTAGAGGCCATTCCCGATCGCCAATATCGACAGTCACTCCTTTTTCATAACTTCGGGGAGCGAATCCCGGAAATCGACCTTCGTAAGGAGGCGGGGTTCCCTTCCGGAGATGCCTTTTATCTCCTCGGCGGTAATGTCGAAGAAACCGGCTTCGCGGACCGATCGGATAATCGGCCTTTCCCGGAATATCAGTTCCCATGCTCGGGCGTTCAGGTTCGCCATCGGCGCGTTGTTTTAATAATTCAGTACCACGAGTTCGGCGACTCCGGACCGGTTCTTGGCATTGCTGTTCACGTTCCGCCTAGCATGCACCAATTCGAACCGGAATCAAGCGTAAAGCTCCCTTACGAAAGGGGTGTCGTGGTTTGAGAGCATCAGCTTGCAGCCGCGCCCGTCCAATGTCCGGAAGACTTCGGCAAGCCGTTTCTGCATATCCTTCCCGAAGCCCGAAACGTCGTAGTTCGTGAAATTCGCGGTATCGCTCAGGGTGTCGTACGGCGGATCGAAATAGACGAAATCGTTCTTCTCGGCATCCTTCAGAACCCGTTCGAAGGAACCGCAGCTTATTTCGGCGTCGGTTTTCCTGAGGAGTTCCGAAACGTTGCGGATGTTGTCCTCCTGTACGAAATCGGGATCCTCGTACTTTCCGATCGGGACGTTGAATTCTCATCTGGAATTCACGCGGTGCAACCCGTTGAAGCAGGTTTTGTTCAGGTATAGGAAACGTCCGGCGCGTTCGACGGGGGAACGTTTTCCGGTCCATCAAAGTTCCCTGTCCCAACTCCGGATGCCGTAATAGCATTCTTCGGAGTATTCGAGGGTTTTCAGGAATCCGATAAGCTCCTCGGGGCGTTCCTTGACGATCCCGTACGCGTTGATGAGTTCGGAGTTGACGTCGGACAGGAAGGCCTTCTTCTTCTGGATGCTGAAAAACACGGCGCCTCATCCGAGGAACGGTTCGAAGTAGTTGTTGTACGATTTGGGGAGGAGCCTGTCGAATTGCGAAACGAGCTGCCGTTTGCCGCCGACCCATTTGACGAAAGGCCGGGCTTTGATGAGCCGTTCGTTTTCCCGGAGCGCGGCTTCTCAGGAGACGGGGTCGGTAAAGCCGGTTATCTCCTTCCAGGAGTGGACCATTTGCAGGTTTATTTGGAACTTCTGCGCGAGTTCCTTGATGGCGGTATCGGTCATGTCGGCTTGGGATGGGGGAAATATACTTTTATGGGGCGGCATTTCAAATGAAATCGTCCGTTTCGGAACCTTTCTTTTTTATTAGCGCCGTCATTATATGTACTTTCGTATGTACTTTATATCCGTTCCGTATGTAAAAAGCAAAATATTCGAATACGGAACGGATTGACGATCGGAAATCGGGCGGTACGAACGTAACGGTTAGGCCGGGAAATTCAACGCCCAAAGCACCGTCGTGCCGAGGGATTGGAAAAGGAGCGCCCACCATGCGGCGAGCAGGATTTTTTCGTGGAGGGGCATGGGGGTATTTATTTGACGTACTCCTTCATCTTCTGAAGGTCGGAGTACATGGCCTTCTGCGTGGCCGAATAGGCTTTGACCTGTTCGGCGAGGGGAGGGCGCGGGGCGTTCGCTTTCGCGAAGGCGGCGCCTGCGACGGCGAAAGTCGCGAGCTGGAGGACGAGGACCGCGTACAGGAGGTTCTTCGTCGAGAGGAGGGGCTTATCCGGTCTTTCCATAGCCGAGGAGGTTACGGACGGATTCGATTCGGGCGTAGCACTTTCGGTCGAGTTCGGAAAGTTCGGTAGATACGATCCGGTCCCGGATTTCCTCCGGGGTGCGCGGTATGCTGTTTCCATACATGGCCGGGAGGGTTAATCGGAATAGGACTGGCGGGGCACCGAGGCTTTCGGATACCGTTTGAACAGCGGGAACGGGCGCCGAGAACCCTTCTTGCGCTTCTTCTCTTTCGGGGCGAAACGCCCGACCTGTTCGACCGTGAGGCCGGCGAATTCACGGAGGATGAAGACTACCGCCCGGTGGTGGAGGATGCGCGGCGGAAGTTCCGCGGCGACGAGTTCGGCGTACTTGCGTTCGAAAATGATTTTTTCTTCCGGGGTGAGGGCGAGGAAGAGGAGGTCGAGATCTTCTTTGGTGTAACCGTCGAAGGCGTATTCGGCCTGTTTTTCGACGGCTTTTCTGACTGCGGGGTGCATAGGGGGGATGGGGTTGGTTTTAGTTTTCACGGATACTTTTTCTTCAGATCGTCGAGAAGCGCCCGTATCCGGTAATGGGC
>CAZINU010000016.1:0-20621 GCA_964540725.1 uncultured Candidatus Peribacteria bacterium
CGCCATTACCGAACTATTCCCTTAAAAGTGTCCGCTTTTATTCTTGAATCTTTCAAGAAAGAGAGGCTTTTGAAAGTAGAAAAAAAGAGTTTCCAAAATATCTCACAAAAATATATGATAACACCAAAGAATATCATGACGGGAAGTGGATGCTTATTAGAATAGAAGATAGTAAATACAATAATGAATTAATAGAAATGATTAAGATAAAGAAAAAGCCTATTGGCAACTAATTAGATGGACAGATTTTAGAACTTCTTCGTCGCTTCGCTCCTCGACCACGCTGCGCTCTCCTCCTTTCAGTCGTCGGGGCGTATAACAAGGGATATACGGTTCAGCCCTCGGCTCGGGCTTCACCCAAATTTTGCTCCGTTTCACTCCGCAAAACTTCGTATATCCCTAACGTTGTGCGACATGAAATATCCGTTTCTAAAAATCATTTCGGTGGTATTTCGAACGGATAGAGTGAGTCCGGTTTCATGAAGCGCTTATGAAATACGGTAATGTGAATGTGAGCGAAAGATAATTTCATTCTCACGGAATTTTCCGGATTTGTTTACATTCCATAATACCTACTTCTTAAATTTTGGCTTATGAAAGAGTAAAACAAGGATGCAAAGCCCATGAAGGCTCATCTCCAAAAAAGAACGGAGGACATGCCCTGTTGACCATTCGACAAAAATATCCCGGTCGCGAAAGCGGTTGGGATTTTTTTATGGGGTTCGCAATCCGGAGAAGGCTTCGGATTTGCGGTACGCGGTTGGGGGCGGGGCGCGAAACCGGGGCGGAGCCGTTATTCCGTCGGCTTCGCCCCTATTCCGAACGTCCGTCCGGAAAGAACGAACACGACGCCCCGGATTGCGGATTTGTTCGGATAAAAATGACCGCCCCTTCCGATGATTCCGCGTGCCGCCGCCGCGTTCACGTACCCGTTCAACCCGGCATCCGCCGTAAGGTCTTCGAATCCTTGGGAAACGTTCGATGCCGGAATTCCCCGTGCCGACAGGAGCATTTTCAGCGCTTCCGCCCGCGTCACGAAATCGTTCGGTCGGTACCGTTTCGCGCGGTTCACGATGCCGACGGAAGCTGCCGTTTCCACATAGGCACAGAGGTCCCCCAGTTCGTACGTAACGTCCTCGAAGGTTTTGCCCGAGCAAGGGAGGACGTCCGCCCCCTTGAGATTCACGACGATCTTGGCGATTTCCGCGCGGGTGATATTGGAATTGGGCCGGTACTCCGCGAAAGAAGTTTTCCGCTCGATGATTCCCGCCGCCGCAAGTGCCACTGCGAACGTTGCTACCGTCGATCCCCCGCGCCGAATCTCCGATTCCGGGACCGAAGCCGCGTTTTCGGAGATCCGCCCGGTCGAGTCGAGGAAAGAGAGGATTCGGCTCCAAACCTCCTCCCATTCGAAAATATCGCTATGTCCCGCGTTTTCCACCCGGAGAATTTCGTAATCGATCGGACATCGGCCCGATTCGAACAAAGCCTCGAGTTCGGCCAATTCTTCGATTTGAATGCGCTTGTCTCTTCCGCCCTGCAGAAAAAGGACGGGCGATTTCGAAAAACAGGCGCGGTTCGCAACCGACAACGCTTCGTACGCTCCGCGATTTTGCGCGAGCGTGCCGTACCTTTCGGCCATGGTACCGGCACAAAACGCCCTCATTTGGGCGGCGCCCGGATTTCCGCTCTCGAGCAGTATTTCGCACGAGTGGGCGATATCGAGCGGTCCCGGCGCGTTGACGACGATTCCGTCGTTGGGTACGGCCGCGTTGATCATGAGCGCGACGTATCCCCCGCGGGAATGTCCGATGATTTGGAGCTTCTTCCGATCGAGACCTTGGAGCGACGGATTTTTTTCCAATGCGGAAAAAACGTCCAAAGGTTCGAGAACGTCGTCCCCGATGGCCATGCCGGTCTCCCGGTATGCGAGACTTACGATGCACGCGTCCGACAAACGCGGCATCGCGCGGATCATTTCCGGCATCTTGAGCGCCGCCGTTTCGCTCGCCGCATCGTCGTTCGTAGTTCCGTGGAGGAGGACGACGAGGTCCATGGAGTCCCCCTCCGGCTTGGTAACGTAGGCGATCGAATCGTATTTCGGCGTTCGAATGAGGATCCGTTGTCCGGAATGGGATTCCGAAAGGTCGATCAAATCGGCACAATTCCCGTTTTCGCACTTGAATACCCGAATGTCGGACGCTCCTTCGGAGCCGGAAGCCGCCAAGGTTGGGACGGCGGGGAGAAGGGCGGTCGCGACCACGGTCGCGACGATGGTGCGGAGCGCTGTTTCGTACGGCATTGGAAAAACGGTTTTGGAAAGGCGGTTTCGTTTCCGATGGTACGGCAAACGCCCGTTTTTGCAACGGCGCCGATCCGGCGGTCGCGTCCGTTTTCCGGGTCGCGACCGATTCCGCACGACGCGACCCTTTTCCAATTCCCGAAAATCGGTACAATCCGCGCGATTTTTTCGTCACGTTCCCGTCGAAAAACCGTCCAAGGTTTTCGAAGGGGCGGCGATGTCTGAAAACGTTCCCTTTTCCCCTGCCGTCATGGCCGAGACATTCGACGCCGAACGTTTCCGCGAAGGCGACCCGGAAACCTTCGAAGCCCTCTACGACCGCTACGTTCGGAAGATATACGATTTCCTCTTTTTCAAGACGTTCGACCGCGAAACGGCCGAAGACCTCACGCAGGACGCTTTCTTCAAAATACTTCGGTCCGCAAAGGCGTTCAAGGGGTCGACCGAGGCCGAATTCAGGTCGTGGGCGTATTCCATCGCGTACCACGCGTTCGTCGACCATAGCCGGTCTTCGAAGGAAACCGCCGACCTCGACGCCGTCGCCGAAACGCATGGGGCGTCCGAAAACCACGCGGAACGAATCGACCGTTCCGATACCCTCTCCGAGGTTCTCTCCTACCTGTCCGGCATTCCGGAATCCCAGCGGGAAATCGTCGTCATGCGGGTTTGGGACGATCTCTCGTACGCCGAAATATCCGAAATCACCGGCAAGAGCGTCGACAGCTGCAAGAAAACCGTTTCGAGGGTGCTGGCGCAAATCCAAGCCAACGTCGCGTACGCCCTCCTCCTCGCCATCTCCGTTCTTTTTCCGTAATTGCCATGCATTCCGACATCCGCGACATCGTGGACGAACTCGTCCGGTCGGACTCCTCCCTCGAAAACGATCGGGAGCGCCTTTCGGCGGCCATGGAGCGGATTCGAAGCCTCCGTCCCGATACGGAATTCGACGACGGGTTTCGCGCCGCGCTCAAAGACCGCCTCCTCGCCGAGTTTCCCGTCCGTCGGAATTCGACCGATTTCGTCTTCCGCATTTTCGGCACGCTGTTCGCCGGAGCGTCCGTCGCCTTCGCCGCGTACGCGGTGAGCGTTTCCCTCTTCGGAAACCCGCTCGCGCCGGTTTCCGAACCGGCTTCCGCTCCGGCCCCGATAGCGTACGTGCCGTCCGGGGCTCCGGTCAAGGATTCCGCCCGAACGTCCCCCGCGCCCGAAATTTCCGTTTCCGAATCCGCCCAGGACGTTCCTTCGGAGGGGCGTTCGGAACGTTCCGCCGCCGGTTTCCGGGACGATTCCGCCACGCGGGCGCCTTCGGTTCCCACGAACGCGGATACGCCCGTTTCCGGGGCGAAGTCCGAACCGGACGTTCCGCCGCCCGCCGCCTCCGATTCTCGGGGGGAATCTCCGACGACCGCGCAACCGAACGTCGCCCGATTCGAAAGCGAAGCCCTGTTCGCGTATCGCAAGCCATTGCCGGCCGAGGCGTTCGGCCCCCTTTCGTCCGCGTCGCGGGGGGCGGTTTCCGTTTCGGACGAGTTCGCCGCTTCCGGCCGATCGTTCAAAGCGTCCCCCGGGAACGACGCGGCTTCGGATTCCGACGCGGGCGTTTCGTCGCTCGCGGCTCCGTTTTCCGCCATGTCGTCCGACCCCGGGCCTTCCGTTTCCGAAATTCCCGTCCCGTCGTTGCCCGTCCTTCCGGATCGGTTGCCGGTATTCCGCGTGCTTGACGCGTCGGACGTTCCGTCCTCGTCGGGAGCGGAATCGTCGTCCCGTCTCGACGGCTTTCCGATTTTCTCCGGAAACGGCATTGCCGTCTCGGTCGAGGCCGCCGGATTCGAAACGTCCGAATACGCGGTCGAGACCGACGTCGGCATCCTCCGTTCCGCCATTCTCCGCCGTCTCGCCGATTTCGGCGTAACCGGAACCGGCGCCGCCTTGGCCACTCCCGAACGCGCCTACGTCCTGACCGTCGCTCCCGACGCGGAAGGGGTGGGGCGGAAATACCTCGTTCCGGCATGGTCTTTCGACATACTGAAGGCCGAATCGTCGTTTCCGAACCGAATCGTCGTGCCCGTTTTACGTGATTCCGCGAACCCGTCAGATCGGTAAGCCACCTTCCGCCGCCGCGTTCGCGCCCCACCCGGAATTGCATTTTTAAAAATGCGGATACAATAAAGTCAATTCAAACGGAAAACAAATACGAATCCGATGTCGCAGGGCATGTTCCGACCCCTTCGGACTTTCCGTTTTCCGTTCGGACCCATGGAAAAAACGATCGAAGCATTCCGGGGGAAGCGCCGACGCCAACTCGTTTTCGTCGCCGCCGCCGTCACCATTGTTACCGCCACCGTTTTCGGATTCCGGTTTTTTCGTTCCGCCGAAGTCGAAATTCCCGCCGCGACCGATCGGGTCACGCTCGCGACCGTCCGATCGACGGTTTCTTCCGACGCGAAAATTTCCGCGGACGTTCGGAGTCTCTCGTTTTCCGTCGGAGGAACGGTTCGGGAAATTCGGAAGCGTCCGGGAGATTCCGTAGGGTCGGGGGAAGTCGTCGCCGTCCTCGATTCCGGAATTCCGGAATCCGAAGTACGGGTGGCGGAAGCCGCGCTGGAGCGCGCGAAAGCGCTCCTTGCCGCCCGAGTGGCGTCCGACCCGGAAACGGTCCGGAAGGCCGAACGCGAATATTCGGCCGCGGTGTCGGCCCTTTCGTCGGAAAAAATCCGTTCCGCCGGCGACGCCGACCGGAGAAGCGCATCCCTGGTCATTGCGGAAGCCGCTTTGGCTTCGGCGGAAACGGACGAAATCGCCGTTCGGAATTCGGCGATTTCGTCCGTTTCCGCCGCTCGGGCGACCCTGTCTGCCGACGAGGAGGCGCTCGAATCCGCACGTCGCTCGCTCGATCGCGTCGCCAAGGAGTCCGAAGACCGGATTCTCCGGGCTCGGAACCGCACCGGTCTCGCCGCGTCCGCCCTCCGTTCCAAGGCCTCGTCATTTTTTTCCGAGGCGGACGCTTTCTTGGGCGTAACCGAAACGAACCGTTTCCGAAACGACCCGTTCGAGACCTACCTTTCGGCGAAAGATTCGTCGCGCCTCGTCCGCGCCTCGTCCGCGTACCTGTCCGCCTCGTCCGCGTACCTGTCCGCCTCGTCCACCGGGGTTCTCGCGCTCGGCGACGCCATCGTCGCGACCCTCCGGGAAACCGAGCTCGTCCTCGCGGCGACCGTTCCGTCGACCGCGTTTTCGGAATCCGCCATCGCCGAAAAATCCGCCGCCTTCCGGAACATGCTCACCGAGTTCCTGAATCTTCGGCAAGCGTTGTCCGACGCGGTATCGGCCGAAGCCGCAGAAATCGCGGCCGCGAAATCGGAACGCTCTTCGGCTTCGGATGCCGTGCTCGCCGCCCAAGCCCAGAAAGAACGTTCGGATACTTCTCTCCAGTCCGTCCTTTCGGACGCCGAACGTTCGGTGCTCGCCGCTCGTTCCGCCCGAACGTCCGCGGAGGCCGCGCTCGTTTCGGCCCGAACGGACGCCCGGGCCGCGTTCGACGACGGCATCGCGTCGGTTTCGGATGCCGAGAAACGCGCCTCCGTATCCGAATCCGCCCTCCGTTCCGCCAAATCTTCGTCGTCCGCGTCCGAAATCCGGGCGCTCGAAGCGGACGTCGCGTCCGCCCGGGCATCCCTCGAACGCGCCCTCCGGAATCTTGCCGACGCGGAACTCCGGAGTCCGTGCGACGGCGTCGTCGGCGAAATCCGGTTCGAAGTCGGCGAAAGCGTCCAACCCTCTCAGGCCGTCATGACCGTCGCGGACGTCTCGAACCCTTCCGCGGTTTCGTATGTCGAAGAACTCGACGTTCCGAAAATCCGGTCGGGACAGCCGGCCGTCGTTCGGATCGACGCGTTTCCGGATCGGGAGTTCCCCGGATCGGTCAAGTCGGTTTCGCCCGCCGCCACCGTCGATTCGGCGGGCATCGTCACGTACCGGACGGAAGTGTCGTTTTCTCCGGCATCCGTCTCCGGCGCGTTCGAGGGCATGAGCGCCACCGTCGACTTCGTTACGGAGGAGGCCGTTTCCGTACCGACGGTGCCGGCCCGCGCCATCGTCGCCGCTTCGTGAGCCTTCCAGGTTCTCACCCCTTCGGGTCCGAAAACCGTCCGCCCCGGCATTTCCGACGGGAAACGGACGGTCGTCGAGGGGCTCGTCCCGGGCGAGGAAATCGTACTTCCGGAATCCCGGTAGCCGTATGGCCACGCTCCAACTGTTCCTTTTCTCCGTCCGATCGCTCCGGTCGAACCGCCTCCGGAGCCTCCTTTCGGTTTCCGGAATCGTCATCGGGGCATTCACGATTACCTTCGTCGGCGCCCTCGGAAACGGCGTCGACCGGTTTTTAAAGGAACAGCTCAGCTTCTTAAGCGCCACGTCCATTTTCGTCGAACCGTCGAGCGCGTCGCTTTCGTCCTCCAAATTGAAAGAGGGCGATTTGGACCGGGTGCTCGACGTTTCCAAAAACCTCCTTTCGGGAACTCCCATGTCCATGGGGCGGGCCACGGTCGCGGCCGGAAACGAATCGGAACCGGCGGCCATCATCGGAACCGCCGCCACCTTTCCGGACGTCATGAAATTCTCCGTCCGGTTGGGGACGTATTTTTCCCCGGGGGAGGTCGCGAAATCGGAAAAAGTCGTCGTACTCTGACCCGGCCTTGCCGAAAAACTGTTCGGCCGAACCGACGTCGTGGGCGAATGGGTGACCGTCGCCCGGAAGCGTTTCCGCGTCGTCGGCATCATGGCCGACACGCCTTCGCTCTCGGGGTTTTCCTTCGACGACGCCGCCTACGTTCCCCATACGGCCGCGACCCGGTTCGTAACCGGCGACGCGGGCAACGCCCACGTGCTCGTCTTTCTCGCGAAGAGTCCGGAAACGGTTTCCGCCGCTTCCCTCGAAATTACCGCCGCCCTTCGCAAATTCCACGGAATACGGGAAGGGGAACCCGACGACTTCAACGTCTACGAACAGAAGGCCATGGTTTCCGCCATCAACCTCGTTACCAAGGCGTTCACGTACCTCATCGTCGGCGTCGCGCTCCTCATTCTCGTCGTTTCCGGCATCGGCATCATGAACGTCATGTACGCTTCGGTGGCGGAACGGACCCGCGACATCGGGGTCATGCGGGCGGTCGGCGCCCGAAAATCCGACGTCGTCTTCCAATTCGTCTCGGAGAGCGTCGTGCTTTCGGCGTTCGCGGCGACGGTCGGAATCCTGCTCGCCGAGGCGACCGTTTTCGCCGCGAATTCGGCACTGTCGGAATTCCAGTTCGTCCGGGGGAATTCCGGCGACGTCTTCGCCCTCGCGTTCACGATCTCCGTTTCCCTCGTTTTCGGAATCGCCCCCGCCGTCCGGGCTTCCCGGCTCGACATGGTCGAGGCCCTTAAATAGCTTTCGCATGCCGCTCTTCGAACTGACGGATATCCGCAAATCCTACCTCCTCTCGGACGGTCGGGAAATTCCCGTGCTCCGCGATATCGACCTGATCATCGAACGGGGCGAATTCGTGGCGCTCATGGGGGAGAGCGGTTCCGGAAAATCGACCCTTCTCGACGTTCTTTGATTCCTCCATCCGCCCTCGTGAGGAACGTACCGTCTCGACGGGGAGGACGTTTCGAACCTTTCCGACGACGAACTCTCGTACCTCCGGAACCGGAGGATCGGATTCGTCTTCCAGCAGTTCCATCTGCTCCCGAAACTCTCGGCGCTTGAGAACGCCGTGCTTCCGGCCATGTATTCCGATCTGCCGCCTTCTTCGTGGAACGCCCGTGGGGAATACCTTCTCCGCCGGCTCGGGCTCGCCGACAAGCTCGCGAGCCCGCCGGGGGAACTTTCCGGCGGACAACAGCAACGGGTCGCCATCGCCCGGGCCCTGATGAACGACCCGGACGTCATTCTCGCCGACGAACCGACGGGCAATCTCGATTCCGAAACGACGAAGGAAATCCTCGCGCTCCTTTCCGAACTCCGTTCGCAGGGAAAAACCATCGTCATGGTTACCCACGCCCACGACGTCGCCGCCATCGCCGATCGGATCGTCCGGGTGAGCGACGGAAGGATCGTCGCGGAATCGGGGCGCAAAAAAACGGCTCCCCGAAGGGAGCCGTAGGATCGTCATGATTCAGACGATCATTCGGAGACGGGAATGACGACGGCGTAGGCCGCGTCCACCAGTTCCGAGAGGTCGTTCGTCTCGGAACGGGACAACCGTTCCCCTTCCGGGAGTCCGGAACACGCGATCATGAGCGTCCGGTAGCGTTCCGACAATTTGCGGAACCATCCGGTTTGCCCGAATTCGCCGGAATTCTCCCGAATCCAGCAGCCGAGCCGTTCGGAGGTTCCCGTATTTTCGCACGAAAACGCCCCGTTTTTCAGATCGTTGCGTGCGGCGATGAGGTTCAGATGCCGACGGATCCGTTCGAGCATGTCGGACCGTTCGGAAACGGGGACTACGATCGGCTGTTCCCGGTATCCGTGAATCCACTTCGGAACGTCTTCGGACCGGAGCGGCCTCGAGATGAGGTATCCCTGCCCCATCGGGCATCCGAGGAGTCCGAGGAGCTCGGCTTGCCCTACCGTACTGACCCCCTCCGCTACCACGTCCGCGCCGAAGGCGTGGGCGAGACCGATGATGCTTTCCGCGAAGTTCAGATCTTCGACGCTCCCCATCATGGCGTCCACGAGCGCCAGGTTGATTTTCAGGGCGCTGATGGGCAATTGCCTCAGGTGCGAGAGCGAAGAATGTCCGAGACCGAAGTTGTCGACGTCGATCCGTATCCCCAGAGTGCGGAGGCGATTGACCGCGAGGAGAATTTCGGTCAGGCCGTCCGTCGCCGTCGACTCCTTGATTTCGAAACGGATCCGGTGGGGGTCCGCATCGGGAAAACGCGCGAGCAGGCTTTTGACCCGCGGAACGAATTCCGGATTTCGAAGGTGGGAGAACGACAGGTTGACGGATACGGTCGGAACGTTGGCTCCGTCCGCTTGCCAGTCGCCCCAATCCGTAAATGTCCGAAAGAGGGACCATTCGACGAACGGAAGGGCTGCCGCCCCTTGCTCTACCAGGGAAAGGAATTCCCCCGGAAACAGGGTGCCCCGGTCGGCATGTTGCCACCGGGCCAACGCTTCGACCGAAACGACGTCGCCCGTTCCGAAATCGACGATCGGTTGGTAGTGCATGAGGAACTCGTTCCGTGATACCGCCAAGACGAGCTGTTCGGATTCGGCCGCCTTCCGGCGGTCGGCTTCGGCGTGTTCGTGGAAGAACCGGACCCGGCCTTTTCCGTCGCTCTTCGCGGCGTACATCGCTTGGTCGGCTTGCCGCATGAGCAGGTCGCCGTCGGTTGCGTCGTTCGGATAGACGGCGACTCCGACGCTCCCGCCGATCGCGACCATGGATCCTTGGAGGGAGTACGGCTGTTGGATGGCGTTGAGAAGCCGGTTGGCTGCCAATACGCACTCTTCCAGGGTATGGGTACGACGTATGAGGATGACGAATTCGTCGCCGCCGATTCGGGCGACCACGTCGGTTTCCCGGGTTGCGCGCCTCATGCGGTTGGCGACTTCGCAGAGAAGTTGGTCGCCCGCCTTGTGTCCCAGCTGGTCGTTGACCGGCTTGAACCCGTCGAGGTCGATGAAGCAGACGGCGAACATTCCGCCGTACCGTCGCATTTCCGAAATGGCCTTTTCCAATTGCTGCGAGAAGAAAGCGCGGTTCGGAAGTCCGGTGAGTACGTCGTGGTTCGCGTGGAGCCGGAGCAGGTCTTCCTGGGTTTTTCGGTCCGTAATGTCGGTGGTCGTCCCGATAAAGTGGGAAACGGTCCCGTCTTCGGCCCTGACGGAAGAGATGCTCAGGGATTCCAGATAGAGATCTCCGCTCCTCCGCGCGTTCCAGACTTCGCCACGCCAATATCCGGTGCGGTTCAGTTCGGCCCACATATGGCGGTAAAAAACCGCGTCGTGTTTGCCGGATTTGAGCAGGGCCGGGGTTTTTCCGACCGCTTCCGAGCGGGAATAACCCGTCAGTTCGGTCCAGGCGCGGTTCACGTCGACGATGGTGCCGTTCGGATTGGTGATGACGATGCCTTCCTGGACGTTTTCGAACACCGCGTGATGGAGATGGAGTTCCGACTCCGCCTGCTTCTGTTCGGTAATGTCCTGAACGGTTCCGGTTCCGGAAACGACGTCTCCGGATTCCGAAAGGACGAGCGTCGCGGTTTCCCGAACCCATTTCGTCGTGCCGGATTCCAGAATGATGCGGAATTCGAGACGGTAGGGCTGGCCCGATCTCGCCCCGTGCCAGGCGCGGTCGACCGCGGGCCGGTCGGACGGATGGATGATGTTGAGAAACTGTTCGTAACTGACGGGCGCGCCTTCCGGTATGCCGAGAATGGCACACGCCTGCTTCGACCAGCGGAAGGAACCCCCGGGCAGCAAGTGCCAGCTGCCGATGTTGGCGATGCGCTGAACGGCGTCGAAGTCTTCGGCGACGTCCGGGAAAGCGGCGGGGTCGGGCGTTTCGGACATGGAAATTCTCCTTTTCTCTCGGGGTTTCGTTTGTATTTCTGGAATGTGAAAGATCTTCCGGCGTTTTTAGCCGTCCATATATTTGTAGGTAGCAAACCATTCCTGTCAAATTTGTCCGAAAAACGGTTCTCGATTTTTTGAAAAATCGGACATACTGGGAGGGTATCCTTCACGTACCGTCCCATGCCGTCCCCAGCGAAAGAGCAAACCGCCGACGAAACCGTTTCCGAAACCCGCCGAAAGTCCGAACCGTCCGCGAGCGACCTCCGGACCCTCCTTCTCGTACTCGTTCTGACGCTCCTCGTTGCCGGAATAGCGCTCTTTAGGATGAAAGATCCCGAAACGTACTGGCATTCCGTCGAGCGGGTTCGCGAGGGGGTGGGGGCCGCGTATTCGAACGTCGCTTCGGCGCTGCCGCCCGCCGAGCCGTCTTTCCGCCCCTCCGCCCTTCCGGAATCCCGTCTCGACCGTCTCCCGTCCTTCCCCGGACCCGTTCCGGAATCCTCCGGATCCCTCACGGATTCGGAAAACCGGAGCGACGCTCCCTCCGTTTTCTCCGGAGAGGCTTTTCCCGGAGCCGCATCGACCGGCTCGGAGAATTCGCGGGCATTTTCGGGAACGATCGCGCCCGAACCGGTCGTCATAAAGTTCGGAACGTACGTCATCGAGCTCGAGGGGGGCATTCCGGAGGGGGAGACGGTGTCGCTTTCCGTCGGTACCGCGAAAATGACCGTCCGGTCGGAAAAGAAGTAATTCGGCGCATTCCAATTTGCCTCGTCACGCCTTTTCGCTATAATTCCGCCCGCCCGTGCCCAGGTGGTGGAATGGTAGACACGCAGGTCTCAGAAGCCTGTGGGGGCAACCTCGTGTGAGTTCGAGTCTCATCTTGGGCACCATGTTCTTTTCTATAGGAAGATTTTCAGGGGGTGGCGCAATTGGCTAGCGCACCAGCATGGGGTGCTGGGGGTTGTGAGTTCGAGTCTCATCCTCCTGACCATTTCTTTTCGCTTTAAATCGCGAATTCCTTCGTCGTCGAATGAAAAATCGCTCGCCGTACCAGTCAGTACGGCTCGCTGGATTTTTCGTTCGCCTTCTCGGATTTCATCGATTTCAAGGCGAAAAATCCCCCTCCTTCATATTTTCGCCGCCCTAGCTCAGTCGGTAGAGCAACGCACTCGTAACGCGTAGGTCGTGGGTTCAAGTCCCATGGGCGGCTCCATTCTTTCCACATCCGAATTCACGTCCTGCCCATGGGACTTGAATAGAGGGGTACGGCGCGGAGCGCCGTAGGAAGCCAACGGTTTGGCTTCCGGCCCCGGCCCGTCTCCCGGAGCCGCGAAAGCGGCGCGAGGGAACAAGTCCCATGGGCGGCTCCATTCTTTCCACATCCGAATTCACGTCCTGCCCCCACGGGCAGTCCATGTCCTTCGGGGCTCCATATATTCCCCCTCAGCTTTCTTCCAATGAAGACCGCAATGCAATCCCGTCCGGGAACCGTGCTGAAGATCGGAAACGATCTCATGCTCGTCGTGAAATTCGAAATCCACCGCGGTGGCCGCGGCGCTACCAATATCAAGATGCGCCTGAAGAACCTCATCGTCGGAAACACCCAAGACCGCGTCTTCGACAGCGAAGAGAAATTCGACGACATCCAGCTTTCCCGCGTGAAGTTCGAATACCTCTACGAGTCCGCCGGTACCTACGCCTTCATGAACCAGGAGACGTACGAACAGATCGAATTGACCGAAGACGACATCGGTGACGCCAAGAACTTCCTCACCGAAGGCCTTATCGTCGATGTCCAGAGCTACGAAGGCCGTTTCGTCGGAATCATTCTTCCGGCTACCGTGAAGCTCGAAATCGTCGAATGCGAACCGGGCGTCAAGGGCAATACCGCCGACGGAAAAATTACCAAGGACGCCACCCTCTCCACCGGATACGTCGTGAAGGTTCCGGGATTCATCGAAAACGGCGAAGTCGTCGTCGTAAATACGGAAACCGGAGAATACCAGGAGCGCGCGAAGTAAAACTTCTGAAAAACGTCGAACTCCGCGTTCCGGCCCACGATTCTCGCTCAACGTACCTTTTAGTACGTTTCGCTCCGATTCTCGGCCGTCACGCGGATTTCTCGTTTTTGAGAAGTTTTCCCCCATGCTTCCGAAATCCGCCAAGTCCGTAAGGAGTGGCGGATTTTTGCGAAGAAGGAAAAAGAAGCGTACGATGATTCGGGAATGTCCCCAAACACCGTCAAGGAGAAGTGCCATGACAATTTCCAAAGCGAGCGAAGCCCGCTTGCTCAAGGCGTTCGCGGTCGGTACGGCTTGCGTAGCGATTCCCATCGCGCTCGCAACGGTTTCCCCATTCGCCCCGATCATTCAGATCGTGCTCGGCGTGATTGCCGGAATCGTGAACGTGCTGCTCTTTTCCGGGTCGTCGGCCGCGCTGGTTTTCCTGGCAATAATGGCTGTTTACGTATCCATCCTCGCCAGTACGTTGTTTCTGGCATTCTCTGGGCGCTCGGAAAAAGGCTCCGCTTAGCCTTTTCCGAACATTCCCGAAGCCGCCCGATATCGGGCGGCTTTTCCATCGCCTTCCAAATTTGACATACGTCCAGGAATTCGTACGATTTTTCCGTCATACAAACATTCATAAAGAAAGGAGAGGTGCCATGAATCCGGCGTTCCTTTTACTTCTCATCGTCGTTTACGCAGGTGGAGTCGTAATCGCCCACGACGAGTACGTCCACGTTTTCGGGAGACGGAGCGTAACTGTCTGGTATCTGGCCGTTCCGTTCTGGCCGGTTCTCGCCGTCCTCGTTCTCGCCTCTGTGCTTCTTATTCTCACTTGGGTCCTATTCGCATTTCTCCGGACCGCGAACGGAGCTTGACGTCGCCCGAATGGCGGTCGAAAAAGCCATGCTTCATCCTATTTCACAAACGCAAACAAAGGAGTTCGAAGATGTTTTCCCATACCGGTTGTTTTGCCCTCGTGCGTCTCGACAATCGCGCGCAAGCCGTCGAGTTCCTGAAGGACTTTCTCGAGTCCGAAGCGTCTAATCACTTCGCCGTCTCGTTCGCCCCCGCCGGCAATCCTACCGATCCGGCCACCCGGGGAATCCGCGCGCAGCTCGGTATGCATACCGGTTTCTCGGAGATGGAATCGGAAGCCCGGAGCCTTCTCGAATATTCCTTTCGCGAAGGCATCCTGTCCCGATGGAAAAGCGAAGGCCGGGTGGAGACGGCTCGGACTGTCCAGAGTTCGGGATTGGTAGATTTCTCCCCCCCGTAACCATTCTTCCGAGATACCTCGGTTCCGCCCTCTTCGGAGGGCTTTTTTATAGCTCCGTCTCGAAGAGGGCCGTTTCTACGAAGCTTCGTTTCCGAGTCGCCGTCGCCAATCGAGAGAAGGCTTTCCGGAGTCCTTCGGACGGCGTTTCGAGCATTTCCGCGCATTTCCGCGCACCCTCATCGGAAAACGCTTCCGAATTGAATGCCCGAACCGCCTCCGAATAGTCCGAGAAGTCGGCCGAATCCGCGAAAAACGGTCGGAGGAACGAGAGGAAGTCCTCGATTTTTTCCCGGTGCGCGCCGTTCGTTTCCTTGTAAAAATCCCAAAGGAACGGCTTTCCGGCGAGCATCGCTTTCGCCGCGCTGTTCTCGCCGCGCACGATGTTGGCGTCGAAAAGCGAAAGGACCGTTTCGTACTCGTCGAAACGGAGAAAACGGAAGAACCATCCGATTCCGGAGGAATCGCCGTTTCCCGGTCGAAAAAAACCGCTTTTCCGTTCGGATCGGTTGACTATCCGTTTAAAACCGGCCATGAGCGTTTCGTCGTCCGCCACCTCGAGCAGCTTTCGGATTTTCGAGCGGCTTTCCGGATAAAAGAACGCGCTTACGGCCGTCCGGTTCAGAATGCCGTCGTCCGGAATCCGGTCGAGCCGTCCGGTATCCCGAAAGAACGCCCGCCTCGCCTCGAGCCGTTCCATTTCCGCGTAGGCGGCGCGAATTCCGGCCGCTTTCGGGTTTACGACGATTCCGGCCCCTCCGGGGGACGGCGACGGAACGAGATGGACGATTTCGTCGTCCCCGAGCCGGTATCGGGTTCCGTTCAGGGACGCGAGCATGGGATCGAACCGCAGGTACGAAACCTTCAGGATTTTTTTCGGAAACGGGTGGGCGGCCAGGTGCGCTTCGGGAAGTTTCCGGTCGAAAAACGAAACGATCGCGGACGATGGGGTCACGTTTTCGTATTCCGAAAGGTCGCGGTATTCGACGTTCGGGTGGGGGCGTCCGTCCGTGAGCCGGTCGTAGATCGCGCGATCGTCGGAAAAAAACCGGATCTTCCAGCCGCTCCGGACGGAAAGGAGGGATTCCGCCAAATCGAGGGCGAATCCGGTGTCGCCGTAGTTGTCGACGACGGTAACGAGAAAATCCAAAACGCGTTCCATGATTGCAATTTGTCCGCTTCAGCATACGCTACGTCGGTCTTTTTCCAAATATCCCCATGTCCAAACCCCTTCCGAAGCCGCTCGTAGACCGTCTCAGAACCATCCTTTCGCCCGACGATTTCATGGCCGCGATCGCCGCGTTCGGTACCGATCGTTCCGCGGCGTTCCGCGTCAATTCCCTCAAATCGACGCCCGAAGAGGTCGAAGCGGCCCTCTCGGCCAAGGGTATCCGGTTCGAACGGATTCCCGAAATCCCGGGGGCGTACCGCGTGCCCAAGGAAGACGAGTACGCGCTCAAGGGAACCGACCTTTTCTACGGAGGGAAAATCTACGTCCAGGGCCTCTCGAGCCAATTGCCCGCCCATTTCCTCGATTTGAAACCCGGCATGCGGGTGCTCGATGCCTGTGCCGCCCCCGGCTCGAAAACCACCCAGATCGCCGCCATGCTCGGGGGCGGCGGGGAGGTAGTGGCGCTCGAAAAGAACCAAATCCGTTTCGACAAGCTCGCCCATAATTGCCGGTTGCAGGGGGCACCGAACGTCACGCTCGAAAAATCCGACGCGCTCGCGTTCCTTGCGGTATCGGAAACTCCGTTCGACGCCGCGCTCTTGGACGTCCCGTGTTCGGCCGAGGGGCGCATCCGTCTCGACGACGAGAAAACGTTCGGATTTTGGACGGTTGAAAACCTCGCGGCGAAGGCCGAACTTCAGAAAACCCTCCTTTCCGCCGCGATTCGGCGCCTGGCTCCCGGAGGAACGCTCGCGTATTCCACCTGTACGCTCGCGCCCGAAGAAAACGAGGCCGTCGTTTCCGCCGTCCTTTCCGAATTTCCGGATCTCGAATTGGAGCCATGCCCGTCGCCCCTCGCCGAAGCGCGCCCCTGACTCGCGTCGTTCCAAGGTCGGACGTTCGCGCCCGGCATGGAGAAAACCCTCCGGATCGTTCCTTCTTCGCGCATGGAAGGCTTCTTCGTCGCGAAATTCCGAAAGCGCGGATAGTCGTTTTTCGGTTTGCGTTTTTTCGAACTTTCCATATAGTTCCCCCGTTTTCTTCGAAACATCCGCTTTTAGCGTCTTTTTTCTTTTCGAACCATGACGTTCTCTCCTCCGAAAAAGGCTTCCAAAGTCCAAACCGGCAAGCGCCACGGCAAGTGGCAGCTCCTTAAAGCGAAGAAGTTGAAAGACCTCGTTTCCCTCCAGTACGACGAACAGGGGAACGCCGTCGGCCTCTCCCACTTCGCTTCCGCCGTCACCGGTACCTACAAGGGTCGCAAGGTGTACGACGTTTCGAAGCCGTCCAAGGTTACCAAGGTCCGCGCGTAGCCGGCGGTTTTCGAAAAACGTCGGCCTTCGCGCTCCGTTCTGCGTTTCTCGCTCAACGTACCGAACAGTACGTCTCGCTTCGATACTCGAACGTCACGCGAATTCCTCGATTTTGGAAAACCGCGTGACGTTTTATAATGCCCGGCGCCCCTTCCGCGCGTCCATTCGTTTCGAAATCCCGCCGAATCCCATGAAAAAAGCCTCCCGTCACGAAAGCCGCGAATGCCTTCTCCAGGCCTTGTACGGCCGAAGCGTGCACGGATCGGAATTCTCCTTGGACGGATTCCTCGCCGACTACTACGACGAACGGTTCGCCCACCTTTCGGCCGACGCGTATTTTTCCGAAACCTTCGCCGGAGTCGTCGAAAAGGAGGCCGAACTTTCCGCCATCGTTCGGAAATTCGCCCCGAAATTCGACATCGCGATGATGCCGGTCATCAATCTGCTGCCCATTTTCATCGCCTCGTACGAAATGTGCTACCTCAAGTGCGATAAGGTACCCGAGAACGTGTCCATCGACGAAGCCGTCGAATTGACGAAGAAATTCTCGGACGATTCCGCCCGCACGATGGTGAACGGCGTTCTGAATTCCCTGAAAAACGCCAAGGCCGCGACGCTCGCCGAATTCGCGGACAAGGCTCCCGAACGCCCCGGTATTTTTTAAACCGCCCCCATGTCCCGCAAGGTTCCGCGTTTCGACCGGAAAGAGTTCGAAGGGAGGATAGGAGATTTCCTCGCTTCCCTCCGGATTCCCTCCGCTCCCGAAAAATACGTCCTCCCCTTCATCCACCGCTCGTGCCTGAACGAATTCGATTTTTCGGAATCGAACGAACGTCTCGAGTTCTTGGGCGATGCCGTCTTGGAGCTGGCCGCCACCGAATTCCTCTACGGAAAATATCCGGAAAAGAGCGAAGGGGAGCTGACCGACCTCCGTTCCGCGCTCGTCCGGGGAAAGAATTTGGCCGCCACGGCCGAACGCCTCGGATTCGGCCCCTTCATCCTCCTCTCGCGAGGGGAAACGCTCGCCGGGGGCGACAAGAATCCCTACATCCTCGCGAACGTCTTCGAGGCGTTCCTCGCCGCGGTCTACCTCGATCTCGGATACGCCGCCGCCCGCGACTTCGTCGAGACCCACGTGCTCTCCGGAATCGATTCGATCCTTTCCGAATCGCTTCACGTCGATCCGAAATCCCGTTTGCAGGAAGTATTGCAGGCATCCCACGGAATCCCTCCGGAATACGCGCTCGTTTCGGAATCCGGGGCCGATCACGACAAGACGTACCGGATTGCGGTCCGTGCGCTCTGAAAAACGCTCGGCGAGGGAGAGGGGAGTTCGAAAAAGAAGGCTCAGGCCGCCGCCGCCGCCGCCGCGCTTTCCCGCCACTCGGAATGGGGAACGTAGCGCGCATCCGCCCCCTTCGCACAAGAGTTTTTTCCACATAAAAACTCTTTTGACTTCGCGGTGCATTTCCATACAATTGCCCCGCTTTGTTTCCGGAACTTTTTCTCTCCGGATATCCTAAAGATCTTCGCCATGATCGGAAAATTCAAGAAGCGCAAGCGCCTTCGTTGCCACGGATTCCTCGAACGTTCTTCGACGTTCGGAGGAAAGAAGGTGCTCAAGGCCCGCCGCCGCAAAGGCCGCTGGGAACTCGCCGTCAGCTACCCGAACCGCTTCAAGGAGACGAAGGGGAAATCCAAGCTCCACATCGTCGCCGGAGGAACTGCCCGCGTCGTCGTATACCCGGGATCCAGCGAACGGTTCCGCCCCGCCAAGTAACTCGGGCAATCGGCCTTTTTCGCAATTCCATCGTGATTAAAAAAGGGAGCCGGCTCAAAGAACGCGAAATACGGAGGGTTTTACGCACGAAAAAACCCTTCTTTTCGTTTTCGTTCGTCGCGAACGTTTCTCCGAACCGTCTCGGCCACCCCCGTATCGCCCCCGTGTTTTCGGCCAAGTCCGTTACCGGTTCGGTAGCGCGGAATTTTTTCCGTCGCCGGGCGTACGAACTCGCCCGCCCGTACCTGTCGGCCGGTGCGGGCGTCGACATCGTCCTCGTTCCCAAGAAGGGCGGTGCGCCTTTGTCCCACCGGAACGCCCAGGCCGTCGCTTCCTTCGAACGCGATTTGTCCCATCTGTACGGAAAAATCTTTTCCGAATAACCCCCTTTTCCCATGAACGACCGATTTCTCCGGTTCCTCCTCGCGTTCTCGGTTTTCTTCCTTCTGTTCGGATTCCTGTTTCCGGCTCCCGAAAAAACGACGGTCCCCGCGGGGTCGGTTACGGTGGAAGTCGCCGACGCGTCGCTCTCGGTTCCGGACGTTCCGAAGGTAACGGTTTCCAACCGCACGTCCGCACCCGTGGCGTTCGATACGTGCCGCGATCTCGAAATCCTGAAAGACTATCGGAAAATCGAAATCGACGCGCCGTTTTCCGCGTTTTGCCGAACGGTCGAAACCCCTTCCGGAACCGGTTCCCTCCTCGATCTTTCGCCCCTTGCGAAAATATTCGAGCGCCCCGGGACGTATGCCTTCAAGCTCTCGCTCTCGGGATCCCAATCGGTCGCCGAGGCCGAACTTTCCGAACGCGGCGCGTTCCGGAGCTTCTTTACCGAATTGTTCTACCGACCGGTCCTCAACCTGTTCGTATTCCTGATCGACGCGCTTCCCGGACACTCCCTCGGCCTCGCCATCATCGCCATAACGGTCCTCGTCCGCCTCGTACTGCTCGTCCCGCAGCACCACATGCTCGTGAGTGCCCGGAGGATGCAGGCCATCCAGCCAAAGGTACGCGAAATTCAAAAGAAGTACGAGGGCGACCAAGCGAAGATCGGCATGGAACTCATGGAACTTTATAAAAAGGAAGGGGTGAATCCGCTCGGATCCTGCCTCCCGCTCCTTATCCAGATGCCCATTCTCATCGTGCTGTACTGGGTCATCATCGGTATCGACGATCCGACGAACGCGTACTTCCTCTACCCGTTCCTCGCGCATTTCGACCCATCCGCGACGGCCACGGCATTCTTGTTGGTCGACCTGAAGGGCGTCGGCGGATGGGCCGGATTCGCCCTCGCGATTTTGGTCGGCGCTTTCCAGTGGCTCCAGATCAAACTTTCGCTCAAGCGGAACCCCCATCCCCACGCACCCAAGCACCTCGAACAGAAGAAGGATGGCGCCCTCGTGGCCGAGGCGGAGTCGGTCGCTCTCGATCCCGAATTCATGAACGCGTTCATGCTCTGGGGAATGCCCCTTATGATCGGCGTTTCGACGTACTTCTTTCCGGCGGGCGTCGGACTCTATTGGTTCATTGGAACGCTCTTCATGCTCGTGCAGCAGGCGGTCGCGAATCGAATAGCCGAAAAGAAGTAAATACTTTCGTCAAGGGCTTGTATTTTTAACGGAAATGCCTATCATGGGCGTCGAACCGACGTCCCTTTTCTTTTTCCAGCATGCGAATCCTTTTAATAGAAGATGATACGAAAATCGCCGAGAACGTCGCCGAATACCTCCGTACCAAAGATTGCGTAGTCGATACGTACGACGATGGAAAGACGGGCTTTCAGGCGGCGAAAAATGTCGGAAAGGGGTATGATTGCGTCGTGACCGACCTCATGCTCCCCGGCATGGACGGTCTCGAAATCGTCAAAAAACTCCGAAAAGCCAATTTCGCTCCGCCGATTCTCGTATTGACCGCCAAAGGGCAGGTCGAAGACCTCGTGACCGGATTCGACGCCGGCGCCGACGATTACCTCGCCAAACCGTTTTCCCTTCAGGAGCTCGACGCCCGCATCCGCGCCCTCGTCCGGCGCGATTATCGGAATTCCGACCTCTACGGAAAATTGACCGTCGGACCGCTTACGCTCGATTTCGTCGGACGTCGGGCCATCCGGGAAGGGAAAACGATACCGCTTTCGAACAAGCATTTTCAGCTTCTCGAACTCCTTATGCGGAACGTTGGAACCGTCGTTTCCCGCGAACAGATCGAAA
>CAZINU010000017.1:0-18690 GCA_964540725.1 uncultured Candidatus Peribacteria bacterium
GTCGCCGATTCAAGTTACCGTTCCGAACGCCTACTTCACGATCAATCCTGGCGATAACGCCTTCGTCATCAAGGTGACCGATTCCGCCGGAAACCAAGGCGCCTCGTCCTCGAAGACCGTCACGAAGGATTCGACGCCCCCTTCCCCCGTTTCGTCCGTCGCCTTCGAAGACTGTGATTACGTCGGAAATTCCGGCACCGTCTGCGCCTCGCTTTGAAATCCCCGAAGCGGCATGTCTGGCCAGGACTTCCGCGTTACCTGGGCAACGCCCCCGGAGACCGAATCGGGTTCGTTTTCGTCGTACAAGGTCTACGTTTTGCCCGAATCCGTCGCGCTCAACACCGGTTCGATGGCGCCCCTCGAAACGCTCTACTCGTTTTATGCGACAGGAACGATCCTTTCGGGCGCGCTGGCGGCGGACTCGAGCGGAACGACCTTCCCTTCTTCCGGTACCGGGTCGTACGTCGCGCACGTCGTCGTGCTGAAATCCAACGGGCTCACGTCGGTCGCTTCGTCCACGGGCGGAATCGTTACGGCCGACGCCATTACGTACCCGACGGTCGAGTCCGCCGCGTTCGTCTCGAATACCGGCATCGCGCTTACGTACTCCAAACCGCTGTCGGCGACGCTCTCGAACCATGACGCTTCGAAAATCTCCTCCCCGTCCGGATGCTTCGTTCCCGACGTATCCGGAGGAACCGCCGCGAAAACCGTTTCCGGCAGTACCGTAACGTTCGCGGTCGAACCGCTCGGAAACGTGGGAAAAACCTGTAGCGACCTCGAAATCTCATCGACCGGCGCGGTCGTCGATTCGGAAGGGCTCTACAGCGAAGAATCGTTTACGGGGCGCACGGTTTCGGATTCCCAGGCACCCTCGGTTTCCATTTCGTCCCCGACGTCCGGAACGAAGGTGGGCGGCAACGGTTCGTTCACGCTCGCCTATACGCTTCCGGAAACCCTTTCCGGCACTACGTTCTCGGCCGTATTTACCGACGCTTCCGGAAGCGTCGTGACGGCCTCGCTCGCCTCGAACGCGTCCGTCGGGTTCCAGTCCGCCTCCTTGACGGGCGTTTCCGTCGGGCTCATCGATGGAAAAACCTACGTCCTCACCCTATCCGGAACGGATATTGCGGGGAACGTACTCGTTTCTTCTTCTTCGACCGGCATTCTCTACGACGTTTCGGCTCCGACGGCCCCGGCACTCTCCTCTCCTTCCGACGAAGGGTACGCGAACGATCCCACCCCCGCGCTCACGTGGCTCGGAAGTACCGACAACGCCGCTTCGGCCTCCCAAATTTCGTACGAAATCCAGATTTCGACCCTCGTGGACTTTTCCTCGCTCTACGTCCAAGGTACGGCAACCGACGGGACGCTCGCGTTTTCTCCGGCGTCGAACATCACGTCGAATACCGGCTTCTACTGGCGCGTCCGTTCGACCGACGACGCCGGAAACGTTTCGGCTTGGAGCTCGATTCGGAAATTCTTCTTCGACGACGTCGCCCCCACGGTTTCGCCTTCGTCGTCCGACACCTACGTAAACAACGTGACGCGTTCGTTTACCGGATACGTCCGCAACGGCGATTCGCTCGACGTTCGGACGCTCGCGACCGATAATTACGGTTCCGGCCTCGTCCTCTCCGGAATGGTCGCCGACCTTTCCGGGTTCGGCGGTTCCGCGTCGGCCGTCGCCGATTCTTTTGTCGCCGGCATCGCGAGCTGGACGTTTTCGGCGAACTGTTCCTCCGACGGAACCAAGACCGTCGCTATTACCGCGACCGACCTGGCGGGCAATCCGACCGTTCAGAACGTTTCCGCCGTATGCGACAATACCGCGCCGGCCATCTCGGATTCCACGTTGACCGCCCCCGCTTCCGGAGCCTTCGTGAGCGGAGGTTCGGCACTTACGATTACGTGGAACGCCGCGCACTACGCTTCGGAGCTCTCGCCGATTCCGAACCCCCTCTCCCTCGACTACTCCACCGACGGCGGCACGAACTGGACCCCCATCGCCTCGAACGAAGCCAACGACGGAACGTATTCGTGGACGGCGCCCTCCGCGGACGTCTCGAACGCGAAGGTTCGCCTCGTCGGCATCGACAAACTTTCCAACGTTGGAACCGGAACGGTGACCTTTACGCTCGACTCCACGAATCCGTCCGTCGCGGCGGGTACGCTGACGTTCCCGAACGGCGGCGAATACCTGAAGGGCGGTTCCGGCTACGCCATTACGTGGAACTCCGGCAATATCTCCGACACGAACCTCGCGACGACCCCCGTTTCCCTCGACTACTCCACCGACGGAGGTACGAACTGGACCCCCATCGCCTCGAACGAAGCCAACGACGGAACGTATTCGTGGACGGCGCCGTCGGTCGATTCCTCGAACGTCAAAATCCGCATTACCGCGACCGACAAGGTTGGGCGCACCGCCTCCGACGTTTCCGACGCGGCGTTCGTCGTCGATTCGACGCAGCCGACGCTCAGCGTCCAAACGCCCCCCACCCCGCCCGAAGGCGCCTTCCTCTCCATGAGCGGATTCGATCTTCGAACCCTTTCGACCGATACGAACCTGAACCGCGTTTCGTACTCGTTCACCGACGGTTCCGCCTATTGGAACGCCGCCTCTTCTTCGTGGCTCGGCGGCGTCCAATGGAACGACTTCTGCGTGGGTTCGGCTGCGTGTGCCGACGCTTCGGAAACGTTGCCGATTCCGGCGGCCGACGGCGGGACCTACTCGCTCGTCGTTCGCGCTTCCGATCTGGCGGGAAATCTCCGCGATTCGTCGACGTTCCATTATACGGGCGACACGGTCGCGCCCGCGACGTCCGTCTCCACGGCGAGCGGCTCGTATTTCTCGGGCTCGGTTTCGCTCGGCGGAACGGCATCGGATGCCCGGAGCGGACTTTCGTCCGTCAAGGTCGCCATCCGGAAAACTTCCGACGGCACCTATTACGGCGGCCCCTCCCTCGGGTTTACCGGAACCTCCGAAACGTTCCTCGTCACTTCCACTTCGAACGCCTACGCGAACTGGACCTACACGGGCTTTTCCGTCCCGGTCGGCGACGCCGAAGGAACTTCGTACGAAGTGACCGTACTCTGAATCGACAACGCGTATAAGTCGAACAACGAGTCCTGCCAGAGCGTCACGGTCGTGAAAGATTCGGCGGCTCCGACTATCGCCTCCGACGTATGGGTTACGCCTTCCGCCGCCTTGTTTTGGAGCGGATCCGCGACCCGTACGCTCGAGTGGACGCCTTCGAAAATTACCGATCCGCTCTCCTGAGTGAACGCTTCCGCGGGCGTAACGATCGAATATTCCACCGGAGGCGTTTGGAACGCCGTCGCCACGAACGTCGCGAATTCCGGTTCGTACCTTTGGGCGGTTCCGCTCATCGACGCGGACGTGAATTTCCGCATCCGCGCCCGCGACCTCGCCGGAAATCTCGCCGTGTGAGTCGTCAGCCCGACCGTTACGGTCGACTCGCTCGCGCCCCAGATTCAAAGCGTCGAGACGATGGACCGGGCCGCGCTCGGCACGGTCGACGGATTGCTCGTCACCATGACCGAACCGGTTCGGTGCTCCACCGTCCGTCCCCAGGACTTTTCGGTCGCTTCCGGCGTCGGAACCCCGTCCGCCGTTTCCGCGTGCGTCGGAAATTCCTCCACCTTCGTCCTCGAATTCTCAGGAACCGGCAATACCGCGACCAAACCGTCGCTTTCGTACCTCGCGGGCGGAACGCTCGAAGACCGCGCGGGCAACCTCCTCGCTTCCGTCTCGAACGTCGCCTCCTCCGACGGCGCCGTTCCCCGCCTGCTCTCGGCCTCGGTAGTCGACCTGAACGGAAACGGAAAGATCGACCGCGTGTACGCCGACTTCTCCGAAACGCTCGCCGCTTCCACCGACGTTTCCGCATGGACGCTCGTTTCCGCTCCCGTCGGCATGGGAACCGCCCCCGTTTCGGTCAGTACGAGCGCCGCCCGCGCGACCCTGACGGTCTCGGAACCGACCGACCCCGAAACTTCCACCGGCGGCATGTCGGTATCGTTTGCCGCCAATTCGAACTGGAAGGACACGGCGGGGGGCGTTGCCGGATCGAAGGCTTCGCAGGCGCTTTCGGACGATGCCGACCCGGTCGTCGTTTCCGCCGCCACCGCCGAGGTTTCCGGAAATTACGTCGTCGACCTTACCTTCTCCGAAATCGTTACGGGAACGTTCCCGGGCGGATTCTCGCTCTCGGGCAGCGCGACGTACACCGGTACCGTCACGTCCGTCGGACCGAAGTCGTACCGTTTCGCCACGCTCGATTCGACCGCGACCGACACGGCCAAGGCGTACCAGTACTCCTACGTTCCGGGCAACGTGGCCGATGCGGCTGGCAACGTCCTCGCCGTCGTTCCGCTCACGTCCGTTTCCGATGGCGTCGCCCCGAAAATTCTGACGCGCCGAACCGCCGACGTCGACAATGACGCGAAGATCGACCGTGTCCTTCTCGGATTCTCCGAACCGCTCGCCTCGAACCTTTCCGGTTTCTCCGCGAGCGTCGCCGGATATTCGGCGGCCGGATACGCCGTGAACGGCGCTTCCGTGACCGTCACGTTTTCGGAATTGGCCGTAACCGCCGATACCGACGCCGCTCCCGCCGTCCAAATTACGAACGCGAGCCTTGCCGACATAGCCGGAAACCTCTTCCCGTCCGAAGGTTCCGCGACCGCCGCGACCGACGGCGTGGGCCCCGCCGTGGTCTCGGCCCGGTACAATGGCAGCGACACCGTCACCGTCACCCTTTCCGAAGCGTATTCCGGAACCCTCTCCGCCGCCGCCTTCTCGCTTTCGGGCACGGCCGCCTCGGTCTCGGGCGTAACTCCGGTCTCCGCGAATGAGGTCGATCTTGCCGTTACTGGCACCGTCACCTACGGAACGACCGAGGTATCTACCGTCTCCGGCGCCGTTTCCGACGCTTCGGGCAACGCTCGGGCGGGTACGCTCTTCTCGAAAATTTCCGCGACGGTCGTCATCAACGAAGTCATGTGGTCATCGTCCGGATCCTCGCTCACCCAGTACGTGGAACTTCGCAACCTGGGCGCCTCGAACGTCGACCTTTCCGGATTCCAGATCGATAACGCGACTTCGAACGGCACTGCCACGCTCACGATTCCGAACGGGCAAATGATCCTCGCGGGCGGATATTACCTCATAACGGCTTCGACCGTCGCGACGGTCGGAAACCTCCTTTCCGACTCGCTCCTTGCGGATATCGCGACCTCCCTTTCGCTTTCGCCGTCGCAAACCGGAAATCTCGTGCTGAAGAACGCTTCCGGTTCGGTGTACGACCGTGCGAAGGCGAACCCCTTCCCCGCCGGCTCCGATGCCGCCATGGTATCGATGGAACGGAAATCGTCGCCGGGCGACGGGCTCTCGGCCGCCAGCTGGTACGCCGCCCAGACGGGCACCGGGTTCGACGCCGCCGCCCCGAAAGGAACCCCTGGCTCGGCGAACGTGTTCGACGCGGCGGCACCGACCGTTTCCGCCGTAACGCCGTCGGATGGCGCCGTCGTTCTGAACGGGAACGTCGCCGTCTCGTATTCGTACTCCGACGAAACGGCTATGGATGCCGCTCCCGTACGTTCGTTCCTCCTCGAAAAGAACGACGGTTCCGGAAACTATTCGGACGTTACCGCCACATACCTGGCTTCTTCCGGCGCGAACGCCGCAACGGCGACGTACTCCCTCTCCGGAGTCGTCCGCGGCGCGTACCGGGCAACCTTCGCGGTTCGCGATTCCGCCGGAAACCAGGGACAGAAGATATCGTCTTTCTACGTGGACGAACCGTCCGTCTCCCTTTCGACCGGTACCCTTTCGGTCGGAACGCTCTCGGCGGGAACGCTCGGACAATCCCAGCTTCTGACCATTACGGTCAAAACGGTAGGGACGCCGTTCTCCGTAGCGCTCTGAGGCAGCGGAAGCCTCGGCGCCGGCCTCGCTTCCATCGCCGCGTGGAACGGTTCGTACGGCTACGCCTACGAATGCGCCGTATCCGACTTGGCCGGTGGCAGCGTATGCGATTCCACGAAACGCGCCGTAACCGGAGGGGCGCTCGAAACCGTCGCGTCGAATACGCCCGACGTGAACGGAAATTTGAAGACGTACACCTACTCCGTCCGTCTCGACGCCCGTGTCGACGCTCTGCAAACCGCCGGAGCGTACTCCGGAAACGCGACCGTTTCGGCCGTGTTCGGCTACTAATACGCCCGCCCGGCACCCCGTCCGATCGGCGCTCGGAAACCCTTGGAAAAGTTAAATGTCGGACTCCCGGATTTCCGCTTGGAATCAAGAAGAACGGAGGAAAAAAAAATCCCCAAAAATCCATTGACTTTTCCGACATTCCGAGTAATACGTTTCACGTCAATAGGTACTAACCCTCTTTCCTATGAACACCCTTACTTTGAAGAAGGTCGCCGCGGGTGCCGTTGCGTTCGCCACCCTCGCGGGTACCGTCTACGCCGCTCCCGTCACCTTCACCGGAAGCGTTACCGGCGGAGCCACCAATACCGACGTCGTCTGGGACGGAAACTATCCCGGAACCGCAACCGGTAGCTCGACCGTCGGCGTTACCGCTACGGTTACCCCGATCCTTACCATGGCCCTCGACGCCACGACCCTCGCGCTCGGCACCCTCACCACTTCCGCCTACAACTCCGGAAGCGTGAACATTACCGTCGCTACCAACGCCGTAGGCGGTGCCGACGTCACCATGACCTCCGTCGGACTTAAGGATACCGTCGTCGGAAAGGAAATCGGAGTTTCCGACATCGACGCCACCGCTCAGACCGCCGCTACCGACTACTACAAGGTCACCACGAACGCCGCTCCGGTATTCGCCGACGTAAACGATGCCCTTGCCAACGCCGGAGGAACCGACGTTCTCGCTTCCCAGGTCGTCTACAACGGAACCACCGTCGCCGCCGCCGACACCACCAAGGTTACCGTCGGTGCGAAGATCGCCGCCACCACCGAAGCTGGAACCTATTCCGATACCCTTACCTTCACGGTCGTCGGAAGCTTCTAAGCCCCGCGCTCTCGAAAACCCCTCCCCTCTCCGGGGAGGGGTTTTCTTTTTCCCGAAGCGCATTTCCGCTTGTATTCCTCTAGGTTTTCATTAGACTCCAAAAGTCCGTATTTTCGGGCGATTTTCACGTATCGCCCACACCCCCATCGTTTCTATGAAGACCGGCCTCCGTATCCTTCTCGGCATCGCCGCATCAGCCCTTTCGGTTTCCCAGGCATTCGCCGCCGGAATCAGTATTTCTCCCTTGAAATTCGAATTCGATACCCTGCCCGGCACCGAATCGTCCGGCATCATCAAGGTTATGAACGATACCGGCAAACCCGTCGTGCTATACGCTACCAAGGAAGACTTCGTCGCCGGCGACGATGCCGGAACCCCGACCTTCGTCAAACCTCAGGAACAGGGGTCCGACGAGTTCTCCCTTTCGAATTGGATACAGGTCGAAGACAAGAATTTCACCCTCGCCCAAGGCGAAACCCGCGAGGTTCGATTTTCGGTCAAAGCCCCCGCGAACGCCGAACCGGGCGGACATTACGGCGCCGTCTTCTTTTCCGCCGCCCCCGAAAAGGGGCAGGTTTCGGTCGTCGGCCGAATCGGAGCCCTCGTCCTCGTCGACGTTCCCGGCGAAACCAAGGTTTCCGGAAACTTGGCCGATTTCGAATCGGGAATCTCCCCGGATGGCAAGGCGTTCGACCCGAAGGCCGACTTCTCGACATTCCCCATCGCGTTTTCGACCCGCTTCAAGAACGAAGGAAACGTCCATTTGAAGCCGGTCGGAAAAATCGAGCTTATCGACGAGAACGGCGAACCCTTGAAGGGCGTGGGCAAGGAGACCCTTTCGACTCCGGGCGGCGCGTTCGTAGGTGAAAAGCTCGTCGACTACGTTCCGGTTAACGACGGCCTCGGAAACGTGCTCCCGAACTCCGAACGCCGTTTCCTCTCCAAGTGGGAAGGATTCGGATATCCGGTCGTCGGCGAGGACGGAACGAAAACGGTAAAATTCAAGAGCCTTTCCGAGTACTACGCCGACAAGGCGGCCGAAAAGAAACAGTACCTCAAGTTCTACGAATCCGTCCGGACCCGTACGGTCGATCGGAAAATCACGGCCAACCTCACCCTCGCCTACGAAGCGAAGGACGCCTCGAAAAAGGAATTTAAGGACTCGAAAACGTTCACCGTCCGCTACGAGGAACAGTACGTCGGCGTCGACTACGCGGTCGTGCTCATCGTACTCGCGCTCGCCTCCGGAATCGGATATTACGCGTTCGTCGCGGTCCCCCGTTCCCGTGAGCGACTGAGGAAGGAACTTTTGGAACAAGTTCGAAAAGGAGGAAAGGAGGAATAATCCCGTTACCCTTCCATTCCATGACGAAAACACCCCGCCGCCCGTTTTGGGCATACGCCGCCCTTGCCGCGGCTACCGTCGGAGCCTTTTTCGGAACCGGCCTCTGGAACGCTTTTTCCGACGAGTCCGTCAGCGTTTCCGCTATCGTCGGTCTCGCGAATACGCCACCCCTCGTTACGTCGGTCGACCCGAACCTCGATCCCATTACCGTCGCGAAAAGTACGTCGCAAGCCGTTTCCGTGACGGTTTCCGACCCCGATTCTCCGTCCATCGCGTACACGGTAACGACGTCGAGCGGCGCCGTGCTTCCACAAAACGGAACGGTCCCGGTCGTCGGCGGTTCGGCAACCGTCGGTTTTACGTACTATGCCCCCCCGTCGAAGGCAAGGCTCGTTCCGGTAACGCTCACCTTCAACGACGGAACGAATACGCCCACCGTCCGAACGGTCAATATGTACGTCTACTAATCTCCGATGGCTTCCGACGAAACGAAGGATATCCGTCCGACGGGTGAAACGGTTCGCGCGTTCCGGTATTTCGCGACGTTTCAGGTCGTGCTCTTTTCGGCCGTCGCGGCCTTCGTCGTCTGGCACGATAGCCGGGATTCCCGCCAAAACTCCCCGTCCGCACCGGTCGAAGTTCGGACTCCCCAGGCGACCCGGTACGTCCGCAACGTTACCTGGAAGACCGGTTTTTCCGAAAATACGCCCTTCCGAAAGGGGGAGGAGGTGGAAATCCTTTACTCGGTCGATGCCGAAACCGCGCCCATGCACGCTCTCGACTTCCGGAAGCTCGCGCCGTCGCTCGACGTTCTTCGGGTTGAAGTCGACGGAACCGCGTTGGGAAGGGTTCCGTCCGGAATTCTTCCGTTCGGACCGAAAGGGGTCGTGAAAATCGTCGCGAAAACGAAAACGGGCGCGCTCCTGTCCCCGAAGGACGTGTCGGAGGTTTCCTTCGACGAGGAAGTCCGGGCGGATGAAATTCCGCCGGAAATACCCGCTCATGATCCGGCGGCAACCGGTTCCGGAATGTCGGAACCGGAACGTCCGGCCGCCGGATCTTCCAATGCGGGCGGAATGACCGTCTCTCCCCTTTCCTATTCGCTGGACGTTTCGAACGTCGTGCGCGTTTCCAATCCTCCGAAGGGAATTCTTTCGGTCGTACTCGGGGATCGTCGCTTCGACGGCCGTTATGAAGCCGGTGCGTATGTCTTCGTCGTACCGGAAAGGGCATTTTCGGCCGGGGAGAAATTTCTCGCATTCTCCATGTCTGACGGAAAACTCCTTCCTTCCGATATCCACCTCTCTTTCGACGGAGGAGAAGCCAATCTCGGGGTTGCCGCGGTCACCCCTTCGGCAGTTCCGTCCGACCGGGAATCGTATGTCACCCTTCAGGGGCATGGATTCTCGAAAGCGCTCTCGCTCCAATTGCAAAACGGCGTCGTCATTCGAGGCGCGTCCTTCGAAATCGTGAACGATTCCGTCATGATCGTAAAAATTCCCGCCGGATTGTCTTCCGGAACGTACGCCTTCAACGTCATGGACGTCTCGGGCATCTATACGCCGGTTCGCGCGAAATTCTCCGTAATCACCCCCTAATACCATGGCTTCCCCCTTCGCCTCCGGCTTCCGGAAATTCCTTGCGGCCTCCGTTCTGGCTTCCGCATGGGTCGCGACCGCTTCGGCGGGTTACGTCGTCAAACAGTTGACCGTCGCCTCCGGAACGGGCGGCAGCTTCTCGACGTCGGCGAACGTCGCGAATACCGGACAATACCTCGTGATTCGGCCGTTCGTCGTCGCCGACGTTTCTTCGGCCCGCCCTGGCCGCGTCACCGTTTCCGGCCTTCCTTCGGGACTCGTGTTCGACAGTATTTCGAGTACCGATTCCGATTGCGCCCCGCTCATGGTCACTTCCACCGGAAACACTTCGTTTTCGTACGAGTTCCCGAACGACTGTGACGCGACGGTCCAGGCAGTCTACCGAACGGTCGGCGCCGCCACCGGAAGTACGATCGTTTCGGCGATGATTCGGGATTCGGGAGTTGACGGAATCCTCGATACGGGCGACGACCCGTCGCTTACGACCACGAATAACGCCACAATCACGATCGACGGTCGGGCGGTACTTACGCACGCGCTTTCCCTCGACTCGGACGCCGACGGGTATCTGGACGGCTATCTCCTTACGTTCAATCTCCCGCTCCTTTCGACCCTCCCACTCCCCGGAACCCGGGTTACCCTCGACGGAACGGGCGCTACGGGCTTGTCGTTCTCGTGGCCCGGATCGAATACCGGAACGCTTTCGTTTGACGACGGGGTCTTCGGCGGCGATAAAACTCCGCGCATCGAAATTGACGGCAACGCCGATTATGCGACGGGATCATATTTCGCCGGAGTCGTCGCCGACGGGGCGGCGCCCGTCGTAACGTCTTCCCATGCTACGGGAACAACCTATACCGGAGCCCTCTCCGTCACCCTTTCGGCTACCGAATCCGCTACGGTACGGTATTCGACCGGTTGAATCGCGAATTCCGGTTCCACCGCCTATTCCTGAGCGATTTCGATCAATTCCAACGCGACGCTCTCTACGTACGTCGCCGATTTAGCGGGGAATTCGCGTACGCAATCATTCACGTACGCATTCCAATGCGTCGCATCGGCCCCGACGAACGGAAGCATCTCCGCCTACCCGTCGTGTACGATTTCCTGTAATTCCGGGTACGCGCTTTCGGGGGATTCGTGCGTGGCCACGACTCCGCCGTCGTCCTGAGGCGGCGGCGGGGGTGGCGGTTCGTTTTTCTATCCCACGCCCCCCGTAACCGTCGTTTCTTCGGGGGCGACGCTGTCCGGGACGACAAGCTCCGGAACCGTCGTCTCTTCGGGCGCGACGCTGTCCGGCGTTTCAGTGTCCCAGACGGGGATTTCGACTCCTTCCGGTACGATTGATTTTTCCACGCTCTCCGTCGCGACCGTTTCCAATCGGTATTTCGATAGCGTTTCCGAACTCTCGTCCTTTCTCTCCGGAGCCGTTTCCGATCCGCTCGTCCTTCGCGTTTCGAACGTCTATGCCAGGCGGCTCGCTACGGAAAATTCCGACTACTTCATTCAGGTCGATTCCGCGTTTGCGAACGATTATCGAAGCGCTCTGAACGCCCATGCCATCGTCTTCCTCCGTGCCGCCGACGCCCGCGCGAAGCGGCTGACGGCGGAAGGTCGGTCGGAAGCGTTGCAGGCCGTAAAAATTCTCGAATCGTCCTATGCGAAAATTCGGAATCCGGCGGCGAAGTACGTTCGACCCCAGACCGTTTCCGGACGGATCGACGTGACGGTTTCCCGGACGCTGGATGCGAAGATTGCCCCGGCGCTTTCGAAATTGGAGAACAAATACGTCGGAAAGATTCTTCAACTCGCCGATGCCGGGGGAATCGACGCAACCGAGCGGCAAAGGGCCATTGCGGCATGGAACGATTTCGTCCTCCACCTCTCGGTCTACCGCGCTACGGGCGGGAACGCGCTTTCGAAGGTCAAGGCCCTCGAGGCGATCCGCATCTTCTCGGCAACGTACGCCAAGAAGGTTCCGGACGTTCCTTCCGAGGTCGACGCCTCAAAGGATTCCGCCATGACGCCGGCTTTCGTTTCCGATCTTGCCTACGCCTCATCTTCCGACGACGTTCGAAGGTTGCAGGAAGTATTGAAAAACGAAGGATATTTCGGCACGCTCTCCCCTACCGGTTATTTCGGTCCTTCCACGAAGGCGTACCTCGCCCAATTCGCGAAAGAAAAACTCGGCATTCCGAATTCGGACGGAACCTTCGATCGGACGGTCCGGGAGGCGTTGAACGCGTATTTGGTGCGATAACAAAAAAGTTAAAAATTGATTTTAGAAAAAACGGTGGTAGAATCCCCTTCGAGCCGTTTTTTCAACTGATCGGACGGGTAGCCAATCTTTCGTCCGGAGTCCCGATTTCGGCCACACTCCTATTCGTTTGTATCCGCCTTCATGCGCGTCCAAAATGCCGTATCGTCTCGTGCGCTCCGAATCCTCCGGAATTCCCGGCAACGGAAATTCCACGCTTTCACTCTCGTCGAGCTGGTCGTCGTAGTGACGGTACTTGCCATCCTCGCCACCGTTGGCTTCCTTGCCCTCTCCGGGTACACCTCGGACGCGGGTAGGTCCTCCGTCCTCTCGAACCTCCGTACGGTGGAAAAGGGGGTCTCGATCAACGCTGCGACGACCGGAAAATATCCCGCGCCGACGGACGCCGTCGCTGTGACGTATTCCGGGGGCGTCGCATGGTACCAAGGCACCGCCGGAGCTTCCGTCATGGCGGAGATTGGCATGGGAGAAACTCCGAAGGACCCTGCCGGCGCCTCCGAATTCGACTATTCCGTGACCATCGAGGGAACTGAATTCCAAGTCGGATCCGCTTATTTCGCCAGTTCGGCTTCGAACGGATTAAAAACCCCCCTCGCCGTCCGGTCGGCCGCCGCCGATTCTTCCCTGCTTCCGACCGCCGCCGTCTCCGGCAACTACAACGGCCTGTTCGTTCCGGTCTCAAGCGGAGGTACGAATTACCTCGTCGCTGCCCCTTCCATCATCCTTACGCCGCTGGATGGGGGAACCCTGACGGAACTTACCGCGAAGGAACGCTCGTTCGCAGTGGATGGCGAGCCCGGCGTTCCGGCATCTTGGTCGGGGAAGGTCGCGGGCCTTGAGCCGACTGGGATTTCCTTCGGGGGGACCGGGTACGTTTCTGGGCAACTTTGGTCCGGGACGGGTTCGAGATATCCTTCGGACGACCTCGGACTCCTCATTCTCGCGGAATCCCTCACGGACGCGTACGGTGGGAAGTCGGGAATTTCAAAGGAAGCTGCCGCGTTTCTCGGTAGCGCGGACGGACCGTCCGTTCTTGCTCAAACGCTCTCCAATACCTTCTCCGTCCAAATAGCCTCCCCTTCGGTAAATAACATTTCCGCGGCCTGCGGAAGCGCGAACGGAACGACATCTCCTACCGCTCCCGTATCCGGGCTCTGTCAGTTCGGAACGCTTTCCGGATCGGTCGTTACGAACCCTTCCTCGTGGACGTGGACGTGTCGCGGAATCAACGGAGGATTATCCGCAACGTGCCAAACCGACAAGATTGTCAATGCCGCTTGCGGTTCCGCGAACGGAGTCACTGGACCAACCGCTCCGACCTCCGGGGAGCTCTGTCAGTTCGGAACGCTTTCCGGATCGGTCGTTACGAACCCTTCCTCGTGGACGTGGCAGTGTTCCGGACTGAACGGAGGAACCATCGCGAGTTGTTCGAAAACGAATAACAATCTCGCCGGATGCCGGAATTCTCTTCCGGCCGGATACGTACTCGGAAGCTGCACGGCCGCCGGATGTTTGATTGCGGCAGATAATAACTGCTATACGGATGCGAATTGCACGACCGTTACGACGAACACCACGGATGTGGGGACGAACATATCGGATGCACAAGGAACGCTCTGTCCAAGTATCGACAATTATACTACGAAAATGTGGAAAGTCGGCTCAAACAGTTGTCAATGCTATTGGACTGCCCGATGACATACGCCTTCGGCGACCGAGTGGGGATCGTATACCCATTACTGGCCGTATGGAGTGTTTTGCGGTCGGCAGAACTACAACGCTTCCTATTGCTACCGGAAATTCTAACCGCCCCGTATTGCTCGAAGGCCTACGGAAGGTCGAAATACCTTCTCCCCTCCAGCCCCTTCGGAAAATGTTCTTGGTCGGACTTCTTTCCCGGGAGATTGTGCGCGTATTCGTACCCCTTCCCGTACCCGAGGTCTTTCATAAGCGTCGTAGGAGCGTTGCGTAGGTGCATGGGAATCGGCAGATTCCCATGTTCCCGAATATCCTGCTGCATGCGCTTCATGGCTATATACGCACGGTTGTCGCGCGGCGCGGCGGCGAGGTAGTACGCGGCATTGACAAGGACGAGTTCCGCCTCGGGCATGCCCATTTTTTCACACACGTCGTACGCGGCATTGGCAATAAGGAGGGCTTGCGGATCGGAAATGCCGACGTCTTCCGCGGCGAAATTGAGCATTCTGCGGGCTACGTAGCGCGGATCTTCTCCGGCGGCCAGCATTCGGCCGATATAGTAGATGGCCGCGTCGCCGTCGGAATCCCGGAGGGATTTGTGCATGGCCGAGATACAGTCGTAGTGATTGTCGCCGTTCCGGTCGTAGGCGAGCACCTTTCCGGCGCCTTCGGCCACGTCTTCGGCCGAGAGTTCCCCCTCCCCCTTCACGGCCAGGCACTGTTCGAGTACCGAAAGGGCGAATCGAAGATCGCCGTCGGTCTTATCCGAAAGGAAGTCGATGGCGGCGTCGGAAACGGTGACGTTCGGGTACCGGGCTTCGATCGTCGCCTTGGAGTTTTTTAAAAACCGGGCGATATCGTCCTTCGAAAGGGGTTCGAACACGAACACCTTCGCCCTCGAAAGGAGCGCCCGGTTGATCGTGAAGCTCGGATTTTCGGTCGTGGCGCCCACGAGCGTGACGATACCCTTCTCCACGTACGGCAACAGTGCGTCCTGCTGGGCCTTGTTCCAGCGGTGGATTTCGTCGAGAAAGAGGATGGTGCGCTGTCATGCGGCGAAGTTCTTTCGGGCCTTCGAAATGATCGCCGTCAGATCTTCTTTTTTGCTGACGACCCCTGAAAGATGGAAGAATTCGGCATCCGCGGTCTTCGAAATGACCGATGCCAGACTCGTTTTCCCGGTTCCCGGAGGACCCCAGAAAATCATGGAAACGAGCCGACCCGATTCGAGCATCTTCCGAAGCGGCGCCCCTTCGCCGATCAAATGCCCCTGTCCGGCGATTTCGGAGAGGTTTTTCGGTCGGAGCACCGACGAGAGCGGTTCGATGGACATGGCCGGGAACATGGGGGCGGAAACGGTCGGATTAGCGTTCGAAATACTTCGGATCCATCGAGCCGGATTCCAGGCATTCCTGGCAATTCATCGAGAGAATATGAATGCCGCCCGAAAGGTTCTTCCCTTCGTATCCGGCATCCTGAAGCGCCGAGGTAACCTGTGCGCTGCGTCCGCCCGTGCGACAGACGAACACGACTTCTTTCGACCAATCGATTTCGCCGATTTTCGAGACGAACGACGAAAGCGGCAGGAGTTTCGACCCCTTGATGCGGACCTGGTCGAATTCGAACGGTTCGCGGACGTCGATAATCTCGAACCTCGAAGGATCGGAAAGGTAGGCGGCCTTGAAATCGGCGGCGGAAATTTCGGGAATCATGCGGGGTTCGGAAAGAATACCGGGGAAGTATACCGATTCGGCTCCGCTTTCCAAGAAGGTTTCCGCGCGCGGCGACTTGATCTTTTCCACTACCCCATGACTTCCTCGAGATTTTCCTCGAAGGGTTCGACGCCGTTGCGGAAGAGGAAATCGACCGACGGGCGGCCGTATTTGCGATGGAGGTCGCGACGGATACGCCGATAGGCTTCAGCGAATTCGGGATTCGCGGAAACTTCGATCTTGGCTTCGAACAATGCGGAAAAAACGTCGGCAAGCTTTACGGTCTCACCGCCGTCGCAGTTCCACGGGTCGAGCATGCGTTTTTTCAGATCGGCGGCGAACGGCCGGTTCGCGATGAAATCGAACAGGTATTCGTCGAACATTTCCACCTCGATTTCGGCGATGAGCGTTTCGAGCCCGTCGACCGATTTTTTCGTAGGAGTGATGATGTCGCCCGTAATGGCTTCCGGAATGTCATGGTAGAGGGCCGTCTTCATAAAGTCGGTCACCCGCTCGGCGGACACCCCCTCGATATTCCCGAGAAGATACGAGAGGAAGAAGATCGAGAACAGGTGGGACATGACCGAAACCGGGTAGCTCCGCCGCATGCGGTTCCAACGAAACGACGCCTGCAGGCGCCGAATGGCCATAAGGAAGCGTTCGCTCTCGCCATGGTCGGACGGCTCGAGTTTCAGAAGTTCCCGAAGGTCGGCAAACTCGTCCGCGAAGAACCGTTTCCGAATGTCGGAGAGCGGGTGTTCGAACGATCGAAGATAGACCCGGTCGTTCACGAACGCCTCCTGGTACGAAACCCAATTCTTCGAGAATTGGAAAATGCGCTCCTCGAGCTCCTTCGAGGGGTCAGCGTTCCAGTACGCTTTCAGATCGCGAGCGAAGAAATCGGGCAGTTCCCACGCCGCGATGCGTTCGTAGGTAGCGGAATGGAAACGCTCGTAGAGGTCCGGTCGCCGCGAACGGATGCGCGACTTCACCTCGCTCGAAATGTCGGAATGGACGAACGTTACGAAGCTCGAAAAGAGCGCGCGGCGGTAGAGGTACCCGAGGTCGGGCACCTTTCCGAACCGTTCTTCGTAGAGGTGGCACACGAGCGTCGCCACGTGGAGCGAGAACGCGATGTTGTCCGTCGCGGTCACGTTTTCCACCCGGGGAAAGTTGTTCCAGCGGTAGGTGGAGAGGCCTCGGAACGCGAGGGATATGGCGTATCAGAGCATGGATCTTCGGTTACGGTTTTAATTTTCTCCGTCTTCGTCGGAATCGCAAGCGGAATGATTCGGAACGTCCGTATCCGAAAACTCCGACCCTCTTTCCGAAAACCTATTGACGGGAGACGGTTTTCGGAAAGAGGGCGCCCCGTCTTCGGACGCCCCCCGTACGCGCCACGTCCGTTCCTCTTCCCCATCGGCGGACGCTCCGTCGGCGGCCTTCGAATGCGGACGGACGGAAAACGAATTCTCCGCGTATTTGGCCAATCCGGTCGGATCGAAGGCGAGAAGGTCGGGTTTGAGTCCTCCCGTGAAACGGTAGGTCCGGTTGAAGATGGTGAACGAGAGCGAATGGGCGTGGAGCCATTGCCGGGCGAGGCCGTGGCTTTCTTCCGCCGCCCGGTTCACCTTTTCGTTCCCGTAGACCTTGTCGCCCAAAATGGGATGTCCGATAGTGGCCAGGTGAACCCGAATCTGGTGGGTTCTACCCGTGAGCAGGTTCACCTCGAAGAGCCCGTACTTCCCTTCCAGTCCGCGCTCGAGCACCCGGAATTCCGTTTTCGCGATCTTCGGGTTGATGGGGTTCGTGACCGTCATACGCGTTCGGCTGTTCGGTTCGCGGCCGATGTACGATTCGATGTATCCGGAATCCTCCTTCGGCGCCCCTACCGACAGTGCCAGATAGGTCTTCTTAACCCGGCGTTCGTGGAAGGCTTTATGGAGCGCGACCATCGAGCGGTCGTTTTTCGCGATGACGAGAAGGCCGGACGTGTCCTTGTCGAGCCGATGGACGATGCCCGGCCGTTCGACGCCGTTAATGACCGAGAGCGGGCCGAAATGATGCAGGAGCGCGTTGACGACGGTGCCGGAATTCCCCCCTTCCCCGGGAACCGGATGCACGTTGATGAAGGGATCCTTGTTGATGATGGCGAAGTCCGCGTTCTCGTAGACGACGTCGAGCGGAATTGCTTCCGCCTCGAATTTTCCCGCTTCGCTCTTCCATTCTACCGAGACCGTATCGCGGGCGTAGACCTTCTTGTTTTTGTCGATCGTTTGTCCATTCACGCTCACGAATCCCCGCTCGATGAGGCGTTGGATGTTCGAGCGCGAACGCTCGGGATACTGGCTCGCCAAAAACGTGTCGATCCGGCGGGTTTCGCGATCGGAGAGAAAGAGCGAGAAGGTCGTGACGGAGCCGGGAGTGGGGTTCATATTCGTTCCATTATATATATTCGGATTTTCGAAAAATGGAACCCGCGTACGAAAAAAGCCCGCGTGAGCGGGCTTTCGGGAGAAATCCCCCGGTTATTTACTGCACTTGGAGAAGTGGTAATTCCAGAGCACGGACGTATCGAGGCAATAATCGACCTTTTGCCCGTCTTTCTGCTCTGCCGTGATAACGGAATCGGCATACACGTTTCGTTCCGTCTTCACGATCTTCGCGACTTCGGGATGATCGATGGCCAATTCCCGCAAGACCCCTTCCTCCGTATACCAGTAATTCCCCTGGCAGAAGGTGAGGATGAACAAGCCGTAAAAGACGACGAATCCCACGACACAGACGACGACCAGCAATTCGATAAGGGTGAAGCCCTTTTGCAATTTCATGAAACGACTCCTTTTCCGAACGGTTCGATTTGTTTTTGAAACGGCCCGCAATTGAAAATTGCTTACCATTACAGTAAGCAATTTTCAATCTATGTCAATATCGGACTCAAAAGTTCTAAAATAAAAGCGGACACCCGGTACGGATTTGTGCGGTAATATGG
>CAZINU010000018.1:0-4293 GCA_964540725.1 uncultured Candidatus Peribacteria bacterium
GGTTTTTTGAAAACCCGATAACGCGCTTCGGTCCTAACGATGACGAATCCCTTCTTTTCGAGCCTTCCGTAGGGCATCTCGGCGTCGTCGGGAGTATGCGTTTCGATAGCCAGAATTTTCCGGCATTACGGATTTTTCAAACACCGGACGGAGAGGCCGTACGTCTGATAGGTCGTACTGACGGCATAGAGTCCGCCCTCGTCGTCAAAGGAGGTTTTCAGTACTTGCGAGCCGTTCGGCGACGACATCCAGAGGTTTCCGAACGCGCCGGCCGAACCATGGGTGCCGTCCAATCCCCGGGATCCCGGGAGCGGAATCTTCAAGGCTGTCCGGATCGAATCGTCGCTTTCGTCATTCGTACAACTGAGCGCGCCCCCGGAGAGATTGTCGACGGCCATGCACCATTCGTATGCCGTCGGAACGTGGTATCCGTTCTGGCAAGGGCCTTGCATCAAGGTTTGGTTGGCGGCGGATCGGGTGGCGAATTCCCCGGTCGTATCGTCGGTTCCGATGCCGCCCCATAGGTTCGAATTGGTCGTCGCGATCCAATCTCCGGTCGCAAGCGGATCGTCGGTAATGAATAGGGAATGTCCGACCGTCGATGCGGTCGTGCCGGTCGGGGCTTTCGTTGTGGTGGTTGACGAGGACGTTACGTTGTCGTTCCGCCCCCATTGGAAGAAATATCCGTACCGGTCGGTCCAGTCGGCCGTTCCGAACGTGACGGAGGTGACGGCCGCGGCGACGTCGGCGTTCGCGTACTTCGCTCCGACGTTGCAAGCGGCCCAGCGTTGTCCGTTGGAAAGAATGATATCGTTCGTATCGCACCCAACGTACCGGACCGTATTGGGGGCGGAACAACTCGCGTCCGTTCCTCCGTCGACACCGGTACAGTTCCAGGTCCAGGGGCTTGCGTTCGCTACCGCCGAAGCGATGCCGGCCGAACAGAGATTCGTTGCGGGCATGGTTGCCGAAGCCGTTCCGTCGGCCGCTCCGCACGCGCCGTTTACGGGCGTTCCGGAGGGCGTGCTTCCGGAATCCGCGCCGCCGGCAAGTTCCGGCGGAGCCCCCGCCACTCCTCCGTCGAACAGGGGAATTTCCGATCCGCTCGAGCTTGCGATAATGCCGACGCTCGTTCCGGTAGAGGTTCCGATCGGGGGTACGGGATACGTTCCCTCGATGGCGACCGTTCCTGTTGCCGACGTTTCGTCCATAACGACTCCGGCGACTTGGAAATACGGGCGTGATCGGACGATTCCCGAGGGGTACGTTTCGGTCCAGTCCATCGCCGCGATAAGGAAGCTCGATCCGTCGGCGTTTTGGAATTTCGATCCGTCCATGCGGAGTTCTCCAAAACCGGGAGTTCCGGCGGAATAATTCGTTCCAGGCGTTCCGTAGGCGCCGGGAACGAGCGTAACGCCCGAAAACGAGGCTCCGGAAAGAACGAGGCCCGGTTCGTAGGCGACGTACTTTCGGGATGAGACGTCATTGACGGCCGCTTCGGATTCGATGAACGACGAGAGCGATTTCAAATTCGTGCGAACCGCCGCTTTGGAGGCGGTGGAGGTGTATCCGGAAAGGGAGAGGAATCCGACGGCCGCTAAAATGGCGAGAATCGTTATGACCACGATGAGTTCGACGAGCGTGAAGGCTTTCCGATGGTGGACGATTTGGAGCATGGGAATAATTTGATCGGATATCTCTCGCGTCAAGTTTATTAAAAATAATTAAATATGCAAACGTTCGGCAAAACGCGTCGCAACGCTCCGGAGCGTTGCGACGCGTTTTGCCGATGGATGGAGGCGTTTCCGTTAGATCGTTCCTTCCGCGAGCTTTACCCGCATTTCTTCCTTCATGTATTCCTCCTCGAGCGCGATGAGGGAAGCCATGTCGGTCGTTCCGGAGGCACGGGCTTCCTTCAGGAGACGGGCAGCCTCTTCTTTCCGTTTCGCGGCGTCTTCGGCGTTCAGACCCTCTCCGTCCTCGACCAAATCGGCCAAGACGGTCACTTCGGATCCGTCCGTCTCAAGGGCGCCTCCGCCGACTCCGAACCGGTGGTCGCGACCTTCGGCGCGTACGGTGAGAACGCCCGGCGAAAGCGCGGACATGAGCGGTTCGTGGCCGGGAAGAATCGTAACGATCCCCGCTTTGGTCGGAACCGTGACCGATTCGGCCGAGGCGGTTTCGAAGGCTTTTTTCGCGATGGATACGAGAGAGAAACGCATGGGATTCGTGATTACCGGAGGGCCGAATCGGCCCTTGTCCGAAAAATGGAGAGAAGCTCCTCTGGGTGGGAGGAAGGGACGTGCGGTGGGAGAGGGGAGAATTCGATCGAATGAATCGCGACCGCAAGGGCGTCGAGCAGACTGTCCTTCCTTCCTTTTTCGTCGCGGGAAAGCCAGTCGGCATGGAGAATGCCTTCGCGAAGGATGTTCGATTCCCCGTGGAAGAGGTATTCGTGGAAGAGGTAGCAGTACTCCCGGTAACGGTTCATGAGAACGTCCATCGGGAGCCGCTCCCAGCCGGCGAGGTACGTTTTCCGTACGGTTTGCAAACAGTCGGGGATTCCGGAAGGGGGTTCTTTTCCGTTGGGCTTACTCGGTGGCATCGTTCGGACGTCGGTGAGATGGTTTACGCTGTGGCCTTTTCCTTTTCGAAGCTTTCGACGACCGCGTCGATCGATCCCTTGTACATGAAGTGGCGTTCCCCGATGTGGTCGAGTTCGCCCGAGACGATCATTTTGAATCCGCGGACGGTATCTTCGACCTTGACGTAGACGCCCGGATTTCCGGTGAACTGTTCGGCGACGAAGAACGGCTGGGAGAAAAAGCGTTGGATTTTTCGGGCGCGGGCGACCGTGAGCTTGTCTTCTTCGGAGAGTTCGTCCATTCCGAGGATGGCGATGATATCCTGGAGCTCCTTGTAGCGCTGGAGGATTTTCTGGCAGGCGCGGGCCGTTTCGTAGTGTTCGTCGCCGACGATTTTCGGCGTAAGGACGGTCGAGGTGGAATCGAGGGGGTCGACGGCCGGATAGATTCCGAGTTCGGCAATGGAGCGGGCGAGGACCACCGTCGAGTCGAGGTGGGCGAAGGTGTTGGCCGGAGCGGGGTCGGTAAGGTCGTCGGCCGGAACGTAGACGGCTTGGACGGAGGTAATCGACCCGTTCTTGGTCGAGGCGATGCGTTCCTGGAGGGCTCCCATGTCGGTGGCGAGCGTCGGCTGGTACCCGACCGCGGACGGAATGCGTCCGAGGAGGGCGGAGATTTCGGAACCCGCTTGCGTGAAGCGGAAAATATTGTCGACGAAGAGAAGGACGTCGCGCTTTTCCACGTCGCGGAAGTATTCGGCCATGGTAAGGCCGGTAAGGGCGACGCGGGCGCGCGGACCCGGGGCCTCGTTCATTTGCCCGAAGACCATCGCGGTCTTGTCGATAACGCCGGAATCCTTCATTTCGTGGTAGAGGTCGTTTCCTTCGCGGGTGCGTTCGCCGACTCCGGCGACGACGGAGTATCCTCCGTGTTCCGACGCGATGTTGTGGATGAGCTCCTGCATGATGACGGTCTTTCCGACCCCGGCGCCGCCGAAGAGTCCGACCTTTCCTCCCTTGAGCATCGGACAAATGAGGTCGACGACCTTGATACCCGTTTCGAAAATTTCGGTCTTCGTGGAGAGTTCGGTAAACGCGGGGGCCGGGCGGTGGATGGGGAGCCGTTCTTTCGTTTTCGGAGCCGCGGCGTCGTCGATGGGGTTTCCGAGGACGTTGAACATGCGGCCGAGGACGCATTCGCCGACGGGAACGGAAATGGGAGCTTCGGTCGCCGTGACGGCGAGACCGCGCTTCAGACCGTCGACCGGGTTCATGGCAATGGTGCGGACGACGCCGTCGCCGAGCTGCTGCTGGACTTCGAGAACGACCTCGGCGTCGCCGTTTTTCACGACGAGCGCGTCGTAGACGGCGGGAACGTAGCCGCCTTCGAATTCGACGTCGATGACCACGCCGATAATCTGTTTGATGACTCCCTGTTTCATGGAACTCGATGGTAGAAGAAAATGCCGCCGCATTTTAAAGAAAAAAACCGTTTTTCCAAACGGTTTTTTTCTTTTCTCGAAGCGGTCTTTCGACCTGGACGATTACTGTGCGGCGGCCGGGGCGGCGACGTCGGTAGCCGGAGCGGCCATATCGGCGGCCGGAGCGGTCGCGCCGGTTGCGGCCGGAGCGGCCATATCGGCGGCCGGAGCGGTCGCGCCGGTTGCGGCCGGAGCGGCCATATCGGCGGCCGGAGCGGTCGCGCCGGT
>CAZINU010000018.1:4393-18545 GCA_964540725.1 uncultured Candidatus Peribacteria bacterium
TCGCGCCGGTTGCGGCCGGAGCGGCCATATCGGCGGCCGGAGCGGTCGCGCCGGTGGCTTCGGTTACTACCGGGGCGGTGGCTTCGGTGCCGGTGGAGACTTCCGGAGAGAGGTCGACCTTCTGCATGATCGGCTTGTCAGCGCCGGTTGCGGGGGTGACTTCGTCCTGCTTGGCACCGCAGGAGGCGAGGAGGAGGGAAGCGGCGACGGCGGCCGCGAGGGTCGTTTTCTTCATATTCCGAAAGTAAGGGAAAGGGGATAATGCGCCGGGATTGTAGTATCCTCCGGGGCTTTTTGCAAATTTTTTCGACGTTTCTTTCGAGAAATTGTCAAAATACCCCCAGTCGTTCCTCGGATTTTTCGAATTTTACCGCATGCCTTCGTCCATCGCGACGTTCGACAGGCGGTCGGCCTCCTTGTTTTTTTCGCGGGGAATATGGATGAAGGCGATCTTTCCGCCCCATTCGGAGACGATTCCCCGAATGCGTGCGTGAAGGGGTTTAAGCCCTTCGTTCTTCACTTTGTAATTTCCCGAAAGCTGTTCGATGACGAGCTTGGAGTCGGCGCGAAGCTCGATTTCGGTCGCTCCGAGCGCGATGGCCCGTTCGATGCCGAGGAGGGCGCCGGTGTATTCGGCGACGTTATTGGTCGTTTCGCCCAGATACTTGTACCGCCTTTCCACGGGGGTTCCGTCGGATTTCGAGATATACACGCCGCACCCCGCGGGGCCGGGGTTTCCGCGGGCTCAACCGTCAGTGAATACGAGAAGTTTCATGGTTATCGGGAAAAAAGGGCGCGCACCGTACCGGCGAGTTCGTCGGCGCTTCCGGAGTTGTCGACCGTCACGGCGTTTTCCGAGGGGTCCGGAACTTGGAACGACGCTTTCAGCATCCGGTAGATTTCGAAATCCGCGTCGCTGGAATCGCCCGTGCGCCCGGACAACCTCCGTTCGATGGCGGCTTCGTCGTCGCAACGGACGTAAACCGCTGCGAAGGCGTATCCGGCCCGCTTGGCCAGCGCTTCGGCTTCGCCCCGTCGGCGCCGGTGTCAGAAGACCGCGTCCCAAACCACCGTTTTTCCGTCCGACATCCCCGTTTCGGCCCGCCGAACGCATTCTTCCCATACCGCGCGGGAAGTTTCCCGATCGTAGCGGGGGAGGGGGAAGAGCTCCTTCCGAACGTCGTCGGCGCAAATCCGGACGGTTCGTTCCGGTCAGAAAACGTCCACGAGAAGCCTGGCGACCGTCGTCTTCCCGCTTCACGGGAGGCCGAATACGATGCGGAGGGTTTTCATGGACGTTTTTAGGAGACTATTCCTTCATGCTCTCGACTCCCGAGACGATCTCGGAAACCTCTTTCGTAATGGCCGCCTGGCGGGCCTTGTTGTACGAGAGGGTGAGGAGCGAAGCCTTCTTGGCGGCGCTGTCTTTCGCGTTCTTCATGGCGACCATGCGGGCGGCGTGTTCGGAAGCCTTGGCTTCGAGCAGGTGTTCGTAGGCCATGAGGTCGAGCACGAGCGGAACGGTTTCGTCCATGACGGTCGTACGCCCCGGTTCGATTTCGTAGCCGCCGGCCGGCGCGGCGTCTTCGGAATTTCCGACGCCGATATCGGCGAGGAATGCGACGAGCGCTTCCGGTTCGATGGGGAGGAGCGCCTTGCGGACGGATTTTTGGGTAATGGCGGAAACGTAGTGGCCGTATACCATCCATACCGCGTCGTAGCGCCCGAGGCGATATTCGTTCTGAACGAACCGGGAAACGGCCTTCGCCTCCGAAATCGCGACGTTATCTTTGACGGTGTCGGAATAGTCGGCCACGAGGGGGCTGCCGGTGCGGAGAACGAATTCGCGGGCACGCTTTCCGACCGTAACGAATTCGAACGAAACGCCCGGTTTCGAACGGACGAGCGCGAGGGTTTCCTTGAATCCGCCGATATTGTACGCGCCGCAGAGCCCCTTGTTCGAGGACACGAGCATGACGAGTTCCTTTCCGGTCTTGGCGCGGTCGGTTTCGGCGAAGAATCCTCCGCCCGAAAGCGCCTTCAGGACCTTCATCGCCTGAATGGCGAAGGGGCGCGACGAAAGGACGGCTTCCTGGGCCTTCCGCATTTTGACCGTGGAGATGAGTTCCATGGCCTTGGTGATCTTGCCGGTGTTTTTTACCGACTTGATGCGCGATTTGATCTCTTTTCCGGAGGGCATTGGAAATGGTTGTGAATTATCCGATTTCGATACAGACGATACCGATGACGGCCATCGTGATTCCGATGAATTGCAAGGCGCTGATTTTTTCTCCGAAATACCAGACTTGGGCCAATATGAGCGTTACGGCATTAACGGCTACGAAGATGGCATTGGCCGTGGCAACCCCTTTCAATTTGAAGGCTTGGGCCAGAAAAAGGATTCCGATGATGTAAACCCCCAGGCTGACCCCGAATATTCCGGAAAACATCCCCACATCCTTGTCGGCCCATTTTTTTAGGAGAATATCACCGCCCGTCGCGAGTATTCCGCCGACGATAAGAAGGGTGATAGGGGATGTGAGCAGGTATTGGGACATGGTTTGCCGACTAGAACGTCTTCAGCACCTTCTCGATTTCCTTCTTCAATCCGGCCTTCGATTCGTCGTCCAGGTCTTTGCTCGAGCGGATGCGGTCGAGAATCGCGCCTTCCTTGTCGAGTTCGAGGAAGAAAGAGTCTTCGAACTCGCGGATCTTGCTTACCGGGAGGGCGTCGAGGGCGCCGGTGGTTCCGGCGAAGATGAGGGCGACCTGCTTTTCGAACGGTGCCGGCGAGTAGACGTTCTGCTTGAGAATTTCCACCATGCGCTTTCCGCGCTCGAGCTGCTTGCGGGTGTCGGCGTCGAGGTCGGAGGCGAATTGGGAGAACGCTTCGAGTTCGCGGAATTGGGCGAGGTCGAGCTTGAGGGTTCCGGCGACGCGCTTCATGGCCTTCGTTTGGGCGGAGCCTCCGACGCGGGAGACGGAGAGTCCGACGTTGATGGCCGGCTTTACGCCCGCGTTGAAGAGTCCGGATTCCAGGAAGATTTGTCCGTCGGTAATCGAGATGACGTTCGTGGGAACGTAGGCGGAAACGTCGCCCGCTTGGGTTTCGATAATGGGGAGCGCGGTCATGGAACCGGCGCCGAGCTCGTCGTTCAATTTCGCGGCGCGTTCAAGGAGGCGGGAGTGGAGGTAGAAGACGTCTCCGGGATACGCTTCGCGTCCGGGCGGACGGCGGAGGAGGAGCGACATTTCGCGGTACGCGTTGGCGTGCTTGGTGAGGTCGTCGTAAATGATGAGCGCGTGTTCGCCCTTCAGCATGAAGTATTCACCGATGGCGCAACCCGAGAACGGGGCGAGCCATTGCATCGAAGCGGGAGCCGAAGCTCCGGCGACGACGACGGTGGTGTAGTCCATGGCGCCGGCCTTCCGGAGCTCTTCGACGAGCGCGACGACTTTGGAATCCTTTTGTCCGATGGCGACGTAAACGCACTTCATATTCTGCCCCTTCTGGTTCAGGATCGTGTCGATGGCGATCTGCGTTTTTCCGGTTTGGCGGTCTCCGATAATGAGTTCGCGCTGACCGCGCCCGATCGGTACGAGGGCGTCGATCGCCTTGATACCGGTGGCCATCGGTTCGTGGACCGATTTGCGGGTCATGACGCCGGAGGCGACGCGTTCGGTCGGGAAGAATTCCTTCGTCTTAATGGGGCCGAGTCCGTCGAGCGGGTTTCCGAGAGCGTCCACGACGCGGCCAAGGAGCGCGTCGCCGACCGGAACTTCGAGGATGCGGCCGGTCGCCTTGGCGACGTCGCCTTCCTTGATGGATCCGAAACCGGAAAGCGTTACGACGCCCACCGAATGTTCTTCGAGATTGAGCGCGACGCCCCGGGCGCCGGATTCGAATTCGACGATTTCGTTGTACGCCACGTCGCGAAGGCCGACGACGCGGGCGATACCGTCGCCCAAGTAAACGACCTCCCCGGCGCTTTTGCGTTCGGGGGAAAGGTCGGCGGAATCGATTTGGGTTTCGATATCCTTGATGATTTTGTCGAGTACGCTGTTGGACATGGGAGAAAAATGAAGTGGGGCGTTACGCTCGGGAGAGAAGACGCTCTATGCGGGAAAAGGAGAGGTCGACCAGTTCGTCGCCGAAGAATGCGCGGATCCCGCCGGAAAGCGAAGGATTTTCCTTCCATTCGGCGCGGTAGCCTTTGGCATAATCCTTTCCGAAGGCGGATTCCAGGGCGGCTTCGACGTCTTTTCGGTCGAACGACGGGAAATATTCGACGCGGAGGGTTTTTTCGCCCGATCGGGACGCTTCGAACAATCGCGAACCCCGGTTTCCGAGCTTCTTTCGAAGGTTTCGGTAGAGTTTCAGGGAACGCAGGAGTTCGGAGAGCTCCTCTTTCGAGGCTTTTTCCGTGAGGCGCATTTCGGTCATCGTGCTCGGTTGTAAGGTCTTGCGTAATTAGAGGTTCTTCGCGGCGGCCTTGACGAATTCGGCGTTCGCGTCGCTTTTTCCGAAAATCTTTCCGTTGATCTTGAGGGCGACCTCGACGACGCGGTCTTTCATTTCGGATTCGAGCGCGCGCCGTTCGTTTTCGGCGTCGGCGGCCGCTTTTGCCCGAATAGCGTCGGCCTCCTTGTTCGCTTCGAACGCAATGAGGGAAGATTCCTGCTTGGCGAGCGATTTCGCTTCGCTGCGGATTTCCTTGCCTTCGCGCTTAGCGGCCTCAATGATACCGCGGGCTTCGCTTTCGGCGGCCTCGAGCGCGCTTTTCGCGTCCGCATGGGAACGTTCGAGCTCCTCGCGCTTCTCGGTTTCTTCGTCCAGGTAGGCGAGGTAGGGTTTGAACAGGAAGGTTCGGAGCACGTAGGCTACGATGGCGAGGTTGACGCCTTGGACGGCGAGCGATCCGAAATCGACGAGACCGGTCATGGGAAAGAGAGGGGAAGCGGTGGACGGAAATATTTTTTCGGGAGCGCCGCGAACGCGGCACGGGGATTTTCCGAAAGTGGGGGAGGACGAACGTCTACGACCTTGTCGGCGAAATTCTTCGGAGGGAGAATGTTCCGGGGCGGCCGCGAGAGCGGCGTAGTTCGACCGCATCGGCGGAACCTTCCAAAAACGAGGATTTCGCGCGACGGATTCGGACGCCCGGGATTTTTCAAAAACGAGGATTTCGCGCGACGGACGAGGATTGAAGCGAGACGTACTTATAAGTACGGCGAGCGAGAACCGGAGTACGGAACGCGAAGGCCGAAGTTTTTCAAAAATCCCTTATTTCACGAGGAAGATGGCGGCGAATGCGAGCAGTCCCGGAACTTCGGCGAACGCGAAGGCGACGAGCATCTTGGTGTTGATGTCGGCGGAAGCGGACGGATTGCGGCCGATAGCCTGGAGGGCGCCCATACCGATAAGACCGATACCGATTCCGGAACCGATAACGCCGATGAGGGCAAAGGGGAGGAAATTCATAATTCCGAAGAAAAAAGATAATGGAAGGAAAATCCTGGAAACCAGGGGCCGGGAATCCGTTCGCACGAATTGCCGGCCTCCGGCTTCTAATGGAGGTCTTCGACGGCTTCGCGGAGATAGATGCCGGAAAGCGTCGTGAAGATGTAGGCCTGGAGGAACGCGACCAGGAGTTCGAAGAACCAGAACGGAAGCGAGAATACGAGGGTGGTGAGGGGGCCGATTCCCGGAATGAGGGAGCCGATGTAGATCATCACCGAGATAAGGATCGCGCCCGCGAAGATGTTGAGGAAGAGACGGAGCGAGAGCGAACCGATGCGGATGAATTCCCCGATGAAGTGGAGCCAGCCCACGAACACGTTGACGCCCTTCTCGATGCCCGAAGCGCCGTGCCAGTTGGCGAGGTAGTGGGCGAAGTGTTTGACGGGGCCTCGGCGGTAGATGGCCGTTCCCTGGGCGACGACGACGGCCGTCAGACCCATGACGAGGGTGGTGTTGAGGTCGGAATTGACCGGGCGTACGTACGCGGCGGCCTTCGGGGCTACCAAGATGATCCAGTCGAGAATGAGGCCGACCAGGTTGGCGGCGAAGATGAAGACGAAGAACGAGCCGAGGAGCCAGAAATACTTCCGGCTGACGTCCTTGCTTCCGACCGTGCCGGAAAGGAACGCGTCGAGACGCCCCATGACGTCGAGTCCGAACGACTTGAGCTTCGAGGATTTTTTCGAAAGCGCGCCGCGGAGCATGCCCACGAACGCGAAAAGGACGAGCATGACCACCCACGTGGAAACGACCGTCGTCGTAACGAACGAGGGGAGGCCCTCGACGGGGGTTCCCATGGTCGAGGGGATGTGGGGTCCGGAATGTTCCGCGGAAGTCTGGTGTTCGGTCGTGCCGGCAGCTTCGTGTTCGGTCATGGTTTTCTAATGGTTCGGTCCCCGAGGGGAAAACGAAAAAATTCCGACTCTCGGAAAGCGGCGGAATTATAGCGAACTCGGTATCAAAGGCAAATCCGAGTTGCGGTTCCGGATAATTCGTGCCCGGGCACGGGAGGGTGTCAGAAAAAAACCGCCGGGCATGCCCGGCGGTTTGGTAGTTTCGGCTTGGCGGCGTTATTCGAACGCCGCGTTCGCCATGCGTTGGTAAATGCCCTTCAAGAAGTCTTGGATCGTTTCGATCAGATCGATCGTCAGATCCTTGAGGACGAAGATGGGCCAAAAGATGGTCCAAACCGTCACCAGGCCGCGATAATGGCGAAACTTCGGAATGAAACTTCTGCGAATGGCCGCAGCGTCGCAAATGGGCTTTTTAGAGACCCAGCCGTCGCCCTTCCCGGCGGCCTCGCTTTCCGCTTCTCCGTCCGTGTCGGAGTCCCCATCGGGAATCGGCCAACCGTAATCTTCCCGCCGAATGCGTCGCTCAGGCTCGTAATCCAGGTCGCAACCGCGCGTATCGATGCCGATATCGAGCGTCGTACTATTCGGCGGGAACGGATCCGGCCAGGCCAGTTTGTTGATCGCTTCATCCACCCGTTGCCGTAACTTTCGTAGTTGGAGATACCAGTGAACGAACGAATAGACGATGCCGATGGGAATCCATACGACGAGTCCGGTGAGGATATCCTGAATGCTCGGATCGAAACGGAAGTAGAACCCGATGCCGAGCAGGAGCGTCCAGATTCCCGCCCAACCCCAGGACTCCTTATCGCCCGCGAGGCTCCAGACGACGGCGATGGCCAACACGCCGACGCAAGAGTAGAACCATAGGATCGGTATGCCGACAAGCAGGAGCGGAATACCCACGAAAAACGCGATAATCGATTCCATTTCTTTTTGCCTCCTTTGGCAAGGTTTGTTTGAGATTTCCGTCACCCTTCGAAAAAATTCGAATTTGCGTGATTTTCGAAACAAGCGACTTATTCATACTAATACGAATAAGTATCCATTAGTCAAATTCTAAATTTCAAGCACCGGCGTATGTTTTGACAAAATCAATTTATTGAGTAATAAAAATTCTGAAGCCGCTCTTTCACAATCACGTTGTTCTTTTGGACTTGGGGACGATTCAACCTTTCGCATGCCATCCCATTTGCTCTTGGAGGTGTACTATGAATGCTGTCGCTCCGAATTCCCAGCAAACCATTTCCGTCGATTCGGAAAGTTCGGCTCCCGAAGTCGTTCCGATTTGGGGGCGGAAATTGGAAGTTCCGTTTTTCGTCCGCCATTATGTCGGATTGTTCGGGTTGTTCGGTTTCGTTCTTTTCGCGTGGGCGGCATTTTTCCCGGTCGCCCACCACGCGGTATTCGCCATCGAATCGCGGGACGTGGGCGGTTTAGAGTTGATAACCGTTGCTTTGGCTTCGATCATGCTCGCCCTGGCGCTCGCGTTTATCCGTTTCGAAAAGAAATCCGCCGCCGCGTTGCGCGATTACGATGCGCACGCCCTCCGTCTTTCCGCTCTCCGCGTCGAAGAATTGGCCGACTGGATTTCGTGCGCGAAATGCCTGTTTTATGAAGATTCCGTCAAGGCGTCCCCGCTTTTGCGCGGACGCGCCGAGCCTATGGCAAGGAAGATATCCGAAATCGCCGCGAAAGCCGCGGTAGACTATGCCGGCCGGCCGGATTTCGGGATTTTTTATCAGCTCGCGACGCTTCTCGACAGGAACTCTCCCGATTCGTCAGGTGCGCTCCCGAACATTTCCGAGTTCGACGGCTGCCTGAACGATTTCGTCAAAATCTGTTCCGAGCGCGTTTTCATGTATCCAGACGAATGGGCGGAACTTACGTTCTTCCGAAACTTCCTCAGGGATCATCCGAAGGTTTCGATTCCGAAGTTCCTTTCGGCCCTTCCGGAACAGGGGCTCACGAAGCCGCGAACGCTCGACGACGCATGGAAAAACGTCGCGTTCCTTTCCGTCGTTTCCGAACGGAATCTCGCGAATGAACCCCTTGTTGCCAAGGCGTTCCTCGCGCTCGTGCGCTCGTATGCCGAATCTTCCGCGATTTCGTCACTTTGGCGGGATCTCGGATGGGCCGAGCGTATTCAGGTCGCCCGAATGCTCCGAAAATCCTGGAGCTTTTGGTATCCCGAAGACCGTCTCGCCGTTTTTCGCGCCATGGACTGCGGTGGGGAAACCGTCGTTACGATGTTTTTTCCGATTCTGGACTTCCGAAATGACGATCCGATCGTTCGGGAAATTCTCAAATACCCCGACCAGTCCGGCGATCGGCGACTTCTCCGTCGGGCCGTCCAAACGCTCCGGGGGAATCTCGGCAACGGTCCCGTTTCCGACGGTTCGGGCCACGAAGGCGCCGAGTCGGGCGGAAGAGGGGGGATTCGCGTATACGTATGACGAATCCCCGTTCGAAAAAGAACGACGTCTCGAACTCCGTATCTCGGGGCGGCGCGCCACGAGCGCGCCGTTCCCGAGTTTCGGCCGGCTTCGCAAAACGGACTCCCCGATGGGAGTCCGTTTTTTTCTTGGATTTTTCTTTGAGCCGCTCAGTCTACGAATATAATGACCGCAAGTAACGTTCTCGCTCCCATATGCGCATTACCATCCAAAAAGACGGCGCAGGCTATCTTGCCCGCGTAACCGAACGTGACGACATCTACGCGTTCGGTTTTACCGAAGAAGAGGCGAGGGCCGAGCTTTTGAACGTTATCGAAATGCTCATAGACGTTCATTCCGAGCAGATTGACGTTGAAAAGAAGGTTCGTGAAGAGCTTCGCAAGAATGGCCCTTTGTGCCATGCCGTATAAGTACGCCGATATCGAGAAGCGACTCCGAAAGCTCGGATGGTTTCCGGTTCGGCAGAAGGGTTCGCACGTGGTATTTCTTCGCGGAAGTACGACGGTCGTCGTCCCGAAACACGGGAACCGTGACGTGAGTCCCTGAGTCGAGCGGGCGATACTGAAGCGGATAGGGTTGAACGGGGAAGAATTCCGAAGTTTGTAGGTTATCCGAGGTTCACGAATACTCCCATATCGCCCTCGAAGTCGGATTCCTTCGTTTTGAATTTGGCCGTCGCTTCGACGTTCTGCCCGAGCGCGGCGAGGAACGTCGCCTTGCTTTCGCCATAGGGAACGACGACGCGGGCTTCGAGGTTTTCGTAGAGTTTGACGGCGTTCTTCGAACCCTTGAGCACGAGGAGGTCGACGTCGCGGAAGAAGTCGGCCACGCTCTCGGTGATTTCGAGTTCGTCGGAGGGAATGTAGGCGACGTCGCGGTCTTCGAGCCGGAGGGTGAAGAGGAGGTTCGAGCCGTGGTCGGCGGCGTGGATGAGGATGCCGGATTTTTCGTATTCTCCGGGAAAATCGATCTTCATCCCCTCGACCGTGACCGAATTTTCGGAAAGGACGATTTCGCGCTTGTCGGAGATGATGACGAGGGCGCCGTTCTGTTCTTGGAGTTCCATAAGCAGTGGGGATTAAGAAAAACGGGTGATGTTATCGAATTCCGTTCGAAAAATAGTGAAGTTCGGACGAAAGCCGAATGCCGGAGCGAAGCGTGCTTTTCGGTACGCTGAGCGAGGAATGGAGGATTGAGTTCGAAATTCGCATTTTGCGGACGGAATTTTACATGTATTGGAGGTTCTTTCGGACGAACGAGTGAATATCCGGCTTTACGTTCGCTTTCTTCAATTCGTCGATGCGGAACCACTTGAAACCGGTGAACCGCTCTTCTTTCTGGGGGACCGGATCGTCGTTTCCGCGGTATTTGACGAGGAAGAGGTAGACGTCTTTGTCGACGATGGGGCTGCCTTCTTTATGGGCGGCGACGAACGAATAGTTAATCTTCGTCATGAATTTGATGACCTCGAGATCGCGGAGACGGAGCCCGGTTTCTTCGCTGATTTCGCGAAGGGCGGCGTCTTTGGCCGTTTCGTCTCATTCCATGTGCCCCTTCGGGAGCACGAATTCGTCCTCCCCCTTTCCGTTCTTCCAGGAGAGGAGGAGGATTTGGAATTCGTCGCCCCGTTTCCGGTAGACGATTCCTCACGAACTTTTTTCAAATATCCGGTTCATAAACAAAGGCCCGAAGGGCTCCGGTTGGATTGGATGGGTGGTGGATTGGCGCCATGATAGCCGCTTTTCGGTTTTTCGCAAAAGAAAGCCCGGTTTTCCCTTGAAATCCCCCTCGAATTCGCTATTTTAGGAACGATGATTTTTCGGGGGAACGCCCTCTCCCGCTTGTTCGCGTATCCAATTCCGCCCCATGCGATTCACCGTCGATACCGCCGTATTCAAGAACGCCATCGAAGTGGCGAGCCATGCCACGGCTTCCACCAACATGACGCCCATTCTCGAAAACCTGCTCCTTACGGTGCAGTACAAGAGGGTCGTCGTCACGGGGAACAACCTGGAAATGGCCATCGAGTACTCCATCGACTCCGACGTCGAGATCGAATCCGAGGGCGCGTTCACCGTTTCTTCCAAGTTCCTCGTTCCCTTCGTTTCGCTCCTCTCGGACGAACGCATTACCGTTTCCACCGTTTCCGGAGGGTCGCTCGAATTCGTTACCGCCAACTCCGAAACCCGCTTCAAGGGAATGGACGCCGCGAAATTCCCGGTCATTCCCGGGTTCAAGGCCGAAAAGCCCTTCCGGGTTCCCGCGGCCGATTTGAAGCGAGCCATCGAACACACGCTCTTTTCCACCGCCGAAGGAAACGTCCGCCCCACGCTCGCCGGTATCTACCTCAAAATCAATGCCGACGGTTCGGTGTCGTTCGCGTCGACCGACAGCTTCCGGCTTTCCGAATTCGTCCTGAAGGACGCCGTTCCGGCCGAGAGCGAGGCTGCCTGAATCATCGTTCCCGCGAAGACGGCCACCGAACTCTCCCGCATTCTGTCGGAAGACGGTACGGTCGAACTCTACGTGAGCGAAAACCAGCTCCTCACCGTGTACGGGGGCGTGAAACTCTATTCCCGGCTTTTGAACGGGCATTTTCCCGATTACCGGAACTTCTTCCCGAAGAAGCACTCCACTCGCGGCGTCGCGCTCCGGAGCGATTTGGTGCAGGCGCTTCGCCGTTCCAACCTCATTTCGAAGGAGAACAACTACAACACGAAAATCGCCTTCCGTTCCGACGGCGGGCTCGAAATATCGACGGGGGACACCGAAATCGGCGCCGGCCGGGGAAACGTTCCGGCGTCCGTTGAGGGCGAAGACGGCATTATCGGGCTCAATTCCACCTACCTTATCGAGGTACTTTCCGTTATCAAGGAAGACTACGTCAGCATCGACTTCGAAACGAACCTGTCTCCGGTCATGGTCCGGGGCGTTCCCGCGGAGAGCGAGAAGTATTCTTTCCGCCACATTATCATGCCCTTGAAAATATAAACCTTTGAAAAGCTTCGAACTTCGCGTTCCGTCTTCCGTTCCTCGCTCGCCGTAGCGCTGCTACGGTTCGCTTCGGTACTCGGACGTCGCGCGAATTTCTCGCTTTTGAAAGGTTTCGGACGTTCGGGGTGCGGAAAGACCCGTTCCCCAAGCATTGCAAAATCCTTCTCCTCAAGCGCTCAAAATCCCTCAAGAACCGAATCCCCATGCTCACCCTTCTTAAGAATCTCGAAATCCAGACCCTCGAAGAACTTCCGGCCGTCAAAACCGAACAGGGGCTCTACGATTTCCGCAATTCCGTCCTCGGAAAAAGCGGTTCGCTCACCAGCATCCTCAAAGGCATCAAGGATCTTTCCGCCGAAGAAAAACAAACGGTCGGGAAAGCGTCCAACGATCTCCGCGACCGTTTGTCCGCGGCGTTCGAGGCGCGTCTCGCCGAAATCCGCGAAGCCGAAATCGGCCTCCGTCTCGAAACCGAATTCGAAGACGTCACCGTTCCCGTTTCCGAGGTTCCGGAAGGACGGCGGCATCCGCTCACCCGGACGCTCTTGGAGGTAGAAGACACGTTCAAGCGCATGGGGTTCGAAATCTGCGAATCCAAAGAGGTTACCACCGAATACCTGAACTTCGATGCGGTAAACGTTCCGGCCACCCATCCGGCCCGCGACATGCAGGATACGTTCTGGCTCGAAGGGAAGGGGAACGTCCTCTCCACGCAGACGTCGTCCATGCAGAATATCATTCTCCGTTCGAAGACTCCGCCCATCCGGGTCATCATTCCGGGGCGCGTGTTTCGAAACGAAGACATCGACGCCACGCACGAAAACACGTTCTACCAGGTCGAGGGCATCGTCGTCGACCGGGGCATTTCCATGGCGAACCTCAAGTATACCGTTCGGACGATGCTGTCCGACATCTTTGGGCGCGAGGTGTCCATCCGTCTCCGTCCGGGCTACTTCCCGTTCGTCGAACCGGGCGTGGAAGTCGACTTCTCGTGTCCGTTCTGTAGCGGGAACGGGTGCCGGATTTGCAAAAAATCGGGCTGGATCGAATTCATGGGCGCCGGTCTCATCCATCCGAACGTCCTGCGCGAAGGGGGCGTCGACCCTGAGGAATACCAGGGTTTCGCGTTCGGGTTCGGACTCAACCGCTTGGTCATGATGAAATACGGCATTACCGACATGCGGTATTTCCAGACGCCCGACGTTCGTTTCCTCTCCCAGTTCTAAGGCATGTTCTTCTGGGGGGTCCTCAACGCCTTTCTCGGGAGCGTTTCCAGCATCTTTTGGAAAAAAGCCCTCGAGCTTTCGGTCGTTCCCGACCGGGTATTTTTCGGAATCGGCCTCTTGGGCAGTACCGTACTGTCGCTCGGAATTCTCGCTTTCGGGGGATTCTCGGTCGTCGGGCTTCCTTGGTGGATCGTGGCTATTCCCGTTCTCGATTCGGTTGCCGTAACCTATGCGGCAACGCTTTCGCAGCGAATATACAAGGAGGAGAAAATGTCCGCGCTCATGCCGTTCGACCACCTTTCCTCGGTCATTACCATCGTGGCGGCATTTTTTCTCTTCGGCGATACGCCGCTCGGAACCCTGCTCATCGCCGTAGGCATCATTGCCATGATCTTCGTGGCGTCGTTCGATTTTAAGAATCGCCATTTTCCGAAGAATTTCGGCCTCATCTTCGCGAACCACGGAATCAACGCCGCGCGTTCTCTCGTCATCGCGTACGGATTCTCGGCACACCTGACGAACTCGACGTTCTACGTTGCCCGGAATCTGACGGTCGCCGCACTCGTATGGGGGATGATTTTCGCGTTTTCGCAGGTCTCGGTCGTCCGCTCCTCGAGCCGGGAATTTCTCGTTCCGAGGCTCTCGGCCTCGTTCCTTTGAGCCGTCAGCGCCTTTCTCGGGTTTGCCATACTCGCGAAATTCGGCCTCGTCACCTCGACGCTCCTCGGATTCCTTTCCATGGTTTCCACGCTCCTGCTCGGCAGGGCGTACTTGAACGACCGGCCCGAAAAAAAGAACGTCGTACTCGCCGTTTCGGTCGCGTTCTTGGTCGCGCTCGGAACGTACCTGAAGGCGGCGGCGGAGAAGGGATAAAAGGGTTTCCAACGCCCCCCGAACCCTTTTTCCGTTCCATGGATGGAAAATCCAAACCGCCGATCATTCTTGTAAAAATACGCGAACCGTTTGATTCGATTGGATTGCCCCGTTTCCTTCGGGGTCGGTCTTTTCGGTTTGTATAAAATTTGTTGCGTTTTCCCGTTAAAAACCCTACAATCCCCCGGATTTCCCTAAATCCTCCCACATGCCCCACTCCCAACGCCC
>CAZINU010000019.1:0-13484 GCA_964540725.1 uncultured Candidatus Peribacteria bacterium
TTCACGGATACTTTTTCTTCAGATCGTCGAGAAGCGCCCGTATCCGGTAATGGGCGATTCATTCTGAAGCGGCGTAGTGCACCGCGTTTTCGACGAGGACGAGCGGTTCGATTTCGCGTTTGGCCTTCGTCTTGAGCGTCCGAACGCCATCCGGTCCTTCGACGTAATACGACGACGTCTTCTTTCCGGTAAGGAGTTCGAAAATTCCGTACATGCTCGCGGCTTCCCGGACTTTCCGCAAATACCCGTTGGCCCTGGAGACGTACGTTTTCGGCAATTGGCCAAGCGCCAGGAAGGCGGCGGCAAGGTCGCTTTCGTACCGGGGATAGGACAGGAGCGGGAGCCGTTCGACGTCGGCGGAAGAATGGTTGGCGAGGAACGTCATGAAGACGTTCCGGAGGAGCGTTTCGTTATCCACGAGGTCGAGGGGGTTCCGGGCGAGCCGGCGGCAGGCGTCGGGGCGGAGTTCGAGCTCGACGCGGCGGACTTCCTCGGCCCCGGCGAGGTGGGGAAAAAGGAACGCCTTGCCTTTCCGGAATGAGTCCAGGATCTTGTCGTACGTTCGGAAGAGGTAGTTGCGGTTCTTCGAGTTCCTGGGCTCGTGGGTGTAGTAGGTTTGGGCGAATCCGTCGTACTTCTCGTCCTTTCCGATGGTGGCGTGCCACTGCTTCACCTTGTCGAAAAGGGAAGCGTGGAGGACCGGGAGGGGTACGGAGAAATCGGCGCAGACGTCAACGCGCCAAAGGGAGTCGGGTTCGATTTCGAAGTTCCGTTCGAGGAACGCCCGAAGGCCGGAAAGCCCGAAGTTCGGGATTCGGCGGGCGGCGGCGAAGAACGACGAATAGACGACGACCTTGCTTTTGCCTTCGACCGTTCCGTTGTTCCCGGAGTAGAAGAGGGCGAAGGCGTCGACCGCGCGGTCTTCCATGACGAACGTGAAGCCGTACGCGGCGGAATACGCGGAATCGTTCTTGATGCGCCGGTAGGTGAAGTGTTTGGAATACTTGTCCGTGAACGGGATGTCGGCGTATCCGGAAGCGGAATTGTCCGTATCGATTCCGGTAGGGTCGAATTCGAAACGGAGGTTCCGGTGGTTGTGGAGGAATTCGAGCATGTCGGCCCCGAAGTAGAGGACGGAACCGGGCTCGAAGAGTTTCTTCGGGTGGATTTTCTTTTTCGGTTCCATACGGATTCGTGGGTTCGTTGAAATATCCCAATTTTCGGACTGTTTTTCTTTTCCGGTACCGGCCATTCGCTGTGGTATTCGCTACGTGGCGCGGAAATTGGGTGGTACGGGGCGTCCCTGCTTACCGCCATTACTGTGGCGGTCGGGGGCGTCCCGCGAGCGACTTCCGGGAGGATTTCCGGGGGTTCCGTGGATCCGTGGGGAAGGTTGGTCCGTATCCGCCGTCGGAAAGTCTCCGACTTTCGGACAGCGTACCTTTGGCACCGTCAAAAACTCTGTTCGAGTTTTGGACAATGCCGGCAGGTAAAACCCCTGTCGGGGTTCCTTGCGGGGCACGAGTTTAAAAGCGTTGCTTTGGGGAAGCGGAAAGATGATTCCGTAGGAGCGCGTTTTGGACGCGGAGCCTGTGGATTTCTAACTCAAGCTTCGGTATGCGTTCCAATTCGGCCAGGACTTCGAGCCTGGCGATGAATTCGAGTGCGTGCATGTGGGGGTGGGTAAGTTTTTCGCTCGTTGAAAAAGCCCATTCCACCGAAGAAGGGCCAGGGGCTTTTTGTTTACGCGGGGGGATTTTCAACAGTCCTGTGGACCGTGTGTCGTTGCAAGAAAAAATCGCTCTTTCGTAGAGCGACTTTTCCTTGTTCTGTTCTGAAGAATGGTGGCGAGGGGCGGGATCGAACCGCCGACACACGGATTTTCAGTCCGCTGCTCTACCACTGAGCTACCCCGCCAGGGGTTTGCCAATTTTGAAGGCCCGGGAATCATAAAGAAAAACCCGGGGATTGCAAACCTTTTTTATCCCCATCGGGAGACTGCCCACGACTTCACCCGTTCGGGCGTTTCGACGTCCAATTTCGTATCGATTTTCTGTCCGTTCAAATCCAATTCGATTCGGTATTTTCCCCGGGGTTCGTCTTGAAGGAAGGCTTTTAAGTCGAGAAGGTCGGCTTTCGTCGCCGTTCGCGGAACTTTCAGAACGAAGATTTCGCTCTCGCCTCCGGCGGTATCGTCCTTCATTTCGTAAAAACTCACCTTCGCCCGGCGGTCGAACAGTTTCATATCCATCGCCTGGTCCCGAATGGCCGTAATGGTCGCGGTGCGCAGCGAATTCGCCACGACCGAAATTTCCGCGTTTTCTTCGGAACACTTCAACCCCCCTTCGACGAAGGCGATCCGATCTTCCTCGAGAAGGGCTCCGAGCGTGTCGTAATCCTTGGGAAATACGACGATCGAGAAACGGAAATCGAACGAATCGCAGCTCGCGATCGCCATCATTTTTCCGGTTTTGGTCTGCACTCGTCGAACGGTCGTAATGGCCCCCATGAAGCGGACGCGGGGGTCGCGGCGTTCCTTCTTTTCCTTCGGGTCTTTCGCCGCCGCGTCGCGTCATTCGGTTCAGGCGTCCGCTTGGGCGGTCGGAATCGGAACGCTCACGGCGGCCGTCGCGGGGGCGGGGGAGTGTCCGCTTCCGTCTTCGGCCTCGTCTTCGTGTTCCGAGAAATCGTCGCGTTCGGCCATGCGCTTCTTGAATTCCACGACGTGCTCTTTGCCGATGGTACGTTTTTCCACGTAGGTTTTCAGTCCGTCGAGCGGATGTCCGGAGACCGGGTATCCGATAATCGACTTCTCTCCGCGGATGATCTCCTCGTACGAGAGCGGCTTCGCCGTTTCGAGTTGGAATTTCAGATGGTCCATTTCGGCGTGGCCGAGGTCGAAGAGCCCGATTTGGGAGGTGGCGTTCTTATGCTCGTGTTCCTTCGCGTACGCCGTCATTTTCGGAATCGACGCGAGTAGGCTCGCTCGTTCGCCGAAGCGGTCCATGGCCCCGGAGAGCGTGAGGGCTTCGAGCGTTTTTCGATTCACGACTTCCGTTCCCGCACGGGTGAGGAAGTCTACCACGTCGGAATAGGGACGATCGCTCCGCCCCTCGCGGATAGCTTCGATGGGGCCGTCGCCGATACCCTTGACGGCTTTGAGCCCGAAACGGATGGTCTTCCCGTCGATGAACGTAAAATGCTTCATGGATTCGTTCACATCCGGCGGAAGGACCGTAATGCCCTTTGCCTTACACTCTTCGATTTCCATCGTAATGCGCTCGGTATCGTCTTCGTCCGAAACCATGAGCGCCGTCATGAATTCGGTGGGGTAGTACGCTTTGAGGAAGGCCGTTTGGTACGCGATCATCGAGTAACAGGCCGCGTGCGACTTGTTGAACGAGTAGTCCGCCGCCGGCATGACCATCTTCTCATAGATGAATTCCGAAGTTTCGGGCTTGTACCCGTTCGTCTCCTCCGCCTTCTTTACGAAGTCGATCTTGATCTTTTCAACGACTTCGCGAATCTTCTTTCCGACTCACCGACGCAGAAGGTCGGCTTCGCCGAGCGAGAATCCTCCCATCGATTGGGAGAGTTGCATGAGCTGTTCCTGGTAGACGGCGATTCCGTACGAAACGTCGAGGTACGGGCCGAGGTCGCGCTGGAGCTTTACGGATTCCTCCTTCACGGTCTCGCGTCCGTATTTCTTCAGGAGGATCTGTTCCAACTCTTCCATCATGTACGAAACCCGTTCGAGTCCGGCCTTGCGGCGGATATAGATGGGAATGAACGCCATCGGCCCCGGGCGGTAGAGCGCCACCATGGCGACGATGTCTTCGAATTTGTTCGGCTTCAGTTCCCGCAGGTATTTCCGCATGCCGGCGGATTCGAATTGGAATACTCCGGTCGTATCCCCTTCGGCGAAGACCTTGAAGACCTTCCGGTCTTCATAGTCGATTTTCAACATGTCGATGTCGACGCCGTGCTGACTTTTTACGATCTTCAGGCACCGCTCGATGATAGTGAGGTTGCGGAGGCCGAGGAAGTCCATTTTTAAGAGTCCGAGATCTTCGAGCGGCTTCGCGGAGAATTGGGTGACCGTCGAATGCGAATCCTTGGGCGGGTGCTGAAGCGGACAGTAGTCCGTCATGGGCTTGGGCGCGATGATGACCGCGCAGGCGTGCACGCCCAGTTGTCTCACCGATCCTTCGAGCTTGAGCGCGTTCGAGACGACTTTCTTGTACCGTTCGTCGCCCTCGATGGCGCTCTTGAATTCGACCGAGGCTTCGAGCGCGTCCTTCAAGCGGGTTCCGGGTTTCGCGGGAATGAGTTGGGCGAGCTTGTTCATTTCGGCGAACGGAATGCCGAGCACCTTTCCGACGTCTTTGACCGCCGCGCGCGCCGCCATCGTTCCGAAGGTGCAAATCTGCGCGACGTGTTCCGATCCGTACTTTCCGCGGACGTACTCGAGCACCCGTTCGCGGCCTTCGTCGGAAAAGTCCACGTCGATATCCGGCATGGAGACGCGGGAAGGGTTCAGGAAGCGTTCGAAGAGGAGTCCGTAGGGGAGGGGGTCGATGTCCGTGATGCCCGAAAGGTAGGCAAGAAGGGCTCCCGCCGCCGATCAGCGTCCCGGACCGACCGGAACCCCGTTGTCCTTGGCCCAGTTGATGAAGTCGGAGACGATGTTGAAGTACCCGTTGAATCCCATGAGGTCGACGACCGTCAGTTCGTAGTCGATGCGGTCGAGAATCGTCCGCCGGTTTTCGTCCATGGCGGCGATGGCGTTCCGCGTACGTTCCGTCCGGTACGACATGGCGAGCTCCATGAGTTCGGAGAGCGACATGTCCGAAAGCTTCTTTTCGGGCTTGGGAACGTCGGTCTTGTGGATGAGTTCGTCGATGTCGTCGTCGGACAATCCGAATTCGAAGCGGCGATTGAGACCCGAGTAGCAGAGCCGGCGAAGATTCCACTCTTCCTCGTCGATACGCTTGACGCCCGACGGAATTTTCGCGACGTAGGACCCGTAGCGGGCATGGTCGTCGGGGTCGAGCTCGAATTTCGGGATAAGGGTTTGTCCGTAAGGAATCGAGAGCGTGATCTTTTCCGCGATTTCGAGCGTATTTTCGCAGGCTTTCGGAAAGTACGCGAAGAGTTCCGCCATTTCCTCGGCGCTCCGGACCGAATAGTCGCCTTCGATCAGCGTGGGGCGGTCGGGGTCTTCGAGCGGTCGTCCGTCGCCGATGCAGGAAAGGAGGTCTTGGGCTTCGGAATCGTCTTTTCGGGCGTAGTACGCGTGGTTGGTGGCGACGACCGGGTGTCCGTATTTTTTCGAAAGGCCTACGAACGCCTGATTGACCTTTCCTTGGGTTCCGCGGTCCGGGTGTTCTTGGATTTCGAGGTAGAAGTCGCCGGCTCCGTAGAGGGATTCGTAGTACGAAATGCGCTCGCGGATGAAGTCCTCGCTTTTTCCCGTAATGACGTGCTGGGCGATTTCGCCGGTATGGTCCCCGGAGAGGGCGATGAGACCGTGGCGGTAGGTTTCGAGGAGTTCGAAATCGACGCGCGGACGGCCGTTGTACATGCCCTCGAGGTACGACTTCGTAACGAGTTGGATCAGGTTGAGATAGCCGTCGAAATCCCGCGCGAGGAGCACGAGTTGGTAGAGGTCGTTGTCTTTGTCGCGGTTCGACCGCCCTTTGCGGGAAACGATGAATTCCACCCCGATGATGGCTTTTACCTCTTCGGCCTTACAGGCTTTGTAAAATTCGAACGCCCCGTGCAGGTTTCCGGCATCGGTGAGCGCGATGGCGGACATGCCGAGTTCCTTGGCGCGCTTGGCGTAGACCCCGGGCTTTCAGAGTCCGGAGAGGAACGAATAATGCGAATGGACGTGGAGATGGACGAACGACACGGGAGGGGGGGTTCGGCGGTTTCGCGTATGCGGCGCCGGGAGATTTCCGAAGACATTTTCGGAGGCGTTTCAAACGCCGGAAGTGTACCCATGAATGGGGGGTTGTAAAGATTGCCGAATGCGATCGTTGTTTTTAAATCCATGGCCGTCCATGTCGGCACGAATACTCTCGCTCTCCCGACCGAAGCGTTCCCGAACCAGTAACTCCGTACTTGAACCCGTACCCAAAACGCGTATACTCGCGGCAAGTTCTCACTTGCCGCTTTTTCTTATGCCGGAATCGAAACGCACCGCTATCACCGAAGCGTACGCCGCCCTCTCCGCCGAAATTTCGAAAGCCGTCGTCGGACAGGAGTCCCTCATCCGAAGTCTGTGCGTCGCGCTCTTCGCTTCCGGACACGTCCTCCTCGAAGGCGTTCCCGGGTTGGCGAAAACGCTTGCCGCGGAATCGCTCGCGGCAAGTCTCGGGCTCTCGAACGTACGCATCCAATTTACGCCCGACCTCTTGCCGTCGGATATCGTCGGAACCGAAACCTACCGCCCGCAGACCGGCGAATTCTCCGTTCGGAAGGGGTCGATTTTCGCTTCCGTCGTAGTGGCCGACGAAATCAACCGGGCGCCGTCCAAGGTTCAGTCGGCCTTGCTCGAAGCTATGCAGGAGCATCAGGTCAGCATCGCGGGGGAGACGTTCGCGCTCCCCGAGCCGTTCTTCGTCGTCGCTACCATGAATCCGCTCGAAGAAGAGGGGACGTATCCGCTTCCCGAGGCCTCGCTGGACCGTTTTCTTTTAAAAGTCCGCGTCGAGTATCCCGACCGTTCCCACGAACTCGAAATTATGCGGAGAATGGCCTCCGGCAATGCTCCCAAGCTTTCCGGCGTCCTGAATCGCGCCGAAGTTTCGGACATTCGCCGTCAAGTCGAGGAGTCGACCTATGCCGACGAAAAGGTCTACGCCTACGTCGCCGACTTGGTTTCGGCCACGAGAAATCCCGCCGAATACGGACTTCGCGACATTGCCGAATACGTCGCGTACGGAGTTTCCCCCCGCGCGTCCGTCGGACTCGTCCGGGCTTCCAAGGCGCTCGCGGCCATTTCGGGGCGCGATTACGTCATTCCCGAAGACGTCCGCGCCGTCGCCCCCGAAGTGCTCCGTCACCGTATCGGCCTTTCGTTCGAAGGCATTTCGAAGGGAATCTCGCCCGACCGAATCGTCCACCACGTCCTTTCGCACGTTCCGCTCCCGTAGTTCCTTACTTTTCCGACCATGTCCGCCGACGCGTTCCATACGAAGCTCGAACGATCCGTTTCCGAATGGGTCGAACGGAAGGTCATACCGAAGAAATCGGGCGATGCTATCCTCGCGTTCGAACGTTCCCGCGAGACGGAAGGGGACGCTTCGAAGCTCGTTCCCTTCCTCGCGACCATCGGGGCAGTATTCGTCGGGCTCGGGTTTATCCTGTATTTCGCCGCGAATTGGGATACGATGTCGAATTTCTTCAAGCTCGCCGTCCTTTCCGTCGCCACCTTCGCGGTCACCCTCGCGGCGTTTTTCTGCCTGTACGTCCGCGAAATGCCGAAAACCGGACAAGCGCTCGCCCTGCTCGGTTCCATTCTCTACGGAGCGTCCATATTCTTGGTGGGCCAAGCGTACAACCTGGGAGGAACCGTTCCCGGGGCCATTCTTCTCTGGATTGCGGGGATCGTGCCGATCGCCTACGTATCGGCGTTGAAACCGTACCCGTTCCTCCTTTCCGTTCTCTTGCTCGCGTGGACGGTCGCGGAACTCGAAAATTCCGGAACGACCGAACGGGCGATGATTTGGATTCCGTTCGCCCTGGGATTTCTCCTCTCCGGATTCGCCCGATGGCACTCGTCCCCATACGCGGATTTTTCGAAGGCGTACGCTCGAATCGGGCTTTTCTTCGTTTTTTCGTGAATCTTTCTTTTTACCTTCAAGGACGTTCCGTACTATTTCGATACCGCCTCCTACGGAGCGGTCCTGCTTTTCGGAATGATGGCCGCCGGCGTCTTGGCCTACGCCGCCGACGTCGTCCGGAAGCGGGCGTTCGTTACGGCGGAAGACGGAACGGCGCTCGCGGCCGTCGTCTTCGTCCTCCTCTCCGGAACCTTCTTCGCCGTGCTGCCCGACGATTCTTCGTCGACCCTTTCGTCCCGTACGGACTTCGAAACGCCCTTTGCCGTCTTCTCGAACCTCTTTTTCGTCGCCTTCGCCATCGGCAGTATCGCCGCCGGACTTTCGAAGCGCAGTCCGTTCGCCATAAACGTCTCGCTCTTCTTCCTTGCCGCGTTCATTCTGACGAAGTACTTCGATTGGTTCTTCGACATGATGGATCGTGCCCTCTTCTTTATTTTCGGAGGAGCCCTCCTCATGTTCGGCGGATGGTTCGTCGAACGTCGCCGCCGGAATCTCGTACGCTCTTTGGAACGCTCCGAATAACCCCTTTTTCCCATGGAAACGAATACGGGTTCGACCCGCGGCAAGAAGGTCGCGTTCCTCGCGGCGGCCGTTTTTCAGATTCTCTGCGTATGTGCCATCGCGGCTCGCTATTGGTACGTCGACGCGACGGGCACGACCTATTTCGTGCGGGCCGTCGGGGTCGACCCTCGCGACCTTTTCCGGGGAGACTACGTACGAATGGCGTACGGTCCGGTTTCTTCCTGGACGGGAACGTTTTCCGAATCCTTGCGTCCGGGAAACCGCGCGTACGTCGTTCCGGTCGTTCGGAACACGTCGCGATGAAACGAAATCGTCGGAATTTCTTCCGTCGGCTCTTCCGAACCGTCGGAACGTCCGTTCGTTCGGGCGACGGTCGCCTCGGTTTCCTACGGAAATCCGGACTACTCGGTCTCGCTTGCCGGCAGCGGCACCACCGGCGCGACGCTCGAATTCTCCAATCCCTACGAATTTCCGTACCTGCCGTACGGCGAGGGGTCGTACGCGGCGGGCCCCAAGACCCGTTTTGCCGTCGGAAGCGGCGTATTGGTCGAGCTTTCCGCTTCCGGAACGGTGGAGACCCTGTTTTCCGACGTCGCCGACTGTAAAGCGAATACGTTCTATTCCTCGAAGGTTCGCGAACTGACCGATACGGAAAAGGCGGAATTCTGCGTTTCGCTCCCGCGCGGTACAGTCGTCGCCGCTTCGGTCAAGAGAACGTTGGCGCTCGAATACGGAGCCGACCGGTTCTTCGTGAAGGAAGACACGTGACGCGGAATCGAGGATTCGATCCGCGAGGGTGAGGTGTACGCCGTTTGGAAGGTCTCGGACGGGGGAACGACCGTTCTCTCCGGATTGGAAATAAACGGTCTGACCATCCGGTAGTTCCATGCGAGCACTCGACCTTTCCCGATTCAAAAACGCGACCCACCTCGCTTCCGGCCGCCACGCGTCACTGTTTTCGGGGAACGGCGTGGAATTCGCGGGCCTTCGGGAATACGCTTGAGGGGATTCCCGACGCATCGACTGGAAATCGAGCCTCCGTTCTTCCAAGGTATTGGAACGGTCGTACGTGCCCGACCGCGAGATTCCCGTCTGGTTCGTGCTCGACGTGTCCGCCTCGATGGGGTACGGGACTCCCGGATTCCGACCGATGGATACGGCTCTTGCGGCGTTCGATCTCGTCGCGGCGGGCGCCCGGCGTTCGGGCAACCCTTTCGCCGCCGTGGCTTTTGCCGATACGCCCGTCCTCCGACTGCCTCCGGGCAGGAGCCTTTCTTCCGTCGCGGCGTTCCGCCGATCCCTTACGACCCTCCTCGAAAATTCCCAACCCGCTTTTTCCGAAGCCCTTCCCGTTTCCGAGCTCCGACTCCGTATTCGGTCGAAGTCCGTCGTCGTATTCGTTTCCGACCGGATTTTCGAATTTCCGCCGGAATTCGGCGCTTCGCTCCGACGTTCCCACGCGTTCTTTCTCCACGTTCGGAGCCCGCTCGAATCGGAACCCCCGATAACCGACGTCGCGACGTTCGGAAATGGGAACGGAACGTTCCTTTCCCCGGCTTCTTTCCGTGGTGCCGAAGCGAATCCGGAATCCGAACCGCGATCGTTCGATTGCGGAATCCCCGCCCTTTCGATCCCCTCGGGACTCGATCCGTATCCGGCGCTCGAACGGCTCCTTTCGAGGTAGTCGCGACCAAGGTCCCGCTTTCGGGAACGGCCTTCGTTCGAAGCGCCGAAAATTGCCCCGATGCGGAAGGTCGGTATCGAACCATTTCCGCGAAAGCGCCGGTTCGTCCGTATTTCGGAACGATTTCGAACGCCCTTTATTTTCGTTTTCCCCTCCGTTCGCATGCGCCACCGTACGCTCGCGCTCTTTCACGCTGCCGGCGCGACCCATTCGGAATTGTCGGATCTTTCCGCCGGTTTCCCGGAAATCGGGAAGGAGCCGTCCGACGACGGACTCCGAATCCTGCGTTCTTCCCGGCTTCGCCCCGACCGAGTCGCGAAGATTTCCGACGCCTTCCGGGCGATCGATCCGGTACGGTTCGAGGCCGTGCTCGCGTCTCGGAACGTTCGGATCGTTTCCCGGTTCGACCCCGAATACCCCGAAGGGTTCTCGCGCCTTCCGAGCGCTCCGTTCCTCCTGTATCTCCGGTGAGAATTTCCCGACGGCGGGCGTTCGGTATCGGTCGTAGGGTCGAGAAAACATTCGCCGTACGGAAGGGGCGTAACCGAATCGTTCGTGCGCGGTTTCGCGGCGAACGGGTGGTCCGTCGTCTCCGGCGGAGCATACGGCATCGATTCCGTCGCCCACGAAACGGCCCTTTCTTCCGGGGGCGCCACGATCGCGATCGTCGGAACCGGCATCGATTCGGACTATCCGGCCCGGCATCGGACGCTCTTCGACCGCATCGCCCAAACGCCCGGGTGCGGCGTACTGTCGTGTTTCCCTCTAGGAGCGGAAGCCATGCCGTACCATTTTCCCGTCCGCAATGCCCTCGTTGCCGCGTATTCCCGATGAACCCTCGTAACCGAAGCTGCGGAAAATTCCGGAAGTCTCATTACCGCACGCCTCGCCCTCGAATTCAATCGCGAGGCCTTCGCGGTTCCGGGAGATATCGGACGTCCGACGTCGGCCGGAACGAACGCGCTCGTCCGCGACGGCCTCGCCAAATGCGTCACGATTCCGGACGACGTGCTTGCCGAATTTGAAGGAAGCGTCGATTCTGGACATGTCGCGAACTCCGTTCGAAACGATTTCGGCAGGCAACCGGCACTCTTTCCGTCCGATGGGCCGGAAGATCCGATTCTTCGGTTCCTCCAAAGCCGCGGAGGCGACCACGACGTCGACGCGATCGCGGCGGAGCTCGAAATGCCCGTTTCCGAGACTTCCTCCCGTCTCGCGAAATGGGAGATCGGGTGATTCGTCCAATCGGACGCCTTGGGGCGGTACCGGTCGGCCGACCGGCGGAACTCGTTCGGAAATCGAAGATAGCCGAAACGAGCGCGGACTTCGATAGGAGTGGACAAATGCGGAATCGTCGGTACCATCCGCGACAGGACTTCGCAAAAACGAAAGGAGGATGCTATGTCCGAAAACAAAAGCTTTTGGAGCGAACCGATGCGCTCGACGTTAAGGGGGTACTGGTACCTCATGGTCTGGGCGGTCGGAATGCTTTGGTTCGCGTTTCTTGTCCACGGTTTCGGACACGTACTCGGAAAAATCTTCGGAACCGCACAACCGTTGTCGTTCGTTGCAACGGTGGCGGCGGCGATAGCTTCATACGTTCTGGTCGGAAGGGGTGTCATTGCCCGGTTCTTTCCGCCGGACATGGAGCGTTCCCGCCTCATCGCATGGGGCGTCATGTCCTTCGCCTGGCTCGTTTCCATCGATTGGCCCTGGATGCGCAACAAACTCCAGCCGTACTTCCCGCCGTTCGAATAACCCGATTCATAGGAGGAAATTTCCATGCATATAGCTTTGGAACTCAAGAATGCGGCCGTTTGGGTAGTCGGCCTCGTCACGTGGTTCGCATCCGGCATAGTGGCGACGTTGTTGTTCGCAGTTATGATGGGGCCGGCTGACGGTGACGCGGGGTTGTCGGTAATCCCGGAAGTTCTCATCGTTTTCGCCTTCATGGTCGGCTATTTTTTGGCAACGAACTTCGTTGCCAGGCTGCCCGCGATAGGTCGGACGCACGCATGGTTCGAATACGGATGGTTCGCTATTCCGCTCGCACTGCTGCTCGCACAAATTCCGCCATTCCGCGAAAAGGCGGAAACCCTTTGTCCCTACGTCGAATAGATCGGCTTCGGACGTCCGGACGGCCCTTCGGGGCCGTCTTTTCTTTTGCTGTTTTTCGGATAGGATGCCGAACATGAGAGAGTCGAACGCCGAACTCCGGACCGTCGTCCTTTCCGGAGGCGGAACCGGCGGACACATATTTCCCCTCGTTTCCCTGAAAAAGGCCCTGGAACGCTCCGGGGATTTCGCGTTTGCCTGGATCGGGGAGAAATGATCGCTCGAAGAGAAGACCGCCGCGAAAGAAGGAATCGCCTTCCATGCGGTAAAATCCGGCAAGCTCCGGCGGTACTTCTCGTTTCGCACCTTCGTCGAGCCCTTCAATGTCCTCGCGGGTTTTTTTCAATCTCTCGGAATCCTCCGTCGCCTCCGTCCGGCGTTCGTGTTTTCGAAGGGCGGGTACGTTTCCCTTCCGGTCGCGGTTGCGGCGAAGGTTCTCGGAATTCCGGTCTACCTCCACGAATCCGACGCGATCCCGGGTCTTGCGAACCGATGGGTGGGGAGATTCTCGAAAACCGTGTTTCTCGGTTTCGCCGAAGCGGCGAAATACTTCCCGAAGGCCGAGACGGCCGTCGTCGGACAACTTTTGAATCCCGACGTGGATTGGGAAAAGGTGCGCGGTGAGCGTTCGTCCGAACGTTCCGCCCCCGTCGTCCTCGTCGTTTGCGGCAGTCTCGGATCTTCCCGGGTGTTCGAGGCGGTCTTGGAAGCGGTCGAAACGCTCCCGGACGTTCGGTTCGAAGTCGTGCTCGGAACGCTCAACGCGGACTACCGCGAACGGTTCGAACGGTTTTCGAACGTCACGTGCCACGATTTTCTTTCGCAATCCGAAATGGCCGAAGCGTACGCCCGTGCCGGCATGGCCGTTACCCGTGCCGGGGCCACGACCCTCGGAGAGCTCGAAGCCGCCGGAATTCCCATGCTCATCGTTCCGCTCGAAGGCAGTGCCAATAACCACCAATGGGCGAACGCCCGGGCGTTCGAAAGGAAAGGGCAGCGGATTTTGGCGGAGAAGGATTTGAAGGGGTTGTCGAAGAGCGTTTCCGAATGCCTCGCGTCTCCCGAACCCCCTTCCGTCGTTCCGGGCAGAGGCGGGTGGAACGCGGTCGTATCCCCATTATTGCGATAAATCCGCAAATATCCCCCTTAAAACTCCTTGCGCCGCCACGGAGCTCCTTGCGACGTGGAGGTTTTCGGTCGTGAATTGCGAATAGAACGCGACCGTGTCGTTCGAGACGCCCACGAGAATGACGGGTTTTCCGGCACGGAGCGCCAAGCTGACTTCGGAAGAAGTTCAGAGATTCATTCCGTAT
>CAZINU010000020.1:0-12864 GCA_964540725.1 uncultured Candidatus Peribacteria bacterium
TCGGGGTCACCATTCCCGGAGCGGAGCGGGTCGTCGAGGCGGGATACCGGCGAATCGGCGTGCTCGCGACCGAGGGAACGGTCCGTGTCCGGGCGTATAAGGAACGGGTGCACATCCTGGACGATTCGGTCCACGTCCACGAAATCGCCGCTCCGGAACTCGTTCCGCTCATTGAGGCCGGCATTACCGATGGTCCGGAAGTCGATGCGGTTCTCCGAAAGCATTTGGACGAATTCCGCGACATCGACGCTCTCGTACTCGGATGCACCCATTACCCGCTCGTTCGGAAGAGCGTCGAGAAGCTCGTCGTGGGCACGTCCATCGTGGATCCCGGATTCGAGGCGGCAAGAAAATTCGAAGGTTACCTGGAACGACATCCCGAAATCGCGAAAACTATCTCACGATGAGGGCGGACGACCGTCGACATCGGACATTGGGGCGGGGTACCGGACGAATTCTCCCGCGAATTCCGAAGGGCGTAGGGCGGACGATCCGCTTTTCGTATTTCCGGAACGGCTCCGTTACGGATTCTTCCCGTGCGTCTCGATTTCCGGAATCAGGAGCTTCCGAAACGCTTCCTCCCCGTAAATTTCAACCGGCCAAAGGATGGGAACGATTTCGCGGACGACTTGGGACCGCTTGTATTCGTAGTGGCTGGCACTCGAGCGCAGATCCTTTTCCGCCCTCACGTAACTGGGCAAATCGAAAATCTGCACCTCGAGCGCCACGTTATAGCTCGAATTGCGGAACCGGTCGTCAAATTCGTTCACGAGCCGTTCGAGTTCGTGTACCAATGGTACCACCTCGCGCCGTTTCCGGCCGGTTTTCCGCCCTTCGAGGAGCAATTTTTCGAGCGCCCCTTCTATGGAACGGATGAGTTCCTTGACGGATTTGAGCTTATGGGGGACTTTCATAACCCCCTTCAGGCACCGATATCCTTTTTTCGTGTGGGAATTGTCGCTCCCGGTTACCCATTCGAGCGGCTCCTTCCAACTGGTGGACCCGGTTCAGAGTTCGTTTTCAAGCAGGGCCTTGAGCGTTCTGATCCGAACCTTGTCAAACGAATCGACGACGATGATCATTCCCTTCTGATCGATGATTTCGCCGAAACTCGAGAGCCCCTTGCGAAGGTATTTGTCAACGGCCGACGGGGCGTCTTTCATGCTCCGTATTTCCGCATGCACGATCGGAACCTTCGAACGGTATTTGAACGCGTTGCGAAGCTTTCCGACGAATTCGGCGGACTCGACTTCCATGGCGGTAAATCCCGGCTTGGGAACGTCGGAAAAAACGTAGTCGCCGTTTTCGAATCCCCAATAGACGGTCCGGCTCTCGGTATGCTCGTAGAGCAGGTTGTTCGGACGGATTTGCCGGATTGACGGAAGCGGAACCCTGTTACTCGTCGATGCCGAATGGTCGAAGAACGACGACACCTTGCGTTCGAGAAATTCTGCGTCGATGAGCAGGTTTTGATACTCGGGCGTCTGTTCGTAGTCCTGGTAGAGGTCGGCCAATCCGAACAGCCGCTGGATTTCGTACTGCGCCTTCCGCAGCTCGACCGGAGCGTTCGGATGCGCGCCCGTTCGGTGGCACTCCTCGCGAAAATGTTCGAATTCGATAAAAACCGAAAACAGTTGTCTCGGCGAAAGACGGGTTTCCCCAATGGCGTGAAGGCTTTCGAAATACTCCCGACTCTTGAGAAGCTCCCGGATTTCCGGCGAGACGACGGAAAGTCGGTCAGTTACGTGCTTACGGGCCAAATCGAGTTTTTCGGAAAATCGCCGCTCGATCGAATCGAGTCAGAATTTTTCGATTTCCTCGCGCGAGAGGTTGAGCTTGTTCCCCATCCAGAACTGGTAATTGCGATCCTGCTCGGCGGTGGGAATCTTTCCTTCGGCCAATTCGTACGCTCCGATCGAACGGGCCGTAACGATGAATTCCTTTCGGTATTCGCTCACGAAGGTGGGACTCAGGAACGGATGGCGGGTTTTCGGGCGGAGGAGCTTTGAAAACTCGGTTTCCACCGATTCCTTTCGCCGCTTCGTCCGCTCCTCGGCATCAATGGTCGCCAACGCCCCCTTCCGATCAGCATTGTCCGGATTCGAAAGGATGGCCTCGATTCGACGTTTGGTAAAGATTTCGAGCGGCAATCCGAGGAGTCCCGACAAAACGCCCGCTTCGAGCTTCAAAAGATCCGGGGCGGCAATAACGACGGGGGGAGTTCGGCACGGAGTCGACATGGGGGCGTTTTCGATTATTATCGGGGGCATTCTATCACGAACGGCAAAAATCCGCAACCATGCTCTGTTTCTATGGAAAAGCCCGCGTCGGCGACGCGTGCGTCGCGCTCGCGAAATCGCTCGGCATCGACATCGTTCAGAAGGACGACGCCGACGCCGATTTCGATGCGGGTAGCTTCGACGCGGTCATTCCCACCCCGGGCGTCCCGCCCTCCAACCGGGCGTACGCGGCCGACAACGTCCTTTCGGAACTCGACTTCGCCCACCGGTACCTGCCGGGAGGATTCAAGATCGTAACGGTCACGGGAACGGACGGAAAATCGACGACTTCCTGGATTCTCTTCGAACTCCTGCGACGGGAATACGGCGACGACCGGGTCTTCTTGTCGGGGAATTTCGAGATTCCCTTCTCCGAAACCGTCCGAACCATCCGCGAAAGGAGGTTGAAGCGGGGTATCGTCGTGATCGAAGCGTCGAGCTTCATGCTCCACAACGTCGGAACGCCGTCCTCGCTCCGTTCGCTTTCGAAATTGCCGCCCGGGGAACGTTCGGACGGATTCGGAACGGACCATTCGATATTCACCAACCTCGAAAGCGACCATCTGAATTGGCACTCCGGCCTTTCGGAATACTTCGAAGACAAGTTCCGCATGGTCCGATTGACGTCCGGGACGGCCGTGGTGAACGCCCAAGTGCGCGAGCGGGCGCGATCGTGGGGGTCGGAATTTCCCCCCCTGCCGCAAATCCGGTTTTTCGGAACGTCGGAAAATCTGAAAGACCGGACGGACGGATCGGACGTCGTCGTCTCGGGTCGGAAAAAGTACTGAATGGACGAAACCCGGTTCCACGGACTCCATAACGCGCTGAACGTTCTTTCGGCGACGGTCGTGACGAACGCCCTTCGAATCTGTTCGAAGCGGACCCGGGCGTATTTGCGGGACATCGGGGGTCTCGCCCACCGGCTCGAAACCGTCTCGGCCGCACGGGGCGTCACGTTCGTGGACGATTCGAAGTCCACGTCGTGCCAGAGCCTGAAAGCCGCCCTTTCGGCCTTCGCGCCCAAAACGGTCCGACTTATCGCCGGAGGTTCGGACAAGGGCGATCCGTTCGAAGGGCTTGCGAAGCCGCTCGGGGAAAAAACCGCCTTCGCGGCGCTCATTGGGGCGACCGCCGACCGGCTTGCCCGAATATGCGAAGAAGCGGGGGTTCCCTACCGCATCTGCGCTTCGATGGACGAAGCCGTCCGAGCAGCCGCCGAAGGCGCGAAACCGGGCGATATCGTCCTTCTTTCTCCCGGCTGCGCGAGTTTCGGGATGTTCCGCGACTATCTGGACCGGGCGGAAAAATTCCGCGAAGCGGTTCGGTCGCTCGAATCGGAAACGCCCGCGAAATAGGCATGCCCGCATTCGGGACTTCGAAACGAAAAACCGCCCATCCGGGCGGTTTTTCGTTTCGATCGAACTATGCGACCTTCGTTTCGGGCATCGCGGAAGCGACTTTCATTCGGGACGGCTTGGAACGGAGTTCGATAAGCCGTTCGAGCATTCGCTGATCTTCCCGCTGAAGCCGGAGAAGTTCGGAAGACGCCCCGTTCACGACATGGACGCCGCCAATGACGACGCCGTCACCGCCCATTCGGACCTGCTGACGAAGATCGGAAATTTTTCCCTGAAGTTCGAAACGCTTCGATTCGATCAATCCGATATGGAATTTCGTTTCGGCATCGGCGATGCGGACATCTAGAATTCCTGCGACCATATGGAGCTTCGAGAGCGTCGAGGCCGCACCCGGAGCTTTCGCAGCGGCAAGTTTCCCGAAGTGTTCGATATTGCGCTCTACCATCGCCCGTTCGCTTTGAAGCTTCTTAAGCGCTCCTTTGAGGAGAGCGATTTCGGAGGGCGTCGAGAAGGATTCGTCGTTAGCGGCTTCGGCATCCCGAAGGGACGCGAGAGCTTCCACTGCGGAATTCGGAGCGGGTCGGAACGACGCCTTTCGGAACGGGTTAGGAACTTCGGCCTCCTGGGCGGGCATAGCCGGCGGTATCGGCTGAACCGCCGGAACGGCGGACGGGGCCGATTCGGATTTGACTGGAACGGCGGATTCCGGAAGCCTGGGTCCGACCGAGGCTTCGTACGAATCGAGCGTTTCGGAAAATTTGAGCGCCGGCACGGACGGGGGTTCCGATATCTGAACGTTTTCGACGACGGTTTCAAGCGGCGCTTGGGCGACACGGATGAGCGGTTGGGTCGCCCGAGGTTTGGATTTTCGAAAATCCGGGGCCGAACGGAGCTTTTTGCCCGGAACCTCCTCGGCATGCGCGCTCGGGATGACGGCGGAAACGGCCGCCTCGGCTACGCGGGCGACAACCTTGGTCGCAGCGGAAGCGACGGTTTCGTAACGGGGCTTTTCCATTTTTTCGGATCCGTCCGCCCGTGCGACCATTACGCCGGTCCCGACGGAATCGTCGACCGGAGCGACCGAGTCGAGGAACTTCGGCGTCGCGACGGAAAGGCCGGCGAGATTCATGGAAATCCGCCGTTTCATGACCCTTCCCGTCGTCGAAGACGCGTCGAGAACGTCGACGTACCCGCCGGAGGGCGTTCCGAGCGCGATGGCGACGTGCGTGGTTTTTCCGTTTTTCTCAAGATAAACGAAGTCTCCGTACCGAACGTCCGAACGTTTTTTCGGGACGGAAAACCCCTTCCGAAGCCCGGCGGCGGTCGTATCGAAGGATTCGCCTACGATGCCGAGCCGCTTCATAGATTCGACGACGAGTTGGGAGCAATCGATATACCGGTTCCCGCTTCCTCCAAGAAGGTATGGCTTCCCTTCGTGCTCTTCCGCCGCTCGGACGAACCGGTCGCGAGCGGCTTCCGCGGCGGAGGCGAGTTTGGTGGAAAACCGCATGGGAGAGGCTTCCGACGCTTCGGAAGCTAAAAGGATGGGTTGGTCGGCCGTCGAAGCCGTAATCCGTTTCGGTTCGATCGAGCTCAACGCTTCGCGGATCATCCGGGCATCTTCCTCGTTCTGGGCCAATAGGTAGGCGCCCCCGAGGCGAAGCGCTCCCGCGTGTTTGAGACGTTCTCCGCGTTCATCGATGAGCAGTCTCCAATCTCTTGATCCGAACGCTTCTTTGGCGAATTTTTCCACGCCGGTCCGTTTCGTTACGACCCTCCATTCGCGAGCACGGACGTCGGCCGCCGTTAACTGCGGTGCTAAAACCGGGACGGTCGGAACGTGATCCGAAGAAAACGCGGATTCGAAAACCTCCGCCGAGGGGGCCGGAGATGCCGCGGCAAAGCCCGCCGTAGCGGAAAGACCGACGATTCCGGCAACCCGGCGCGCGGCTGCAAGCACGTTCGAGGACGACGAGCCGGCGTTCCGGGCGGACGACTGGGATCCGAGATGTCGCAAAAGAGACTGGCGATTCATACCGAGAGGGGGTTGGAAATCGGTGTTTTCCCGTATTTTCCGAGACGGATTCGACCGGCGTCTCCGAAAAACTCGTGCGCGATAATAAAACGCAGAATGGGTTTGTCAAGTGCTTTTGGTACTTTTTTTAAGAAACGGGCGACGCGCCTTCCGTCGGAGGGCTGGAATTTTCAAAAAAAAACGGTAGAGTCCGGGGTATGGAACGCACTGGAAAACACTTGCACGTCGTCGGAATCGGCGGCATCGGGGTTTCGGCCGTAGCGCGGTACTACGCGCAAGCCGGATGGACCGTTTCGGGATCGGACGGCGCGGAATCGGCCGTTACGCGGGCGCTCGGAAACGAGGGTATCCGCGTTTCGATCGGACATTCGGCGGAGAACCTCCCGAAAAACGCCTCCCTCGTCGTCTATTCCGAAGCGGTCATCACCAAGCCCGATCTTCCGAAAGAGGAGCAGCTGCTCTCGAATCCCGAAATCCGAGCGGCAACCGAGCGTGGAATACGACGTCTTTCGTACCCCGAAGCCCTCGCGGAACTTTTCAACGGCAAGCGCGGCATCGCGGTGGCCGGAAGTCACGGAAAATCGACGACCACCGCCATGATCGGGACGGCCCTTTTGGAATCGGGTGCCGGAGGATCGACCGTCGTCGGAACCCAAGTTCCCCAATTCGGCGGAAAGAACGGGCATTTCGAACCCGAAAGCGACCGGTTCGTCATCGAAGCCTGCGAATACCGCCGCTCGTTTTTGCGGTACGAGCCCGAAATCGCGGTCGTTACGAATATCGACCTCGACCACCTCGACTACTACCGGGACCTCGACGACTATCTCGACGCCTTCGAATCGTTCCTTTCCAAAACGAGGCGGGCGGCCGTATTTTCGGCGGACTGCGAAAATTCCAAAAAGGTCGCGGCGTCGCCGAGCGCCTGGCATTTGGACCGATACTTCGTTTCAAAAGACGGGTGAGTAACCATGATTCCGAAGGGTGCCCGACCGGTTGGAACTTCCGCGGAATTCGACAAAGTCGTTCTTTGGGAGACCCTTTTGCCAACGGTACGGCTCCAGGTTCCGGGCGAGCACTTGGCCCAAGATGCCCGGCTCGCGTACGTCGCCCTTCTGCTCTCGGGCATCCCCCAAGAAACGATCGCCCCCGCCATGGAAAGATACCGGGGATCTTGGCGTCGGAGCGAACTCGTGGGGACGACCGAAAACGGCAACGTCGTCATTTCCGACTACGGCCACCACCCCGCGGAAATCCGCCCCACCCTCGCCGCCATCAAGTCGAAATATCCCGACCGGAAACTCTTCGTCGCGTTCCAGCCCCACCAGCATTCCCGAACCCGCGAACTCCTCCGCGAGTTCGCGACGGCGTTCGACGCCGCGGACGAACTCCTCGTTCCCGACATCTACTTTTCCCGCGATAAGAAGGAAGACGTGGAGTGGATGACCGTCGGACGGCTTTTGGAGACGCTCGCGGTCCGATACCCGCGCGTCCGGGGCGGAAACGGTCTCGACGCGGCCCTTGCCGAACTGCTCGCGTTCGACGCGGAAAATCCCGGCAAAGCCGCGTTCGTGCTGCTCGGCGCCGGGAACGTGGACGATATGCGGTATCGGATTCCGTTCGTCCGCTCTTAACGGAGGGGAACGAACACGAATCCCGGAAACTCCTCGGCCCGCACGGCGCCGTCCGAGTCTTTCGACACGCTCCAAACCGACCCGCGTACCGGGATGACGAGTTTCCCTCCCGGTGCGAGCTGGTCGGTAAGCCCTTCGGGAAATTCGGAGGCCGACGCCGAGACGAGAATGCGATCGAACCGTTCTGAAGGAATTCCGACGACGTCCTTCCGAGCCGGAAGGATTCGAACGTTCCGAAGGGGGTATTTGGCGAGATTCGCGCGACCGAAACGGACGAGTTCCGGAACGATTTCGAGTCCCGTTACCGACCCGGAAGGACCGACGATGTGGCTCAAGAGCGCAGTCGTCCACCCGGAACCGCTTCCTACGTCGAGCACGCGGTCGCCGGGACGGGCGGACAAAAGCTCCAACATGAACGCCACCGTGGAGGGCTGCGAGACGGTTTGCCCGTATCCGATGGAAAGCGGATAGTCGGCGTACGCTTCGGGCCCGTATTCCGGAAGCACGAAATCGGCGCGGTCCGCAAAACGGAACGCCTGAAACACCGGGTCCGACGCGATGGCGAGCGCGCCCCGAAGCGACCTCGCAAGCGCGAGTTTTTCGGATTCGGACATTATCCGAAATGGATGGAATGCGGCACGAGCGCTTCGCGTTCGTGGGCACGGTGCGGATTCGCCATTCGCAGCGCGGTTTTCGCTCCCGGTCCGAAGGCGGTTTCCACGGCACCTATGAGCGCGGAACCGTGCCCGTACGAAGAAAGCAGGTGGAGCGCGTACTTCTTATCGACCGAAACGGTGGCCGAACGGGCCGATTCGTCCCACGAAACGCCCGTGACGTGGTCGAGGACGAGTTCTTTCGTATCCCGATCCCTTACGGATTCGAGAATTTTCGTTTTCAAATCGGAGGACATGCGTCGAAACGGTTAGGATTTCTTCCGGATTTTCGGTTCGGCGGATTTCTTCGTCGGTTCGGCGCCGGAATCCTTCGTTGCCGGAAGCTTCTTCGCGGACGGGCCGGAAACGAGCTCTTTGGAACGCTCGAAAAAAGCTTTCGCCTCTTCCTCCATCCTCTTTAAAAGGCTCCGGTTCCCGGCGGATTCGAGCTCATCGAAAATCCGCGAAATCCCCGCGAGCGAATCGGACCATCCCAAGGGCATCCATTCGAAATCGCGAAGCCGCTTCAAATCGGGATTTTTCTCGACGAACGCGTCGAAATCCTTTCGGTCGTCGAACGTCTTGTCAATCTTCCGTTCCTTCCCTCCGACGTTCTCGTAGAGGGAAACCTTTCAGACGAACATACTCGCATACGGTTAGGAAATACGGCGGAGATGTCCGACGGAAGCCGTCGGGGTTACGGATAGAAACGAACCCATTTTAGTCCTCCGGACCCGCGAGTCAATACCCGTCCGACCGCGTTCCCTTGCCTTCGAGGACCGAACGCGTATGATGCGGGGGTCGAATTTCCGTCACTTGCCCGCCATGGACATCTCCGCTTTCTACGCCTTCCTCATTTCCGCCGCGCTGGGCGCGCTCGTCGGCATCGAGCGCGAAATGACCCACGCGGAGAGCAAGAAGGGGCACGAAGAATATTCTGGACCGTTCGAAGGGTTCGGCGGCATCCGTTCGTACGCGCTCATCGGACTGTTCGGAGCCATGGCAGCCTGGCTCGACGCCAAATACGGCGGGCACGCGCTCTTCGTGGCGGGGTTCGCGGTCATGGCCGCGTTCGTCGGCATTTCCCACGCGTACGCGTCGTTCAAGAAGGATGACATCGGCATTACGAGCGAATACGCCGCCATGGCCATCTACCTGGTGGGCGCCATCGTCGCCATAGGACAAACGACCCTCGCCGTCGCGACCACCATCGGCGTCATGGCGCTCCTTTCCGCAAAAGACGGGTTCCGGACCCTCCGATCGAAGATCAGCCGCGAGGAATTCCAGAACGCCATGAAGTTCGCGGTCGTCGCGTTCGTCGTACTGCCGGTGTTGCCCGATGCGAAATTCGCCTTTTCGGACATTGCCGGAATGCTCGGGGCGGATTTCTCGGTACCCGCAAAAATCTGGACCATGAAATTTTTCAACCCGCATTCGGTCTGGTTCTTCGTCGTCGTCATGGCATCGGTGGAATTCGCGGGTTACCTCCTCTCCAAAACCATGGGCGCGAAGGGCGGCATATTGGCATCGGGGGCGGTCGGAGGACTCGTTTCTTCCACGGCGGTCACGGCCGCGATGACGGCGCGGAGCAAGGAGGACGCGAAAAACGCGCCCTCGTACGCGGTAGCCACGCTCGCGGCCTCCTCCATCATGCTCGTCCGCGTAGTCGCCATCGTCGCCGTCGTCGCCGGGGGCCTCTTGTCCGCGGTCTTCCTACCCGCGACGCTCATGTTCGTGGGGCTCGCGGCTTCCGCCGGATACCTGCTATTCAAATCCCGGAAGGCGAAATCCCGGGAAATCCACGTGGAAGAAAAACTCGAAAGTCCCTTCCGTATCATGCCGGCCATCAAATTCGCCCTCTTCGTCGTCCTTATTAAATTCGCGTCAGCCATCGGCGTGTCGTACAAGGATTCGTTCGACCCTCAAATCCTCTACTACCTCCTCGGCCTCCTTTCCGGACTTGCCGACGTGGACGCGATTTCGCTCGATATGGCTGGAAAATTCGCCGACGGATCGATTCCGGCGACCGTCGCGGGCACCGTCGTGCTTATCGCGGTCATTTCGAACAACTTCGTCAAAGCCCTCCTCGCCTTCCGGTTCGGGGAAGCCTCGTTCGGGCGGTCGGTTCTCTCCGCGTTCGCGGCTTCCGCGCTCCTCGGGGGCGTCGGAATCGTCTGGAATCTCGTCCCATAACGCGTCGGTTCCCCCCCATGCTCTCGAAAATCGGCACCCTCCTGCGAAACATCGAAGCGCTCAAATCGGAACTCCAATCGGAGTACGACGCGCTCCGAGAACGTTACGATTTCGAAATCGAAAATCGCAAAATCGTTTTTTCCGAGCGGGCGAAGGAATTGCAAAAGCGGGCGAAGGAGGGCGTTTTCCATTACCTGCTCTCTTCCGAGATCCGCCACCTCCTTTCGGCGCCGTTCATTTACGCCATGATCGTTCCGGCAGTCGTGTTGGACCTCTTCCTGACCACGTACCAGTTCACCGCATTTCCGCTCTACGGCATCGAACGGGTACGGCGGCGCGACCATATCGTCTTCGATCGGAAATACCTCGGGTACCTCAACCTCATCCAAAAACTCAACTGCCTGTACTGTTCGTACGTGAACGGCCTATTTTCGTACGCGACGGAAATAGGGGGGCGGACGGAGCGATACTGGTGCCCCATAAAATACGCCCGAAAACTCGATCAGACGCACCGGCATTACGCGGAGTTCGCCGATTTCGGCGATGCCGAAGGGTTCGTCCGGCTCTATGCCGAAAAAGGTGTTGACAAAAAATCCTAGTGGCGTATCAATACCCTACGGAATTTTCCGCAAAAACGCGAAAAGGAGAGGTTATGAAGAAAAGAGAAGCAGTGGGGCGCGTACTCTTGTCCATGAAACTGGAAGAGTGCCTGCGGACGGGAAAGCCGTTCTCGTTCCCGGGGGACGGCCGGGATTGGACGGTTCGGCAATCAATGATTGTCAACGGGGTCACCTACCCGTTCCACCTCTACCTGTACGAAAAGTCAGGCGACGGCGCGAAGGGGCACCGGTATATCCGAATCGGTATCGACCCTTCCCTGAAAATGAACGGAAAGAAGATTAAGAATCCGTTCAAGCGCTACCCGGTGTTCGCCCTCGCCATTATCGAATCTTTCCAGGAAAATGGCGATCGGACATTGACGCCGGTATACGAGTTCGGGCCGGTCGACTGGCTTTTCTCGGTCGTTCCCGACGTGCCGACCTGAGACGGCGCCGAACCAAAACGCCCCGCATTCCGCGGGGCGTTTTCCTTTCTCCGTTCGCGGAAACATTATTCCACGTTCAGGAGGTCGTCGATGTCGTTCTGCATGACGTCGTCAATACCGAGATCCCCGGCGGAATACTGGTCGCGCAGAAGAACGACCTTCTCCCGGAGGGAGCCGTAAACGGCCTGGTTCTTTCCGGACAGTTTGGGATTCGCCAGGAGTTTGTCGAGCTTTCCGAGAATCTTGTCGAGGGCGGCGATTTTCGCGGTTTGGTCTTCGCCGAATTTCTTGTCGAGGGTTTTTTCGAGGCCCGCGACGGCCTTTTCGAGCTTGGGAGCCATCTTCTTCACGGCTGACGCGTATGCGTCAGCCGCCGGCCGCGCCGCGATTTGACCGCTTACGGCTTCTTGGCCGAAGGCGTCGAAGGCGCTCGGACCGGGAGCCCCCATCGGAACGAAATTTCCGAAGGGATTGGCGGTTCTCCGCGCCATCCCGGCGTCGGCGAGGGCGGCGTCGAACGAATCCTTTCCGGCCATGAGGGAAGATATGAGCCCCATGAGCTCTTCCGACATGCCCTCTTCGTTCGATCCGGACTTGATGGCCGCGAGGAGTTTTTCGGCGTCTTCCTTCATTTTCGCATGGAGCTCGCGCAGGCGTTCGGCACCCGTTCCGGTCGCGGCTTCGGCGATGCGTCCGCTCGAGCGGACGACCTGTACGGCCATAATGGCGGCACGATCGAGGTTCGCGGTAGCCTGAAGGCTTCCGTACGATATCCACGTTTCGTGCAAGCGGTCGAAGAAGTTCTTCTGCACGGCTTCGATTCCGGCCAACGGATCGGTTTTAGAAAGTTCCCGAGCATCGGCGAGCGCGGTCTCGAGCTCCGATATCCGCGCCTGGAAAGCGTTACGGGCGGGCGAAAGGTCCACCGAACTCGGCGCGTCTTCCGGAGGGACGGCGGCAGCCTTCAATCGGGCCATTTCGGTGTCGGCCCGACGGAAGAGGTTGGGAAGCTGGGCCGTCATGGCGAGCTTCGGAAGTTCGGTATCGATGACGGAGGTAATGTCTTCAATCATGTCGAACCCCTTCTGGGCCTCTTCGACGCTCGATGCCGAAGAGACGAGCGCTACCGCCTCATCAACCTTCGCCATGGCATCCCGGAGGGCTTCGGAGGTTTCCCCGTTTTGAGCCTCGAACCGGGCGATTTGCGCCTTCACGCGCTCCATGGAACTCTTGAACGTTCCGATTCCCTGCCGCATCTGGCCCAAAGCCGCCTCCATACCCTGACCGGCGGCGCCGCCCATTTGGGAGGGGTCGAAACCTTCGGGCATTCCGCCCATTTGGTCCATCGGACCCGTGGGACCTACGGGTCCCCGCATCATCTGCTGCATCTGTTCGGGCGACGGCATTCCCGCGGGCATTTGCCCCATGTACTGCTGCTGCATTTGCCGCATCTGTTCCGGGGTGGGCATTCCGGAAGGAGCCTCGTCCGCCAGTGCGGCGGCAGGCGCGGCCGAAAGAATGGCCGCAAAGAGAACTTTCCGTGATCGCATAGGAAAAAAGAGAAGGGATAAAACTTCCATACTATATGCCGTTTTCCCCACAATGGAAGGGGGCGCAAAAGTTCTAAAATAAAAGCGGACACCCGGTACGGATTTGTGCGGTAATATGGA
>CAZINU010000021.1:0-11656 GCA_964540725.1 uncultured Candidatus Peribacteria bacterium
AGGCCGAGATTTTCCGACGGCGGGCGGAGCGGAGGATGCGGAGGATGCGGGAGGAGACGGAAAGGTTCCGGTCGGAGGAGGCATGTTTCGTGGCGCGCATTTGGAGGGAATTAGGAGAATCGTTCCGTTCGAAAGAATCGAGAACTCCGACGGAGTCGTCGGAACGGTCTTTTCGCGAGGGCGATGGTACTCGAAACTCCCCCTTCCGTCAAACATTCCGAAAAATTTAAATTTAACGGTTTTCTTCCGATGCGCCCTCGCAAAACATGCCTCCCCGCTGGGTTTCCACGAGCTCCCGGTATATGCCGTCCTTTTTTAGGAGTTCGCCGTGCGTTCCGGTCGCGATGACGCTTCCGTGGTCGATGACCGCGATCATGTCGGAATCGACGACGGTCGAAAGCCTGTGGGCGATGACGACGGACGTACGGCCTTCCATAAGCCGGGAAAACGCCGCCTGAACCCGTTTTTCGGTTTTCGAATCGAGCGCCGACGTCGCTTCGTCCAAAATGAGGATTTCCGGGTCGGCCAGGATGGCGCGGGCAATGGAAAGGCGCTGCTTCTCCCCTCCGGAAAGTTTGAGCCCCCGTTCCCCGACCATCGTTTCGAACCCTTCGGGCAGCGATTCGATGAAGTCGAGAATTTCCGCCTTCCGGCAGGCTTCGCGGATTTCCTCGAACGGAACGTCGTCGCGGACGTATTCGAGGTTGGAACGGAGCGTGTCGTTGAAGAGCGTCGTATCTTGGAAGACGGCGGCGAATTTCCGACGGTACGACGCGAGGGAGAATTCCCGAACGTCGGTTCCGTCGATCGTTACGCGCCCATTCGAAGGCTCGTAGAAACGTAAAAGGAGGTTGGCGATGGTCGATTTTCCGGACCCGGTATGCCCGACGAGCGCGACGCGGGAACCTTTGGGAATCTCGAGGGAAACGCCCTTCAAAACCTCCCGGCCGGCGGAAGGGTACGCGAACGAAACGGCATCGAGGCGGATGGAAGAACGGATGCCGGGAAAGGGGCGCGTGCCGTTGTCGGGCTCGGACGGCGCAACTAAAAGCGCTTCGGATTTCCGGACGTCCGCCAATTTCCGAACGATTTCGCGATACGCGGCCTCGATCGATTGGAGCGGTCCGTAAAACCTGCCGGAAAGGGCGACGAACAGGAACAGTTCGCCAATGGTCAACGTCTGATGCATGACCCAGTACGTTCCGACCGTCATGACCGCGATTTTCACGAGGAAGTCCAGAAACTGCCGCCCGGATTCCAGTATTCCCCAAAGCTTGTTGATGGAAAATTGGTGTCCGATGGCAATGCGGTTCATGTCTCCGATTTTTTCGGACTCGAATTCCTCCCGAATGAACGAGCGAACGACCCGAACGTTCGTAAGCGCGTCCGAAAACCGGCCGAACGCCGCATCCCAAATATCGTTCGCCGCCTTCTGTTTTTCATGGGCGCTCTTTCCGACGGTTACGGAAACGAGCGCGAGAATCGGGATAAACGCGAGAATGACGAACATCATTCCCACGTGCACGAAGAATCCGAGGAAAAAGAATCCGAGGAAAATGAGGGATTGGGGGAGCACTACCGAAAGGAGTTTTTCCATAATGATGAATTCCGCGTTCGGACCGCGCTCCGCGATCCGCACCTTTTCGCCGATGTCGGTGGAGATGTGGTAGTCGTAGGGCATGCGGAAAAATGCGGCGAGCAAGTCGTCGGTCGCCCGCTTCCATTCGAAATTCCCTTTCTCCCAAATCTTGCAATTGAACGCGTAAGAGGAAACGACCGAAGCGATTACGAGAATCCCCCAAAGAACGGCGTACGTCGCGAAAATCCGAATTCATTCCGAAATCGGTTCGCCCCCTGAGAGAACCGATTCGACGGCATCGATGAACAGCTTGTAAAAATACGGTTCCGTCACGTTGAACGTCACGAAAACGGCCATAAGGGAGAGAAGCGCGGGCAGTGCCGAGCGAATGTGCGACTGTCGGGTCAGGAGATTTCGAAGCATGGTCCAGTTCGAAATCCCCGGGTCGGTTGCGTGGTTCATGGGAATATCTGGGAAAATCGGCCGGAGGCAGCCGTGGAGCTGCCGGTTCCGGCCGATTGGGAACGGGGAGCGTTTCGTCGGGACTGGGGCGGAGACGGTTTAGGCTTTCGAAGTCTTCATCGCGAGTTGCCCGCACGCGGCGTCGATATCGTCGCCCATGGTATGGCGGACGGTCGAGGGAACTCCGGCATCCTCGAGGGTCTTTTGGAATTTTTCGATAATGAGCCGGGACGACGGCTGCATGCCGTTTCCCATAATCCCCTCCCCCGCGTTGTAGGGAATGAAGTTCACGTGGGCGAGGCGCCCCTTGAGCAATGCGGCGAGTTCGTAGGCGTATTCGAGACGGTCGGTGACGCCCGCAATCATGATGTATTCGTAGAACACGCGCTTATTGGTCGTTTCGACGTACCGGTCGAGGGCCTCCATGAGTTTCTCAAGCGGGTACGTGTGATCGACCGGCATGATGGACTTGCGGGCTTCGTCGTTCGGCGCGTGGAGGGATATGGCCAAAGAAACCTGAGGAAAATCGCGGGCGAATTTTTCGATCCCCGGTACGATGCCGCACGTGGAGGCGGTGATGCGCCGGTTCGAAAGGTCGTACTTTTTTTGGTCGGAAAGGACGGTAATGGCGGTTTTGACGTTTTCGTAGTTCAAAAACGGTTCGCCCATGCCCATGAACACGACGTTGCGAATCTTCACCCCTTCGGACGCGACGCGTTTCGCCGCGAAATCGAACTGTTCGAGAATTTCGGAAAAATCGAGGTTCCGGAAAAGCCCGAGCTTGCCGGTGGCGCAGAACGCGCACTTCATGGGGCATCCGGCCTGGCACGAGACGCAGAGCGTCGTGCGTCCGGAAAGATGCCGCATGACGACCGCTTCGATCAACCGTCCGTCGTGGGTCTCGAACAGGAATTTGGTCGTCTGCCCGTCGGCGGAAGAATCCTCGCTCCGAAGGGACAACGTCATGAAGAACGCTTCGGAAGCAAGGCGTTCGCGCAGTTCCTTCGATATGGTCGTGACGGCTGAAAAATCGGGCACGAGGTCTTTATAGACGGCCTGGGCGATTTGGGCGTACCGGAAAGGCTTCTCCCCCAATTCGGCGAGAAGGGCTTTTACGCGGGGTTCGTCGTGGATGGAAAACATGGGGGGATGGTCGTTGGGCCGTTGGGCATTTCGGAAAAATCCGAACTAAAACCCGAGGAGCACGACGGCGGTCAAGATTCCGACGACGCTTCCGACGAACGCTTCTTCGGGAAGGTGTCCGATGGACTCGTTGAACGTGTATTCGGTCTTTTTTTCCTTATTGCACTTGAGGTTGTTCAGCGCTCTGGCGTGGAGCCCCGCCTCGAAACGGACGTTGATGGCGTCGTAGATGATGATGGTCGAGAATACCAGGCACACGATGAACAGGTCGGAAAGGACGCCGTATTTGATGCCGATGGCGGTCGTAAGGCTCGTGACGAGAGCGGAATGCACCGAGGGCATGCCCCCGGAACCGAGAGCCTTGGCCATGGCGAATTCGCCCTTCACGGCCACGTAGGCGGCCTTGATGATGACGGCGACGACCCAAGCGACGACGGGAACGAGGAACAGGTGCTGTCGAAAAAAATCCATGGTGCCGGGAATGATTGGGAAATCGCGGGAAATCGGAAATCCGAGGCGCTACTTGATTTCGAGGACTTCGAATTCGAAGGCTCCGGCCGGGGATTGTCCGCGAACGGTCTCGCCGACGGATTTGCCGATAAGGGCCGAACCGATAGGCGATTCGTTGGAGATTTTCGGCGGTTCGCTCGAAATGTCGGTTTCGGTGGGACCGACGATCTTGTAGGTTTCTTTGCCGCCTTCGGAATTTTTGATCGTTACGACGCTGCCGATTCCGGCGCCGTCGCGCTTCTTCTGCGCCTTCTTGTCGTCGATGAGTTCGTAGTTCTTGAGGATTTCTTCGAGCTCGATGATGCGGAGTTCGACCTGCGCCTGTTCGTTGCGGGCGTCTTCGTACTCGGAATTTTCGGAAAGGTCTCCGAAGGAGATGGCTTCCTTGAGTTTTTCGGCGATCTCTACGCGGCGAACCTCTTTAAGATTCGTCAGTTCGGCCTGGAGCTCGGCGAGACCTTCCTTGGTGAGGAGCGTTTTCTTGGACATGGGAACGGCGGATTAATTTTGTAAAAGCATTTTCTTCAACTTCGGATAGAAGGACTTGGAAGCTTCGATTCCGACGGCCTTCCCCTCGAGTTCGACCACGAACCGGACGGACGAATCCTTCTTGTTCGTGGAATTCAGGAAGAAGGTCGACGAGAAGAACGTGTCGGTCTCGTTGACCGAATAGGTCTGGGGAACGAGTTTCAAGTTCGACAGCATGACCGAGTACCCTTCCGTGAAGACGTAGAATTTCGTTTTCGTCTTCTCGTCGAAGTACGTCGCGCCGAGCAGGGCATCCTCGTTAAAGAGGTATATATCGAAAATGGCGCGGTTTTCAATCTTTTTCGGGAACACCTCGGGCATGATGCGGGCGAGGAGGATTCCCGAAAGCGGATATTCCGGTTCGGCGCGCTTCGGGAGGTCTTGGAGCGCCTGGACGGAACCGCTTGCGGAGACGGAAGCGGCCGAGACTCCCGAAACGGAAACGTGCCCGCTTCCGGATTGGACGGCGGCGATCGAACCGGAGGCCACGATCGCGTCGATTCCGGCGGCCATGCGTTCGATGGAAGCGGCCAATTCGGCGTCGCCGGAGGTTCCGACCGACGCCGCCGGAACCGGCTGTCCGAACAGTCCGGCCCTGAGTTCGCGAAGCTTGGCGCGACTCGGTTCGTGGAACGCGGTAACGCCGAAACCGAGCGTCGAGAGAATGGCGAGCGCGAGAAGGATGACGGCGGCGGCGCGCATGGAACGGACGGTTACTTCTTGTTGGCTTTGACGTTCCCGAACTCGATTTCCATCGGAGTGTCGCGACCGAGGAGGTTGATGTTCACTTTGAGTATCCCCTTGCTTTCGTTCACTTCGGTCACGGTCGCTTCGCTGCCTTCGAACGGGGGAACGAGGATGATGACGCTGTCGCCGACGCGGATGCTCGTGACGTATTCTTCGGTCTTATCCGAAAGCACGCCCTTAAGCCGCTCGAGCTCTTCTCCGCGAACGGGAACCGGAACGGTTCCGGCACCGAGGAATCCGGTGACGTTCGGGGTGTTTCGGACGATGTACCACGATTCGTTGGTCACGACCATTTTGACGAGGATGTACCCCGGGAAAATGTTTTTCTTTTTCTTGACCTTCACGCCGCCGGAACGGACGGAAATGGTATCGTGGGTGGGAACGAACACGTCGAGGATGAATTTCTCGAGCCCGAACGCTTCGCGGCGCTGCATGAGGGATTGGCGCACGTTTTCTTCGGTTCCGGAGATGACGCGGATGACGTACCATTCGCCGTCGTCCCGGTTCAATACGTCGAACATGGAAAGGGGGGATATCGGAATTATTTCGCGGCAGCCTCGCCCGAAACGGGGGCGACGGAACCGGTGGAGACTTCGGCGGCGCCGCTTCCGAGGAGCGAGCCGAGATCGATGTCGGGGGAAGCGGACGAGGGAGACGGAGCGGAGGCTGTCGGGGCGACCGGAGGAAGTACCGCGTCGCGAACGGCGAAGAGCGACGTGGAGAATGCCGTGCCGACGAGGAAGAGAAAGACGGCGAAAACGGCGATGACCGAAAGGACGACCGAGAAATACCGGGAAGTCTCGGCGGAGGTCGGCCAAACGACGTGGTCGAACTCCTTGATGGATTCTTTCAGGAAAGACATTGCTTCGGATGGATATGAAAAAACGGCGCGCGAGGGCGCTTGCTGCGCGGGGATTATAGGGAAAAGTCCCCGGGAGTCAAAAGAGATGGGGAAAAAGTCCCGGGGCAGTCCGTCTGAAAATTGACAATCCTTTTCTTTTTATTATCAATTCATTTATGAAACCGTATGGGGAAATATTCGGAAAAGACGGCTTCGTCTCGAATTGCGACGAGTGCGCAGCGCTTTGCTGCGTCGTTCCGTCCATCCATTCCCCCGAGGGCACGAGGATGAAAACCGTCAACCGGGTATGCGAACACCTTCGGACGGACCCGTCGTGAACCGGGCACCGGTGTTCGATTTACGGAACCCGAAAATGGGAGGGGTACCACGTATGTGAGGGATACTCGTGTGCGGGCGCTTGACAGGCGGTTACCCGGTACGCCCGATCCGTTAGCGGAATTCTTGCCAACGGGACCGTTTCCGTACCAACGCTCGAAGCGTTCGCCTTCTTCGTGGAAATGGCATGGTTTCTCGAATCGCATACCGACATTCCGGATGAGCCCGGTTTTTTCGGTTCGAAAGCGCGATCTTCTTTCGTAAAAGATTGCCGAACGACGTACGCCCGGTTCGCGGAGTCGTCGGAAATCGTTTTTCCGGACGGCACGCCGACGGACGTTCGGACGCTCAGGGCATGGTTCTTCGAAGCCTACCGGACGAAGTTCGCCACAATCCTGGGAATTCCCACTTTCTCGAAACGGAAGCCGGGAGATCGGACGTAGTCGGAAAATATCCTTCCCTCCGGACGGCTTCCGGAACCTCCCGACAGCCGGACTACGCGGCCGAGCCGACCACGACGCACGTCGCCACGAACGCCGCGAGCGCCCACGTCTTGGATTCGGGCCGCTCCCCCAAGACGAACCGCCCGTACGCCACCGTCGCCACCATCGCGACCATGCCGAGAAGCGACGTTACGACGACGCCCAAATCTTTCAGGAGGAAGAGGGAAATGAGGTACGAAACGAACCAGATCGCGTCGTTGGCGAGGAACCACTTCCCCATGTGCGCGAACGCCGCGCCCGGGAGCCCTTTCGGAAACCCTTCGCGCCAAACGAGGCCGAAAGTAACGACGGTCGCGGCGGCGAGATCCGCGGCGACGAAGGGAACGGCGTCCAGCCGGAGAACGATCCACCCGGCACAGAGGGCGCTGTACGCCCGCAGGATTCCCGAAGCCGCGAGGGCGGCGCAGTACCGGTTGACGGAAAAATTTCGAAAATCCACCGAAGCGGCCATAATCGCGAGCCCCGCGAGAAGGGCGCACGCGAACGAGAGGAACGACGTTCCGGAAAACAGGGCGAAGCCGCCGAGGATGGTCAATATCCGTCCGGTTTCCCCATACGGCGCGAGCGTGCCGATACGTTCGTTCGCGTACGCGTATTGCCCGATGACCGCCGAAGCCATGCCGGACGCCGAAACGGAGAAAACGACCGCGAGGAGGAACGGATCGGAGAGCGGCGAAAAATTCGCGCTCTCCCCCGGAACGAAGGCGAGAACGAGGACGAGCAGAGCGACGAGCCCAAGGGAAAGGGCGTTCATGAAAAATGTCCGGAAAAGCGCGCCGGCACGATAGGAGAGCGCCACCGAAATCGCGCGGCGATATACGTCGGTATTGACGACGTTCAAGAGGCTCGAAAATATTCCGAGGACGATTCCCTGCATGCGGACGGAGGGTTACGCGATCGGCTGGGCGAGTATGCTCCGTTTGACGTCGATGGTATTTTCCTGGACGCGAACGAGGTTCTTGTCGAGCGCGGCCATCAGGCCGCCGAAGAAATTCAGCGCCGAGAACGGGTGCGGGTTTACCGAGTGGTAGATATGCGAGAGCGCCGCGTCGATCTTCGCGAGCGACGTTTCGCGGGCGGAGGGGTCGCGCAGCGCCGCCAGGTATTCGTCCTTCGTGATTCGAAGCAGGACCGGGAGGATGCGGTCGATGTCGTGGGTCGCCTCGATTTCGTCGATCTTCGAGAAGATTTCCTCGATGGACGAAGCGTCGAGCCCTTCGCCCGAAACGATGGCCTCGGCCGTGGAGACGGCGATAAGGTCGCGCTCGACCATGGATTTCAGGAACGCGAGCTTCTTGTCCTTATCGAGCCGTTCGAGAACCTTTTCCTTTTCCTTGCGCGCTTCGAGCGCCCGGGCGATTTCGGCCTTTTTCTCGGCTTCGGTGGTTTCTTTCCGCTTTTTTTCCTTCTCGGAAGCGGCCTCGACGGGAATTTTTCGAACTTCGGACATGGGGGAATCAGTAATGGAACGGGAGAATTATACGGATGCGGCCGCGATGCACAAGAGAACCGCCACCGCGACCGCGACGTCTTTCTTTTTCGGGCGGTCGCCGTAGACGAAGTACGACGCGGTAAGGCCGACCCCCAGAGAAACCATAGAGAGAAGGATGGCGGTTACGACGCCGACTTCCTTATACAGGTATAATCCGATACCCGTTACGAGTATCCAGAACAGATTCGACGTCACCGTACCGATTACGAACGTTTTTCGATGTTCGACCGGAATCCGAAATCCCCGGAACCGACGGAATCCGAAATATGCGGCCAAAAGACCGATTCCGACGAAACATTGGGCATAGATAACGGAAAACGGATTAACGGAGACGACCAAAAAAGCCGATACGAGAACGGAAGCCGCACGAAAGAATTCCGATATCGACAAAACGAGACAAGAACGATTGAAGGCGAGCCTTTTTCCGTATTCGTAATTCGAAACGAATATGACCCCAAGGGCGAGGAGGGCGAATACGAAGGACGCGGTCGGCGTTCCGACAAACAGGAAAAACCCCGCGACGACGGTAAGGATTTCGGACAACTGGGAATACGGGGCGAGCACGCTGATTTTTTCATTCGCGTAGGCGTACGACCAAAGCGCGCCGGAAACGATACTGGGGATGGTAAGCAGAAAAAGGAGGGAGACATTCCTTACGTCGGCGAACAGTTTCGGAAAATCTTCCGAAACGATTTCCGGAAATACGAAGAAAAAAATCGGAAACGTGGCAATGACGACGGCGTACCCGAAGAAATAGAGAAAGTTGTCGTCGAGCCGTTCTTCCGCGGCGATTTCGGAAGCACGCTTGTACGCCACGAGGTCGATAGAATCGAGAACCGCAGCGAAAAGCGAAAGGAGCACGTTCGGAAACATGCCCCCATCATACCGAGAGCGTCGGAAAAATTCAAGAAAAACGCGCCGGGGGCGATGACAAAACCGCCGGGGCGGATACAATGCGTCGGAAAAATTCCCGTATCCCCCGAAAACCATGTACCGCTGTTCGAACTGCTCCCATGCCCAACCCAAGTGGGCCGGAAAATGCCCGGCGTGCGGGCAGTGGAACTGTCTCGTCGAAACCCCCGACGAACCGAAAACGGGAAAGGGGTCCGTTTCCCCCGCGTCGTCCGGCACCCCCCTCGCGATCGGCACGATACGCACGGAAATTTCGAGCGGCACCGCGCGGATTCCCGTCGCTTCGACGGAACTTTCGAACCTCCTGGGCGGAGGCATGGTGCCCGGGTCTCTCATCCTCCTCTCGGGGGAACCCGGAATCGGCAAATCCACGCTTTCCATCCAATTGGCCGATTGGTTCGCGAAAGAAGGGCGTACGGCGCTCTACGTCTCGGCCGAAGAGAACGCGTCGCAGATTTCCGACCGGGCCCTCCGGCTCGGCATTCGGAATTCCGGAATCCGGCTTCTCACGGCCTCGGTCGTCGAAGACGTGTTCGCGACGCTCGAAACCGACTCTTCCGCGCTTATCATCCTCGATTCGGTGAGCGTGTTCGGTTCGCGTTCGCTTTCGGGCGGAGCCGGGTCGGTTCCGCTTGTCCGCACCGTCGCCGAAACCGCCATGGAGTTCGCGAAGCGGACGGGGAAAACCGTCGTCCTCATCGGCCACGTTACGAAAGACGGGGCGATTTCCGGCCCCAAGGCGCTCGAACATCTGGTAGACACCGTATTGTTCCTGGAAGGAAGCCGGTACGAAGACTACCGCATCCTCCGTTCCTTGAAGAACCGCTTCGGCGCCACCGACGAAGTCGCGCTCTTCCGAATGACCGAAGCCGGATTGAAAGACCTCCCGAACCCCGGGCTCGAATTCTCGGATTCCAAAAACGCCGCCCTCCCGGGAAGCGCGCTGACCGTCACCATGGAAGGCTCGCGCCCGCTCGTCGTCGAAATCGAGGCCCTCACCACCTATACGAAATTCGGATACCCCAAGCGGTCTTCGCGCGGGATTCCCCAAGGCAAGCTCGACCTTCTTTTGGCCGTCCTTTCGAAGTGGACGGACGTAAAAACCGATTCGTACGACGTCTATCTGAACGTCGCTCGGTGATTGACGCTCTCCGAACCGGGTACCGACCTTGCGGCCATCGCGGCCATCGCGTCGTCCCGCTCGGGGGTTCCGTTCGGAAAAACCGCGTTCCTCGGGGAAGTTTCGCTCACGGGCATCGTCAAAAACGTTTTTCGCCTCCAGCGGCGCGTCGAAGAAGCCGCAAAACTCGGGTTCGAGCGAATCGTTCTCCCTAAAGATTCGGGAATCAAGCTCCCGAAGGGAGCGAAGGTCGAGATATTCGAAATCGGAAACGTTTCGGAGCTCGGGAGGCTGTTGAAAAAATAAGGCTTGTCGCGCGTTCGAACCAAAAACCCCCTCTCCGATGTGCGGAGAGGGGGTTTGAGAAAAAACGGGGGCTTATCGGACGGACATGGTAATTTTAGGGAGTTGAGAGGCGCTCGGAGATCAGTAGACCACACGCGAGAATCAATACGTGAGTCACGCAGTTCCATCGGTAAAGTAGTTCGCTATCCATCCGTCCCCCTTGTCGTTACCGAAAGAGTTCGTCGTAATGTACGTTGGGTAATAATTCGCTCCTACGGAATAGATATCGGAGATTCCGGCATAATAATCATACGAGGTATTGAGACGTTTCTCTCCGGTCGTAAAGCTGATGTCCGAGTACGTTACGGCGCAATCGTTCGTGGCGGCCGTGGTACGGAGTGCGGTCGTCGAGGAAAATACGCACGTTTTGCGCGCGTACCGAACGTAGTTGCCTACGGAAAAGTACGTGGTCGCCACCTTGATTCGGTATGCCGAAGCCTTGGGAATGGCATTGATTTTCGCGTCGGAAAAGCGCCAGGTCTGCGAGTACACTTTGGAAGCATCCGAAGAATTCGCGATATTTACGTCGTTGCCGGTATTCCAGTCGGGCGAATTATATGCGGGCACCCCGTTCATGACGACCGTCCATCCGCCTCCGTCCGTCGTCATGTCACAGTACGCCTTGAAGGCGGCGGTTCCCCCCGCTCCGTCCGGATCGATCCAGTACACTCCGTCCCCGGTCGCGCCGGCGTAGGAGTAATTCGCCGGGGCGTTCAGGTAGCCGGAACACGAAACGGCGTACGTGCCGTCGGACCAATTCCGGCCGGAAACGTCGTCACCGGAAACCGTCCGGGACGACGCGACGCACGCCCCGCCCGATTCGGAGTACGTGGGGTTGCAGGAGATTAGGGAAGACTCCGCGCCGCTCGCCGCGAACGTCCCGTTCTCGCAAACGAAGCGCTGGGAAAAGGTCTTGGTACCGTTCTGAAAGGAGGGGTCGACTTTCGTCGCGTCGTACGTTTGCCCGGAATCCTTCGCCGGGAGGGAATACCCGTTCGACGAAGCCTCGGGGCACGCCGCGGGGGTGCCGGAGGAGCCGGCGGCGGGGACGTCGCCCGCGAGGGCGGCGACCGCCGGGGCCAAGTTCCGCCCGAGGGAGGAGACCCCGGCCCCCGCGACGGCGGAAGCGAGGCCGGAG
>CAZINU010000022.1:0-11442 GCA_964540725.1 uncultured Candidatus Peribacteria bacterium
CGCTTCCGACCGAAAGAAGGAAGAGCGGAAAGAAGGAAGGAAACCGGAGCGGAGCGGGGGAGGGGACGTTCGTTCCCCCAAGACCGATTCCGGTGCCGAATCGAAAAAACCGAAGCCCGCGACGAAAAAAACGAAACCGGTCGGCCCGGAAATTTCCGGCGACGATCTTCCCGATTGGCTCAAGCCGTAACTAACCGTTCCGATTCCGTATGAACGATCCGCTCGCATCCGCCGAATCCGCCCAACCGTCGGGCATGCTCGACGAAATCTTGAACGCTCCGGAATCCGGAGCGTCGATTCCGAACGAAGTTCCCGTCTCCGCCCCCGAAGGGGGCGTTTCGGTTTCCGTAGCCCCTCCCGAAATGTCCGCTCCTTCCGACAATTCCCTCGCTTCCCTTTTGGAGACGGCCCCCGTTTCCGGATCGGAGCCGCCCGCTCCGGTTCCTCCGTCCGAACCGTCCGCGAGTCCTGCTCCCGCGCCCGTTCCCCCGAAAAAGAAGAAGGAGCCCATGAAGCCCGTGGATTTTCTGAAAATCGTCGGAGCCCTCATTCTGGTTGCCCTCATCTTCTTCGGATCCTTCCTCGCGTACGTCGTTTTCAATCCCGAGCAGGCGAAATTCTTCATTCAATTCGGCATCAATCCGGCCGATATCGCCCGGTTGCTCGAACTCCTCGTCAACGGCATCTTCGGAACGATCGCGTTCGTCCTCTCCGTTATCTGGATCGTCTTCCTGTTCCGGGCGATCATGACGAAGAAGGAATATAAACGGAAGAAAACCGTTTCGACCATTTTCGCGATTTTTTTCGGCATGACGCTGTTTTCCAGTATCGGGTTCTGGGCGTTCCTCATTGAAAAAATCGGCGCGGAAGACTTCGAAAATCCGAACGGGGGAGTCGTCGTACACGACAACGACCGATATCTGTCGGCCCGTTTCAAGAATACGAGCGAGGTCTACGATTTCAATAACCTCATCGGCCCCGTAACCCTTCGGTTCGATCTTTCGTCGGACGCCCGGTTCGCGGAAAAATCCATGACGATCGAATCGTTCGAAATCGACTTCGACGGAGACGGAACGGTCGATAAGGAATGAACCGATCCGCGCTCGGCTTCCGACCTCGTTTTCACCTACGATCGGAAGGGGAAATTTTCCCCGAAGGGATCGTACGTCGGAAAAAACAAGGTAACCCGCGAATCCGAGGTCCGCGATATCGCGTTCCCCACCGTGAACATCTCCGGCATGATCACGGTCACGCCGACGAAAAAGGGGATCGTGTTCGACGCGAAGGACGTCGCCGCCCTCGGAAACCCCAAATGGTACGAAATCGACAAGGATGCCGACGCGCCCGTTTCGACCGAAGCGGTCTATACCGCGAAATTCGAGAAGGAGGAGCGTTCCGTTTGCCTCGCGCTCGTCAATAGTAAGAATCCCGGGGAAACCTGCGACAAGATTTTCATCGTCAAACCCCAGGGCGACACGCCCATTCAGGCGACCGTGGTTATGGAAAAAGCGAAATCCGACGATCCGTTCACGTACCGGGTCTCCCTTTCCGACGTCAAGGTCCGGAGCGGCGGAGAAATCGTCGATTACCAGTGGCGCCTCGAGGGCGGATCGGTTTTCTGCAAGGAAGAGGAATGCGAATGGTCGTTCAACGAGTACGGAAAGAAAAAGATCGTCGTGAAGCTTACCGACGCCGCAAGAAATTCGGTGGAGATCGAGCATCTGTTCACGATCGAACGCCCCCTCGTGCTCTCGAAGAATTCCGACGGAAGTCCCCTCGTTCGGGTAATCGACGAATCGACCGGAAAGGAAATGCTCGGTCCCGGTTCGTACGATCAGGCGACCGAGAGTTACCGCATAGAGAACGTGACCGTTCCGGCGACGTTCTCGTTCGACGCCCGAGACGTTCGGGTAAAGAACGCCGGCTACGAACTCGAATCGGTCGAATGGGCCTTCGGAAAGAAGGATAAGAAGGTCGGAACGAACGTAGCGTACGAAATCGTTTCCGAAGGACGGACGGAAATCCTCGCCACCTACGTTTTCGTCAATCCGACGACCGAAGCCCGGGCCGAAGCTCAGGACCGGATCGTGTTCGAGGTACAACGGAAGGATCTTTCCGCCCAATTCGCCATCGTTCAGGATAGCGAATACGCTCCCGCGACCGTTCGGTTCGACGGGTCGGCAAGCCGTACGAAGCGCGGAACTATCACGAAATTCATTTACGATTTCGGCGATGGGCGCCCTCCGGTGGAGGGAGACTCCGTCCAAACCTACCGGTACGACCGCGACGGCGAATACGAAGCCTCCCTTACGGTCATCCGGGACGACGGAACCAAGGATACGGCCGTTCGGAAGATCGTACTGAAATCGCAACCGAAAACGCTCTCCATCAACACGAGCGTATCTACCGGAACGCCCGGAGCGGGCATCGACTTCGACGTGTTCGGAAGCGCTGGGCAGATCGATTCCTACGCGTGGGATTTCGGCGATTCGACGCCGATCGCGACCGAACCGACCCCGACGCACGTCTACGAATCTTCCGGAAAATACCTCGTCAAACTTCAAGTCCGCTATGCGGACGGTACCTTCCGGAGTGCGGAGAAGGAAGTGGTCGTGCGGTAATCGGCACGATTCCGGAGCCTGCCGATTTCGGACGGATTCCAACCGCTCGGAAAAACCGCCCCTGGGGGCGGTTTTTCCGTTAGAATGACTCCTTCCAGTTCGTCAGGATTTTTTCGAGAGTGACTTCGTACGGTTCCGTTCGGGAAGCATCCCTCCAAGATACCGAAGACCGAACCTTCAACGCCTTCGCTCCGGCAACTCCGACGTCCGTTATTCGAATCGTTCGTGAGAAGATGGAACGGCAATCGTGTCGGGAGCCTCTTTGACAGCGGGGAAGGGAAGAACCCGTTCCTTGGATCGAAAGCCCGTTTCCGTCGAAGGCGACGCCCGACCAACTCGTCGCGTCGCCCCGGACGTACCAGAGTCCGCTTTCGTTCGAGAGGTGGTACGGCCCTCCGTACAACGTTGCCACTGAACCTCCCCCGACACAGGCGTTGTCATACCCTTTTACGTCGAAACAATTTTCAAGGTTGCTTGAAAATTTGAGCCAATTGGTATTTCGGATGTTCTCGACGGCTTCGATTCCTTCGCGTGCCAGATTGATAGCCAGGATGCGGTTTTCCGTTGTTGCCGCAAGCTTCGTTCCGCTCCCAACGAGTTGGAACGTTCCAATGATCCCGAAGCTTATGATCACTATGACCACGATGGCTTCCACGATCGTATTGGCCGCGTTTTTGGACGATTTCGGGCGGAACATGCGATCGGGCGGTTAGAGCTGGGATTTTTCCGACGTTCAGGTTCCGGAAACGGGGGCCGGAGAAACCGTTCCGGGGGTTTTTTCTTCCGGTGCGCTCGTCGGCGCGGCGCTTTCGGCGGGCGCTTCCTTTACGATGATGAGCTGCGACGTCTTGAGGAGTTCGTCGTTTTCCCCGTAGTACCGGATTTCGTAGGTGTTGATGCCGTCGTTCATCGTTCCGTAATCCTTGTTGGCGAAATAGTACCAATACGTTCCGTACTGCGTGAACTTGGTAAGGCGGAAGCCGTTGACGGTAATCTGCTTGACGCTCCCCTTCGGGAGCCGGCCCTCGATTCGGACGACGTTTTCGGTCGTTTTGTACGGATTCTCGGCCGGAGCCACGATGCGGAATTCCTTGTCGGAAATCGGATACGTCGTTACGGTCGGCTTCGAGGCCGTGTCCGCCGCCTTCTTCGCGCTGGAGTAAACGGTAAGGAAGCCTTTTCCCGCCTGGGCGTTCGGAACGAGGTTGCCGTCGGCGTCGAAGGCCCGCCATACGAGGTCGTTCCGGTTGGAGGAAAGGGGGAATCCCTTGAAAGAAAAGGTTTTCTTCTCCGCATCGAGCTTCGTCTCCTTATCGTTGATGGTCACCTTGGCGACGTTCGGGTGCACGACCGTTCCTTCGATGTCGATCTCTTGGGTTTCGACGCTCGATTCGTCTTCCGGGTTCGTAAACACGATGGGCTTCGAAGCCGACGTTCCGGAAACTTGCGCGCTGCCGGAAGCCGACGTTCCGGACGCCGTGGCGGAACCTTCGGTAAGGAGGTAGGCGTCGCCCCCGTGCTTCAGATACACGTTTTCGGTTCGGAAGAAAGAATCGATGGGGCGGATGGCTTCCGGGAGCTTGACGGTCGCCGCCTCGCTCGAAAGGACTCCGACCATCTGGTTGACCCCGACCTCGGTATTGGACGCTTCGGTCGCGACTGCGACCCGCCCCTTCAATACGTACACGTTGCTTCCTACGGCGTTCTGCGAGAACGCCGCGACGCTGCCGGCCTTCGGAGTGACCGTGAGGTTCTTGAGTTTGAAAACGGTATCCTCGGCGTTCGCTTCGACCCAAACGTACGAGGAAAGGAGCTCGAACGCGTGCTTGCCTTCGGCATTGCGTCCGCGGTAGGCGATTTCGGTCAGCCGGTCGGCCGAAAGCTTCGTTTGGCTTCCTTCGATCGTCAGATCAGCGTCGCCCGATTTCACTTCGAGCCGATTGTCGGTGGGGTACATTTTCTCTTCCCCTTCGAGCTTTTTCTTCGAGTCGCCCGACATGTAGAGGTAGATTTCGGAATTCTCCGATTTCGGAAGCACGGTCACGCTGTCGGCTCCTCCGCGGCTTTCGGAGTCGGTTCCTTCCGAGAAGAACGCCTTCAAAACGATGAGGAGGATGGTTCCGGCCACGAGAATGGGGAGTCCGAGGGAGAGGAGGGAATTCCGACGGGCCATCCGTTCGTTGCGAAGCATTCGGGTCATAAGGCGTTTGGTAGGTTCTAATCGGACGGACTATATTCGAAAACCCCCGCGAATCAAGCGGGGGAATGCGAAGAAAACGGGTTTTTCCGAGGGGTTATTCGGCCAGCGCCGACTCGTCTTTCGGAATGACGGCCTCAAGGGCGGCGTAGGTGGCGTCTTTTCCCTGGGGAACGCGGACGGAGACGGAATCCCCGATGTTGGCCTTCAAGAAGGTGACGCTCGCCATGAGGACGTTGTACGCCTTTCCGTCGGCGACGACCTGGTACTTGTCGCGGTTCGAGGCGAGAAGTCCGATTTTGGTTTCGTACGGAATTTCCTCGATGATCTTGTACATGATCTTGCCGTCGGCCGCGATAATGGCCTTGAGCTTGCTTCCTTGAACCAAATGCGACTTGGAAGCGTAGTTCTGGGGGACGGGGTAGGTATTGCCGTCCGAACCGAGCATCGATTCGCCGGTAAAGACCCCCTCGACGATCTTTTCGTCGCCGTTCTTGTAGGCATGGAGTCCGGTGACGTCGAGTTCGGCGTCGCGCTTGCCCGGTTCGTATCCGGAAACGGTCGAAAGGAGTTTTCGGGCCGAAGTGACCGATTTTTGCGCGGCGTCCAAAAGGTCGCGGATCGCCGCGAGTTTTTTCTGATCGGAAGCGTCCATTCGTATTGGTTTTAGAAATATCCGAAACCAGTATAGCCGGTTATGGAACGAAAACCAAGAAACGGGACTTGACGGAATTTACGGAAGTGTCGGAAAAATTCTCGCGACGGTCTCCGAATACCAAAGGAGGGACGCGTACAATCCCGCGACGAGGAACGGCCCGAACGGAACCCGAACGTTCCGTTTTCGCGCTATGATGAGGAAATAGAGGCCGACGACACTTCCGATGAGATAGGCGAAAAATACGCCGAGCGCCGCGATTTTCAGGCCGCCCACGACTCCCATGAAGATCGCGATCCGAAGGTCGCCGAGTCCGATCCAGGTAGGGAGCTCTTCCCCCTCGTCGTGGACGGCTCCCCGTTTTTTAAAGAGCTCGGCCGTCACCGCGAACGGGAGCCATACGAAGTGCCAAACGACCGACCAAGCGTCTTTCCACGCCTTTTTCCGAAGGCAGTACGAAGCGGCTGGAATGAGGAATTGCAGGTAAAAGAACGAATAGATGGCCAGCGCTCAGAGAAGGGCGTTCTGCCAATTCGGAAGGAACGAATACGCTTCGCCCGGAAGGAAATCCGGCTTTACGACGGGTTCGAAGTGCCGGAAAAGCGCGGACGACTCCGGGAGCGTTCCGAGAAGCAGGGCCCCGATCGCGATGGCGGGAATGAGCACTTCGTCGGTCACTTCCATGAACAGGAGGTCGTAGAAGACCGTGACGACCGAAACGAACGCGACGGCCAAAAAGAAGGCGAGCCTCGCGAGTTCGTTCAAGTCGCCCGAGGCGAGGGCGCCCAAATCGACGAGGAAGGCCCCGGTCATTGCGAACAGCGCGCCCATCGTGAGCTCGAGGGCCGGGTACATGAAGGGGATTTTTTTCCGACAGTCCTTCCCCGCGCAGCGTCCGCCCTGAACGGCGTAGGAGACGATGGGGATGAGTTCTTTCCATGTCAGCGTCTTTCCGCAGTACGGACACTGGCTCCGCCCCGTGGCGATTCCCGATTTCCGGTCTTTCGTACGGGTGATGACGACCGAGGAAAAACTTCAGAACAGCGTTCCGAAGAGGAAGAGCGTCGAGAGGAAGAAAGCGGAGTGCATGGGGTGGGGTGGGGAATGGGGAATGCGCGTTCCGCGGTCGGACGTCCGGAAGGTCGGTTCCGAAACCGGCGACCGCGATTAGAGGTGGTATTTCCGAAAGGCGGATTCGGCTACGGAATCGGCTTCTTCGAGGAGTAGCGGTTCGATCCCGGCGATTCGGACGAGATCGTCCATCGCGTACGTTCCGGTCGCTCGGCTGAGCCGCCGGAACGCCTCGCTCGCGGATTTCGGAATTTCGTAGGTTCCGAGGGTCTGGGCGAACTTCAGCCGGAAGAACGTTCCGGCTTTCCGGCATCGGCCGGGGTCTTCGAAGAACGGTTGGCTCCGGACGAATTCGTCGAAGAGCGTTTTTGCCGGAACGCCTTCGGGCAAAGCCTCGGCGACCGATCGGACCGTTTTGAGGAACGAAAGGACGCCGTCGTAATCGAGCCCCTCGAAATTCAAGTTCTTCCGGAGTTTGGCCGAAACGAGCCGGTTCCGTCCCCCCTTCGTCTCTACGGAGGCTTGGATGAGGCATCCCGTATCGAACTTCGGCCCGGCGCGTTTTTCCGAGGCGAACGCCCGGATCCTGCCGAAATCGCGGCTCCAGAGTTCGTACACCGCGTCGGATTCCGAGATGCCCGTACGTTTGAGGAAGATGCTTTCGGTTACGTGCACGGCCGAATTCTTACCGGATGACGATCCGTCCGTCGGAAACCTCGAACCGAATCTGGTATGCCCCGACGTCGGTCGTCGCGAAGACCGTTCCGTCCTTCGGTACGTGGATGGCACGGACCGTATCGTCGACCACTTCGATCTGCCCGACGTACCGGAGGGATTTTACGTCCTTGTAATTCCGGGAATCCGGCTCGAAGATCCAGATGCGGTTTTCGAGAACCATGTAGACGTAGTTGGCGTTCGGCGAAACGGTGAGCTTCGGGGGGTCGTTTTCGGAAGTGAGGGCGTATCCTTCCGGAAGGCCGTTCAGGATGACCGAACGTTCCGAATAGTTCGGAGTGGAGAAGACCCGGTCGACGGTCAAATCCTTTTTCAAGACGTAGAACGCTCCGTCGATGGCGACGTCGAGCGCCGGAGACGCCTGGTATTTCTGACTCTCGAAAACCGACGTTTTCGCGGAAAAACCGTTCACGCCCGGCTTGTGTTTGTAAACCTGGCTTCCGTCCGCGGAAAGGAGGTAGAGGTTGGAATTGAAGGTCTTGATGGCCTGGCCGGCTTCCCACGTCCGTTGGCCTTCGACGTTGACGTACGAGAATTCGCCTTTGGAAAAGCGGAGAACGCGGTTCGTTTTCGTAAGGACGTAGATAACGCCCTCGGCGGTCGCGTCGGCCGAAACGGCTTCTTCGCCGTCGGGGTACGCGGACGATTTCGGTTCCGATCCTTTCAGATACGGGCCGACGATGCCGTTTTTTCCGACGAAGTAGTATTTTTTCGCGACCTCGAACACGCCGACTGGTCCGAATTCCCGGTTTTGAAAGGCGTATTCGGTTTCGTGCGTCTTCGGGTCGAACGACTCGATGCCGTTCATCTGTTTTTTCAATACCGAGATAGTGTCGAGCAGCCGCTTGACGTCGTTCAGGTACACGCCCTTTCCGCGAACTTCGAAGATGAGGTCTTCGGCCCGTTTTAAACTCTCCTTGAACGCTTCGCGGTTGGCGAGGTCCTTTCCGGCCTTCTCGACGATGAGCTGCGCTTCGATGAGGCGGTTCCGATATTCTTCGGGGACGGCGGTGTCGGTCTTTTGGCTGAAAAGGGAAGCGGCGGTTCCGTAGAGGAGGACGATGGAAACGAGGATTCCGAGTCCGAACGCCGCGGTCCGGACTCTCGGATCTTTCCAAATCGGAGCGTTCCGGACGGTCTCGACGGCGTTTTTCAAGGCCGGCATTTCGGCGGCTCGGGCGTATGCTGCGTCAAAAGCCCGGCGGATGGCCGGGACGGCCATCTCGGCCGCGCGTTTTGCGAACGCTACGGCCCGGTCGGCCACGGGGGAGCCGGTTCCCGGAACGGAAGTCGGTTCGGTCGCCGTTCCGGCGACCGCGATGCAGTCGATGGTTCGGTTTCCGGCTTCCCGGCGGATGAGGTTTTCGATGGCGAGCCGTTTTTCTTGGTCGCGTCCGGCCGACGAGAGTTCGAACACGTCGTCTTCGGTCAGGTAATCGAGCAGGTCGGCGTTCGCTACGTACACGGCGTCCGGAAACCGGACGCTTCCCGAGGATACGTACGAGAATTCGGTCGTGTCCGATCCCATGCCGAGGGCGATATCTTCGATGCGTCCGCCCCGAACGAGGTAGACGTTGTAATTTCCGAGAACGGAGAAATGGATGTCGTCGGAATCGATGGCCGCGAGGAAAACCCGAACCGAATCGGCGGCCATGGCGCCCACGGCCCGGAGGTGTCGGTTGAGACGGTCGAGAACGAACGAAAAATACGACGCGGTGTCGTCGGCTTTTCCGGCGTCGGCAACGGCGTCCACGATCGCTCCTTCCATGAGCGAAATGACGTGCGGCTTGGACGATTCGATTTGGAAGAGGATGTGCCGGTCGTCGTCGACCCGGATTTTTTTCGTAACGACGGAGGCGCCGGACGTTTCGGAAACGTGCCGGAACAGGCTGACTTGGAGCATGGTGCGTTGGATGTGGAATCGTACCTCCGAATGTAGCGATTTCGCACGGCCCGTCAAGGCGACGTTCGGGGCTTCCGAAAACGAAAGACGCCCCCGGGCGAGGGGGCGTCTTCGGCTTAGATGTTGTTCAGCATGTTGAGAATGTCTTCAGTATCGTCTTTCTTCGAATCTTCCGCCTCGGCCTTCTGGACCTTTTTGCGGTTTTCCTGAGTCTGGAATTCCTGCCACTCGATGAGGTGTTTTTCGTTCAGGTTCTTGATTTCCTCTTGGTAGCGGAGCTCGAGTTCCTCCAGTTTTCGGCGCTCGGTTTCGAGAATGTCGAAGAGGCGGTCGACCTGTTCGTCGGTCATCGACGGAAGAATGTCGAACCAGTACTGTTTCTCGTTATTGTCCATGCTCTCCGTTGCCAAAACGAGCTTGACGAGCTCGGGGTATGCGGTCTGGATCTCTTCGAGAATGGTAAACGTGTGGCCGTCCTTTACTACCTGCGCCATGGGATGCCTGCGGTAAGATTAAAACTGTCCAAACCATTATAGGCGATTCTTCCCAAAATACAAAAGGTTTGAATTTCCGAATTTCCCCGATACAGTATCCCGGTTTTCCGCCCCTCCATGAAAACCCTCATACTCCGCGTCCTGCACCTCCTCGCGAGGAGCGTGATCGAGCGGCACCGTCCCTTCGTCGTCGGCGTGACCGGCACCGTCGGAAAGACGACCACCACGCACTTCGTCTACGACTTCCTCCACTCGCTCTACGGCGAGACCGTCTACATGTCGCCGCACAACTACAATGGCGAATTCGGCCTCCCGTTCACGATTCTGGGCGTCCGCTCCCCCCATTCCAACCCGCTTCTTTGGGTGTGGGTTTTCGTAAAGGGCGTCGCTCGGCTCTTCGATCGGAAATATCCGAAATACCTGGTACTCGAGTACGGTATCGACCATCCGGGCGAAATGCGCTCGCTGCTCGACGTCGTGAAGCCCGACGTTGGCATTCTCCTGAACGTTTCGAAGAACCACGTCGCCAATTTCCCTTCGTTCGCCGATTACGTCGCCGAGAAGCTCTTGCTCGCCGAGTCGTGCGGCCGTCTCGTATACAATGCCGACGACGCCATTATCGCGAACGGGGTGTCCGAGGGCGTGAAGGAACGGGGCGTGTCTTTTTCCGTAAAAAAGAAGGTCTCGAGCGTGTACGTGCGGTCGGTAAGTTCGAAAATCGACGGAATTTCCTTCGACGTCTGCTCGGGCGAAAATTGCGCTACCGCGCACTTCCCGGTCGTCGGATCGTATCAGGCGTACAACCTCCTCCCGGTCTTCGCGCTCGGCATCGAAATGGGGCGCGACCTCCACGACGTCGTAACGCACCTGTCCGACGTGCATCCGCAGAAGGGGAGGGGGTCCGTTTTGAAAGGCGTGAAAGAAGGCGTCATCATCGACGGAAGCTATAACGGTGGGTTCGCCGCGATGGTCGGCGGCCTCGAGTCGCTCGCGGAAACTCCCGAGGAATATGCCCGAATCTGCTTCTTGGGGGACATGCGCGAGCTCGGAAACGAATCGCGGGCCCTCCACGAGGAATTGGCCGACAAGATCGTCGAATGCCATCCCGACGCGGTCGTGCTCGTCGGCGAAGAGATGCGGAAATACGTATATCCCAAACTGAAAGAATCCTTGGGCGAAGACCGGGTTCGCTCGCACCTTTCCAGCCGTATTGCCGGAATTCGCGTCCGCGAGGCCATCATGGCGATCGAACGTCCGCCCGTCGTGTTCGTGAAAGGAAGCCAAACCAACGTATATATGGAAGAGGGGATCAAAGAATTCCTCTTCGATCTTCGCGATACCGAGAAGCTTTGTCGGCAGTCGCCGCGGTGGATGAAGATTAAGAACCATTTTTTCGACACCATCGTCGCCGCGGAGTAAAAACCGCTGGAAAGCGTCGGACTCCGCGTTCCGCTCTCCGCGCCTCGGTCGCCGTACGTAAAAAGTACGGCTCCCCTCGGTGCTCGACCGTCGCGCGGATTCCTCGCTTTCGAGCGGTTTTTCCGGGTTCGCGCCCGGAACTCCGCGTTCCGCTCTCCGCGCCTCGGTCGCCGTACGTAAAAAGTACGGCTCCCCTCGGTGCTCGACCGTCGCGCGGATTCCTCGCTTTCGAGCGGTTTTCGTTCCCCCGACTCGCTTCGCGCTCGCCGTACGTAAAAGCACGGTCCGTTCGACGAAAGATTCAAGAATAAAAGCGGACACTTTTAAGGGAATAGTTCGGTAATGGC
>CAZINU010000023.1:0-11274 GCA_964540725.1 uncultured Candidatus Peribacteria bacterium
GCGTCCGGATCGAAGTCGCCGACGTAGACGGCCACGGCGTTGTTCGGGACGTAGATGCCGCGTCGAGAATGGCGAAGAATTCCTCGGAACTTTTGAACTCGACGATTTTTCCGTTCAGGTACACCGACGGCGTGTACGACAGGCCGAGCCGGTTTCCGTCGGCCATTTCGGATTGGATCTTCGCGTAGTACCACCCTTCGGACAAGCACTTCGCGAAGTTCGCCGGATCGACCCCGGACTTCGTAGCGAGCTCGGCACGCTCGGCATCGCTGACGTCGGCGTTCGTTTTCTTTTCCTCGAGGGCGTACATGAGATCGGAGAATTCCCGGTATTTCCCTTCCGAAAGGGCGCAAAGTCCGGCCATCGCGTCGCGAATGGCGTTCTGGTGCTGCGGGAGCGGATAGTTCTTATACGTGAGGGAAATCTTCTTCGTGTCCACGTATTCCTTCCAGAGCCTCGGTTCGATCAAGGCATGGAACCGCTGGCATGCCGGACATTGGTAGTCGGAATAGATTTCGAGGTTCACGGCGGAGTCGGGAGCGCCGAATACGGCCGATTCGATTTCTTTCGTCACGGCGGGAACGAACGTTGCCGGCGTTTTCGAGGAGGAAGCGCCTTCGCACCCGGAAAGGGCGAGGGCGGCGAACGCGAGGGCGAGGGCGAATTTCTTGGACATGGAACGGGAATGGATGACGCGGGGCATCATACCCGAAACGGTTTTTTTCCAAAGCGTTTGCGAGAAAAACCGATTGCGCTATCATGGGCCGTTACCTCCTCACCACCCCCATTCCATGTTCGAACTTCCCGCGCTTGCGTACCCGAAAAACGGCCTCGCCCCGTGGATATCGGAAGAAACTCTCGAATTCCACTACGGAAAACACCACAGAGCCTACGTCGATAACCTGAATTCGCTCGTTCCCGGCACGGAATTCGCCGGAAAATCCCTTGAGGAAATCGTCCGGACGGCCCCATCCGGGGCGATTTTCAATAACGCCGCGCAGGTTTGGAACCATACGTTCTACTTCGAATCGCTCCTTCCGCCCGCGGAAATCGCGAAAAGGCGGGGGCGCGGGGATTTGACGACGGAAGCCATGGCGGCGGCTCCCGACATTTTTTCCGCGCCCGGCCAGGATGCGCTCGGCCACGCCATGGAGCGGACCTGGGGGAACTTCGACGCCTTCCGCGAAGCGTTCAAGGCGCTCGCGCTGAAAACGTTCGGATCCGGATGGGTTTGGTTCGTCCGACGGAAGGACGACGGCGCGCTCGCCATCGTTTCGACTCCGAACGCCGAAACTCCCCTGAAATCCGGAGACGTTCCGCTTTTGACCTGCGACGTTTGGGAACACGCCTACTACGTCGACTACCGGAATCGGCGCGGCGACTACGTTGACCGTTTCTGGCATCTCGTAAACTGGGACAAGGTTTCCGAACGCTTCGAAACGGGAGCGTAACCGCGGAAGCAAAAGAAAAACCGGGTCGTACGACCCGGTTTTTCGAAGGAGTTGCCCGAAGGGCTACACGGCCTGAACGTTGATGGCCTGGGGACCCTTCTTGCCCTGTTCGATGTCGAACGTAACGGGAGCGTTCTCTTCGAGAGCGTCGAACGCCTCGGAACCGCCGACGACGCCGGTGAAGTGGAAGAATACGTCGGAAGCGCCGTCTTCGGGGCGGACGAAACCGAACCCGCTTTCGCGCTTGATCTTCTTAACGGAACCCTGCATGGGGAAAAAAGAAAAAAGTAAGCGTATATGCTTCGCCCCCTTCGTTGCTTCGAGGAAGTGTCCGCCCTATACGCGGCGTAGTGTACCCCTTTTTTCCGAAAGGAAAAAATCTTTTTTTAAAGAAAATTCCAAAATGTCCCAAACAAGCGCCCGGCGGGGGTGCGAGTATCGGGAAATTCGCTTTCCGATTTGATTTTCCGACCTTTTCCATATAATCCACAGGCCTTTTCCCGATCGGCGAATTCTTTTGCCGTCCGGAAAGACTTCGTGGCGATCGTAGTTCAGCTGGTTAGAACGCCGGACTGTGAATCCGGAGGTCGAGGGTTCAAGCCCCTTCGATCGCCCCATTGAATCGCGTCAAAACTTCAGCTTTCACGTTCCGTTTTGCGAGCCTCGCTCGCTGTACCACTCAGTACGGCTCCGCTCCGGTTCTCAAACGTCACGCGAAATCTTCGTTTTCACACGATTCGCCCCGGTCTTGCAATGGAACGTTTCATTGCAAACCACTCAAATTTCTCGCCCGAATCCGCTCGTCGGAATCAGGCAAAGTCCGCGCATGGCGGGAATTCCCGCCGAGCCGAACGCCTCGCCCCACACGGGCAAATTATTCCTATTTTTATCCCATTAACTTTCTTCCGCAATGTCCAACGACTTCGGAACCCTCCTCGCCACCGCACCGGTCGCCAAGGCTCCCGCCATCGGCGAAATCGTGTCCGGCAAGGTTCTCCGCGCCGACGCCAAGATGCTCTTGGTCGACATCGCCGACGGACAATTCACCGGCGTTATTTCCGGAATGCACATGCATTCTTCCACCGAAGACGGCTCTTCGCTCAACCCGGGCGACTCGGTAGAAGCCATCGTCATCGGCGAAGAACGCAATTCCGGCCTCTTCGTCCTCTCGCTCCGCAAGGCGAGCCAGATGAAGCTCATCGCCAAGCTCCACTCCAATTTCGATACCAAGGAAATCATCACCGTTATCCCGAACGAAGCCAACAAGGGCGGTCTTCTGATCGACCTCGACGGCATCAAGGGATTCATTCCGGTTTCCCAACTCACCCCGCTCCACTACCCCCGCGTGGAAGGAGCCAATCCCGAAAAGATTCTCGAACACCTCCAGAAGCTCGTCGGAAAGCCGTTCAAGGTCCGCGTCATCAACGTCGACAAGGATGGCCGCAAGATCATCTTCTCCGAAAAAGCCGCCGTCGAAGAACAGCGCTCCGCCGCGCTCTCGACCCTCAAGGTCGGCGACGTCGTCGAAGGAACCGTTTCCGGTATCCTTACCTACGGCCTCTTCATCACCTTCAACGGTGTCGAAGGACTCGTCCACGTTTCCGAAATCGACTGGGGGCACGTCTCCAATCCGTCCAAGTTCGCCAAGATCGGCGACGTGGTCAAGGTTCAGGTCATCGGCATCGAGGGCGACAAGATTTCGCTCTCCATCAAGCGCCTCCGCCCGAATCCCTGGCAGATTCTCCAGGACAAGTACAAGGTCGGCGACGTCGTCGAAGCTCCGGTCATGCGCATTTCGCAGTTCGGCGTCTTCGTCTCCCTCGAAGGCGGAATCTCCGGCCTCATCCACCTCTCCGAAATTTCTTCCTCGATGGTCAAGAACGTCGAAGAACACGTCAAGGTCGGCGAGAACATCAAGGCCAAGATCATTACCTTCGATCCCCAGGCGAAGCGCATCGGACTCTCCATGAAGGCGCTCGAAGAAGGCGCTTCCGCCGAGGCTCCGGCCGCCGAAGGCGAAGAAGCTCCCAAAAAGCGCGCTTCCAAAAAGAAGGAGGAAGCCGCCGAAGAGGCTCCGGCCGCCGAATAATCGGCATCCGAACGAAAAACCGCCCCAAACGGGCGGTTTTTCGTTCGTGGGCGGTTACGAATCGGAAGAAGGAGGTTCGGGCGGCACGTCGGCGTCTCCAGAAACTTCGGGCGCGCCGGTAAGCCGCATGAAGCGCACTTCGAACGACCCCGGTTCGACGTAGGCTTCGAAGCAGCGCCCGTCCGGGCAATTGACGCGGACGAGCCCTCCGTTCGAGATGTCGACGGCGCTCGCGACGGTGGTGACCACGGTTCAAAATCGGGTTTCGAGCACGAATTCCGATTCGGTAGGAACCCCTTTGACCGAAAGCATGCCGTCCTCAATCGAATATTCGAGGGAATTGCCGGATTCGACGGCGGCGCTGCCGATTTCGAAGCGCAACGCCGAAAGGGCCGACCGGGTTTCGGAGAGGGAATCGGCGGAGTCGTCCGACTCTTTCGGTTTCGGAAATTCGGCAGTATCGGGACGGTTCCGGGTTTCGGAAAATGCCATGGTACGACGGGTGAGGGATATCCCCTTTCCCCCATCCTACCAAATACGCAGCCGTCGCGTCAAAAAATCGGCCTTCGCCGAAATTCGGGCGCCGCCCCGAAATGGGACAACGTTCCGACGGAACGGAACCTTACTGGCTTTTCGGAATTCCGTAGTAATTCAACAAGTACTTCGATATGCGCGAAAAGAGGGCCGACGAGGTCGTTTCCGAAAACTCCGCGCTTCTCGGACGTTCGATCTTCACGATCATGACGAACTTCGGATTCGAAGCCGGAGCGAATCCTCCGTACGACGTAATCGTATGCCCCGGACCGTCCTGTTCGTACTTCCCCTTCGACGCGATTTGGGAGGTACCAGTTTTTCCCGCGACGTCGTACCCGTCGACCGAACCCTTCCGAGCGAAACCGATCTTCGCCCCTTCCACGAGCATGGCGGTAATCTGTTTGGAGGTTTCCTCCTTGATGACGCGGCGGAGGGGGGTCGGGGCGTTTTTTATGACGATGCCGTCGCCGAGGGTAATCGAATCGACGATGTACGGCTGCATGTAGACGCCGCCGTTCGCGAGAACGGAATACGCGGCGGCCATTTGGAGAACGGTCGCGGTGATACCTTGTCCGAACGACTGGGTAAAGAGCTTGGCCCGCGACCACTTTTCGTACGGTTCGATCTTCCCGAATACCTCCCCTTCGAGGGTGATGTTGGTTTTCGCGCCGAATCCGAAATCCTCCACGTACTTGGCGAAGAGGGACTTTCCGATCTTCTGCACGATGTCGATCATTCCGACGTTGCAGGACCAGTCGAGGGCATGGACGTAGGTGTGTCGGCCGAGGCATTCGTTCGAAACGTTCTTGATTTTGAATTGGTCGATTTCGACGAACCCCTTGTCCAAATACGTGTCGGTCGGTCGGATGTCGCCCGTATCGATGCCGATGGCGGTGGTAATCGCCTTGAATACCGATCCCGGTTCGTAGAGCGACCCGATAGCGTCGTTTACGTACGTGCCCGGACCGAACCCGTTTTTGAATTTGTACTTCGGCACCGCGACGTTCCCGAGTTCGTTCTCGGTCGCCTGACGAAGGAACACTTTTTTTCCGTCGTAACTGAACTCGGTGCCGTTTTGGGAATCTTCCACGAACACCGGAAACCCGAGGAGGTCGAACGCGGGGTTCGGGTATTTGGCGTACGACACCTTCTCAAGCTCGTAGACCGAACCGAATTCGTTCGGGTCATAGTCGGGATACCCGGCCATGGCGATGATGGCGCCGGTTTTCGGATCCATGACGACGACCGACCCCTTGTTCGCGCGGAATTCCTTCACGCCTTCGGAAAGAAGCCGGGTCACTTCCTTTTGGACGTTCCGGTCGATGGTCAATTTCACGTCGGCCCCGTTCACGATCTTCCGCTCGTCCAAATCGTAACCGCCGATCGTCCGTCCGGCGGCGTCTTTTCGGGTTTTCCGCTGCCCTTCCTGCCCCTGGAGTTCGTCGTTGAAGTACCCTTCGATGCCGTAGCGGCCGACGCCCTCGTTATCCACGAATCCGGTCACCTGGCCGCCGACGTGCTTTTCCGGATAAAACCGGGTCGGATGCGATTCGAGAATCAGGAACGGCGTAACCGTTTCGGCCTGGGTCACGAGCCCCTTGGAAACGGCGGCCTTTTCTTCCTTTATGCGGACGTCGATCAGGTCGCGCGTCGCCAGATTCATCCGTCGGAGGAGTTTGACGTACCGGACGGGACGCTTGGAAAGCCGGAAGTCCGCCTCCGCCTTGGAGAGTCCGAGCGCCTGTTGGATTTTCGCGGAGACGGCGGCGCGTTCGGAATCGGGAATGAGGAGCGGATTGACGTAGAGGTTTCCCAGAACGGTGAAGAATCCGGAAAACGAAAGGGATTCGAACGCTTGGGAATCCGAAGCGGGAACGTTCTCCCTGACGAGAACGAAATCGACGTACTCCTTCTCGAGGCGCTTCGCGAGTTCTTCGCGGATGAAGGTCTTGGCATTCTCCTTACCGACCGAGGTTTCGGCATCGCGGTCGACGCGCGCGAAAGCGGCGACGTTTTCGAAGCATTTGGATTCGGAGCCGTTCTGGCAGAGGTCGGCGAACACGACGTCCGTCAAAAACGGGTACAGGCGGTCCTTCGACCCCGGCGCCCGAGGATCGACGGCCAAGTCGGGCAGGTCGGTGGAAGTGGCGAAAACGCCGACCGGATCGTTATGGGAATAAATGGATCCGCGCGAAACGGGGTTCTTTACGGTCGTAATCTGCTGTTTTTCGGCGAGCGACCGGTAATAGCCGTAATCGAGAACGGAATACCGGAACGACGTAAACATAATGAACGCCGCGTACGCGAAAAACGCGTACGAAACGAATTTCAACCGGTCGGTCCGTTCGATCGTGCGGAGCGACGAAGCGACGAAGGAGTGGAGTGCGTGAGGAAGGTGCATGGGGCCTTACGGGACGTTTTTCAGGGTTCCGGCCGAAAGGGCGGAATGGATGGTGGCGACGGAGGGAAATTGTGAACAGACGGTCACGTCCATCCCGCGTTCGGCGAATGTGGGAAACAACGAACGGAGGTCGTACGAATGGAAGAACCGGTGCCGGACCTCGGACGCGAGGGCGTCCTCGAAATAGACGAAGTTGGGGTAGGCGGACAGATTGTACGAACAAAGCCGGCGTCCTCAAATCAGAAAGGGAATTTCGTTCGGGGAAGCGGATTTTTCCGAGTCGGTCCAATCCGCTCCCCGCCGCGCGACGCGCATGCGAAAATCGAAGTCGCGCGCTTCGGGCATGCCTTCGCGGAAGACGAGAAACGATTCTTTCGGAAATGCGGTCGCTTCCAGAAACCGTTCCGCGGCGGCTTCGGACGGAAAAACGAGGACGGTGCCCGGCTCGGCCGGTACGTGCGCTCCGAACACCCCCTCGGCTCCGAGGCCGGTACGGTCGTAGAGGAGCGTCGGGGTAGAAACGCCGTTTTTGCGATCCCGTCCGACGGAAGCCCCTTCCGAGGACGGAATCGGAAATCCCCTCCCCCGCTTGACGTGACGGCGGAGTACGACGTTCGGCAGGAAAAACGATACGGTCGCGTGGAAATGGGTGAAGTGGCGGCGGGCGAGTTCATAAGCGGCGGCAATCTGGCATTCCGAGAGCACGGGTTCGGCCAATACGACCGAAGCGACCGACTTCGCCTCCCCCCGCTCGGGCTCCGGCACCGGGAGCGCGGTGACGACGGCGGTCACGAGCTCGTCTTTAAGGGGAACTTCGACGACGCAACCGAGACGGACCGACGAACGGAGGAAATCGGGCACGAAATACGAAAATCCCCGATGGTCGGGCGAATGGTCGGGAATGTGGACTTCGCAGAACATGCGGCCATCATATCCGCGCTCCGAATACGGGCAAGGAAAAACCCCTGCGGAACGAATTCCGGAAGGATTTTCGAAAAAACCCGAGAAAATATTTGACTTCTTGTAAAACGTAATTATAAAGCCCTAGCTCAAGTCGAGCACAAACCCATGCGCGAATCTCGCGCCCATCCAAGGAGAAGTTCCATGCAGAAGAAGATCATCGCCCTGCGTCCTTCCGGCCCCGGTCTGGCCCTCGCCATCGACGACCATCCGACCGCCACCGACACGTCCACCTCGACCACCTTCGCGAGCTCCTGCACCCTGGCCAGCGGCGCCGCCTAGTCCCCCTTCACCGGACGAGGCACGCCATGAAGCGTTCATTCCTTTCCGCCCCCCGGGGGCACCGAGACGGCATCCACGATCGTTTCCCGAAGGCGCATCCGCCCTAGTGACGACCGCGACGGATATCCTCTCGGAACTCCGGTACCCCCGCGTCAACCATGGCGCTCGCCAATAATTCGCCAATACAAAACTTAGGAGGGCCCATCTTGCCGCCGACGTAAGCCTCGGCACCCGCATGATCGCCGCGACGTAATTCCTTCCGCGACCGAAAGGCGCGAAGGTCGAAGCGGCCGCCAACAACCTCTCGCCACCGGCGGAGAGGGGCCACTCGGTCAATCAACCGGCTTCGCGCGACACGGATTCCGAAAGGGACCGAGCGTCGGCCAATGCCGCGAGAAATCCGAAATCGGCCTGAACCCCCGGAATGCCAAACAATCGGCATCCGGGGGTTTTTAATCGCGAAAAAGCCCGTCGGTTCCGAAAACTCCGAAAAACTCGGCCGTATGGCCAAAAAAATTGACGTTCCGAATTTTCTCGATATAACCCGACGGGTTCGAACGCGTTCGAACCGAAAATCCGAAAAACCAAGAAAAAAGGAGGAACGTGGAATTCGAAGACATCTCGATTTACGACGGCCGTCCGACCTCGGTCAACGGATTGTCGCCCTGGTCGTCCGTTCAGCAGTAAGCGCTTGACCGGAATCCGAACCGGATACCGGACGCATCTTTAAAAATCGGAGAGCGGAACCACCGGGCATCCGCCCGCGCCGGCCGCGCCAGAAAGAACGCCCGTCGTTCCGTATGGCAAAGGTCAAAAGCATCGAACCGCGCGGAAATCCGCACCGCGCAAGGGCACCGTCCCAATCCGGCACCAAAAGGTTTTCGCCCGACAGCGGAAACCGAACCTTGCGGTCTCCATCGCCGCTTCGGACCTCCTCCGCATTCGTGCGGACGGTTCCGACGGCATGACCCCCGAAAGGTTCCCACGCCCCCGCGACTTCGGTCCGGGGGCTTTCCATTTGCCTTCTCCAAGCCTTTTCGTATAATCCGCGCGTTTTTTATCCACCCATCCAATGTCCGTACAGACCCCCTCCAACCTCGCCGCCCGGATGGCGATCGTCGCCGCGCTCGCCGTCGGTTCGTTCGCCTACGTGTTCCCTTGGAACGATTTCGGCTTCCAGCCGCCTTTCCCGACCCACGAATACAAACTCGGGCTCGACCTCCACGGCGGCGTCGAACTCGACTACAAGATCGACCTCGAAGAAGCGAAAGCGAAGAAAGGGGGCGATTACCGGGAAAACGACGTCGTCGAGGGGCTCAAGTCCATCGTGGAAAAACGGGTCAACTCCGTCGGAACGGCCGAACCGACCATCCAAACTGCCACGTACGGAAACGAATCGCACATCATCGTTCAGATTCCGACCCAAAATTTCGCCGGAGAAAACCTTTCCGAAGAAGCGATAAAAAAGAAGAACGCCGAATTCATCGCGGCCGCGAAAGAGACCATCGGCAAGGTCGTGCGCCTCGAATTCAAAGAGCTCAAGGGCGAAATTACCGAAGCCGATCGGGCGGAACGCCGCTCGCTCGCCGACAAAGCCCGGAAGGAAATCGCCGACGGAACGCCGTTCGAGATCGTCGCGAAGAAGTACCGTGACAATTACGAGAACGTCGAATTCGTTTCCGGAAGCGGAACGAAGGACGAATTGCCGACCGAAGCCGTTACCGAAACCCTCGATACCGCCACCGGCGCGTTCGTGACCGACGTATTTTCTTCGGAAAAATCCGGTGGGGTCACTCTGGGGGATGACGGACAACTGAAACGGACTCCGGGCGACCGCGGATTCTCCATTCTCCGCGTCAAATCGGTAGCCGAAGTCGAAAAGGAGGAGAAAACCGTCGTCGGAACCGGCACCGACGCCAAAACCGAAACGAAGACGGTCAAGAAAAAAGCGTACGACTACGACCTCATCTTCGTGGACGAACGTCCGTCGCTCTGGACGGCCGCGAAGACCGCGGACGGAAAAATTCTCGACGAACAGTCGCTTGTCCGCGCTTCCGTCAGCTTCAACCAGGGGTTCCAGCCGCAGGTCGACCTCCTCTTCAACGCCGAAGGAACGAAGATCTTCGCCGAACTGACCAAGCGGATGGTCGGCAAGCAGCTCGCCATCTTCGTCGGCGGACAGCTCGTCACCGACCCGGTCGTCCAAACGATCATCCCGGACGGAAAAGCCGTGATTACCGGACAATACACCCCGGAGAGCGCCAAACAGCTTGCAAACGATATTAACACCGGTATCGTTCCGGCCCCCATCTACCTTACCTCCGAACGGGCCATCGATGCGAAAATCGGCTCCGACTCCCTGTCGGTCATCATCATGGCCGGACTGATCGGACTCCTTGCCATCGTCGTCTTCCTCGTTGCCGTCTACCGGGTTTCCGGCCTTCTCGCCGGGGTCGCGCTCGTCATCTACGGAACCCTCCTCCTCGCGATCGTAAAGGCGTTCGGCATCGTCCTCACCCTCGCTTCCATCGCCGGAGTCATCCTTTCCATCGGTCTCGCCATCGATGCGAACGTCCTCATCTTCGAACGCATGAAGGAGGCGCTCCGCGAAGGCATGGATCTGAAGCGGGCCATCGTTTCGGGATTCGAAAAATCCTGGACCGCCATCTGGGACTCCCACATCACCTCGCTCACTTCCGCCGTTATCCTCTACGTCTTCGGAATCTCCCTCATCAAGGGGTTCGGCCTCATGCTCGGCATCGGTATCGTTCTCTCGCTCTTCACGGCCATGTGGATTTCCCGCATTCTCATCCTCTTCTTCGCGGAAGGATTCGAAAAGGGGACGAAGTGCTACGTCGGACTCGAAGTATCCTCGAAAGAACGGAAATAGCATGAGAACGCTTCCGTACCTTCAAGAAGCCGGAGGGGTTCCGTCTCCGGGCGCGTCGGTGGTCATTGCCGTCCGCGACGAGGCCGAGCGACAGGGAATCGCCGTATCCTTTCACGATCTGGATATCATACGGCACCATGCCGAACTCTATTCCGAAGCGATGGCCGAAGGAGCCCTCTTCCTCTGCTGACGGCTCATGCCGACCCAGGTACTCCGGGTTCGAAACCGCATCCGAAGGGAATTCCGCGGAATCGCCCCCTCCGAATAGGGAAAGAAAAACGCATCCGTCGACGGGGCGTTTTTCTTTTTGTTCCGAACTCCCCTTGGAATATACTCCGGCCATGATCGGTTTTTTCGATTCCGGCATCGGGGGGTTGACCGTCCTCGCCGAATTCCGCAAACGGTTTCCCGATTTCGACATGGCCTATTTCGGCGATCGCGAAAACTGTCCGTACGGAGGGAAAACCGACGCCGAAATCAAGGATTTGACCGAGTCCGGCGTGGAAAGGCTCTTCGGAATGGGGGCGGAAATCGTCATTCTCGCGTGCAATACCGCGACCGTCCATGCTATCCGGTATTTGCAGCAGGTACGGTTTCCCGGAAAAAAAATCCTCGGGGTCACCATTCCCGGAGCGGAGCGGGTCGTCGAGGCGGGATACCGGCGAAT
>CAZINU010000024.1:0-9500 GCA_964540725.1 uncultured Candidatus Peribacteria bacterium
TCCGGCACGGAGCGCCAAGCTGACTTCGGAAGAAGTTCAGAGATTCATTCCGTATGCGACCATAATATCCGAAGAAAGGGCGTTTATCGCATTCCGACCGCTCCGCATGTTCGTAACAATCGGAACGTCAATCCATTCGGATCGGTCGCCCGGATCATCGTTCGGAAGGATTGCCACGGTAAGTCCGCCTGCCGATTTTGCCCCCCGGAGCCCAGCGTCCATAACCCCGGAATTTCGACCGCCGGTCAATACCGTCCACCCTAACTCGGCACAGAATTTCCCTATTTGGTAGGCGTTTTCGATGTCGCCCGCCGATGCCGTTTCGCCGGGTCACATAATGCCAATGACGGGCTTCATATCTTACGCGTGGGAATCGATAAAATCCTTCAACCCGATCAAGTCCTTCAACCCATTGTACCGAAACCGAACTCCAAGTCACGCGAATTCCCCCTACGCCCGTTCCCCCCGCAACACCCATCGATCGATGCCGGTAATTCGCACCGGAACCGTCGAACCTACCGAAACTCCGGAGTCCTCGGGAAGGAACACTTCCTTGAAATTCCTCGTTCTTCCTACGAATCATCCCGTCCGACCCTTTCCCGTCACGAGAATTTCTTCCGCCCGTCCGACCATGCGTTCGGCACGGCGCCGTACGAGGGATTCGAGCGCGACGTTCGCCCGGCTCCACCGTTCGGCCTTCGCCGACGCCGGCACGTCGTCGCCGAGCCGGTCGGTGGCGAAGGTGCCCTTTCGGGGGGAGTACCGCGCAATGAACGCGAAATCGAACTCGCAAGCCTCCATGGCGTCGAGCGTCGATTGGAAGTCCTCTTCGGTTTCTCCGGGAAATCCGACGATCAGGTCCGTCGAAATCGAAAAGAACGGGTCTTTCGAACGGAGGTAGTCGATCTGCGTTTTGAAATCGGCGAACGTATGCTTGCGGTTCATGAGTTTCAGTATCCGGTCCGACCCCGATTGGAGGGCGATGTGCAGGTACGGCGTCATGGCCGGCAGTTCGAAGTGCGCGTCCAGAATGTCCTTCGTCATGTCGTGCGGGTTCGAACTCGTGAACCGTACGCGTTCGAGTCCCGGTATCGCGCTCACGGCGTCGAGGAGTTCGCGGAACGGCGTTTTTCCGCCCTCCACGTTCCCGGACGCGTCGGTATGCCATTTCAGCGTTTCCGGATCCCAAAGCTTCGCTTTGGACGTTTTTCCGTAGCTGTTCACGTTTTGCCCGAGGAGCGTAACCTCTTTCGCTCCGCTCCCGACCGCGTCGCGGATTTCGTCCACGATCTCCGAAAGCGGCCTCGACCCTTCGCGTCCGCGGGTGTGCGGAACGATGCAGAACGCGCAGAAATTGTCGCACCCCGTTTGGATGATGACGTTCGCTTGGAACGGGTTTTCGCGCGTCTGGCGCATCCGGAGGTACGATTCCCATTTTTCGTCGTTTCCGATATCGTCGCCCGTAATGGCCGAGAGGAGCTTCGGAAGGCTTCCGACCTCCTCGATTCGGAAGACGAAATCGATATCGCGCGATCGGCTCAAAAGGTCGTCGTCCCAATTGAAGGCCGACGCCCCGTCCGAAAGAAGGAGGATTTTCCCCTTCGGCGAACGCCGTTCGGATTCCGCCGGAAGATACCGGCGCGCGATGCCGGTTTTTCGTACCATGCACCCCGTCACGCCGATGAGAATCCGTTTTCAGAGGCGTTCGGCAAGCGCCTTCACTTCCCGAACGTACCCGAAGACCCGGTCTTCGCCCTTCTGCCGGACGCTGCAGGTATTCACGATGACGACGTCGGCTTCTTCCAATTTCGCGGTCTTTCGAAGGCCCGATTGGAAAAGCGCCATATCGACCTTTTCGGAGTCGGCGTAGTTCATCTGGCACCCGAACGTTTGGATTCGGTATTTCGAAAGCGGGGAAGGGGAGTCGTTCACGGTCGGTCTCGAATGCGGAGAAAGTGGCCGAAATGTACGTGCCGGCACCGAAAAGTAAAGGGGCGAAACGGTCCGAACCGTTGCAATCCCCCCCGTTCCGGGTATACTTTCCCCCGCTTTTACCGAATCTTCCATGTCCGAACCGAGCGTTTTTTCCCGTATTGTCGCGGGAGAAATCCCCTGTTACAAAGTGTACGAAGACGAATCCGTCCTCGCTTTCCTCGATATCAACCCCGTCAGGCCCGGCCACGTTCTCATCGTTCCGAAGACCCAGACCGACCATTTCTTCCAAGTCGAAGACGCCGAGTACTTCGCCGTCTTCGCCGCGGCCAAGAAGATCGCTCCGGCCATCGTCGAAGCCGTCGGATGTGCCCGGGTCGCCCTCGTCGTCGCGGGGTTCGACGTTCCCCATTTCCACCTGCACTGCATTCCGGCCGACTCCATGGCCGACATCGATTTCGCGAAGGCGAAGAAGATCGAGCCTGCCGAGATGGAAAAAATCCGGGCGAAGATCGCTTCCCGCGCCGGATAGTCGCCGCATTCGAATCCCCGTTTCGTAAAGCCCGTTCCCGTGTCGCAAAAAAAACTCATATTCTTCGCGGTCATCGCCGTATTGGTTCTCGGAATCGGCATTACCCTTTCCGTCCTTTCGAGCCAAAAGAAGGATACCGGTCCGAAGGGGCCGAAAGAATTGAACGTCTGGGTCGTCGAAGACGACGCGGGCGGATACAAGGACATCGTCGAAGCGTTCAAGTCGCAGAACGACCGGTATAAGGATACCGACGTGAAGGTAACGAAATTCGCGAGCTACGCCGACTACGAAAAAACCCTCCTGAACGTCATGGCTGACGGGAATTCCCCCGACGTCTTCATGCTTTCGTCCGACGGGGCGGGGGTTCTCGAAAACAAGATCGAGCCGCTCCCTTCATCGGTTATATCCGCCGACGAATTCTCCAAGACGTTCGACCGCCTTTTCGACCCCCTCGTGACCGAACGGGTCACTCAAAACGAGGAGGGGAAGGAAATTACCGTCTCCGAAATCCGGGGCATTCCCATGGGATACGAAACCATGGGCGCGTTTTATAACCTCGAACTCGTCTCGGGCAGCGTTCCCGCGAGCTGGAAGGAACTCGAGGAACGCGTCGCCGACGTCTCCGCCTCCGACGGCGGGGAAGGGGGGTACGCCTCCTCTCCCGAGCGCGTCCTGGTCGGCGCCGGCCTTCCGGGCAAATACGTCCCGGGGGCTTCCGATCTCCTCGCGCTCTTCCTCGTCCAGCACGGGGTCGAATCTTCCGAGCGGTTGAACGACGGGGATGCCGTAAAGGCCGCGACCCAGTATTTCGCGTATGGAGCGTCGGCCGCCGAAACCCCTTCGGGCGTCGAATCCAACGGAAACTCCCTCATTGCGCTCAAAGGCGAAATGGACCGCCTCGGCATTACCGCCGTCGATCTGTTCGTCCGGGGCAAGGTCGGCATCGTGTTCGGGTATCCGAGCCTCCTGCGCGAAATCCAATACGCGTTCAAACGCACGCAGGACGCGGAACTTCCGAAGCGCGCCCTGCGTGCCACCGCGGTTCCGTCCGTCGATCCGAAGAAGCCGGTTAACCTGGCACGGTACCGGTATTTCGCCGTTTCCAAGTATTCCGCGTACCCGGAAGCCGGATTCGATTTCCTCCGCCACTTGGCCCAGAAGAGTTCGCAGGAATCGTACCTCACGAAATTTCCGTACTATCTCCCGGCCCGAAACGAACTTCTCGATTTTCGAAAAGACCAAGTCATCGACAAGGATTTTCCCCGCGTAAAGTACGAAAGCTTCCTTCCCGTCCAGGATGGAAAACTTGCCGCGTTCAACCGGGGGTTTCCGACCGAATGGGAAGCGGTCGCGGAAAACTCCGACGGCACGCTGAAGCCCGCGAGAGCCGTCCTTTCAGACTTGGACGACGCGGTCAAATGCCTCCGTCGACACCTCATAGAAGGGGCGAATTACGAGGAATCGTGTAAAAAATAAGCGAATGTTTGCTCGGCGCCCGGAAATGTGGTAGCATCACGGAAAGGTCTGAAAAGGCCCCGGTTACCACCTTCCAAGCACCATGCACGCACGCACGTTCCAACGCTTCGCCGCCATCCTCGCCGCTACGGTTCCCTTGGCCGCCCTTTCGGCGCTCGCTCCGGATTCCGCGGTTCCCGACGTTTCCGCCACGTGCATCTTCGGATTCGATTGCGCCGACCAAGTTCCGTACTGCGATGGACGCAGCGATTGTTCCATCGAACGCGGAACCGAAATCGTAAAGCGCGACATTAACGATATCGAAAAGGAAGACAAGGCTTCCAAATACCTCCAGAAGGTCGTCGTGTACCTTCTCGGGTTCCTCGCTTTGGTCGCCGTGGCCTATCTCCTGTTTTCCGGATTCGTCGTCATGACGTCGTCCGGGGACGAGGAAAAGGTGAAGAAGGCCAAGGGAACGATCCGAACGGTCGGGCTCGGGCTTTTGCTCATCTTCCTCGCGTACGCCATCACGAACTTCTTCTTCCGGGCCGTTTCCGCCGCCGAATTCGTTCCGTCGGCCCATGCCGAGGCGTCCGTAGACCAGGCCGTCGTGGGAACGTTCCAGGAATACCGCCTCAAAATCGAAGACCTCCTCGTCGAACTCGACCGTTCGTACAAGGTGGACGGACGGTTGAAAGACGGCGACCTTCTGAAATTGAAAAACCTCGTGAACGCCTCTATGCAGACGTTTGCCGACGTATACGCTTCCGAGAATTCGCTCCTTGCGAACGCCGTCGTCACGTCCATCGAAGTCGTCCGCAAGGATCCGGGGTCCGACGCGAAGATCAACGATCTTTCGACGGCCCTCGTCAACTACTTCAAAAAAGCGAAGATTCCCAAAATCCAAGGGAAAGCCGCGGCAACCCCGTCTTCCGGAAACGCTCCGCTCTCGGTCACGTTCCGGGTCGAGGAATTCCGCGACCCCTCCGGCGTCGTCACCCCCCGCGGAAACTACGTATGGTGGATGAAAACCCCGACCGGTCGTACGACGATCGGAACCGGTCCGTCGGTCATGCATACGTTCAAAGAAGAGCGGACCTACACCGTTTTCCTCGACGTTCTTTCCGCAAGCCGGAATTCGCGCGGGAAAACCGACGTGCTTCCGCTCCAGACGAGCATCGACATTTCCGTGCTTCCGAGGCTCGCCAACGTCGTACTGTTCGCGAACGGCCAAAATATTTCCGGCGCCGACCGCCATAAGGTAACGCCCTTGACCGGACGCGCGGGAATCCTTCTCGACGCGACCGCTTCGCAGGCGACCGGCGGCGCCGCCATCGTTAAAACGTCGTGGGTCTTCGGAAACGGCGTCGCCCGTTCGTACGACGGACGTCCCCGCCTCGAGCGGCAGACGTACGCGGGCGAGGGGACGTACCGTGTCAAGCTTACGCTCACGACCAACGAAAAGCAGGAGGTCGTCAAAGAGTTCGATCTCATCGTCCAGGATCCTATGGCGACTATCCGCGCCGACAAGACCCAGGGATTCGCGGGCGAAGAATTCAAATTCCAAGCCAATCCCAATATCGGAGGCACGCCCCTTTCCTACGAGTGGAACGTGCTCGAGGCCGAGAGCGGAAAATCCCTCCACGCCTCCAAGCTCGCCACGACGAGTTACAAATTCCCGCGCCCCGGACGCTACGTCGTTCAATTGAAAACCCTTTCCCCGAACGGAAAGCAGGATACGGACACGCTCAATATTTTCGTCGATTCGAAGAATCCGGTCGCGGCCTTCGACGTTCGCCCGACGTCGGCGGAAACTCCGAATTCCGTCATTCTCGACGCGACCAAAACCTACGACCCGGATTCCTTGGAAGCTTCCCAACTCACGTTCGCTTGGAATATCGACGGGGAGCGGGTCCAGCTTTCCGACGCGCAGAGGAGCGGGGCGATGGGGCGCTATACGTTCTCGACCCTCGGAACTCATAAGATCGCCTTGGAAGTGACCAACGAGCAAGGAAAAACCCATTCCGTCCGCAAGGATTTCGAAGTCACCTCCCTCCTGTCGGTCAAGCTTTCGTCCACGCCTAAAATCGCGAAGGTCGGAACTCCGGTGCACTTCGTCGCCGAGTCCAAGGAGGCCAACGCGTTCGAATGGTCCTTCGGGGACGGAACGAACGACCTCTCGAGCGAAGGACGCGTCTCCCACTCGTTCCTGAAATCCGGCACGTTCGACGTTCGGTTGACCGTTCGCGGCGGAGGCAGCGTCGGACAGAATTCGATTACCCGCAAGGTGTACGTCACCGATGCCGATTCCCCGTTCGCCCTCATCGGCGTAAAGCGCGACAGCGACGCCCTCTTCCCGACCGAATCGGCGTGCGGCGATTCCGACGCGTACGTCGTCGATCGCGTGGGAACCGTTCGGTTCACGGCCGAAGAATCCGTCAACGTCGACGGTACGACGAACGGCCTCTCGTACTTCTGGAAATACGGAAGCAAGACCTCGACCCAACGCGATTTCACCTATAAATTCGACGAAATCGGATGCTTTCCGGTCGAATTGACGGTCCGTTCGCAGAAGACGGGAAAAACGAGCGGCATGAAAACCTTCGTCAAGGTGGAGAACGTCAAGCCTTCTCTCGCTTCGATCGGTATCGCCGCCCAAAAGTCCGACGCGGATCCGGTCGTCGTCGAAGTCACCGCGAACAACGCGGCCGATCCGGACGGCGTCATTACGTCGTACCTCTGGTACTACTATACCGACTCCGACCCCGAACCCCAGGACTTCCGGATTACCCGGAGCCCGAAAACGACCTTCGTCCTCCCCCGCATCAACGGCAAATACTATTTCGCCGTCACGATGGAAGATTCCAACGGCGAAAAGGTGAATTCCGAACAGGAACGCGAGGAACGCTACTCCATCACGCTCGTTTCCGACAATATCAATACCCCCCTTATCACGCTCAAGGCCGACAACACGAACGTCTCCGCCGGCAAAGAGGTGAAATTCGACGCCATCGTAAAGAACGTTCTCCAGCAGGACGTGAGCGACAAGGCCGAGTACAAGTGGGATTTCGACGGCGACGGATTTTACGACGAATCGACGAAAGAGCCCACCGTCACCCACGCCTACGACGTTTCCGGAACCTACGCCATGAAGGTGAAGGTGACCTACAAGGGCATTTCGAATACGAAATACCAGACGATTACGGTAAAGAACGATTTGAAGCCGAGCATGGAATACTTCGCGGTCGGTCGGAAATTCGTCTTCGTGAATACGACGCCGGGCGTCTATTCGAAGGTTCGCTGGAGTCTCTCCAACGGCGTTACGTCGACCGACGTCAACACGTTCTCGTATGAATTCGCCGATACCGACGACCTCTCGACCATGGTCGTCCGCCTGGAAGTATCCGACGGAAAGTCCAGCAAATACGTCGAATCGAACGTCCGGAAGGATTCGATCAACGCTGCCCGCATCGCGAAATCCGAAGACCGCCTCATCGTCCTTTCCTACCCCAAGGCGAAGGATTCCGTCATCGAAGTGACGGATCCGAGCGACCCGGTCTTCCTCTATCTCGGGGAATCCCGCGGCGAAATCGGAAAGTACCTCATCGATGCCGACGTTTCCCGCGATTCCGACCTGAACGGCGAAGCTGCCGACGACGTCGACAACAAGGGGACCGATTCGTATCTCCGCGGCTCCGCGTTCGCGCTCCGGGACCTTTCTAAGGGGAATCGGGAACGCAAGGTCCGCCTCGCTATTCTCGACGCTTCCGGAAAGGAGATCGAATCGAAGGAGGTAACGATCCTGCTCGCGTACAAATCCGAGGAGACGGCTTCCGGTTCGACCGACGCCGCGACTCCGAAGGACATTTCCGAATCCGACAAGGTCGGAATCGAACGTTTGAAAGACCTCATCCGTACGAAGGCTCCCGAGCAGGACCGCATGAAACTCATGCAGTACCTCTCGTCCCTTCAGGAGAACTGGTTCGATTCCCGGGAAAAGACCAAGATCGTCATCGACTTCCAGTCGTTCCTCTCGGAACTCGACATGGACGCCGCTTCGAAGGACGAGATGGTCTCGATTCTCGACGCGTTCCTCGTTTCCGACGATCAGACGAACGACGAAATCGCGCTCGCGGTTAGCGTTTTGAAATCGCTCGTTCCCCAGTCGAACCCGCACTACGAGGAAATCGTCGGAACGAAGGACAAGCCGGGGCTCGTCGACGAGATACTGTCGCATCCCACGAACGTCGAATTGAACCGCGAACTCGGCAAGAAGATTCTCGAGTACGTCAAGGACGATCAGAATATCGAGAATAAGGACAAGGTTATCATCAAGTCCCAGCTTGAGGTCATCATCTACGGCGGCCAATCGAACGTTCCGACCGCGAACGAAGGCGCCGGAACGGCCGAAACCGACGGATCGTTCTTCGCCACGCTCGTAAGTTTCGCGCTCGGATTCGGCAAGACCGTCGGAATTCTCCTGCTCGTCATTCCGGTCCTCCTCCTGTTGTTGTTCGCCTACTACAAGGTCGCGAACCAGAATCCGGCCATTTCTTTTCAGGATTTCATTATCGAGAAGCTCTCGGGGAAGACCCATTCGGACTCCGGCTCCGCTCCGGCTCCCGCAGCTCCGGCTCCCGCAGCTCCGGCTCCCGCAGCTCCGGCTCCGGTTGCCGATCCCCTCGCGAACGTGGCGGCCACTGCGCCCGCCCGACGCGAAGAGCCGATTCGGGAAACCTCCGTCACGGCCGAAGCGGAAAAAGATTCCGTAGAAATCCCCGAAGCGGCGGAATCCGATTCCGCCCCCTCGGAGGTTCCGGCATGGCTCCGCGGAAGTTCCCTCGATACGGCTTCCGCCCCCGTCGCCGAATCCGCATCGTCCGACGAAACGCCCCAACCGGCCGCAGCCGAAGCGCTCGCCGCCTCGCCGGAGCCCGCCCCCGCGTCCGACTTGCCGGACTGGCTCAAGGGCATGGAGGCTTCCGCACCCGAACCCATCCCCGAAGTTCCGTCCGACGATTTCCCGGAACCGCTTTCTCCCGCTTCGGAATCCCCGGTTTCCGACGACCTTCCCGATTGGCTGAAGGGCGCGGTTTCCTCCGAAACTCCCGCAACCGAAGGGCCCGCTCCGGTTTCCGACGTTCCCGAATCGATCGGGACGCCCGAACCCGTCCCCGAAGTTCCGTCCGACGAAACGCCCCAACCGGCCCCCGCCGAAGCGCTCGCCGCCTCGCCGGAGCCCGCCCCCGCGTCCGATTTGCCGGACTGGCTTAAAGGCATTGATTCCGCCGAGCTTTCCGAAGAAATCCGCCAAGAAATCCCCGGCACCTCGGAATCCGACGTAGCCGCCGTTTCCCCGGCTCCGTCCCCGGCTCCGTCCGACGATCTTCCGGACTGGCTTAAGGCCTCGGTTTTCCCGGCCGCGCCGTCCGTCGAAACGTCCGAACCGCCCGCCGCCGAAGCTTCCGTCCGTCCGTCCGAGCGGAGCGACCGCCCCGACATGCCCGTCAAATCCGATCAGATCGGCGCTTCCGACCGAAAGAAGGAAGAGCGGAAAGAAGGAAGGAAACCGGAGCGGAGC
>CAZINU010000025.1:0-8951 GCA_964540725.1 uncultured Candidatus Peribacteria bacterium
ATCGGTCGAAATCGTCGAACCGGATTCGCCCCAACAACGGGCCTTCGCCGCGGGAATCAACGGCATCGTGAAATGAAAGCCGGTAAAAGGCCTCAAGGTCGAGGCATTTTCGCAAGCGAGCCTGACGGTGGCGGCCTTTAACGAATTCCTCGCTTCCCAGAAATAGCCGTGAATCCCGAATCGTCCGCCCCGTTCCGTTTCCGATACGCGTTCGCGGCACTCGGTTCCGTTTTCACGATCAGCGTCCGTTCCGTCGGGAATCCGGCTTTGGACGGAGCCGTTCGCGACGCGAGATCGCTCATTGCCGACTTCGAGGCGGAATTCTCGAGGTTTCGTCCGGATTCGCCGCTTTCGACGTTGAACCGAATCGGGAAGCTCCGGGTTTCCGAGCGCTTTTTTCGCCTCTCCGAAACCGCGGCGCGGGCGTTCGAAATTTCCGAAGGATATTTCAATCCGTTTTTCGACGTTTCCGGAATCGGGTACGTCCGCCCATTCGAAGCCGAATCCGAATTCCGTCCTTCCGAATCCGGAATTTCCGAGCCGCCAGCCTTCTCCGAATTCCGAATCGAAGGCTCGGAGGCCATGCTGCCCGTGGGTGCGAAACTCGATTTTGGCGCCATCGGAAAAGGATTCCTGGCCGATGAAATCGCAAGTTTTCTCAAATCGAGGGGGTTCGCCGATTTCGTGCTCGATTTCGGGGGCGATGTCGTCGCGTCAACGGACGGCGGCCGAGAAAATTCCCATTCGATCGCCATCGCGTCACCCTTCGTCGCGTGAGAAGCCATCGGAACCGTCCGAATTTCGAACGCCGCGATTTCGACCTCGGGATCTTCCGTTCGGAGATGGAAAACTCCGGACGGCCGGGAATTGCACCATATTATCTCGCCGTACGGAGCTTCATCCGAATGACTCGCCTCCGTCACGGTCTTCGAAAGAACGTGAGCCCTTTCCGACGCGCTCGCTACGGGATTTTTCGCGGCAGGCCCCCAAGCCGGCCCGGAAATCGCGCGGCGAAAATCCGTCGACGCGCTCTTCGTCCTTTCGGACGGCCGGGTCATTTCGACGGTTCGGAATCCCGAGAAATACGGACTTTCGATGCGGTAGCCGACCTACGCGGCCTTTTCTTGGTCGTTCAACATTCTCGAGAGTCCCGAATGGAAGCGGAGCAAATGGTATGCGGTCGCATCGTAGCTCGCGACGGCATGGGGTTTCGTAATGAGTCTTACGGTCTGCTTCGAGACCCATTCGCCCAATCTCCGCACTTCCTTTTTTCGGAACTCGGCCCGGTTTTCGAACATGGCGACGATGTATTCGCATTCCGAACGGATGCGCTCGGCGAGAACCCTCAATTCTTCGCGGTCGTTCCGGTAGCGCGCTTCCCTCATTTCCGGAGAGTCGAGAATTTCGACGGCGGCGTTTAGGTAATCGAGCGCCATCCGCATCGACCGGACCTCGTCCAAAAACCCGACCGCCACGATCGAGAGCGGGTACGTTCCCGCACTCTGGAAACTCTCCTTTTTCGGAGGTTTCCAGAGGGGGCGGGAAGGGGGTTCGGGACGGTCGGCCATGGTACGCGGGACGGAACGGAAAACGGGGCGGTTCGTACGAACGTCGGAATGGTACGCCTTCTTTTCGCGTTTTTCAAGTCCCCGAACGCGTTTTTGTGAGCGGGGAAGTCCTTGCAATATGTCGAACTTTCCGTACTCTCTCGCGCGTTCCAGTTTCCAACCCGTTCGCCCCAGAATGCATTCCATCCGAAATTTCTGCATCATCGCCCATATCGACCACGGAAAGTCGACCCTTGCCGACCGCCTGATCGAAATCACCGGGGCCATGTCGAAGCGCGACATGCGGGAACAGACCCTCGATACCATGGATATCGAGCAGGAGCGCGGCATTACCATCAAGCTTACGCCCGTCCGCATGGAATGGAAGGGGGTGGAACTGAATTTGATCGACACTCCGGGCCACGTCGACTTCCAATACGAAGTCTCGCGCTCGCTCGCGAGCGTCGAAGGCGCCGTTCTCGTCGTCGACGCGACGCAGGGCATCGAAGCCCAGACGCTCTCCAACGTCTATTTGGCGCTCGAAAACGATCTCGCGATCATTCCGGTTCTCAATAAGATCGACCTTCCGTCGGCCGACGTCGAACGCGTCACGAAGGAAGTCGTCTCGCTCCTCGGGTGCGACCCCACGGAAATCATTCCGGTTTCGGCGAAAACCGGGCAAAACGTCGAATCCATTCTCGACGCCGTCATCGAGCGCGTTCCCGAGCCGAAGAAACTCGATAGATCGTCCCAGCTCGTTCCCAACGCGTCCCCGGATGCCGAAACCGGCGCCGTCAAGGCGCTCGTGTTCGATTCCCAGTACGACACGTACAAGGGGGTCGTCATCTATTTGAAGCTGTTTTCCTGAACGATTAAGAAGGGCGACCCGCTCGAACTCGTCCATACGGGCTCCAAAATGGAAGCGCTCGAAGTGGGGTGCTTCCGTCCCAAGTACGACCCCGTGGGCGTCATTCACGAAGGGGAAATCGGGTACGTCGTCACGGGGCTCAAAACCGTGGCCGAAGCGAAGGTGGGGGACACCGTCTTCCGCGGTTCCGCCGAAAAGAAGGTGCCGATCGAGGGATTCAAGCGCATCACCCCGTTCGTCTTCGCCGGAGTGTATCCGGTAGATACCGACGAATATCCCAAGCTGAAGGATTCGCTCGACAAGCTCATGCTGAACGATTCTTCGCTCTCCACCGAGAACGAGGTTTCGCCCGCGCTCGGCCACGGATTCCGTTGCGGATTCCTCGGGCTCCTGCATTTGGACATCGTCAAAGAACGGCTCTGGCGCGAATTCGACATGGACGTCATCATGACCTCGCCGCAGGTCACGTACAAGGTCGTCATCGCGGGCGACCATGCGGCCGAATATCCGCGCAACCGGCCGGAAGTCGTCGAATTCGAAGGCCGCGCATGTACCGAAATCTCCGTTTCGAATCCCGAAGATTTGCCGAAGCCGGGGAATTTCCTCCATATCGAGGAACCTATCGCGAAAATCGAAATCATCACCCCGTCGGAATACGTCGGCGGACTCATGCAACTCTGCCAAGACCGACGCGGAAAATTCACGGGACAGCACTACTTGGACGCCGGTCGCGTCGTGCTGTCCTATGAAATCCCCATGGCCGAACTCGTGGGCGATTTTTACGACGACCTCAAAAGCATCTCGTCCGGATACGGGTCGCTCTCGTACGAATTCCTCCGCTACCAGATGGACGATCTCCAACGCATGGACATCCTCGTGGCGGGCGAACGGGTCGACGCCTTCGCCATGATCGTCCATTCGAGCCGCGCCCGGACGATTGGCGGAAACATTTGCCGGAAACTGAAAGAGAACATTCCCAAAGCGCAGTTCGCCATCGCCATCCAAGCCGCGCTCGGAAACCATGTCATCGCCCGCGAAGATATCTCCGCGCTCCGAAAGGACGTCACGGCCAAACTCTACGGCGGCGACGTATCGCGCAAACGCAAGCTCCTCGAAAAACAGAAGGAGGGAAAAAAGAAGATGAAACAATTCGGAAAAGTCGCGATTCCGAGTGAAACGTTCGTAAACATCCTGAAGAAATAGCGGAGGGAAGGGGTTCTTGACATACGTTCCACACCTAACGAAAACGTTTTGGCAAATGTCAACGCGTTTTTCACGAAAATCGGAGAAGGGGATTGATTCCCGGTTTGGGAAGGATACACTTACGGGACTACTTCCGTAATCTTTTCGTCCTATGGGCAAAGGGAAAACACTTCGGAAGATGAAAAGGGCCATTTCGGGAATTTCCGCGTTCCTGGTGGCCCTTTCGTCTTTCCAGCCGCTCGTTTCGAGCGCGGCCGTCATCGACGGGGATCCGGCGAACGCCCTCTCCTGATCGAACGGCGGATACGTGAACGCTACGAATTCCGGGTCGTACTCGCTGAACTTCGCGCTCAGCGGAACGCTCGATCCGGGAGACTTTATCGTCGCCGAGGTCCTTTCCGGAAGCGACGTCATGGCTTCCGGGTCGTACGTATCCGGAGCCGGAGGCGAAAATACGGGTTCGATATCGCCGCTGAACCTCTCGATGCTCACCGATGGGACGTACGCGCTCAGCGGCTCCGTCTATACGTCCGTTCCGGCGCTCAGCGCATCGGGCATTACCGGAACGCTGACGGTCGACGCGACTTTTCCGGCCGTCTCCTCGACCGGAACCGTCACCGTGGGAACCGGAACGGCCGCCTTCTCCGGCATCGCCGTCACCGACGCGAATTTCTCGGGAGCGACCCTCTCGTATTCCGGGGTTTCCGGAGGCGGAACCGGATCGGTTTCCCTGACCGGAACGGCCGGCAATCTTACCGGATCGGTTTCCGGACTCCAATCGAACACGACCTACCTCTACGTCGTTTCGGCAACCGACCTGGCCGGTAATTCGACCTCGCTGACGGCGGGAACCTTCGCGACGGCCTTCGATTGGCAGTCGCTCTACGCCGGCATCGGCTCCGGCGTCACCGCCGCGGGCATCGCGAATAACTTTACGGGCGTCACGAACGCGAACGTCACGGGATACTCGGGATTGTATTTCGAGAAAACCGGATACGGAAAAATCACCTTTTCCGGAGCACTCAACTTGACGGATTCCGGAACCATCTCGTTCCTCCAGAATCTCGGAAGCTACCTCGATATGACGAACGGGCGCGTAGGGTTCGCGGTTTCTTCCGGAAGCACCGCCTCCGGTTCGCTGTTCCAGAGCGCCGGAGCTTCTCTCGACGTCTACTTCTCCGGACAACCGTTCACCCCCGGATCCATGGATCCGTCCGCCGTCGTCGTACGGGATAACGACGGCAACGTCCTCACGTCCTCCGGAATTCTTTCGAACCTGCTCTGCGCGGTCTCGGTAGGCGGAACCCAGACCTGTACGTTCGACGCCTCCCATTTCACGACGTTCGATTTCAAACCGATCCTTACGGATGTGACGGTTTCTTCGAACAACGTCTTCTCGGGATCCCTCGCGAAACTTGGCGATACCGTTTCGCTCTCGTTCACCGGAAGCGAAACGCTCACGGGCGTTACGGCCACCATGTCAGGCGTCAATAACGGAAGTTCCTTGTCCGTTACCGGAAGCTGAACCCACTGGTCGGCAACCGGAACCGTCACTTCCACCGGCGTTCTCGTATCGCCGGCATTTGCCATCGGTTTTTCCGACACGATCGGAAACGCCGGCGATACGGTGACGGCAACGACCGATTCTTCGAGCGTCTCGTTCGACCCCGTCGCCCCGTCGGCGACCCTTTCGTCTTCGGCGCCCTCCACGTTGACGGGAGCGTTCTCGGTAACGGCCGTACTTTCGGAAACCGCCTCCGGATTCTCGGTATCGGACATCTCCGTCTCGAACGGTACGGCAAGCGGATTCTCACAGGATACGGCAACCGGATACTCCTTCACGGTCACTCCGACGGTTTCGACCGGAACGCTCACTGTCCAAATCGGTACCGGAACCTTCGCCGACCCTGCCGGAAACGCGAATTCTTCGGCCTCGAACGTTTTGTCCTATTCGGTCGCGATACCGGATACGACTGCCCCCGTCGTCGCCGTTTCTTCCCACTCCGACACCCAGCAAATTACGGGGTCGACGGTATCCCTGACCGGTTCCGTTTCCGATACGGGAGGGGTCGCCTCCGTCTCCGTGAACGGACTTTCGGCTTCCCTGACGGGCGGAACGTGGTCGCTTACCCTGACGGGACTGACCGCCGGCAATAACGCCGTTACCGCCGTCGCGACGGACCTTTCCGGAAATACCGGGTCGGTTTCCATCGGCCTCGTGCGGATCCCCGACGCTCCGACCGGAATTTCCGTTTCGCTTTCCGGGTCGACGGAGGCCGTCGTATCGTTTGCGACCGACCTGTCTTCTACCGGAACGGTCCTCTACGGAACGAATTCCGGATCCCTCGGTTCGTCGCAAGCCGGTAGCTCGGCCGGAACCTCCCACCAGATAACGCTCTCCGGACTTTCCGCGGATACGACTTACTACTACCGGACGTACGGAATGGCAGCCGGATATACCGGATCCGCTTCTTCGGTTTCGAGCTTTAAAACGCCCGCGATCGTCGATCTCTCCTCGACCGGAACGGTTACGGCAACCGGATCCGCCTACCTGAGCGGCGCCACGTCGACGGGCGCGACGTTCGCCAGCACCGGAACCCTCCTCGTCGCGAGCGATTCTTCGAGCGGATCGTCGGTTTCCATCGCCATGAGCGGAACGACCATTTCGGCATCCGGATCATGGGACGGAGTGTTCCAAGCCCCGACGCCGACGTCGAATTCCGGAACCGGAACGACCGCAACCGGATATTCCTTCACGGGAACGGTTTACCAGATCGGAAGCCCGAATGCCGAACTCACGCTTACCGGGGGAACCGGGGCGACGGTTACTATCCAAGTCGGTACCGCGTTCTCCGGACAAACCCTGAAAGTCTACCGTTCCACCGACGGCGGAACGAGTTACTCGTATCTCGCCGATTGTTCCGTCGGCGCTTCGGGAGCCTGTTCGTTCGGCTCGACGCAATTCTCGCTCTTCGCCCTGGCTTCGCCCTCGGATTCGACCCCGAACGCCTTCTCGTTTACCGACGTCACGGGCGCCGAACTCTCGACCGCCTACGAATCGAACGCCATTACCGTTTCCGGCATCAACGTCGCCGCGACGATTTCGGTTTCCGGCGGACTTTACAGCATCGACGGCGGATCGTACACCGGCGCGACCGGAACGGTCTCGAGCGGAAGCACGGTCAAAGCGAAAGCCACGTCGAGCGCTTCCAATTCGACGGCCTCGAACGTCGTTTTGACGATCGGCGGAGTTTCCGATACGTACACGGTAACGACGAAGGCCGCTTCTTCCTCGAGCAGCTCCTCTTCCGGCGGAGGCGGAGGGGGCGGCAGCGGTTTCGTAGGCACGAAATCCCCGTCGTCCGCAACTTCTTCGGGCGTTTCCGTCCAACGGACTTCCGGAAACGAACCCCCCTCCGACGATACGGTCGCGACCGATAACGGAGCCGAACCGATTCTGACTTTGACTGGCGATAGGGGAACCGTTTCGGTTCCGGAAGCTTCGATCTCCGTATCGAAACTCACGTTCCGCGACATTTCGGGACACTGGGCCAAGTCGTACGTCGAAAAACTGGCCGTACGCGGAATCGTCAACAACGCTCAGGAATTCCGGCCGGAAAATCCTCTGACCCGTGCCGAATTCTTGAAAATTCTCGGAAATTCCGCCGGATGGGATCTCGCTTCCGCGTCTTCGGAAAAAATCGCATTCTCGGACGTACCCCAAAGCGCGTGGTATGCCCAGTACGTTCGGTATGCTACGGCCAACGGCATCGTCATGAAATCGGAACGATTCCGTCCGAACGATCCGATTACTCGCGCCGAAGTTGCGAAAATCATGGTAAGCTCCCTGGTGCTTTCCCCGAAATTTCCCGCGACGTCGAGCTTCGCCGACGTTTCGTCGGGCCACAGCCTCGCCAAGTACGTGGAAGCTTCGAAATCGTACGGATTCTTCGAAGGACAGCTTTCGAACGGAAAGCGGTTTTTCCGCCCAGACGCCCCGATTACCCGCGCCGAAATCGCGAAGGTAGTCTCGAAGGCACTCGGATTCTAACTCGGCCGGATCGTCGTTCCGACTACTCGAAAAGCCCCTGAAAAGGGGTTTTTCGTTTCATGGGAGTTTTTGCATACCGGAACGTTTCGTGGTATCGTGCGAACATGAAACCGTATCCGTCGGACGTTTCGGGCGAGGCCGCCCAGCTGGTCCTTCATCGCGTATCTTATGAAGAACTGCCCTCCTGAGCGGTTGAGCGTTTCGAATTGTACAGTTGAAAATATATTTCCCACGGGGATTATCAGGAAAAGAATTTTTCCGAAATCTGGAAATTGGACTTCGAAGGCTCCGTCGTATTCGTAGCGCGACAAGAAAAGAACGGATTCTCCATGGCGTACCTTTACGGCGAACGTGACGGGGTTACGGAATTTTGGGGGGAAATAGGGGATTCCACGGAAGAATGCTGGGATTCTTCGTATCTCTATTTCATCGGGGTCGCGGAGACCTTCCGACGTAGTGGCGTCGCCTCGCGAAACCTCTTTCTTTTCGATGCGGTTTCCCGTTTCGCCTTTAAGAAACCCCTTCGTTCCGGCACTCTTTTTACGAGTGCGTACGATGAAAAAACCGGGAAATCGGCATATCCCGTAAAAAGGGCGTTCGAAAGGCTTTCGGACGGAGGCTATTCGAAATTCGTCGACGATCGCGCAGGATTCGTATTTCAGAAGCGGGTATGGGAGATTGTGGAAAAAACCGGGTAGGACTCCGTCCGTTCCCCTTGCTTTCGGACGTTCTTCCCATATAATCCGGCCGGTTTTAATTTTCCACCTATCCAACCACCATGCAACGCACGCTCGTCCTCCTCAAGCCCGACGCCGTACAGAAGTCGCTTTCCGGCGAAATCCTCGCCCGCTTCGAACGCAAGGGTCTCAAAATCGTCGGTCTCAAGATGATGCAACTCGATGACGCTATCGTAAACGAACACTACGATTTCCTCACCTCCAAGCCGTTCTTCCCGGCCATGGCGGCCTACATGATGTCCTCCCCGATCGTCGCCGTCGCGCTCGAAGGGTACGAGGCCATCAAGGTCGTCCGCAGCCTTTGCGGCGCGACCAACCCGATCGACGCGCTCCCCGGAACCATCCGCGGCGACTTCGCGAAGAACATCGACAACAATATCATCCACTCCTCTGATAGCGAGGAAACCGCCGCTAAGGAGCTTGCCCGCTTCTTCAAGGCCGGAGAAACGTTCTCGTACGACCGGACGCTCGTTGGATAAGCCCCAAAGAGTGAAAGATTCAAGAATAAAAGCGGACACTTTTAAGGGAATAGTTCGGTAATGGCG
>CAZINU010000026.1:0-8888 GCA_964540725.1 uncultured Candidatus Peribacteria bacterium
CCTTTGGCCCGGTTTTTCCGTTTCGGATTTCCCGGCGTCCGAACCGGAAATCCGGTCGGAATTTTTGGCGATACCGATTCCTCTGATCCTTTCGCGCGATAAATATTGACAAATGCGTATTCTAGATATCTTGCTATCGAATATGAACTCCCGGGAAACGACACAGGAGCGCTCGGAGCCGGAATTCCGAATTCGCGGGGAAATCTCCGCCCTTTTTGACGCGGTCGCGCTCGAGTGGCCGGATTCCGGCCCGCGAACAAAAGAGGCGCGACGGGCATTGGATGCGAAGATTCTTTTCGCGTTCGAGTCGGAAGTCGACCGCGCGCTCGGATCGAGCGACCCGGAAACCGTCGCTACGAGGCTTTCGGCGGCGATCGACGGGCTCGTCCGGACGTTTCGCCGGGATGGCGCCGTCATAACGGTCGAACGGAGCCATGAAATCCTTCTGGAAGGGCGTTCGACGAATTTTTCGAAGGATGCGGCTTCCCAAGTTCGAACCCTGGTCAAGAACTCCATAGAAGCCGTCGAAAAGAACGGAGCGGGCGCAGCGGCTGGGCGGGCGCTCCGAAGGATCGGTTCGCTCGAGGAGGAAGCCGCCCGCGGCGGCATCCGTTCCCGCGAATTGGAAAAAAAGCTCTCCGACATGAACGGGCGATTTCGCGAAGCCATTTCGAAATTCCTTTCCGACCGTGCCAAAATGACGCAAGATTTGGAATCGGAACGACGGGAAACCGGGAAGTGGAGGCGGGCTGCCGCGGAAGAGCGGAGGCGGGCGGAGTCGGCGGAAGAGCGGGCTGCCGGACTGGCAGGCCATGTCGAAGTTTTGGAAAACGAAGTCCGAATTTACCAAGCGAGGGCGGAGTCGGCGGAGTCGTCCCTCGGAAGGATCGAAGTTTCCCTGAGCAAACTTCGAAACGGCCGGGAATGACGGGGACTTTCCATTGAAAAACGCGTGGCCGAAGCGCTCGCCGAGATTCCCAAACTCAAAAGCGAAAAAACGGAGGCGGAACTTTCCTTCGCCCAAGAACGGAAAAGTTGGCGGGAAGAACGGGCATGACTTCAGCGCGCCTTCCAAGAGGAACGCGAAGCTTATACCGAGCTCCTCAGGATCATTCCGAACCGGCCGCGTTCCGTTATGGAAGACGAGTTCTATGAGTCTTTCGCGGAATTTTTCGCGGAAGTACTCCGATGATTCGGGGTCGGAAGCGAAGACTACGTGGCGATTCGAAGACGCGGAAATCGGTTGAGGCAGGCATATTTCGCACTTAGGGCCGGCGCCGTGGATTCGCACGAATTAGCCGAAAAATTCCTTCCCGAACTCATAGGGCTTTGGAAAACCCGGAAGCCCCTCCGGGATTGTATGGAAAAATGGGGGGTTTCGATTGTTCAGCTCGAAGATGCCGCCCAGCGGTGCCGAACCGTTCTTCTATCCTTTCTCATGACCCCATCCGGGGAACGGGCCGTTCGGGCGTACCAAGGAATGTCCGAACGTCCTTGGAAAGGACAGTCGTGATGAAACGTCATCGATGCCGCGTAATCGAAAACCCGCCCCTCGCAAGGGGCGGGTTTCGTTCCTTCCGGCCGACCGGGACGCAACCTGCCCGACGGGGCGGTGCGGAAGCGGTTCGGTTTCGGAGGACGGATTACGACGGATTGGCGTCGGAACCCTTCGCGGCGTCCAGGTGGCGGAGCCCGAGATGGCGAATGAGGGCGTTCAGCCGGTTCGGGTAATCCGGGGTTTCGGAATAGTTCCCGAGCTCGTGGGTCAGTTCGTAGACGGGAACCTTCCCGAGCTTCTCCCGAAAATCGGAGTACGCCGCGTGTTTCGCGAGCGTTCGGAAGTACGCGCGGACGGAATCTTCGACCGTTTCGAAGCTCCTCAGGGATCCGCGTCCGTCGGTCAATCCGAAGAGGTTGTTCCGATTTTTCGCGGCGTACGAATTTCCCCACCCGCTTTCCAAGCCCGCCTGGGCGGTCGCGAGACTCTTCGGAAAATCTTCAAGATGGGGAAATTCGGAGAGTACCGAGTCCACCATCGGAACGAACCAATCCACGAATTGTCGGGCCGAAGGGCTTTTCGTCGCGACTTCGGCGGGGACATGAGAGGATCGGGACGACGTTTCCATGGCCGACGGAACGCTCGGGGCTTCCGGATTCCCCGGGACATGGACGGTTCGGAAGGGCATGGGTAGGACGGTTTCTCCAAAACCGGAATTCCATGCTTCGACCGTAGTTACGAAGGTGCCCGCGCAAAAAAACGCGAGCAGGAGGGTGGCGAAAACCGCCAAGACGGGGGTTTCGGCCAAGGGACTACATCGGTCACTCGCATCCAATTGGACACCTCTCTTTCAAAGAACGAAGGGACTCGTAAAATACCGAGTTTAACGTTTCTTTCAACGTAAAAACGGTTGCCATCGGAAAATCGTGGGGCCTCGGTAAGGAACGGTCCTCCCGCGGAAGTCCCCGGTATCGGAAAATCGGTACCGGATTATCCGAGAAGGGCCATCGCGGCGAGAAGAACGGTCGCGCAAAGGACGAACGTGGCGCTCTTCGGGGAAACCGCGAGGGAGTCGCCTCCGCCCCCGGAAGATTTTTTCGGAGCGGGAGAAGGTCAGTGGCCGGCCATGGGAACGATGTCGTAAAAAACGCGTGGACTATACGCACGAAAAACGATTTGGCAAATTTTCGAACCGACATCCCCTCCAAGCGGAAAGAACGTTCGCCGGATAGCGAAGATCCGCCTACGGGATCGTTCGAAACGGGCCTCGCTTTTTTCGAAATTATTTCCGCACGAAACGCAGCCGTTCTAAAAATCCGCGGAATCGGAAATTCCGAATCCGCTTGGCCCGAAGGAGGATGGCGATCGAAAACGCGAACAGGAGGGCGACGGCCGACAATCCCATGACGTCGCCGGAAATCTTCGAAACGTATTCCCAGTGGTCGCTAAAAGCGTATCCGAGACCGGCGAACGCGAACGCGTAGAGAAATTCCCCGGCAATGCCCGCGGGCAAAAACGTCCGGTACGGGGTATTCGAAAGCCCCGCGACGACGTTTACGGCCGGACCGACGCTCGTGGCGATGAACCGGCTCGAAAAAATCACCCAGGCGGAATGCTTGGAAAACGTCGTCTCGAGCGCCAGATACCGGGAAGACGAGAGCCACTCCCCTCCCCCGAACCGAACGATGAGGCCCCTGCCGTACCGGCGGGTGAGCAAATATCCGGAAAGGTCGCCGGAAACGCTCGAAACGAAGGCGACGGCAGCAATGGTCGGAAAATCGAAATCCCCCTGGGCGGCGAACGCTCCGGACGCCATCAGCACCGCCGTGGCCGGAACCGGGAATCCGACGGACGCGGCGAAAACCACCGCCGAGAGCAGCGCGTACTTGTAGAGGAGGAGAAAAGAGAGGAGAAAATCGAGCATGGAGGCGGGTCGCTACTTTCGTTCGTTTTCCGAAAGGAACTTCCGAACGGCGTCCTTCAATTCCGCGAGAAAGGATTCCCGATCGGATCCGACCTTTTTGGCGTACCGGCCGACGGGAAGGTCCGGATAGCGGGAATCCCCGATGTCGAGAACCCGCTTCAGGTACGGTTCGGGGATTCCGAACACGACGTTGACGTACCGGAACGTCATCCAGGGTTCGATCTTATCCGGATCGGACAAGGGTTCTTCGGGGGATTGGCGGGAACCGGAAAGGAACCTCGGGACCCTGGGCGGTTCCGAAAACGCGCCGGAACGCTCCGCCGCCCGTATGTGGAAGGCGAGGAACGCCGCAAGGGCGAGAAGCGCCGCGAGCAAGAGGGCGAGAAGGAATTTTTCCGAAGGGGAAAGCTTGCGCAAGAAGGTTCGGAGCATGGCCGGAATTGGGTTCGAACGCGATTGTACCGAAGAATCCGTTTTCAAAAAACCGGTTTCGACTACACTCCGGGAAACGCCGTTTTCGAAAAAACCGTATGTCCGGAGTCTTTACGAAATCCGTTCCGCAAGCCCTCTTCGATCTTCGGGCCGCTTTCGACAGCCGCCGCGTCGCCGACTTGGGCCACGATTGGGAGGCTTCGTCCAAGACCCTCGAGGACGCGAAACGGATCCTCGCGCCCTACGAAACCGAGGGAACCGTCGTCGTTTCGGATTCGTGCGGACTTTCCCGGCTCTCCAAGAACCGTCCGCTCATCGAAGTCCTCTCGCTCGTCCAAATTCCGAAAGACCGTCTCTACGCGTACGGATCGCGTATCGGCGGAATCGGGGTCGGAATCTGGGCAGCCGACAATTCCGCCATGTTTTACCCCGCCCGGATTCCCGTCCGGGACGTGCTCGGAGCCGTCTGGGAGGCTCGAAAATCCATGACGGACGCGGCCGTTCGAATCGGAATCGGCATACGGTCCGGAACCTTTTACCGGATTGGCGATTCCCTGTACGGCGAAGCGTACGCGTCGATCGAGGAAGTGGCTGAAAACGAAACCGGAGCGGACGAAATCGTCGTGGGCGAAGAAATCGTACGGAAACTCGGAGACGACCCGGCATTCGGGTTTTCCGAACGGACCGGCACTGCTCGAAACGGCGCGTTCTACCGACTCGAACGCGCGCCCGGCGGCAGTTCGGAAGAGATGTCCCCGACGTTCGGGAAATACCATTTCTCCCTGCCATTCCCCCGAAATTTCCATCGCCTCCTGAGGGAATTTCCGGACGCGAAATCCGAACGGGCGCAAGCGGCGGCACGGTATTCCCGAAAGAAAACGGTCGTGCTCGTGGAAACGGAGCGGCATTCCGGTTCGGACGAGCGGGCCATTCTGGAGGCCGTTTCGGCGGATATCCGGCTTCGGAAATCGGTTCGGAAACACCTCCGGCGCTTCGGGGGGAAGGAATTGAAAACCGGCGGCGGAATCAGCATCGTCGCTTTCGACGATACCGGACGGGCCCTCGATTTTTCGAAGGAACTCGTCGAGCGCCTGAAATCGGAAAACGTCAGCTGCCGAATCGGCGTCGACCGCTCGGACATTCTCGTGTTCGATTTGGGAAAACGGGGATACGAAGTAGCCGGAACGGCAGTGAACGTCGCCTCGAAGCTCGCCCAGGATTTCGGAAAATTCGACTCCGTCTACGCGAGCGTCGACGCCGACGTTCCGGACGAATGGAAGTCGGTCGGAACCCCGTTCGTTACGGAGATATCGAAGGTGGAACTCCGGGGATGGAGGTGGTAGCGGAAACGCCGTTCCGAAACGAGAGCGTCCAATAGAAGACGCTCTCGAGAAGCGCGGAGAGCCCGAAGGCCACGCTCATGTCTTGCCGATTCACGAAGAAGGCTGCCCGGACGGTTTTTTCGAACCGTTCGGCATTTTCAAAATCCCCGAGTGACGAATACGCGGCCACCGCGAGCATAGTTCCGGCACTGCTGGCACCGAAAACCACGGGGCCGGTCGATACGCGGTTGACGAGCGTTTGTCCGTTCGGAACTTCGCGCATGACGGGCATTCCGAAAAGGGAATCTGAAAAATTCCCGAGACTTTCGAGTTCCGATTCCGCCGCTTCCGGAGATGCGAGAGCGAGACTCGGAACCATCCAAGCCGCCGCCGGCGATCGCGGCTGGTTTTCGGGAGCAAAAGGTCCGTACGCCTCGGCCGGAAGATTCCCGTCGGCATCCCGTGCGGCACGGAGCTCGTCCGACCATGAAGAAATCGTGGGGGCGAAGATATCGGTTCCGAGTACCGAACCCGCCACGGAGAGCGCCGCGTACGCATCGACGTTATCCACCCACCACGCCCATCCGGGATAGCTTTCTTCGGTTCGTTTCGGGGCCGATTCGAGAAATCCGGCGAGTTTCCGAGCCTCGGAAAAGAGTCGCTCCTTCGTTTCGGTATCGCGACGGTATTTCGCTAAAAGGGCGAGGACGCGCAAACGGTGCCCCTGGTATATGATCCCCCCTTCCGTCCGGGCATCCCCGACGCCGAGCCGCATTCGGTCGCGTTGTACGGTTTCGATATTCCGAAGAATCCGGTCGAGTTCGGAAACGAGCGCGGTCTTCCGGGCTTCCGAAGGACTCCGGTCATAGCGGTTCGCAAGGCCGTACGCGAAGAAGGATTGGGCGAACAAGTCGCTCCAAACGGCGTGCCGAACGACGCCGTAATCGCCTTCGCGAAGTCTCGAGGCGAGCCGGGTTTCCAGACGGTCGACCTCCGCTTCCGAAATCGGCCCCGAGTCGAGCGAGTACCGAATTTTCGCCATGACGAAAAATACGAAAACGGCCGAATAGGCGAGAATGACGAATCCGGCGAGGATGCGGAAGAGGGTTCGGGCGAAGGGATGCACGGATCGGATGTCTAATACTCCCCGAGCACGTCCACTTCCGTCGAAAAGAAGCGGAGCTCTTCGAGGGCGGATTCAAGGGTTCCGGGCGGGACGTCGGTGGCCGCGTCGATCCAGAACACGTACTCGAAACGGTTCTCTTTCGCCGGAAGCGATTCGATCTTCGAAAGGTTCACGAAGCGGGTCGCGAACGCGCCGAGGCACTTATAGAGAGCGGCGGGGATGTTTTTCGTCCGGAACACGACGGAGGCCTTGCCGGACTTGGGAAGGCTTTCGGAAACGGTCTCCGATACCGATTCCGAAGGATTCTTCGCAACCAGGAAAAACCGGGTCGTATTCCCTTTCTGATCCTGGATGGAACGATCGAGAATGCGGAGCCCGTAGAGTTCGGCGGCCAAATCGGAGGCGATGGCGGCGAGGCGGGGGTCGTTCGAGTCGCGAACGTACTTCGCGGCGCCGGCGGTATCGCCCGACGGCTTGGCTTCCCACCCCCGGTCTTTCAGGTATTTCTGGCACTGCATGAGGGCTTGCGGATGCGAATGCACTTCGGTAATCGACGAGGCGTCGCCGGCTGCGGCGAGGAGAAAATGGTCGACCTCTTGGAAGCGTTCGTGCAGAACCCGGTATCCGCCTTCGAGCATCCGGTAGAAGTTCTCGTGAATGGATCCGGCGTAGCTGTTTTCGAAAGGAAGAACGCCCAGGTCGTCTCCGGAAATGCGGTCGAACACTTCGGAAAACGACCGGAGGCCTTCGACGTTCTCGGAAGGAACGCCGAGCGCGGAAGCGATGGCGAGCGAAGCCTTGTGGCCGTACGCTCCGGGAAAACCTTGATAGAAAATGCGCATGTTCGAAATTTAGAAATCGACGCGTTCGACCCAGTGGGCGAACTCGTCGTCTTCGCCGCGAACGATGGCGTCGAGCCTCGTTTTGATCGCCGACATGACCGGACGGTCGGACGGAAGCTCGTACTGTTCGATGGCCCGAACGGGCGTGACTCGGGCGGCGGTTCCGGAGAGAAAGACTTCGTCGGCACGAAAGAGTTCGGTCTTGTCGACCGCGCGTTCTTCGACGCGGTATCCGAGGCTTTTGGCCACCGTAATGACCGAATCGCGGGTAATGCCTTCGAGGATATCTTGGTCGGACGACGGAGTGACGATCGTTCCGTTTCGAACGAGGAAGATGTTCATGCCGCTGCCCTCCGAAACCTTTCCGGCCGCGTTCATGAGGATGGCGTCGTCGAACCCCCGGTTCTTCGCTTCGGACTTCGCGAGCGCGCTCGTCACGTAGCCGCCGGCGATTTTTCCCCGGAGCGGGAACGAATTGTCGACCTGCCGCTGCCACGAACTCACCGTGCACCGGACGCCTTCGGGCGGAAAATAGTCGCCGAGTTCGATGCCGTAGAGAAGGAAGTCCTTCTCTACGTCGTGGAGCCTTGGGGCGATATCCAAATCGCTCGTGTAGACGAGGGGCCGAAGGTAGATGGGGGTCGACGGGCGATTCTTTCGGACGAATTCCCGAATGACCGAATGGATCGTTTCGGCCGGCAACTCGTATCCGAGAAACTTCGCGCTCTCAGAAAGCCGTTTCGAATGCCGATCCCCCCGGAAAATAAGGGCGGCGTTACCGGGCGATTTCGGATCGGGAATGACGCGCATGCCGCCGAAGGCGGCGGTTCCGTAGTGGAGGGCATGGGTCGCGACGGAAATAGTCGCCTCCGCGAAGGGGACGAAATTTCCGCGGAAATAGGCGAACGGCAGAAAGGTTTTATGGGCGGCCATGGGAGGACGGGAATGGTTTGGCAACGTTCTTTTCAAGTTCGAGGGCGTACTCGTGAAAGCGGTTCCAGACGGATTCGACGAAGTCGGGGGCGAGAGCGAGTTCTTCGGCCCAAGCCCGACGGCTTTCGAGTACCGCCCGCCAACGCTCCGGCTGAAGGGGCGGCAAATCGTGCGCCTTTTTGTAGGCACCGACTTTCTCGACGGTCTCGAAACGCTTCGCGAGCAGTTCGAGAATTTGGCGGTCGATAGCGTCGATGTCGTCTCGGCAGATTTGAAGGAAGTCCATAGGAAAAGAAACGTTCGAAGGGCAGTATACGCGGAAATTCCGGATTTCGAAGTTCTTCGAAGCATCCGTGAACGTCCTTTTGAAAACGCCCCGGAACTTCTCCGAGACGTCCGGGTTTCCAGGTGCGGGCCGCTATTTTTCCTCCGCCGATCGGTGGACGCTATCGCCGCGCCGTTCTACGATTTTTGGACGCCCGGATTCGCCGGAGGAATTACCGCAGTGTCATAAAAAATCCGACGGATGGCGGGGCGATCCGCACGTCGGACAAGCATTTATTCGGAACAGCGATTCCACTTGCCCGGAAACCCGCTCGGGAAGGGCGTTCATGCGGGATTGCCGCTCTTCCCCGATAGGAAGGAATGCGATGCGGGCATATGCCCGAAGCGCTTCGTCCCGTTCTTGGGCGGAGGTCATGAACGCTTCCGAGGAAATCGGCATGGCGGGGAAAAAATCGAATCGTCGCTTACGCGCTTATACGAATTGCCGCGGTTCCGTCAAGCGAATATTCGAACGCTTCCCCCGAAT
>CAZINU010000027.1:0-8505 GCA_964540725.1 uncultured Candidatus Peribacteria bacterium
CTTCACCGCTCCCGTCTCCGCGTTCCTCGTGACCGTCCTCGAAATGTCCCTGGTCGTCTCCCGGTTCTTCGTGTTCGTGTTCGTGTTCGTGACCGTGCCCGTGGTCGTGGCCGTCGTGGTCGTGCGACATAATTTGCGAATCGTGGAGCGAAGGCTATACTCGACGCGATTCTATCCAGAGCGCGTTTTTTTCCAATTTTCCCATGTCGGAATCCTCTACCATCGTCTGTCCGAAGTGCGGTACCCGTATCGATTTGGACGATATCGCCCGCCACCGGTACGAAGAGAAGCTCAAGGCCGACGAAGTCCGGCTGCGCGAGGAATTCGCGAAAAAGGAGGAGGAAATCCGCAAGGATCTCCGGGAAAAGGCGATGGAGTGGGCCGAAAAAAAGGCGGCCGAAAAAATGAAGGAAAAGGAGCTCGAAACGAAGGATTTGGTCGCCCAGCTCGAGGAATTCCGCAAAAAGCAGGACGAGGCGGTCAAAAACGAGCTGGAACTCCGCAAGCGCGCCCGCGAGCTCGAGGAAGCCGCGAAGCGCGCGGAACTCGAAAACGCCCGAAAACTCGACGAGGAACGTCGCAAACTCGAAGAATCCCTTCGGGAAGAACAGAAGAAGCGCGAGGAAGAATCCGCCCGCAAGGCGCAAGAGGAATTCTCCCGAAAGCTTGAGGAAAAGGAGAAGGCGATGGAAATCCTTCGGAAGTCGCTCGAAGAAGCGAACCGGAAAGCTCTCCAAGGGTCCCAGCAAATTCAGGGCGAGGTGCTCGAAAACGAGCTGAAGGAAATCCTGTCCCGCAATTTTCCGACCGACGCGGTCGAGGACGTTCCGCCCGGAATCCGCGGCGCCGACCTCGTTCAGACCGTCCGCGACCAATACGGTCGCGACTTGGGCGTCATTCTCTGGGAATCGAAAAATACCAAGGCCTTCGGCGGCGATTGGATTAAGAAATTGAAAGACGACCGGGTGCTCGCCAAGGCCGACGTCTGCATCCTCGTCACCTCGGTGCTCCCCCCGGACGGCGCTTTGAGGCACTTTGGCCTCTACGAAGGCGTGTGGGTGACCGAACCCGAATACTTCCTCCCGCTCGCCCAGGCCCTTCGAGACCGGCTGCTCGCCCTTTCGGAACAGGGGCGGAGCCTCGTCGGCCGCGAAGAGAAGATGGAGCTGCTCTACGGCTATCTTTCGGGGCCGGATTTTCGTGCGAAGATCGAGAACGTCATTACCGCGTTCCGTTCGATGAAAGAAGATTTGGAGAGCGAAAAACGCTCCATGCAGCGCATTTGGAGCAAGCGCGAGAAAGAACTCGAACGCATTATCGGCAATACCGCCATGCTCTATGGCGACATGCAGGGAATCATGGGGGCGAACCTGCAGACGATCGAGTATTTGGAACTCGGCGCCGGCGATTCTTCCGAATCCGTCCCCGATTCCGATTCCGAGAAAGGGTAAGTTCGAAAAAATCCGCCCGTCGGGGGCGGATTTGTATTTGGCCGTCCGAGTTTTCGGTTCGCGGAGGGCTTCGGACGATCGAAAAAGCAAGCATTCCTACCGGTACGTCACGAACTCCGCCGATTCGGAGGAAACGCCGTCCGTTCCGGTGAGTTTGGTCTTTACGGCGTCAGACGGAAGGCTTCCGGTCGACGTGGAGAACGAGAGGTCGTATTGGCGGATTCCTCCTTCGCTCGGGGTTCCTTCCCCGAAAAAACTCCGGAGCGAAACGGAGGGGGCGGACGGCGGTCGCGGGGAAGACGTCGGATAAAAGGTTCCGGTCAGGCATTCGGTGCCGCCGGTTCAAAACCAGACGGGAAGGTTGCCCTTTCCGGCGAACGAACGGAGCGTATCGACTCCGAACGATTCGACGCAGGCGCGCGTCGAGAGGAGGAGTCCGGAGAGTTCGTTTTGGTTTTCCGACCGTACGGCTTCCCTCGATCCTCCGGTTATGAGGGCGTACGTTCCGAGCATGGCGACGGCGAGAATGACGACCGAAAAGAGGACCTCCACGATGGAGAATCCGGAGCGCGCGCTTCGGTTCCGAGCGGATATGCGTCGTTTGTTTCGGATCGCCACGATGCTTTTTGAAAGGGGAACGAATGAGCGGAACCTTCCGGGCTCCCACGGATTCCGGACCGAACGGTCGGAATCGGCCTACCGGACCTTCGCGGTGCGAATGACCGTATCGATAATGTCGGCGTTCTCGGCCCGATTTCCCTCAATCGTGAGCGTGCTGCCCGAAAGCGACAGATAGGCGGTACCCGTCGACGGATCTTCGTAGAAGCCGTTCTCGGCGTTCGAGAGTTGGGGAAGGGTCTTGCCCCGGTAGAACCGGATTTTCACCTCCGACGTTTCGAAATCTTCCGGCCCGACCCCTCGGGAGACGCCGACCGAGTGGGTCGCGCCGTCACGGGCGCCGAACCCCGAATAGTAGCTGCGCTTGGGGAGGGAGAACGCGTAACCGACCGAGACGTTGGAGTACTCGAGGAATGCCGACGAGCCGGACGCGGTCGTTCCCGAGGCCTCGACGGCCGGAGCGTCGGATGCGGTGCCGGATTCCGTAGACGGAGTTTCCAAGGCCGACTCGGAAACCGCTCCGCTCGCGGACGATCCGGGGAGTTCCCCTTCCGGGAGGGTTTCCCGGACGAGGTTCTCGATTTCGGAAGTTGCCGTGCCCGATGCCGAGGAGGTTTCGACGTCCGAACACATGCCGATCCGGTCGACGGTTTGTCCGTCGCGTTCGGCCATGCAGGCGTTCGAGTACGTGCGTCCGTTTTTCGCGCATACGGGAGCGTAGTCGGCCGTACAGACGGCGTCGCCGTTCGGGGCCGTCGGAACTTCGGAATCGAGCGGCGCTCCGACGTTCCGGTCCGGGGCGGGGGAGGGGGTCTCGGACGTTTCCGGGAATCGGAGGTTCGCCAGAACCGCGATGCCCGCGACGATGCCGACGGCGAGCGCGAGGGGAAGGAGCGTTTTTTTCATAAGGGTGCGGGGAACGGATACGTGCCGCGATTCTATCCGTGAACGTGCCGAATTCAAAACGGCTTCGCGATTTCCTGGGAAATCGCGAAGCCGTTTTTTCGGAATGCCGGCGTTCCGTCCGTTATCGGAAAGTTTCCGCCCCGTCCGGTTCCGGCAAAATTTCCGCCTTCTCGCACGATTCACGAATATTCCGCAATTGCCGCTCGAAATCCGTCCGCATGTTTCCGAGCGCCTTTTCGAAAAATTCGGCGACCGTCATACTCTTTCCCCGTATCGTTATCGGGGAATCTTTCGTGACATCGGTTCCGAACGCCTCGTTGAGGATCGAGAGCGTCCCAGTCGGCTTTTTTTCCGACAGCATCAGGAGGCCTAGAACGACGGCATCTTTCGGACCTACGGCGAGCATGGAGGAAAAATCGAATTTTTCCTCCCGAATTTCTCCGCTCGAAAGGGCATTCATCATTTGCGAATATCCGGAACTCAGGCGCAATTCGGAAAGCAGAGTCGGGCGATCCGAGCGGATGAGTTGCCGTACGGTACCGGCATTCATGAACGGCGCGACGGAAGCGTCGTCCGGAATGTCCGGATTGTTGGCGATTTCGCGAAGGGATCGCACCATTCTCTCCGTTTCGGAAACCATCCATTCGGATGGAGCGTTGAGAAAGGTCCGAACTCCTTCCGACGCGAGCGATTCCGACCGCTCGAGGCGCTTCCGTGCGATTTCGGCATCGACGCACTGCGTGCTCGGAATATGTTCGTTCATGGTGGATTTGGCGTGAGAGATAGGTTTCGTAACGGCGCGAAGAGGTTCGCGCTTCCTCAGGATATCACGAATTCCGTCGCCGCGCAAAATTCCCAAACCTGCCCCGGCCATCCTTTACAATCCCGTATTTTCGGCTATTTTCAGGGCATTCTTCACTCGTAACGACTTTCTCGCGCATGCTTTCGATCTACAATACCCTTACCCGTTCCGTCGAAACCTTCAAACCGCTCCGCCAAGAGTCGGTGAAGGTGTATTTCTGCGGCCCGACGCCCTACAACTACGCCCACATCGGCAATCTTCGGGCGTATTTGTTCGAAGATTTCGTCATCCGTACCCTCCGGTTCCTCGGGTACCGCGTCCAAACCGTCATGAACGTGACCGATATCGACGACAAAACGATCCGCGATTCCCAAAAGACCGGCGTGCCCCTGAAGGAACTTACGGAAAAATTCACCGAATTCTTCCTGGAAGACCTCGCGAAGCTCCGAATCGTTCGGGCCGACCAGGTCGTTCCCATTTCCACGCTCGTGGACGACATGGTCGCCATGATCCAAACGCTTCTCGACCGCGGCTACGCCTACGCGTCCGACGACGGCAGCGTCTATTACTCCATCGCCAAGTTCCGCAAGTACGGCGAGCTCGCGCACCTCGACGTTTCGGGCATGAAGTCGAGCGTACGCATCGATAATGACGAATACGAAAAAGACTCGGTGGCCGATTTCGCCCTTTGGAAGGCGTACGATCCGGAAAAGGACGGACCGAACAAGTGGGATGCCGTTTTCCGCATCGACGGAACCGAACGCGCGTTTCCCGGCCGCCCCGGCTGGCATATCGAGTGCAGCGCGTGCAATTTCAAGTACCACGGACCGCAGATCGACATCCACATGGGCGGTATCGACAACCTGTTCCCGCACCATCAGAACGAAGTCGCGCAGACCGAAGCCTGCACCGGGAAGACTTTTTCGAAGTACTGGATGCACGGCGGACATTTGCTCGTGGATAATAAAAAGATGGCGAAATCGGCCGGAAACTTTTACACGCTCCGCGACGTGGTTTCGAAAATGGCCCCGGCGAAGGAGGCCGACGTATGCCGGGGATTCCGTCTCATGGCCCTTCAAACGCAGTATCGGGAAAACTTCAACTTCACGTTCGATCGGCTCCAAGCGGCCATGCGAACGTCGGAAGGCTTCGACGAAACGTTCCGGCGAATCGCCCGGTATGCCGCGCCGACCGGAAAGGTCCGCCGCGAATTCCGCGACCGGCTCCAAACGCTCGTGCAATCGTTCGTCGCGTCGCTCGAAAACGACGTATCCACCGCCGAAGCCCTCGTCGTCGCGTTCGAGCTCCAAAGTTTCGCGAACGCGGAAATCGACGCGGGAACGCTCTCGGCTTCCGAAAAGGAATCCGTCGTCGGACTCTTCCGCACGTTCGACGAAGTGCTCGCGATCTTCGATTTTTCGCTCTTCGAAACGCTCGACGTTCCAGGCGAAGTGCTCGCCCTCCTTTCCGAACGGAACGCCGCGAAGGCCGCGAAAAACTACGCGCTCGCCGACGAGCTCCGTCAGAAGATAGCGGACGCCGGATACCGCATCGTCGATACGAAGGACGGCGCGACGGTCGAACGGGCGTAAAAAGACCTCCAAACGAAATCCCCGCGGCATGCCGCGGGGATTTCGTTTCGGTCCGTTTCGGTCCGCTCGAGCGGACCGCCTTCGCGGGTCCGCCTTTCGAGACGCGAAGCTACGAAGTTCCGAGCGGAAACATCCGCTTCATGGGAATAAGGAGACCGAACACCGTTTTTCCACGGCTTTTCCGAATCGATTCGTAGGCTCGGATGGCATCGTCGAGCTCCGCAAGCAGGCGGCGCGCGTTCGATTCGTGGAATATCCAGAGACTTCGGGCGTAGATGAAATTGCCGTCCCTCGCGATTTCCGGAATGCGTACCGAAAGCTTCATGAGAAAACGGAATTCCCGGGAAATGCGGGCGTCGTTTTCGAGAACGTCGTACGCCGAAGTCGAATTCGAGATGATCGCGGCGCGATGCAGCGCGAGCACGTCTTCGTAGATCGCGTCCTCGCGGGCGTGGCTTCGGATACTCTCGACGACGACCGGAATCTTATCCACCTTTTCGAAGTAGGTAGCGAGGTAGCGTTTCGAAAGTTCGGAAATTTTCCGTCGGACGGTGGCGGCCCGGTAGGCGTTCGCGACCGTGGCGACGAAGAGTCCGAGGACGACGAGTGCGAGAAGGATTTCCGGAAGGCGGAGTTCGTTCATGGGGAAGGGGGTTTCCGGCATTGTACCGCACCTGACCTTTCGGCGCAAGTTCCGGGAACGTTGTGGACAGGATTCCGCCCGCGCTCCGGTCGTAAAATCGGAAACTTGCCACGCACCACCCTCTGGCTATACTCCTCTCCAACGATTCGTTTCTTCCATGCGCCGCCACGAAATCCTCTTCCGACTTCTGCGAATCCCCCTTGAGGCCGCCATCGTGTTCGCCGCGTTTTATCTGGCACGCGAAATCCGTCTCGTCACCGACCTGATTCCGAATATCCAGCTCCCCATCCAGCGGATATCCGAGTCGGCCCTCTTCGGTTTCGCCCTCTCCGGTTCCGTGCTGTACGTGCTGGTGTTCGCCGCGTTCGGCTTGTACCGCCTCGACCGGGGGAACGATTCGGGAATCGAAACCTTCGGAAGAATCGTGTCGGCGTCGTTTTCCTGGTTTCTCTATTACGTCGCGGCGGTATACCTGAGCGCGGGGTACCTGTTCCGCACCGACATTCCCCGTCTCGTCATCTTCTTTACGCTGTTTCTGTCGATTTTCGCGGTCGTAACCGAACGGTTCCTGCTCGGATGGATTCGCGGAAAGATGCTTTCGGCCGGAAAACTCCCGGCCCGGAGAGTGCTCGTACTGACCGCCACGGGTGCTTCGCCCGTCCTGGAAGAAGTGTCCCGGGATCCGGAATACGCGGTCGTCGCGTTCGCGAATTCGAAACCTTTCGGCCCGGGCGTTTCGGGCGACCGGTATTTGGTGTGAACCGAGGCCGTCGCCGAATGTTGCCGAAACCGGAGCGTCGACGAAATCCTCTCGCTCGATTCGAATTTTTCCCGGGAAGAACTCGACGCCGTCTTCGAAACCGCGCGGACCTACGGGGTAGCGTACCGGTACGCCGATCGGTTCCTCCTTTCCGAATCCAGGAAAACCGACGTCTCGTTCGTGGCCGGAATTCCGGTCGTGGAAGTCGTAAGCATCGGGCTCGGTCCTTGGGGGCGGATTTGGAAACGGGCTTTCGATATCGTTTCCGCCAGCCTCATCTCCCTCGCGATTTCTCCGGTCCTCGTCGCCGTGGCGCTCGCGGTATTCTTCGGCGACGGAAAAATTCCGGTGTACCGGAGCGTCCGCATCGGAAAAGACGGCAAACCTTTCACGATGTACAAATTCCGATCGATGCGGCCGGATGCCGACGACGCGAAGAAAAAACTCGCCGCCAAGAACGAACGGAAAGACGGCCCGCTTTTCAAGATCGAGAACGATCCGCGAATCACGCCCGTCGGACGGTTCATCCGCCGGTACGACTTGGACGAACTTCCCCAGCTCTTCAACGTCATCCTCGGCAACATGAGCCTCGTGGGTCCCCGTCCGCACCTGCCCGAGGAGGTGGGGAAGTACGAGGAGTGGCAGAAACGCGTATTGACGCTCAAGCCCGGAATTACGGGCATGGCCCAAGTGAACGGCCGCCATAAGAATTCGTTCGAAGATGAGGTCCGCCTCGACGTGTTCTATATCGAACACTGGAGCGTGTTCCTCGATTTGAAAATCCTCCTGAAAACGGTTTCCGTCGTATTTTCGAAGGGGGGAAGGTAATATTGGCGCGGCGGATTTTCTTTTTGAAATTCCCCGTCGTCCGAATACCATCCGCCCCATGCGGCATTTGAACGTCAAGATTCGCAAGTACGAACTTCCCGGAGGGGAGGTGCTTTTGAGGGATACCGCCCTCATCATGAACGAAACCGACCGCATCGCCATCGTCGGAGGCAACGGAGCGGGCAAGACGACGTTCATGAAGGTACTTTCGGGCGAAAAATTTTCGGAAGATTCCGAGGACGGTTTCGGAGCCTCTTCCAAACAGGGGGAAGGGAAAAACCGGGTTTCGCCGCCCCCGTCCGCATATTCCGTTTCCAAACCCGTATTCGACGGCTCACTCGACAACTCCGGGGGCATATCGGTCGGCTACTTGGCCCAAATCCACTTCGACCACGAAGAGCGGACCGTCCGCGACGAACTCCGCGATGCCTTCCCCGACATTCTGAGGGCGGAATCCGTCCTTTCGGACGCCGAATCGCGTATGGAAGATGATGGGGGCGTCGAACGGTACAGCGAGGCGCTCGAACGGTTCAACGCCGTGGGCGGATACGACTACGAACGCGAAATCGACCGCGTCGCCCGGGGAATCGGCATTTTCCACTTGCTCGATTCCCGATTGAAAGAGGTGTCCGGAGGCCAGCGCACGAAGATCGCGCTCGCCAAGATCCTCCTTCTGAAGCCGGACTTCCTCCTTCTGGACGAACCGACGAACTTTATCGACCTCCAATCGGCCGAATGGCTCGAAAACTACCTCCGCGAATCGTGGAAGGGCGGGTACGCCGTCATTTCCCACGACCGCGAATTTTTGGACGCCACCTGCGACCAGGTGTACGACGTTGTCCGGGGGCGTCCCATCGAACCGTACGTCGGCGACTACTCGTCGTACGTATCCGCGAAACGGAAAA
>CAZINU010000028.1:0-8284 GCA_964540725.1 uncultured Candidatus Peribacteria bacterium
CGCCATTACCGAACTATTCCCTTAAAAGTGTCCGCTTTTATTCTTGAATCTTTCGGCGTTCCCATGAAAACCGGCAATTCGACAAAAAGAACGCGGAGGCGAACCCGTCGACGAAACGCCCACTAACGCCGTGTACGTCCGCTGGGGATTGGGGGGACAATGAAAATCCCCCGTTTCCGGGGGATTTTTTAGTTGCGATGGAGCCGCTGACCGGGATTGAACCGGTGACCTCATCCTTACCATGCAAGAAAGGAAGGAATTTTTGGCGGAGTTTTCGCTCTACGAAGTTTACTGATGACCGGGTCCGATAAAATGGGACAGATGAGTTTCTACTCATCGTCCCATTTTTCGATATAGTGGGACTGTCCGTAACCCCACGAAAAGTGCCGTCGAATTTCCGGGTGATACCCGATTCCGTGAAGCAGACGATCCTGAAACAGGTCCGCGAGGACGGGAGGCCCGTCCCCGAGGCCGCCAAGGAATTCGGCGTTTCGTCCGTGACCGTGTACAAATGGCTTTCGAAAGAGGTCGGCGGCACGGGGCGGACCGACATGTCGTACCTGAAGGAAATCAACAAGCTGAAGCGCGAAAAGGACGATTTGGTCCGTATCGTATGAGCCCTCTCGGTCGTGGTCGAGGGGTTGAAAAAAAAGACGAGGAAGAGCGACGTCGCGAGAGGTGCGCTAAGGGCCGATCCGGAATGCAACCGTAGCCTCCTCGCCGGGCTTCTCGGCGTGGGACGGAAAATCCTCTCGTACCGCTCGAAGATGGACGCGAAGGACGCGGAACGGAAAGCCGAACTCGAAGCCGTACGCGCCGAGCACCGGTGGTACGGGAAGCGCCGCGTGTGATGGGCGCTCGGATGGAGCGCCGGAAAAGCCCGGAGACTGATGGAAAAGTTCGGGATCCGGGCGGTCGTGAAAAAACCGAAAAAGTGGAAGAAATCGGACGACGTCGGCGTTCCGGACTCCGGAATCCCGAACCTCGCCAAGGAAATACCGGCGGACCGCCCGGACCGCGTATGGCGGACGGATTTCACGTTCCTCGTATGGAAGGGCCTCCCGTTCTATCTCGCGACCGTTCTGGACGCGTATTCCCGCGAAATCGTCGGGCATTCCATGGCACTCGTCCATACCAAGGAATTCGTCCTCGAAGCCGTGAAGGACGCGATGCGCCGGACCGGTTCGGTTCCGGAAATACTCCATTCCGACCAATGAAGCGAGTACCGGAGTTTCCTCGTCCTGAACTTCCTCGCGGAAGCCGGAATCCGCCCGTCGATGAGCGCGAAGGCCTCGCCGTGGCAGAACGGACAGCAGGAGTCGTACTTCGGGAAGTTCAAGCTCGAAGTCGGCAGCCTATCGGCATTCGCGACGTTCGAGGAAGCCATCGAGGCCGTCCACCACAGGGTCTTCTACCACAACCGGAAACGCATCCATTCGGCCTTGAAAATGCCGCCGAGGATGTTCCGGGAGCGTTACTTCCTCATGGAAAAAGAAAGGCTCCGGACGGATGCCGGAGCCTCGGGAGGGTAGAAAGTCTGGTGAGTCATGAAAGCGAACCTTGACATGAGGAATATTTACTGAAACAAAGCTCCAGCCTGTGGACATATTCCGGAAAGCGGGAAAATTCCGACAACTTCGACCGTCATGCAAATCATTTTAATAAAGGACATCAGTGACTCTCTTCTGGAACAATTATCCGCCATACCGCTGTACATTAAGGGACCCTGATACGAACCCTTCCTTATCAAGGGTTTTCATAATGCCACGGAGAAGGGGTCAGTTCGAGAATCGGATGGTATAGATCCTACCCCCTTCTTCCACCGACTCAACCAGACCCTTACCACGGAGCCTTGCCATGGTCCTAGACTTATCCACTGAATCGAAAATACCAAATTCGCTTAATTCCGAGGACTTCATTTTCATTTCATCCTTCGAAGTTATATATTTCAGTATTGCGAATTCCTGATCGGTTATCTGATGAGACTCCAAGGCAAATGAAAGCGTTGGCACTAGAAGTTTTTCGGTCACGTAGTCTATTCCGAGCAACTTGTCGATTTTTTCTATTTCATTCTTAAGTCCACGGAGAAAATACTCTGACCAACTCAAAACATCTGCTGAAACAAGCGAGTCGGCACGGTTTAACTGTTCGTAATACTCATCTCGATTAGCGTAAAATACCGCCGATGGATTTATTATTCTCCCCTCTTTTACACGAAATCCCGACTTAATAAGCAACGCATAGTTCAACAACCTTCACATCCGCCCATTCCCATTATCAAATGGATGAATATACGCAAACCGATGATGAGCCACTGCCACCATCAGCAACTGATACTGTTGATCGAATGCCGAATTTATGAAAGACAAGAATTCATCAAAATAATCCGGGAGCACAGCGTAATCGGGAGGGACGTGGGACGATCTTCCAATAGCAACGTTGCATAATCGCAAATCCCCAAGACGATTCGATCATTCTCAATGGGGTGGCTGCGTAAGTCCATCAGTCACGATCCTGTGCAATTCCGAAACGTATGCTCGATTTATGGACGTCTCCGGGGTCGTATTTTCTTCAATCCACGCCGTAGCCGCGTCCAAGTTGGAAATTTCCTTTTGCGACTCATCAACTTTCGGCTTCCCCTCCATGATCCGCTCTACGTATTCAGCAAGGGTCGTTCTATTTCCTTCGATACGAGCCGAACCAAGGGTTTCCATGATTTGAAAAATAGCCTTGAGCTGAAAAAAGATATACGGTGGTACAAAACCGCCGAGTCTCCTGGATCGTAATTCTTCCAATTCCAAAATAATACCCACCAATGGCGTTCACCATAAGGGATCCGGGATAACTATTTTCATATCAGACATGGTACTACTTGCATTATATGTACATATTTACTTTACTTAAAGTCGCGGAATTTGTTTCAAACTAAAGCAATTAATGATCATATTATACATATACGTACTTATCATACAGTGATCCCATTACTTATCAAAATCAATTTTGACCACTTATTCATGCCGAGAAGGCACTTCCAGCAATAGTGGACTCCTGCATCGTTTCCTGCCCATAATCACCTCGCGCGTATCGCATTTAGTTTTACAAGCGGGGTTGTTCTTTCGCTGTTCCACTCAAAAATATAGAAAGTTCGTCCATACGAAAAAAGGAAAGGGGTAAATACCGCTTTCCGAAATGCGCCGGTGACCTAATGCACGAAGCCGGTGACTACATGCGAAATGCATGCTATCACCGGCTATGGGTTCGTGGCGGCAGTTGACCGCTATTTTGAGACGAAAATGGAGCCGCTGACCGGGATTGAACCGGTGACCTCATCCTTACCATGGATGCGCTCTACCTACTGAGCTACAGCGGCATTCTCTCTGAAAGCTTCGCGCTTATCTAAACAAGCTCGCCCATTATATGGTCAAGTAAAAAAATTCAAGCCGAAGTAGGAAAAACCCTTCCGTCCGCTTCCGTGAGCCATCACTCGGCCTTGAAGCGCTCCAAATTCCCCCGATTTTCCACGAGATTCGATTCGAGATCGAAAACGCGGAATCCGCAGAGCATCCGTTCGAGGCGAACCTGTTCCGGCGAGAGCGCCTCTTCGTTCGTCCGTTCTCCGCGGAAATACCCCGAAAAGGACGCGGCATTTTCGAATCGGCGGCCTTTCCAGAGCGAAGCGGCCGAGAGTCCGAATCCGCGGGTGTCGAGCCGGCGCCAGTAGCCGAGGTTGTGTTTCGATTCGAATCCGGGCTTCGCGAAATTCGAAATTTCGTAGTGGCGGAACCCCCGTTTCGCGAGCGTTTCGGAAACGGCGAGAAAGTCTTCGCGGACGATTTCGGCCGGGAGCGCGCGTTCTTCCCAATCCGCCGGATACCGGCCGTCTTCGAGCAGGTAGGCGCTCACGTGCGTGAGGGAAAAACGTCCGAAGAGCGATTCGACCGCGGCGGGAATTCCTCCGGCACGTTCGCCCGGAAGGCCGAGAATGAGGTCGCATCCGACGTTTTCGAAACCGGCGGAAAACGCGGCGTCGAGTCCGCGGAAGGTGGCGTCCGCCCCCTTTCGGCCCACCGTGGCCAGTACGCCGTCGTCGAGCGACTGCACGCCCACCGACAGCCGGGTGACTCCCAAAGCTTTCCACGCACGGCACAATTCGGGCGTCAGGTCTTCCGGGTTCGCCTCGGCGGTAATTTCGGCGTCGTCGCGGATCCCAGCGCGCGTTCGGAACGCTTCGACGACCGAGGCGAGCCGTTCGGGAGGGACGGCCGACGGGGTTCCCCCTCCGAAGTAGAGGGTTTCGACCGGCACGGCCGAATCCCCTTCCGCATCGAAAAACCGCCCGATTTCTTCGATGAGCGCGGTAAAATACCGGGCTACCTGCGCCTCCCGAACGAAGGGCGTGAGCGCGAATTTGCAGTAGCCGCACTTTTGACGGCAAAACGGAACGTGGGCGTAGGCGCGCATTACGCCTCGATTTCAAGCAGTATCGGCGCGTGGTCCGACACGACGTCCGGAAGTACGCGGAAGTCCGTTACCGGCACGTCGGGCGTGACGAGGGCGTAATCGGCGTATCGGGATACGGTTTTTTCGTAGAGCGGGGTGCGGGTGTCGGTAATGCCGTATTCCTTTACGAGATTGCGGAATCCGGCCCGTTCGAGCATGCCCATGCTCTCGGTATCGGGGTCGAGGTTGAAACCGCCCATGAGGACCGTCGGAACGCCGAACGGATGCAGGGTTTCGAGAATTCGGCGCGACTGTTCGATGCGGTGATCGTGGTCGCCTTTTCCGTATCCGCGAATCCAGAGGCCGTGAAAGTTCACGAGCCGAACGTCGTTTCCGAGTTCGGTTATGAGAATTTTCCGGCAATGTTCGCCCTCGTACCCGGGCGCAAGGGGGCGGCGGGGATGCTGCCCGTAAACGAGGCACTCGGACACGGCACGGATTCCGACGTCCCGGTGGACGAACGTCGCAAGCCCGTAATCGTCGCCGTAAAAATTCGAAAACCGGTGTTCGTAGTCGGGAAGGAGTTCGGAAAACGTTTCGACCGTCCGGCGAATTTCGCGGGGATCGAGCACCGGGTCGAATTCGGTTTCGCCGGTATCGCGCATCATTTCCTGAAAGCAGAACGCGTCGGCACGACCGTTCCACGCCGCGACGAAATCGAGGATTTCGGGATTGACGCGGCCGCCCCACGCGTTCAACGAAAGAATCTTCATATTATTCGGCGTAGGCGGATAAGACGACCTCGATGTGCGAGAATACTTCGTCGATGCCCTTGGAGGCGTCGATTTGGTAGACGCGGCGGTTTTCTCCCGCCCAGGCGGCGAGGAGCGGAAGCGTATTCTGATAGAACGTGTCGATGCGTTTGACGACGGCGTCGGGATGGTCGTCGGCGCGCTTGACGAGGGGTTGACCGGTATACGGCGAAAAATCGCCCTTGAAATCGGATGGGAACGATTCGCCGGTCGTCGGGTCGATGCGGCGGCCGGCAAGGCGCCCGATCGCCTCTTCGCGGCCCAAATCGAGGAAGATGACGAAGTATTCGGGGAATACCTGGTCGAAGAGCGCTTTTTGCGCGGCGTTCCGGGGAATGCCGTCGAAAAGGATGCGTCCGCCCTGATGGGTGTCGCGGTAGTGCCGCAATATGGTGGTGACGAGTTCGTCCGACACGAGCGCGCCCGATTCGAGGCACGCTCGTACTTCGGCGCTCCGCGGATGCCCGAGTTCGGCGAAATTCCGGAGCTTTTGCCCCATTTCGAAGAAGGAACCCCCGAATTTTTCCAGAATCTTACGGGCCTGGGTTCATTTTCCGGAACCCTGGATTCCGACGAGGAGAAGATGCATGGTCGATGGATTTTCTGAAGGTGTGTGAATCGTGTTCGCGAATTTTTCAAAAGCGACGAATCCGCGCGACGGGCGAGCAACGCAAGCGAACCGTACTTACTGGTACGGTGAGCGCGGAGCGCAGGCCGGAACGCGGAGTCGGAAGTTTTTCAAAAATTCGCCCCTCGGAAGGGTAGTAAGCCGGATTCTGTGTCTCAACGCGAATCTATCTAGGACGTCGGTCGCCCGACGCCTCAAGCGGGGTATGCCGCGCCCGGACCTGGATCCGTATTGGGCGGAAGCACCATTCCCCTTGCACCGCGCGGGGTTTGCCGGATGCCGTACGTTACCGCACGGTCCCTTCCTCTGCCTTGCGACTCGGGAAGGCTTTTCACGTTTGGGCCCGAAGGCCTCGTATGGTCTCTGTGGCACTTTCCGTACTTGGCGCGTATGGATTCTTCGCCAAGCCGCAGACGTTATCTGCCGCGCTTTCCAGGCGGTGTCCGGACTTTCCTCACCCGTTGCCGGGCGTACGCGTTCCCCCTTCCGAGGGGCGGGCGCATTGTACGGCAACGGCCCGGGATGGCAAATCGCGGTTGCGGAAAAATCCCGGGCGTTCCGCTTGACTTGTCATTAATGGTAAATATCGTGCGCCATACATGCAATTCTTTTTCGAAGGGTTCCGGGCATGTACGGAGCCGCAAGGAGAAGGCCGTGAAAACCGAAACAAAGCTCCAAATCCTTTCCGCCGTTTTTGCGGCGACCATCGTCACCATGACCGCAAACCTCGCGGGCGGGGCGTTCGAACTCATGACTCCGGAACAGGTCCGAACGTCCGTCATGTTCATCGCGGCTTCGGGCATCCTTCTGTTCCTGCTCGGCTACGCCTCGGAACGGTGGAACGATTGGAAGTGGTCGATCGCTCCCGACGCCGTGGGAATAGGGTTGCTCGCAATCATCGCGTTGAACGCCGCCGCCGCTAAACCCGGCATCGCGCTGCTCGACGCGCCCATGGCCATGCTGCGGCTCGTCGTCGCTTTCCCGGCATTCTTCGTGGGGTACGCGATGGGGAAAGACCGGTTCCGTCGGCTGCACGCCGTTCCCGGTTGATTCGCGCAAGCGAACGGAAGGGGAAGCCCGTGTTTCCGACCGAACATTCCGTCCTGACCGGTCTCGTCGCCTACGTCGTTCTCGCCTGGTTCCTCGGAAGGATCGAATTCTTCCGAACCTGGGCGATACGGGAATACCGATCGTACGCGGAGCATTCGTACCGAAACTACCAGGAACGCCTTCGCGACCACAACGTTTCCCCGAGGCGCCTCGAAGAGTTTCGGGTGAAACTCCGAAGCGACCTGGCAACGCTCGATGCGGTGTTGGAGGCCCACCGGTTCTTCGTGGGGGACAAACGCCTGCTGCTCTGGTGGCTTCCATACCTCCCGTTCGTACTCATCATGGCTTCGCACGCGGCCTACGAGCGGATGAACCACCGATCCCTCGTCGCCGACCGGCTCTGCCGGGAAGACGGCAGAATCTGACGCCCCAACGGGCGTTCCGCGCCCCGGAAGGGGCGCTTTTTTCAACTTCGCGGCGACTTTGACAAACCGTCCGCCGGAAGTACCATTCGGCCGAACCCCTCCCCCATGTCCGTCTTTCAAAACCTCGACGATCTCGACCCGGGCGAAGCCGCGTACCGGCTGCTCAAGGCCGAGCGGCGTTCGAGACGGGTCGCGCTCGCGCTGAAACTCCTTCTCATCCTCGGTCTCTACGGGGGCTACCGGTACCTCCAGATGCCGGAACACGCCGACGCGAAGGAACGTCTGATCGTAACCGTCCAAACGAGGCTCGAGTCGTTCCTACTGCCCATCGTCGAGCGCACGACGAGCCATATGGTCGAAAAGATCCAATCGGACATGCTGTCGGGGTCGCTCTCGACGGGCGCCGCCGGGGCGGCGAATTCTGCGGGACGCCGTGCGAACGTTCCTTCGGGAACCGTCGAACGGGCTATGAAAAACCCCGCTTCGACGCTCAGCCCCGAAGCGATCGAGATGCTTTGCAAAAATCTTCCGAAGAAGTAACGCCTACGAAAAACGCCCCTCCCGGGGCGTTTTTCGGGATTCGGCCTAAAACAGCCGCATTTCCTTTTTTTCCTCGAGGGTAATGACGCCGCGCTTCAGGAGTTCTCCGAATGCCCGGGCCGTCGACTCCACGTCGACCATGGCGTCGTGCGCGCCTTCGAACCATTCGCCGAAGAGGTGTTTGTAGAGTTCGTTCAGCCGCGGCGGCTTGAACGAGAACCCCCGCCCCTGGAGCTTGCAATGGTCGGTCGACGAGCGCATGGTGCAGCAGGAGGAAATCGGCTGGTAATCGCCCGGGCGGCCCATGCGGGCAAGTTCGTACCGAATGACCGTTTCGTCGTATTCGATATTGTGCCCCACGACGACGTCGGTCGTATTGAGGTACTTGA
>CAZINU010000029.1:0-7246 GCA_964540725.1 uncultured Candidatus Peribacteria bacterium
GTCGGCTTCCCATCTTCGGAAAATCGACGACATGGCCTACTACGGACTCTCCACGGGCAAACGCGTCGAGGTGCCAGCCTTCCGCCCCCGCGGGTTTTCGGAGCCGACGGAACGCCTTCTAGTACTCAAGTGGACCGTTCCGGTTTCGTTCGAACTCGGTCCCGACGCTCCGTCCGCGAAGGGTTCGGCCGGTTGGCGTTCGCTCGGCTGGTCGTATTCGGGCGACGCTACGGCGAACGTGCTTCCCGGAAACCGCGCATCGTACGAACGGATGTCCAAATTGACCGCCGATTGGCCGAACGACCCCTTCTTCGTACGCATCGACCCGGAAAAACGCCGGTTCGCTACGTCGGAAGAGGCCGCCTCGGTCATCGCGGAAAGTCTGCTGAAACGCCTCGGCAACGAAGACGGGAATGCCCGTGCCACCGTAACCTTTCCGACGCCCCCGGGGCGCTGACCGCGCTCCCGAAGGGCCGGAGACGGGTTTCACCCCCAAAACGCCCCCATCTTCGGGGGCGTTTTCTTTCGCGCTTTCCATTTGCCTCGTTCGCGAGCCGGGGTATAATGGCCTCTCGGAAATCCCGAGCTTACCCCCTTACCGTCCCGCGTATGCCCGTCAACGTCCAAAAGAACCTCCAGAAGATCAAGCCCCAAGACCACGAGGCCATCGACCGCCTCGTCGAAGCCAACCTTTCGGGGAAACTCGATTCGTACCTGAAGCGCTACGACCGCGGCGATACCGAAGTTCGGCTTTCCCTCATGCTCGAAGAAAACAAGAAGGGCGAATTCGACGGCAGCGTCCGTATTCAGGCCGGCTCCGACGATTTCGCTTCGAAGCGCGAAGATTTCCGGTCGCTCGAAGATTTGATCAACCACCTCTTCGACCACGTAAAGGAGCAGATGGCGAAGAAATAGCCGTCGAAACGTGCCGATTCGAATCCGGCCGTCGCGAACCGAAGGCCTTCGGTTCGCGGAGCCGTACGCGAATTTTCCGACCCTCCATGACCGTCGTCCTCTGAATCCTCCTCGCCGCCGCCGTATTCTTCGCGGCGGTCTTGTTCCATGAGCTCGGGCATTTCCTCTTTGCCCGAATGTCCGGCATGCGCGTGGAAGAATTCGGAATCGGCATCCCCCCCAAGGCCCGTTCCCTCGGTCGCGATTCGAAAGGAACGGAATACACGCTCAATTGGCTGCCGATTTGAGGGTTCGTCCGAATCCGGGGCGAGGACGAGCTCGAACCCCACGGTCGCCACCCCGACGCCTTCGCTTCGAAGCCGTACCTCGCCCGGGCGGCGGTCCTGCTTGCCGGGGTCGCTTTCAACTTCGTTCTCGCGTTTTTCGTTTTCTCGGGCCTCTTCTATTCGGGCGTTTCGCCCTTGGCCGTCAATACCCGATTCGCGGGCACGGTCGAAACCCGGCTCGTTCCGGGATTCGATCGTGCCGTCGAGCTGGGCGTCCTCGACGTTTCCGGTATCGAGCTCACCCCGTTGCCCGCTTCGCCCGCCGAGAAGGCCGGAGTGCGTCCGGGCGATATCGTCTCGGCCGTAAACGGCATTCCGGTAGGTACGCCCAAAGAGTTTTCCGAACGGGTAAGGCTTTCGGCTTCGAAAGGGGTTCCCGCCGTACTGTCCGTCGTCCGGTCCGGAAACGTTCTCGACATTTCCGCCGTCCCCGTGGATTCGAAAATCGGCACGTACGTCGGATACGCGGACGTACGGTACGATCGGTCGTTCGAATACCGGTACGGCTTTTTCGAGGCCGTCGCCGCCGGGGCCGAAGAAACCGTCGCGCAATCGCGTTTCGCGTTCCAGATGCTCGGGCAGGTCGTAAAAAAGCTCCTCTTTCCCGTTACCGAAACCGATCGGAAAGAGGCGGCCGAAGGCGTGGGCGGGCCGATCGCCATCGGCGGGCTCTTCGTGGAGCTCGTGGATGCCCGGGTGGGCGCTTCGGTCATTCTCGCGGTCGGCGCGTTGCTCTCCGTAAATCTGGGCGTTTTCAACCTGCTTCCGATTCCCGCGCTCGATGGCGGACGGTTTTTTCTCATGACCGTGGCCGAACCACTCCGGCGCTTCGGAGGTGCGGCGAAAATCCGCGCGTTCGAACGCAATGCGCATGCCGTCGGATTCGCCTTCTTTATGATCCTTGCCGTCGTCATCGCTTTCCATGACGTGGCGAAATTTTTCCGATAACCGATCGTTCGTGCATTCCGACTCCGGCTTTTCCTATCGACTCGAAGCGTCCGACGGCCTGGCCCGTGCCGGAACTTTTTCGACGCCCCACGGGAACGTGCGGACTCCCATGTTCATGCCGGTCGGCACGCAGGCGACCGTAAAGGGGGTGGCCCGCGAACAGATCGGCTCGATCGGCACCGAAATCATGCTCGCGAATACGTACCACCTGCACCTGCGTCCCGGCGAAGACGCGGTCGCCCATTTCGGGGGACTCCACGGTTTCATGGCGGTCGATTTGCCCATTCTGACCGATTCAGGCGGGTTCCAGGTATTTTCCCTTTGAATGGCCAAGAAGGCCGCCGACGGGCACGCGCTCGCGAAGGTGACCGAAGACGGGGTCGAATTCCGTTCCCACTTGGACGGATCCAAACGGTTTTTCACGCCCGAAAAAGCCCTGCAGATCCAGTCGAAACTCGGTGCCGACGTCGTAATGGCGTTCGACGAGTGCGCTCCCGGGGAGAGCGATCGGACGTACGCCCGGGCCGCTATGGAACGAACGCACCGATGGGCGGTCCGTTCGTGGGAAGAGCATCTCCGGCAGAATGCCCGACGCGCGTCGGAGGGGCTTCTGCCGCAGGCGATGTTTCCCATCGCCCAAGGGGTCGTCTACGAAGACCTGCGCGTCGAATCCGTCCGTTTCGTATCCGAACTCCCGTCGGTCGGCATGGCCATCGGCGGGCTTTCGGTCGGCGAAACGAAGGAAGAAATGCTCGGCGTGCTCGACGCCATCGCCCCACACCTTCCCACAGAAAAACCCCGGTACCTCATGGGCGTTGGGACGCCCGAAGATTTGGTGGAGGGGATTTTTCGGGGGATCGATCTGTTCGATTGCGTGCTCCCGACCCGGCTCGGGCGTCACGAAGTCGCCATGTCGTCGTTTTGAAACGTCAAAATTCCCAACGAGAAATATTCACTCGAGAAGCGGGGGATCCCCATGCTGCCGGAATTCGAGACCCACGTCTCGAAAACGTACTCGCTCGGCTACCTCCGCCACCTGTTCAAATCCGGCGAACTTCTGGGCGGACAGCTCGTTTCGCTCCATAATCTCGAATACCTCATCAAGATAGCCCAAAAAGCCCGCGAGGCGATTCTCGCCGGAGAATACGCCGCGTTCCGAAAGCGTTTCTGGGACGCGTACGCTTCGGGGGCCCCCGGGGCGTAGGGCGGCCGTTTCGAAGGAAATCCGCGTGCTCGAAGGAACCAGTTGTTCGTTCCGGAGTTCCTTGTTCGGCAGTTCTCCGTCCCACATCCATTTCGAGGTTCGGGTTCAGTCGTCCGAAACGCGAGAAGGCGGTTTCGGGCGACTGGACGGTCCGTCGGAACCGGAACGCGGACTCCCCTTGCCACGTGCCATTCCTTCTTCGCATGCTCCCCATCCAATCCGAACTCCGTTCCCTTGCGAACGCCGAAAAAGCGAAAATACTCGCCGGATTTTTCAAAACCGGCAAGGGGCAGTACGCCGAGGGTGACCGGTTTCTCGGAATTCCCGTTCCAACGACGCGCTCGGTCGTTCGGAAGTTCCTCTCCGACCTTTCGTTCGCGGACGTTTCGACGCTTTTGGAGAGTCCGTACCACGAAGAGCGGCTTTCGGGCGTCATTACGCTCGTCGAATGGGTTCGGAAAGGGCGTACCGGCGTTCGGGAGACGGCGGAGTTCTACCTCGCCCGGCGCGAACGGATCAATAATTGGGATTTGGTGGACGTATCCGCCCCCGATATCGTCGGGCGGTACCTTTCGGAATGCCTTTCCGAATCCGAACGCGCCACGTTCGTCCGCGAATGCGTGGAGAGCCCGCATCTTTGGACGAACCGAATCGTCGCCGTCGCGAGTTTTTACGAAATTCGAAAGGGGGGCGACGCGCTCATCTTCGAACTCGCCGAACGGTTCTTACGGCATCCGCACGACCTTATGCACAAAGCGGTCGGATGGATGCTCCGGGAAGCCTGAAAGCGCGCGAGCGAAGCGCGCCTTCGGGAATTCCTCGATCGGAACGCGGTGAAAATGCCCCGGACGATGCTCCGGTACGCCATAGAGAAATTCGACGAACCGATCCGGCGGAGATATTTGGAGATGCGGTAACGTCCATTCCGTGCGGAAAAACGCCCCGGAGGGGGCGTTTTCGTTTCGAATCGGGGAAACCGTTACTTGTCTCCGATCAGCGCTTCGATGTCGACCGAATCCGTCGGGACTTCCACGGTAAACGATCCGCTTTCGAGGGTCGATTTGCCCGAAGCCGTGATGGTGACGGAATTTTTCTGGGCCTGGGGAAGAGGAGGTACGTCGAACGAAATCCACAGGTTCGACTCGGTCGTCGTGCCGGTTTTCGCGATTTTCAACGTGGCAACCGTTTTCCCTCCGACGTTTACGGCCAGATCGACCCGATTGAGAAGGGCCGTCCCGGTAACGGTGAAGAGGGTTTCCCCGTCCCGTTCTTTCGCCGACGCTTCGAGAGCGCCGGTTGCCCGGTTCCAATCCGCGGAGAAGCTTCCGGAGCTCTCCGACATTCGCACGGTCGCGCCTTCCGGGGTAATTTCGATGAGTCCGCGTTCGCGGGGGGAGAGGGTTCGGAGTTTCAGGGAGTATCCGTCGGAGGCCTTGGAAAGTTCGAACGTTCCTTCTCCCGCCGGGTCGATCGCCGAGATGGAGACGGTGTCGCCGAATTCGTCGTACGTGAGGCCGGAGGCGAGGACCTCGCGATTTTCCCGATCGAATTCGCCCTTCGATACGCGTTCGCCGAAGACGGCCGCGATCTTCGCGACGGTTTTCGGATTGAGTCCGAGCGCGTAGGAGGATCCCGAGATTTTCCGTTCCGGAGTGAACAGGCTCGAAGTATCGAGAACCGAGAGGACTTCGCGGAATTTCGCAAGGACTTCCTGAGGGGTAAGATCGGACGAAGCGAATTCGTCCTCGGGCATTTCGATGGAGACCGTCTTGCCTTTCATTTTATCGAGAACGGCCTTCGTTTGGGCGACGTTCGAATCGATTTCCTTCTGGGCGCTCTCGCTTCCGCTGCCGGAAACGGATACGCCGAGTGCGTAATCCCGAAGCAGGACGTACGCGGTCGAGTCGACAACCTTTACGTTTGCGTCGAATTTGACGGAACCCTTGATGTCGACGGTTCCGCCCGAAACGGGTTCGAACGTTTCCTCGTGGTAGCGGGTGGGACCCGGAACTTGCAAGTCGAAATCGCCGGAAATGACGAAGTCGGTTTCTTGTGCGAGTCCGACCATCGAGAGGACGCTCGCGTACCGATCGACCGAAACGTTCACGGTACCGTAGGGGGTGTCGGCGGAGAATCGGGAATCCCCGGTTTCCTTAACGCCGTCCTTCAGGTACGTATCGAGTACCGAACGTACCGGCGACGAAAACAGTTCGCGCTGGAAGGCGACGACGTTCGATTCGACGCGCGCTCGCTCGGATTCGGAAACGGCGGCGGAACCGTTTTCGGCGACTTGCCGAATTTCGTCCGCAAGTTCGAGGGCGCTCTTCGCCGAGAGCCGGACCGCGTCGCGAAGGTTTCCGGTATCGACGGGCACGTACGAAGGATGTCGGACTTCCGAGCGGATATCGGAGAATACCGATTTCATTCCGGCACGTTTCGTCTTTGCCAAATCGGCGTACGTCTTCCGGGTTTTCGGATCGCGGATCTTCTTCAGTTCGGCGTTTACGGCGGAATCGAGCGCCTTCAGGACTTTGGCTTCGCTCGAAGCGAGCGCGCGCAATTCCTTCGATGCCTTGGGGCGTCCGGATTCGAACGCGTAGGCGGCGGAGGCACCGGACGGAAGTGCCGATGCCGCGAGTACGGCGGCGGCAACGAGGGCCGCGACGGGGCGTTTGAACAGCTTCATGGGAAAAGGATAGGAAATACCGCCCGATTATAGGAAGTCTTTTTCGGAGTGTCAAAAAGGAATTTCAAAACCCGTCCGGGAGACGGACGGGTTTTTCGGTTTGGGAGATTATCCGAAATAGTAGTTTCTTGCAGCCGCTACGTAGGCCTCGACGCTCCGTTCGCGCATTTTGCCCGCGATGGAAGGATTTTTGCTCATGGCGTCGGCGAGGTGTTCTTCCGAGAATCCGGGGCCCGTGTGGTAAAGGACGACGGCGTTGTCCCAAGGGTCTCCGGGGAGTCCGCGGGCGACGGCGACCTCCTTCATTTGGTTCAAATAGAAGACCGATGCCGCGATTTGGTCTTTCGGGTCGTGCCGGTTTAACGCCCAGCCTCCGGGCATTTTATTTTTAATGTCGTTCCACGTATCGTCGATGATTTGCCCGAGTCCGTACGCGCTCGACCCCATGCCGTTCCGGATCCACGGATTGAAGCCGCTCTCCTTTTTGCACATTCGGATCCATTTGTCGGCCGGAAGGCCGTACTTCGCGCATTCCGCTTCGACGGTTTCGCCGAATTCGCGGCGGAAGTCCACTTCGCGGAAGTCGACGTACGCGGCGTATTTTTCGCGAACTTCGCCGATTTCGGCGTACGCCTTCTTCGCTTCTTCCACGAGCGCGAGGTCGTCCTCGAGGCTTGAGAGGGCTTCGCCCTGGTTATTCATAACCATTTCGGCCATACGCATGTTCTTCCAGCGCGCTTCGTCCGCTTCGGCGTGCGATCGGAGCTCCTCTTCGTTCAAAGGTCCGACGGCAAGGATCGAAACCTTCGTTTTATCGAATATCGGCAGGTACTTTTCGCGGCCGTCGGCACCCTTGGCGTAAAAGCCGGGTCGGGGCGACGTCTTTCGGATTCCTTCGACGCCGTCGACCGAAATCTTCGAGACTTCGTAGGGGAGAATGTCGCCCGCGCCGAGCTTCTCATTGAGCGAGGGGTTCGATCCGAAATTCACGACGTAGGCCCTGCCTACGGCGATCGTTTCTCTCGAAACGAGCCCGAAGGCGTCGTCTTCTGGGACGAGGAAGAGTTTCGAGAGGTCGGCACCCCGCTTTTTGAGCGAGAGGACGGTCGAATTCGAGAGGGCGTCCATGCCTTCCCGTCCCCGGAGAAGTTCCGAAACGTCGTTCTT
>CAZINU010000030.1:0-6511 GCA_964540725.1 uncultured Candidatus Peribacteria bacterium
GTTCTGGAGAACAATTCGTCCGAATCGGCCGAGCGGACGGCGTTCTCGAGGGCGGAAAGGAAATCGTTCCCTACGAGGCCGAGCCGGCGCTCGACGTATTCGGCGGTCACCTTCCCGTCGAGCACGAACTGCTCGAAGAGCGTCAACGCGTCGCGCATGCCGCCACGGGCCATTTTGGCGATATGGCGTACCGCCGCCTCTTCCGCTTCGATCTTTTCGGCACGGGCGACCTCGTACAATCGGCTAATTATGGCGCCCTCGGAAATTCGGCGGAAGTCGTACCGCTGGGTTCGCGAAACGACCGTTTCGGGAACTTTCGCGATATCGGTGGTGGCGAGAACGAATTTGACGTGCTCGGGCGGTTCTTCGAGCGTTTTTAAAAGCGCGTTGAACGCCCCCTTCGAAAGCATGTGGACTTCGTCCACGATATAGACTTTGTATTTTCCGAGCGTAGGCTGGAAACGGGCGCGCTCGATAATTTCCCGGACGTGCTCGACGCCGTTGTTCGACGCCGCGTCGATTTCGACGACGTCGAGCATCCGCCCCTCGTTGAAGGCGAGACACGTTTCGCATTCGTCGCAAGGGCTTCCGTCGGCCCGGAGCGAACGGCAATTGACGGCCTTCGCGAAAATGCGGGCGACCGTCGTTTTTCCCGTTCCCCGGGAACCGTGGAACAGGTACGCATGCACCGTCCGCCCCTGCGCGAGGGCGTTCGAAAGCGCCGAACGGACGAAATCCTGTTCGACGAGCGAATCGAAGTTCCTGGGGCGATACGACTGGTACAGCGACATACGGGGCCGATTCTATTCGAAAACGGCGCTTTCGCAAACGCCCGAATCCTTAAAAAGTCGTTTTGCGACGGCGGAAGAAATCGGTACATTGGGGCGCGTTCCCGGAAAATCCGGAAAGTCCGTAACCCTCCGACGCATGGCGAACATCCGAACCGAATGGGATCTTTCCCGCTACTTCTACGCCTCGCTCGACGACCCGAAGCTGAAAGAGGACCTGGACGCCGTACTTCCGAAGGTCCGCGCGTTCGCCGACGTTTGGCGCGACCGGCTCGGAAATATTTCAACTCCCGAAGAACTCGCGGAATTCTACGAGGCGGACGCCGAGCTCTCGCGCGAACTCTCGAAACCGTCGCTCTACCTGTACCTGCTGTCGGATCTCGATACCCAGGACCAGCGGGTTCTGAAAATGAACGGGGAGCTCGGCGTTACGTACGTCGAGGTCGGCAATCTCCTGCTCTTCGTTTCCCAGGCATGGAAGACGATCGGGTACGACCGGCTTATGGAATGGAGCCGGTCCCCCGTTCTCTCGCCCTACGCGAACGCGGTCGTCGCGGTGGCGGAATCGGTCAAGCGTATCCTCACGGAGCGTGAAGAATACGTGCTGAACGTAAAATCCCGGCCACTCGGGCTCGCGACCGACCTGTACGACGAACTCGTCGGGTCGTTCGAATTCGAAATCGAGCTCGACGGGAAAAAGAACGTCCTCACCGACGCGGAGGTTCGCGCGCTCTACGAATCGCCGGACCGTGAAACCCGCCGGAAGGCGTTCGAGTCGATTCGCGGTACGTACGCCTCGAAATCGGCGCAAATAACCCTCGGAAACTGCTATTCGGCGATAGTAAAGAACTGGTCGACCAAACTGACCCTCCGCGGGTATTCGACCGTCATGGAGCCCCGGAACGTTTCGGAAGAGCTCGACGATTCGACGGTGAACCTCCTTATGTCGGAGGTTCGCGCGGCGTATCCGCTCTTCGGCCGGTACCTGAAAGCGAAGAAAAAGCTCCTCGGACTCGATTCGTTCAAGAATTACGACGTTTTCGCGCCGCTTGCCTCGAAAGAAGTGCCCTGCACGCTCGAAGAAGGCCTCGCGCTCCATTTGGAAACCATGGCCGATTTCGACGCCGAATTCCACGACTATTCGAAAGCCATGTTCGAAGAAGGGCGCGTCGACGCGTTTCCGAAGAAGGGGAAGCGCTCCGGCGCTTGCGCCATCTACGACAGCGGACTGCCGAGTTTCGTCCTCTTGAACCATTCCGGAAAACTCTCGGAAGTTCCGACCATTTCGCACGAACTCGGCCACGCCATTCACGGGCACTTGTCGCAGATTCAGAAAGAATGCGTCTATTCGAGCCCCCTTTGTCTGGCCGAAACCGCTTCCATCTTCTCGGAAATGCTTCTTTCCGAGAAAGTTCGGGAACGGTTGGACGACGAGGGGCGGGCCGACTTCCTCGTCCGGGAACTTACGGACGCGTTCGGCTCCATCTTCCGCCAAATCCAGTACGTTTCCTTCGAAAAACGCGTACACGAGGCTATCCATTCGGGTAAGGAACTGACGTACGAGGATTTCAACGTTCTCTGGCGCGAGGAACAGGTCGCGATGTCGGGAGATGCCGTGGAATACGTCTACGACGCGAAGGACGAAGTGGGGTGGTCGACCATTCCCCATATCTTCAATACGCCCTTCTACTGCTACGCCTACTCGTTCGGCCACTTGCTCGTATTCGCGCTCTACGAACGGTATCGCCAAGTCGGAAAATCGTTCGTGGAGGACTACAAGGACATCCTCCGGGCGGGCGGATCGATGCGGCCGAAAGAGTTGCTCGGAAAATACGGCTTCGACATCGACGATCCGTCGTTCTACCGGCTCGGACTTTCGATTCTCGAAAAGAAAGTGGAGGAATTCGAACGCTTGGCGTATACTTCGAAATAACGGGGCGAAACCCGAACGGAAGGAATCGCCGCGCGAGAACCAATTCCTCGCGACGGACCCCTTCCGAAGCGAACCCCCGGCATCCGCGCCGATCGCGCGAACCCGTCCGCTATGCTCGAATTCCTTACTCCCGTCTCCACTGCCGTCGGACTCTCCAATTACGATCTCGCGATCGTGGCGGTTTTGACGCTGCTTTCGATCGTACTCGCGGCATTCGGGTCGGAGCGTTCGTACGGAACGTTTTACGGCTCGGTCATCGGCATCGGCATTTACGTCGTACTGCAGACCCTCCTTTCCCCGGCGATGCAAACGCCCGAGACGGCGAAAGTATTCAGCCCCGGAATCTCGAATTTCCTCGTGGAATCGAGCGGATACCTCATATTCATTCTCGCGGCGCTCACCTGTTTCAGCGGTTCGATAAAGATCGGGAGTTCGAATCGGCTCGTCCGGTGACTCGAATCGTTCGCGGCGGCCGGACTCTCGTTCGTACTGCTCATAGCGGTAGCGGCCGGACTCATGCGAAAAGCGTACGTATTTACGGCCGACACCGCGTTCGTGCTCCTCGGATCTTCCGCGGCCGTCTCGAACGCGTTCGCGACTTCGAAGGCGCTTTCATGGATTGCCGGACACGTGCAGTCCATCGTGCTGTTTTCGGTGCTCTTCGCCATCTATCGGGCCTTTTTCGCCGAAATCGTGGCTGCCATGCTCTCCACTCTCGTGCGCACCGTCTTCAAAAAGAAGGGCGGATGAGGGGGCGGAGGCGACCACGGGCACGGAGGCGGGCACGACGGCCACGGCGACCACGGGCACGACGGCGAAGACGGGGAAGAAGAGGAAGACGACCACGGGCACGGGGGCGGGCACGGTCACGGGGGGCATGCACACGGACATCGCTAACCATCCAGAATCCATATGAAATCCACGGAAAAGCGGCTCGAACTCGCCCGCGCGGAGCGCGGATTCCTGAAAACCTTCGTCGGCCCTCCGAAGAACCCCCAGGCGGCGAAGGCGCTCCAATCGAAAATCGAACGGAGGGAGCTTGAAATCCTCGAGCTCGCCGCCGCTTCCGAATCGCGGGAAAAACTCCTCGAATTCCAACGAAAAACCTTTTCCTACGCGGAAGGCGTCCGACGCGTCCGGCCAATGGAGCCGCATACCCGACGGACGTACCTTGCCAAGAAACCGAAACGGCCGCTTTACCTCCTCCAACTCGCTTTCTCGGATCCGTCGGACTATTTCGAATGCGCGAGGTCGGATGAAACGCGACTTTCCGAAAACATCGTCGTCGATCCGGATTTAGTGCCGGACGGACTTTTCGAATCGCTCGGAATTCGGATGGAAGACTCGGAACGGATTTTCGCCCTTCGGAGCCTTTTTCCGAAATTGCAAAGTTTCGGCGAAAAAACGGGCCGAATTTCGGTCATCCGGAATCCTTGACGCCCTTCGCATGGAAAAATCCTCGTATTCCAGAGCGTTCTCGGGTTCGATCGGGAAGAGCATACCAATCGGGCGCGCCCGTTTCCGAAAGTTCGGATACTCGTGTATGACGATATTTTTTCGCTCATACGGGGGCAGGGGCACGCCATTGAAAACCTCGAGGACGGCGCGGTCGCGCTTTCCCATATGAAATCCGAACTCGAGCGGTTGTTTTCGCAATGGAAAACGCTGGAGAACGAGGAAAGGAAGGAGCGAGTCGCGCTCTTGTCGGACGAACTTTCCCATTGGCAAACCTACGAGGAGATCCTCGCGTTGGAAGACCGTATCGAAAAAATCGGATTCTCCCACCCGGAAAGGGATGCGAACCGCGTACTGGGGGCGTTCAAGGGAATCGTTCGGGCATTCGAGTCGAAAATCGCGAAGGCCGGAGTTCTTGCGAACGGAAAAACCGTCCTCAAGACCATCTTGAATTCCGAATCGTCGGCACTCAAAACGTTTTTTCGGGAATTCTTCGAAACGATTGGCGCGACGCCTTTCGACGAGCGTGCTTCCGATGCCGCATGGCGGGTTTTCCGATCGAAAATCTGGACCGTCTCGGAGCGGTACCTCCGATGCATGGAGAAAACCGCCCACCCTTGCGAACCCTTCGAGTCCTTCCGTTTTTCCCTCCGGGAACGGATCCAAAAAATCGCCGAAATTCCCGAAGCCCTACCGGGACAAACGGAAACGCTCAAGCTCGTCGACTTTCTCAAAATCCACTGGTTCCGAATTGCCGCGCTTCACTGGCTGCAAGACGCAAAATGACGGAAGGAGTTCGGTTCGGCATACCGGGACTCGTTTCGAAAAAAGGTCGCCGTCGTCGAACGGCAACTCGCCCACCCCCACTTCCTCCCGAACGTCCGTTCGGGAGAAGCGAACCGAAAATCTCTCGACCGGGAATTCCAATCAATCGAACGGCTGTATTCGGCTAACTCGAAAAACGAAAAAGGCGTTTCCGAATCGGAAATTCGAAACCGGGTCGTAGCCGAACTCGAACGGATCATCGGTTCGTAAAGCGCGCAAGCGGGCCTATGCTCCCGTTTCCGGTTCGGTTTTCGGTTCCTCGATTACGAAATCCTTCGTAGGCGAGTAAAAGTCGAGTTCCTTCGGGTCGATTTTGGCGACGACCGTGTCGACGAGCTTCGAAAGGGGAATTTCCTCCTGGGTTCCGGCCGCCATATCCTTGAGTTGGCACACCCCCTTCTTCGCCTCCATGATTCCCACGATGGCGACGTACCGGGCGCCGAGCCGGTTCGCCTTCTTCATTTGCACCTTGAGCGACGGCGTTCCGAGCGAAAGGGTCGTATTGAGTCCCTTCTTGCGGGCGTCGATACTGAGCGGCAATACGGCCTTCGTCGCGTCTTCCCCGAGCTGAATGAGAAAGAGGTGGATGGCATCCTTATTCCGAAGCTTCACGCCTCCGTCCATGATCGCTTCGATCAGCCGCTCGGCCCCGAGCCCGAAACCGACGGCGGGGATGGCGTCTTTGTGTCCGATGGATTTCGAAAGCTCGTCGTACCGACCGCCGCCGCCGTACGAATTCTGCGTCCGGTCGGAACCGTCGACCCACTCCCAAACGGTGTGGGAATAGTAGTCGAGTCCGCGAACGAGCGTCGGATCTTCCTCGTACGGGACTCCGAGAATGTCGAGGTACGCCTTTACGCGGACGTAGAAATCCTTCGATTCCTTCTTGAGGAAGTCGGTTACCTTCGGAGCGACCTTCAAGAGCTCGCGCACGTCCTCGTTCTTGGAATCAAGAATGCGGAGCGGATTCACGGCCAACCGTGCCCGGTCGGTCTCGTCGAGCAGGTGGATGCGCCCTTCGAAGAACGACTGGAGTTCGGCGACGTATTTTTCCCGTTCCTTGGCGACGCCTAAGGAGTTGATCTTCACGACGTAGCGGCCGGCAAGACCGATGTTATTCAAAATCGAACACCCGATGGAAATCATGATGGCATCGAGGACGGGGTCGACTTCGCCGATGATTTCGGCGCCCACCTGGTGGTGCTGGCGGTAGCGGCCCTTCTGGGGGCGGTCGTAGCGGAAGTGCGGTTCGATGTAGTAGAGGTAGACCGGCTGGGGCTCGTCCAGGAAGTTCTCGATGTACGCCCGCATGACCCCGGCCGTCGTTTCGGGCTTCAGTACGAGTTCCCTCCCCTTCCGGTCTTGGAAAGAGTACATTTCCTTCGAAACGATGTCGCTCGAAGCTCCCGCGGCCCGAGCGATGAGGTCGCGCATTTCGACGACGGGCGTCGAAATTCTCGTGAACCCGTTTTTACGGAATTCGTGACGGGCGACTTTTTTCAGGAAATTG
>CAZINU010000031.1:0-5514 GCA_964540725.1 uncultured Candidatus Peribacteria bacterium
CGTAACGCCGCGGAACGTTATGTCCGAGAAAGAGAGGTACCCGCTCGCGTATGCGACGACAACCGTTTCGCCCGGATACGTCGAGCTCGTTCCGGTACAAACCCCGCCGCTTCCGACGATGGCCGGGAAGGTCTCCACGGTTTCGGAATACGTGCTTCCGGCCGCGGTTCCCAAGAGGGTGACCGGTACGCAGGACGCGCTGTCCGAGAATCCGTTTCCGTCCGAATTGTAGAACCGTGCGACGTCGAAAGCCAGCCAAGCCTTTTCTTCGACGTTTTTAGAGAGCTTCGCGCCCAGCTCGAAGGTCCGTATGTCTTCCACCAGGGATTCCGATTTCGTAAAAATCACGTATGCCAGGATGGCCGCGAAGTTTACGAACAAAAGGGCGTAGACGAAGACCGAAGCGCGTTTGGAATCCATGGCCTAAAAGTCGAAAGTGAAGCGATAGACCGTTTCCGGATCGATGGACGATTCGGACATTCCGACGAAATCGGGCACGAACCGTTCGTGGTATGCCGCATCGATTTCGAAAATGGCGCCCGACTGGTAAGGAGTTGCCGAAAACTCTTTCGTATTCAGGTTTTCGAAAACCGAATCGTGCCGAATGGGAATCGAATACGCGTTCGTACCGGAAGAAAGAACGGACGCAAGTTGCGAAGGCGTCAGTTCCTGTGCGAATGGGACTTTGCGCCCGTAGGTTCCGAAATTGGCAATCGCGTCGATTCGATAAGTTCCGTCCGATTCCGGTCGGGCTAAGTCGGCAATGCCGACGAGGACCCCCTTTTGGGATCCGGAATTCGTAAAAATCAAAGCGTCGAACCCATGGGTAGCGTCAATGGCCAACGCTCCTCGTGAATACGAGGTACGTACGGAGTTCATCCGCTCTACCAGCGCCGATATCTCGGAACTTACCACGACGCGGTATTTCGAAGAGAGAATCTGCGAATACGCCCTTGATACGAAGAGGGACGCTCCCGTGATAAGGACAGCCGATATCGTGAGCGAGACGAGCATTTCCGCGAGGGTGAATCCCTTCGGACGCACTTCCTTTTTCTGAAAAAACGATACCATGGACCCAATGTTACCATACTCTTCCATGCGTTCAAATTCCGTTCGTGCCGAAACCTTGGCCAGCGTTCTCGTCGGATTCGCCATTATTGCCATCGTATCCGCCGGAATGGTCAAGATGCTCGCCTACCATGCCACGATCGAAGAAGACCATGCCAGGAACCAAACGCTCCGAATCCTTCAGAACAACGTAACGAACGTGCTTCGGAAAATCGATACTTCGGGCATTGCCGAAAAAGAAACGTTCTCCGTATACAAGGATCGGTCCGCTCGGCGATTTACGGTCATGACTGGCGCGCAGGTCGAGCCGTACCGGTACGTCGACCGGTCGGGCGACTGGGTATCGAATACCGGAACGTACCAAGGAACGGTGTATACGCGTACGATCTTGCTCGACCGCAACGATTCCGCGCCGGTCGTGCGGCAGGTTTTTAAGGCTGAGATCCGGGAACTGGTTCGGAAGTAGCCGGTACGTTCGAAGCCGGAAGGTTCGGCACCCATTCCGCCCCTCCCGATTCCCCCGTTTTTTTCAAACACTCGGATTTTACGAGTTCTACCGACTGGTTTCCGACGTACGCGCTGAACGGTTCGCACCCGGATTTCTCCGCCCGTTCTATCAATTGCCGTACGGTATCGCCCGCTCCGGCCTGGTACGAACGGTCCATGATACCGACTTTGAATCCGTTCCAGAGATCGAAGAGGACGTACGCGACGCTGAAGAGGATCCAAATCCAGAGGGCGACGGTTTTTTTATTGACGGGGGTGTCAGAAGGGGATTTCGGCATGTTGCGAAGATAAGCGGGTAAGTCGCGTTCCATGGTAGCGAACGGGACCGGTTTGTAAAGCGAACGCCTTGCATTCCTCGCAAACCCCCGTACTCTCTCCGGTACGCACGACCTTTCCGCCATGTTCGCGAAATTCTCCTCCAAATACCCGTTTCCCCGGTTTCGGCAATGGATTCAGGCAGCCGTTCTTATCGGAACCGCGACTCTCGTATTCGTTCCGTTTTCCCGTCCGCCCTACGACCGTTCCTGCGTTTCCGGTGAGACGCCCATGGAAGTGCGCGGACAGTCCATGGACCCCTTGATTCCGAACGGACGAACGGTTTCCGTCATTGTGGGGTATTACGGGTGCAATCCGCTCGTACGGGGCGATACGGTCGCGTACCGGTATGCCGGGAACGAAAACCCCATCGTGAAACGGGCCGTCGGCATCGAGGGCGACGCGTTCGCACTTTCGGATGCCGGGAGAGGGGAATGGCACGTTCTCATAAATGGCGCTCCGGCGACGAATTCTTCGGGAGTTCCGTACCGTATCTCGAGAAAGTCGCACGACCTCCTTTCTTTGTACGTCCGCGATTACGGCGGAAAAATTCCCCATGACGCGCTGTTTTTGCTCGGCGAAAAAACGGGCGGAACCCTCGATTCCACCCGTTTCGGGTTCGTATCCAAACGCGACTTGCTCGGGAAAGTCGCACTTCCGCCGGAGGGACGCTAATTGACGAGGCAGACGAGGCGGAGGCTGTTGTTGCAGTTCATGGTATTGTTTCCGAACCGGTTGGCATCACCAGTTCCGTATCCGTAGATGCTGTTGTACAGCGAGCTACTCGAAAGCCACCCAGCGCACGTGTTCGAAAGCGCGGTTCCCCTCGGAACCGTTGTCCAGTTTCCGCTATCGAGGTACCATCGGTTCGTCCAATATTGGGCATTCGTTCCGAATCGCTCCACGGAGGACCAATCGTCGGTATCGGCCGGACCCACCCCGGTCGTTTGGATGAGCATTTTGGCCCCGCCGTTCGAAGGCGAATTCGAGCGGGCGAGCGAGTAGATTTTTCCCGCGCTCGCGTTCTGGCACCGGAACGGGTCGCAGAGCCAGGCGCGAACGTTTTCGCTCGAAAGCGGTCCGGCGCTCGATTTCCCCATCCAATCGTACGTTTGCAGGTCGGAGAGGCATTTCGCGTTGGCTCCGTCCAATCCTCCCAAATTCCCGTTCCAGGTACCGTTCGTCAGAACGAAGTACGACGGGTATCCGGTATCGATGGTCGATTCGGGTTCCCACGGACTCGCGCTTACGTACCACGTTCCAACGTCCATGGACGTTGCCCGTTTGCACTGCGTTTCACCGGTTTGCGTATCGACGCGGCAGCAATGGAGGAGATTGCCGGCACCGTACATGGGGGAGCAGCTGATTTGGTACCTTCCGGAAGTACCGCCCCCCGACGCGGCGTCGACGTACGCCTTATTCGCCGCATCGCCGCTCGCGATGGGGGCGGGGAGGTTGGAAATGGCAATACCGCCCGCGTCGTTTCCGAGCGTGAGGAGTCCCGCGAGGGTGGCGCCCAGGTGGGAGAGCGAGAGGTTGGATCCGCCAATCTTGTACGTCGAGCCGGAGGCGACGTTCGCATCGCCCGCCACGTCGAGCCGGTGGGCGGGCGATGCCGTGCCGATGCCGACGTTTCCGTCGCCCCGGACAAGCAGGCGCGATACGTTGCCGGAACGGAAATCGGCGACGGATCGGACGGAGCCCGTATGGGCCACGTTTACGCCGATTCCGTAGTTGTCGGGACCGGTCCCTTCGAACCAGGCCGCGAAATTCGCGTCGGCCACGTTCCGCTTCACTTCGAACGAGGCGTTCGGGTTCGGCGTTCCGATGCCGACGTTTCCGGAATACGCGAAGGAGGCGTTCGATCCGCTCGCCGTCCAGATATCGATTCCGGCGACGTCGAGGTATTCGGCTTTCAGCTTTCCGTTTTTCGTACCGTCGGCGACGCCGTAGAAAATATTGGCGAGAACGTATCCGATATTCCCTCGCGGATTCGAAACCGTCGGGAGGTCGGCCGGAGCGGCCGATTGGATCGAATTGACCGCCTCCGTCACTGTCAGCGCGGACGCCGTATTCGCGGCCGCGGGAAAGAGGAAGGTGGAAATCGCGAGGAGCGCGACGCGTTTCGTGTGGAACATGGGTTCCGGCCGGAGCCTATTTTACGATATAGAACAGAAGGGATTTTCCCCATCATTTTTCCGTGGAGTCTTCTTGGATGGTAGCGAAACCGGACGGAGAATCAAGGAGAAGGGACGAATTGTTCGAAAAGAACGGGTCGTCCCCTCAAAATCCCGTTCCGGAGATGCTTCCGAATGCGGAGAGCGTGACGCTTATCCCTTCGAAGTTCTGGAACCCGGAATCCGGAGAATAGGCGTATCCGTGGAGGAGTCCGTCGGATTCGCAGTAATACACGAAGGTCGAATCGTCGTATCCGAAATCGAGGAACCCGGCGTCGATTCCTCGGGCGAAACCGTCGAACCGGTATCCGTACCCGTTTCCGCACCGGTCGGTGGAGTCGGAAACGCGGACGTTGTTCGAGGGGTCGGCGGAATCCCAGTCGAGTCGGAAGAAGCCGTAGACCGTATCGTAGTAGTATCCCCGAAGGTAGTTTCCTACCGTGGCGGAGTCATCGTCACGGTTCACGTATTCCGTCAGGTATTGTCCGCCGGTCGAGGTGGTGCCGGTGGAAACCCAGACGGTACTGCCGTTCGAACCGGTACCGGTCGCCGATTGCGTCGCGATGCCCGCAACCAGGCTATCGAGCGCGAACGCCCAAGTCGCGAATGAAACGGCGACGACGAAAATGCCCGAGAGGGCTGCGGTTTTCGCCGTTTCGACGTATTTTCGGAACATGGTCCTTTTTTGGGCAATGGGTCGCTCCAGTACGGCGATTATTCCACGTTTTCGCGCCCGAGTCAAAGAAAAACCCGGCATCCGGACGAAAATGCGCTTGTGTTGGAGGGGGCGAATGGTAGAATGCCGTCCGTATCCGCCGCCGCCACCCATGTCTAGAATCCCCGCTTTCCGCCGCCCTCCGTTTTCCTCGACCGTTCGGGCGTTCACCGTTATCGAGATGGTCGTCGTCATCGCCGTCGTGGCCATCCTTTCTTCCATCGCGGTCGTTTCGTACGTTGGAATGATTGCCGACGCCCGCGACACGAGCCGCAAGACCGACGCGGGCGATTTGAAAATCCAGTTGCGCGGCATGAAGCAACGCAATGGCGCCTATCCGCTTCCGAACGCTCCGTTTTCCATTACCAATAGCGGCGTCGTCATTGTCCGGCAGGGGGATACCGACAGCGTGAGTACCGATGGGGGAGGGGTATTGCGAACCGATCCCAGAACGGGGAATCCGTACCGGTATTCGACGGTAGCGAACCGGCAGAGCTTCCAAATTGCGGCAACCCTCGAAGCCACGGGCGAAAAACTCCGCGCGTACGTCGACGGCGATTATTCGCCGCTCGCCCCCGACATCGTTCCGAGCCTGGTTCTCGCCATGAGCGGAACGTCCGACGTCGAAATCCGCGACGGCGTGGGGTCGGGCTCGGAGAACCGGAAGAAATTCGTCGTCAACGCCTCCACGCTCAATCTCGCGTACGATCTCTTCGGCGATCCCATGGCGAC
>CAZINU010000032.1:0-5487 GCA_964540725.1 uncultured Candidatus Peribacteria bacterium
CCGTACCGGGTGTCCGCTTTTATTTTAGAACTTTTGGACTTTCGTTCCGGCTTGCGCCTTCGTCCTTTTTGGGTAGGATGCGGCCCGTCCCTTTTTCCGTACCCGTATGGCTTTCTGGATTACGTTCGCGCTCTACGCGGCCGTCATGCTCTTCATTTGGGGGTATTTCATCGTCGCGCGGTTGCACGTGTTCAAATTCAAGGACTACTCGCGGTACGTCGAACCGGTCACTCGGGCACTCGCCATCCTCCTTTTGGTACTCACGATCGCCGGGCTCGTCGCGATCTTCCGAATGGACGCTCCTTCGGGAAAGACCGTGAAGGTCAGTGAAATGACGGTAAAGGAGGAGTACTAGGCGTCCATGAAAACGGCCATTCTCGATATCTAACCCCTCTCCATGAAAGTCGGCATCGTCGGTCTTCCCAACGTCGGAAAATCCACCCTCTTCAACGCCCTTACGCAATCGTATGCCGCCGAAGCGGCGAACTTCCCCTTCTGTACCATCGAGCCGAACGTCGGCATCGTGAACGTGGCGGACGAACGCTTGGAAAAACTCCGTGCCGCCGTCGGGGGGGCGAAAGTCGTTCCCGCGAACGTCGAATTCGTCGATATCGCTGGAATCGTCGAGGGCGCGTCGAAGGGCGAAGGTCTCGGAAACAAGTTCCTTTCGCACATCCGCCAGGTCGACGCCATTCTTCAGGTCGTCCGCGATTTTACCGACGGGAACGTCCATCACGTATCCGGTTCGGTAAACGCCCGGCGTGACATCGAAGTCATCAATGCCGAACTCATTCTCGCCGACCTCGAGACGCTCGAACGCCGCATTGGCGAAGCGCAGAAAAAGGCGAGGGGAGGGGACAAGGAAAACGCCGCCCGCCTCGCGGTGTACGAAAAGGCGAAACCCCACCTCGAAGCCGGAAACCTCGCCGTCACGCTCGACCTTTCCGAGGAAGAGCGCGAACTCTTGAAAGATTCGTTCCTCCTTACGAACAAGCCGTTCATCTACGCCGTCAACGTCGCCGAAGACCGGCTTACGGTATCCGAAGCCGAACTCCGCGCCGTTACGGGCATTTCGGACCCGTCGATTCCAGTGTTGTCGGTAAGCGCCAAGGTGGAAGCCGACATGCTCGGGTTTTCGCCGGAGGAACGTGCCGAATTCCTCGAAGCTCTGGGCGTTTCCGAGAATCCCACCGAAAAAGTGATCAAGACCTGCTACGACCTGCTCGGACTCCAGTACTATTTTACCGCGGGCGAAATCGAAGTGCGTGCCTGGACGATCAAGAAGGGGTGGAAAGCCCCACAGGCGGCCGGAGTGATCCATACCGACTTCGAAAAGAAATTCATCAAGGCCGATACGGTCGACTGGAAAGACTTGGTCGAATGCGGCGGATGGGCCAAAGCGCGCGAACAGGGAAAGGTTCGAATGGAAGGCAAAGAATACGTCGTACGCGACGGGGACGTCATGCTGTTCAAATTCGGAGCGTAGAAATCTTCGATTTTTTCCAGACCCGCCCCCATGGCGGGTCGTTTTTTTGCGTGCCGGGAGGATATGTGGTAGTCTGAAGCGGTAAAACCAAAACCGATCCATGTACCGAAGGCGCCGACAATCCATTCAAGGAGGCATGCTCGCGAAGCTCTGGGGATTCAACATTCTCCTCGCGTTCGCGTTGTTTTCCACGTTTTTCGGACTTCCGTTTTTAAAGTCGAGCGTGCTCGAATACAAGAACGTCGCGTCCGATCCGTTCGACGGAACCGTTTCCCCGATCGAATACGTTCCCAATTGGCTCCAAGCGAAATACTGGAACAAGTCCCTCCGATTCGAGGACGTTCCGGTGGATGACTTTCTTGCCATTCCCGCCTACGACGCGGAGCTTTTAAAGCTCGACGATCCGAATAACCGCATGGCGTCGCTCGCCCGGTCGACCTATATTACGCCGTACATGGGAAGCTACCGTATGAATTTCGAAGAGTACGACGGCAGTCACCTGGGCGTTGATATCCGCGCGCCGCTCGGAACCCCCGTGCTCTCCGTCGCGAACGGCGTCGTCGTAAAAACGAACGTCCGCGATACGGCCGACGGAAAATACGTCATCGTCCGCCACGACGGCGTCCCCTTGTCGTCCGGGTGAACGGGTACCGTCTATAGCGAATACCTCCACCTCGAATCCGTTTCCGTCGAACCGGGTGCGAAGATTCGCAAGGGACAACCGGTAGGGAAGGTCGGAATGACCGGAATCACGACCACGCCGCACCTCCATTTCCAGATTGACCGCGAGTCGGCCCCGTCGCACCCGTACTGGCCGTATTCGTTCAAGGACATTCAGGATGCCGGAATCGATTTCTTCGCGGCCGTCAATCTCGGGCTCGGAAAGGAAAACGCCCTGAAAAATACCGTCCATCCGATGGAATTCGTCCGTGACAACGCCTCGTTCGTCGCCGCTTCCGCCGTATCGGTCCCGAAAGAGGCCGTCGTCGCCGCCGCGAATCCGACTCCCGTTTCGGCCATCCCTTCGGTAACGGAAGAAAGCGCTCCGAAAAACTCCGCCCCTCCGGAATCGGAAACATCGAAGGTCGCGACCCCGGTTCCCGACGTTCCGGCAATCGCCCCGACCGTAAAACCCGAACTCTCCGACGTTTCGAAAAATTCCGTCCTCTTCCCGGCCGTTCGGTTCGCCCTCGAAGCGGGAATGTTCGAGCTCGACGATGCGGGCCGCTTTCTCGCTTCGGCTCCCGTAAGTCGCCGCGAGGCCGTCGCCGCTTTCGCGAAGCTCGCGTCCGTTCCGTCTTCCGCATCCGCCGATCTTCCGTTCTCCGACGTATTGCCGTCCGATCCGGTATCCGGCGTTTTGGCCCGGTTCGTGGAGCTCGGATACGTCGCTTCCGTGGAAAAATTCCGCCCGAACGATACGATTACCCGGGCCGAAGCCGCCATCCTCCTTACGAGGATTTCGAAGTTCGCCCCGATATCCGGCCGTTCGGCCTTCTCCGATATGAAGCCGACCGATTCCCGCGCGGCGACTTTGAATGCCTTCGCCGCCGCGCTCAGGATGCGGAAGAATATCCGTTTCGGCCTCGAAACGCCGCTTTCGAGGGGGGAATTCGCCAAGATGGTCCATACCTGGAAAACGAAGACGGGAAGGCCGTAACCGCTTTTTTTTGAAAAATTCGGAGCTCGCGCCTACCCGACGCGGACTCCGAATTTTTCGCGCAAGCTTTCGGCCCCGGCGTCCTCGAGCCGCTTCATTTCCTCGTAATCGGCGTCGTCTTCGTGGTCGTATCCGAGAACGTGGAGGACGCTGTGGATGAGGAGTTTGTACGTTTCGGTTTCCGGCGTGTTGCCGTATTCCGAAGACTGTTCGCGTATCCGGGATTCCGAGAGGAGGATTTCGCCCGCGACCGCATCGGCTTCGCAGAGGGAAAAATCGTCGTAGTAATGGAACGACAGAACGTCGGTAGGGGCGTCGATGCCGCGGTAGTCGCGGTTGTACTCCCGCATCGTGGCGTCGCTTACGAACGCCACGTTCAATACGCCTTTTTGTACCGGAACGTCCGGTAGGTTCGAAACCGCCTCGAGAATGCCGTCCGTAACGGCTTCGGAAAGGGCGAAGGGGAGGGGGGTGACGAATTCGAAGCGGAACATGGGTTATTCGGTTTGGATTTGGTAGTTCGCAAGCCCCGGCTGTTTCACGAAGGCGGGTTTCGTATCGGAACAATCGGAAAGCGGGGTTTCGTAGTCGAAGAAGGCGGCCGAAGTCTTTCCCACGTCGGTCGTCGCATAGAACGAAACGGTCGTGTATTCCGGACGTGAGTCGTCCACTTCGGTCTGCATGGGCGGAGTTCCGAAGAGTTTCGACCCCTTCGGAACGAGCACACGGACGTATTGGCGGTTTTCGCCGTTCCCCTGGATCGCGATTTGCTGCTCGTGTTTCTCGGGCGGAACGCCGAGTTCGAAGAGCAGTTTGCGGATACCTTCCTTGTCGTCGGTCGTCATCCGGTGGTCGCTTTCGATCAAAAACCGGTTCAGTACCGAGCATCCGGTCCCATCCGTACTGCCGGATCCGAACGGTTTCGAAGAGAGCCGGAACGTCCGATGGACGTACCGGTCCGATTTGTTGCCCGAAATCGACGTGAAGACGGGGTAGACGAAATTTCCCCGAAGGTTCCGAACCCGCTCGCCCGGAAAGATTTCCCGGAAGAACGCGTTCACGTCGGCATCGCTCGAATACGCGAGAATTTCCCCGGATTCGGCTTGGGCGAGGAAAGTCGCGAGGTATCCGGAATAATCCCCCCGTGCCTTGAGCGCGGCTTCCAAATTGGAGACGAATTCGAAGAGGACGTCTTTCGGCGAATCCGAGGCCGCCACTCGGTTCTCCACGAGTACGCTCATGAGAATGCCGAAATTCGACGCGTCGAGCGTTTTTCCGACCGAAGGAACGTTCACGCCCCCGTATTTTTCCAGAAAATCGGTTACGAGGGATTGGTTGAGGAAAACGACGCCGTTCAGGCTGGATCCGCCCGATTTTTGGTAGAAATCGTCGATGACGGCGAAATTCCGGTCGAGTTCCGGGTAGTAATTCGCGTCGCGGATGCCCCATTTTTCGGAAACGCGGTCGAGTCCCGGCGGCGCTTTCGGGGCAAGGGGAAAGAGGTGCCAATCGTAGTAGTAGATGTCGCGTTTCTCGTACTTTTCGAGCCGTCCTTTGTAGAATTCGAGGAATACGGCGCTTCCCGGAAAGCCTCCGGTCGCCCGAAGTTCGTCGCGGTTCTGGTTGAAGACGAGATACCGCTGGGGAGATTTGTCCCCGAGGGCGCGGAGAACCGGATCGGTCTTTTCCAAAACCGATTTCAAGTGCCCCTGTGCCGAGATGAGCTTCGAGACGGCTTCCGAGAATTTCGCGTCCAAATCGGGATTTCCGAGCGAACCGACCTGCGAATATTCCGCGAGCGCGGCCGAGAGTTTCCGGTCGGCGCGTTCGAGTTTCGGGAGCTGTTCGCGTACGAAATCCGTAAACTTGAACGCGCTGCCCGAAGCGAATGCCGAAGCCGGATCGGCGGATGCGGCCGGAACCTCCGAGAAAGCCTTCCAAACCGAGGCGATTTCTTTCGCCGCGCCGGAGAGGTGCCTGCCGCCCCGAACGACGTTTCCGGCGAGGCGAACCTGTTTCTGGGAATAGACTGGGGAGTCCAGAACCGTCCGAACGGGCGCGAGCAGCCATTCCACTTGCGAAAACCGGCGCTCCAAATCCTCGGTTTTCACGAAAAACGTTCCGGCGTCGACCGTGGCCGCGGTTTCCCGGAGAGCGAGCAAATCGGCATACGCCCCCTCGACTTCGCGCTCGACGGCGCCGATGGTCCAATACGCCGCTCCGGCGAGCACCGTGCCTACGGCGGCGGCGACCGCCGCCGTTTTCGCGACCGTTTTTCCATGACGGCGGGCGATTCGGCGGAGACGTTTTCCGAACGTCGGCGGAACGTACATGATATCGG
>CAZINU010000033.1:0-4804 GCA_964540725.1 uncultured Candidatus Peribacteria bacterium
CTTTGCGCCGCGGCTTGGTACGTCCGGCACGTATCCGACGTTTCCGAATGGGTCGCTTCCCGTTGGTCTTCCTTCCTTTGGCTTTCGATTCTGGCGGTCGTCCATATAATCGCGTTCGCGTTCGTCAACCGCAAGGAAAGCGCCGAACTGTTTCGAGAAATTGCCGGCATGCTCCGGAAGCGGAACCGGGAATCCCAACCTCCCTCCCCGTCGGAAGCCTAGAATCCCCGAAACCGCCTAACTTCCACTTTTTTCCACTATGGCACCGAAGAATTCCTCCACAATCCCGTCCGCGTCCGCCGCGTTCGAAACGCCCTTTTCCGAACGCGGCGGGGCGGTTCTCGCGAAGGGCGGGATTCTCGCCGCCTTCGCCGCCCTCGTCATCGGAACGTACTACGAAGGCACTTCGCACTCGGAAGCCTTTTCCGCCGGAGGATCGTTCGCCTCGTACGCGCTGACCGTACTCATCGCCATCGGCGCCTACTGGTTCTCGCTCATTGTCCGAAACTCCAAAGAAGCCTCGGTATCCCCCGCCGGAATATTGGCGATCTTTCTCGGACACCTGTTCGTTTTTTCGTTCTTTTTCCCGTTCGGAAGCGTTTCGGGCGGGGCGCTCACGCTGTTTTTCAAGATGGTCGGGTACTCGGCGCTCCCCGCGGCCATCGTCCTCGTAACGTCCGCTTTCGGACTCTGGTCGGTTCGGAAATTGTTCGCCGGGCATGCGGACTGGTCGTTCGAAACCCGGACGGTCGCGGCCATTGCGGGAGGACTCTCGTCGTACCTGTTCGTTCTCTCCGTTGCCGGGAGCCTCTTCCCATACGGTTTTGCGAGCGCTTTTCTCCCCCTTTTCGCCATGGGCGCGATCGCATGGCGGGAACTCTGGGGAATTCTTTCCGACGCCGTCCGGAAACGTTTCGCGTTTTCGCTCCAAACGACCTCCGACCAGACCCGGTTCGCTACCGCCGCGTTCTTTTTCCTTTCGATCACCTTCCTTCTTTCGGTCAATCTCGTTAACGCGATGCGCCCCATGCCGATCGGATGGGACGATCTCGGCGCGTACATGAACTTCCCGAAGATCATCGCGATGAACGGCACGATTGGAAATCTCGGGACGGTCGCATGGCAAACGTTCACCGCGATCGGATTCCTCTTCCAATCGGCGACCCAGGCGTTCTATCTGAACCAAGTGGGGGGATTCCTCTCCGTCATCGTCCTTTCGCTCGTGGTCGGACGCCTTCTCTCGGCGGAGTCGGGTCGGAAACACTTCGTCCACGTTCCGCTCATGGTCTCGGCAGCCTTCGTCGCGATGCCCATGATCGTCTTCCAGCAAGCGAAGGACATGAAACTCGATCCGGCTCTTTTCGCGCTTACCGTCGCCGCCATCTTCCTCGTCTTCGAAGCGCTTCGAAGGAAAGCTTCCTACGGGCGCGACGCATGGAAGCTCTTCGCGCTCGGGGGGTTCGTTGCCGGAATCGCGTTCGCGGTAAAATTCACGACGCTCATGACGTTTCTCGGAATCTTCGCCGTCATCGCGTATGCCGGATTGGGACTCGGAGGATTCTTCGGATTCTTCGCGCTCTTCGTCGGAGTTTTCACGAAGTTCGGTCTCTGGAGCTTTTTGAACGTCAATTATCCGAAAGACGACCCGTCGTTCCTTACGACCGTCTCGCTCGTCGCGTTCGGGCTCGCCGGTCTCATGCTGTGACGGGCGGTCCGCTCGCGGGGGAAGGAAGTCGTCAAATCCGTCGTCGTTCCCATGGCCGCGTTCGCCATGGCGGCAGCGACGGCCTTCTCGCCGTGGATCGTAAAAAACGCCGCGGAAACCGTAGCGGCGGAAAAGCCGATTTCGATAGGCTCGCTCCTGAGCGGCGAGATCGGACTCTTCGTGCCCGATTATTCGAAAATACTCAGTGCCGAAGAACTCGCGAAAATCGAAGCGAACCGCGCCGCGTCTTCGATGAGCGCGAGCGGGAAGACGACGAACGAAGACCTCGGCCGGTACTTCGGATACGAGGACGGGGTGAACAATTACCTGAAACTCCCCTTCAATCTTACTTACCAGAAGAACCAACCGGGCGAATATACCGAAATTTCGTTCGTCTATTTGGCCCTCCTGCCGGCCATATTGCTCTTCCTCTCGTACCGCCGTCCGGAATACGCGTACGCAGTCGTCGCCGTCCTCGCGTTCGAGTACGCCTATTTCTTCCATCCCGGCCATTCCGCCACGATTTCGTCGGCGTTCGCGAAATTCCTCCTCCCGGGCGGGTACCTCGTCATCGCGACCATCGTCCTGGCTCCGCTCGCGTGGTTCCACTTCACGCTCGATCGGAGCGACCGACGAAACGAACTCTTCCTGCTGAATTTCGCGTTTCTCGCCTTCTACGGATTCGTCTTTGTCATTAGCGCGTTCGGCATCGTTTGGTACGGAATCGCCGTCTATTTCTCGCTCCTTCTGGCTATCGCGATCGCGGGCGACGAAATATCGGATTCGGACGGAGCCGGCGAGGATTCCGGAACGCTCCGGGCACGGTTCGCCGTTTCTTCGGTCGTCTTCGTGACCTTCGCGACCTACCTCCTGAATTCGGCAATTCCCCACGGATGGAATAATTTCCGAAGCGCCGGTTTCGAATCGTACAAAGCCGGAAGGCTCACGCAGGACGAAGCGACCTTCGAGAGCCATCCGGATTACCTTACCATTCTCGGCACGCTCAACCTGAAGGATCAAAAATCGGCGGTTTCGGAGGCGCTCGCGGCCGTTAAAAACGAAGCGACGAGAAAGGTGCTCTCCGGAAACGGCGTCGGAATCGATACTCCGATCGGAACGGTCGGAAGGGTTCTTTCGGAACTCGTTTCCACGACCCCGGAGGCCGTCGGCGGCGCCGTACCCGCGGAAGTGGTCCGCGCCATGAACGAGGATGCCCGCGTCGCGCGGAAAGTCCTCTACGAACGCGTTCTCTACCCGAAACCCGAAAATCGGAACGAATCCAAAATCTACCGGATCGGAACGTTCCTCACCTATTTCATCACCGACAATCGAACCCGCTATCTGGACGACTCCCTCGTGCAGAGTTTCGGGGAATACCTGTACGACGAATCGGCGGAAAAGACCGTCCAGCGATTGAAGGGCCTCGGAGTAAAATACCTGCTGATGGATCTGAACGCGGCAACGATCGACCGCGACCCCCGACACGACCTTACGACGCGGTACGAAAACCTCCTCAAGACGGTACGGTCGGACAAGCTGAGGCTCGTAAAGACTGACAGCCTCTGTCTGGAGGCGGCCCTCGAATTGAATCGCGCCGGTCGGCCAATGGACGAATATCTGACCATTGCCGGCGTGAATTTCGAATCGTATGCCGCGAGCGGAGTTCTCGTACGGACGCAAAAATTGAACCTCTGCCGGAATTTCCTGACCGACCTCATCAAGAGCGGGGCGGGGACGGACGAATCACACCCGTATCTGAAGCCCCTTGCCGACTACGTCCGATCGAACATGGAATCGGGAAAGATCCGTTCGAACGACCAAATCCGGGACGTCGTCAACCAAGTCGTGACGCATGGCTGGTTCGCGCTCTTCGAAATCCAGTAAGGATGCGGGCGGCGGCGGGATTCCGAACTTCGCCCCCCCCTCCGAAACGTCCTTCCAAATGAAAAACTTCCCGGGAACGCGCGTTCCCGGGAAGTTTTTCGAAGGCTTCGGAAAACCGGCTACCCCCTTCCCCGTTTGGCGATTTCGATCGGGAACGTGACGACAGCCCGGAGGATTCGGCGGTACCGGAGCTTCGGTTCCTTCAGGAGACGGTAGAACCATTCGAGCTTGGCTTTTCGAAAAAACCCGGGGGCGCGGGGAACTTTTCCGGCGATGAAGTCGAAGGTTCCCCCGAGACCGACGGCGAATTTCGCGTCCGGGAGGTTCGGGAACAGGTCTTCGGCAATGAAGCGTTCCTGCTTCGGGGAACCGATTGCGACGAATATCGCGTCCGGACGGATCCGTACGAGTTCGTCCACGCACGACTGCCTGAGGTCGTACCTCGGAAAACCGCTGTCGGCGTACGCGAATCGGGCGTTCGGATACCGCTCCGAGAGGCGTTTCGCGGCAGTATCCGCCACGCCCTCTCCCCCGCCCACGAACGCGATGGTCCACCCTTTCCGGGCGCAAAGCTCGACCAAGTCATAGACGAGCTCGGATCCGGGAATGATTTCGGGGAATGCCGAATCCGCCGGTTTTTTGAGCGCGAACCGGACCATCGCGGGAAACAGCATAGCGAACCGAAGCCAGGTGGGCGAATTTCCCCAATGGCGCGAGAACCGTTCGGCGAAGACGATTCCCTGTCCGTCCACGACGCACGAAGATCGGGAGAGGATGTCGGCGAAAGCGGGGTTCGCGAACGATTCGACGACGAATTCGGGATTCACGGTCGCGATTTGTACGGCACGCTCGCCGGCATCGATGCGGGACTCGAGTTCGGAGAGGAACGCCGCCTTGCTTCCGGAGAAAAACGGAATGCCGAAAAACGGAATGCCCGTGGAACGGACGGGGCGGCTGGCGGCGGAGCGGACGGAATCGGACATGCGGGGCAATGGTAAGGGGGACGGGGTAGCGTATGCGCGCATACGCTACGGAACGAAGTGCGGCAGGGTTTTGACGGCGGATCCGGGAGGCAATTTCGACCGGACGTACGGTTCCATGAATTCCGACGGGACGAGGTGGACGTCGAACGTCCGGAGACTCCGGAACAGGCGGCTAATTTTCCAGTATTTCAAAATGGCCGGGAGTCGCGAGAAGCCGGGGGCCTTGCGAAGG
>CAZINU010000034.1:0-4211 GCA_964540725.1 uncultured Candidatus Peribacteria bacterium
ACGTAGGGCTCTTCCGCGCGGTCGACAAGTTCGATCCGGAAAAGGGGTTCAAATTCTCCACCTACGCCACGTGGTGGATCCGCCAGGGCGTCACCCGCGCCATCGCCGACCAAGCCCGAACCATCCGCGTTCCGGTCCATATGGTCGAAACCATCAACCGGTTCACCCACACCTTCCGCCGCCTCACGCAGGAACTCGCGCGCGAACCGCTCATGGAAGAACTCGCGCTCGAACTCGACATGGATATCCGCAAGGTGCGCCAGATCATGCGCATTTCGCAGGACATCCTCTCGCTCGATTCGCCCGTCGGTGGCGAAGAGGATACGACCCTCGGAGATTTCGTCGAAGACGACAAGTACCTCACGCCCGATAAGGCCGCGAATCTCACGCTCCTCAAGGAAAACCTCTACGAGATGCTCGATTTCCTCACTCCGCGCGAACGCAAAATCATCATTATGCGCTTCGGGCTCGACGGCGGCGAAATCCATACGCTCGAAGAGGTCGGAAAGGAATTCGGCGTCACGCGCGAACGCGTCCGGCAAATCGAAGCCAAGACCCTCGAAAAACTCCGCACGCACCCGAGCGCGGACAAAATACGGTTCTTCAACTAACGGACCGACCATGTTCGACCTCTCCGCCGCCTTCCCGAGAAACCGTCCCGACGACGGACTCTCCGAAGGCGGCGCTTCCGTTTTCGGCGATCGTATTTCCGTCCGCGTATCCCCTGAGCTCCTAACGGAAATACGCGGCGGGAATACCGTCGCGGTCCGTTTGGAGTGACTTTCGGAATACCGGCGGTTCGAAATCGTTCCGGATGAATCCCTCCCCATCGGACGTGCCATATTCCGAATCGCGGACCCGGAAACCGTCGGAATTCTCATATGTCCGGAAACGTTTTTCGACGAAGAAACGGTTTTTCGGATCGGAAACCGGGAGTGCGTGGTTCGGATTGAACGGGCGTCCGTTCCGGAATGCCCGTCCGTTACGGAACGAGCGAGAACGGAAGCCGAACGAATCCTCCGCAGAATCCGAGAAACCGAACCGGTAACGCCGTAGCGGCTGAATGGCGGGGTTTTGTTTTTTTTCAAAACCTCCGTAGAATTCCCGGGAACGCGAAACTCCGCCCCCGCTTCGCGGCCTCCGGAGCGCCGCGAATTCGCGATTTCCGACACCATCAAAACCACCCATGTTCGAAATAAGCGTCTGACACCTCCTCGAAAGCTACGCTGGCGACAGTGAAACGCTCGAGTTTTCGGGCGACGTCATTCCGGGAACGTTCGACGACGTCGAAACGCTCTCCCCCCTCTCATTCAAGCTCACCCTCATCGGCCTCGACGACGGGGTGGAAGCCGTCGTGAAAGACCTGGCGTGCCGTATTCGGTACGAAGGCTCCGAATACGACGTCTCGATTCCCGGATTCGAGCGCACGTTCAAGACCGACTACGACCCCCTTCAATCGGACGACGTCAAACTCGTCAACAAGAAGAACATGACGATCGATTTGGGAATCGTGCTTCGCGAAGAACTGATTATGGCGTGCTATTAACTGACGCCCCCCTTCGAGTAACCCCCTCCCCTATGCGCAAAGAACGCTTCATGAGCTGGGACGCCTACTTCATGGGAATCGCGCTGCTGTCGTCATTCCGGTCGAAAGACCCGAAGACCCAGAACGGCGCCTGCGTCGTCGATGCCGATAAGAAGATCGTCGGCATCGGGTATAACGGTCTCCCGGTCGGACTCGACGACACCGACCCCCGTTTCTGGCGCGACGAGGACGATTCGGACGTGGAGAATTCGAAACACACCTACGTCGTCCACGCCGAACGCAACGCCGTTTACAATTCGTTCGGACGGAACCTGCGCGGTTCGACGCTCTACTGCACGCTCTTCCCGTGCGCCAACTGCGCCCAAACCATCGTCCAATCGGGCATCAAGCGGGTTGTCTACCTGAACATCAAACCGCACCACGAATCCGAAAACCGGGCCGTCCGACGCATGTTCGAGGGGGCGGGCATCGCGCTCGAATCGTTCCGGGAACTTTCGGTCGCGGATGCCGACGTTATCGACACGCTTCTTCGGATCAAGGAGGAGACGTATCCGGGGTAAGGCTTCTCCGCGGTGCTTCGAATTCCGATGTCGGCAGAAGGAAAATCCGTGAGATTACGGAACGCAGAATCGAGCCTTAACCCTCGAAACCGATACCGCGAACGCCGCATGCCGGGATTTTTGCCGGTATGCGGTTGAAAAAGTTTCGAAAAAACGTATACAGCATCCGGCCTAACGACAAAAGGAGGTTCGCCATGCCACAAACCAAAATGCTTGCCGCAAGGGGGTTTTCCCTTGCGGCACCGTTCTTCAGCCGCCCTTCGGGAAGGCGCTTGACCCTTGCGGAACGATTCTTCCAAGTTCCGGAGTTCGACCTTCTCGCCAAAGAAGCCCGGAAGGCGGTATCCGAAAAAGCGTGGAAAGAGCTCGAAGACGATTTTCGAAGAGAATTCGACCTCTTCAAGAACGCGCTCGACACGCTCGCGCTCCGGGCCGAATTTTTCTTCCGAATCCTGGAGAGCGACCCTTCGATTCCGCACCGAATCCTGCGAAAGGTCGGAACGGAGAACCTTTCGGAACGCGCCGTCTACGCTCTCTATCAAGCCTTTCGCCTGGCCGACCGGATTCGGGATCGGATGGCAAAACTTCCGGAACGGTTCGCCCAATACGCTTCGAATCCCGAAGAACTCTCGGCGCTCCGCCATAACCTCGCGTCGAACTGCGAGCGAACCTGCGTGTGCGTCTGCGGCAGCAGTCCGGCTCCCTACGCAACGTCCTGCATGGGCTGGAAAGATGCCGTTCTCCCCCTGTCGCCAAAGCAGCATGAGGCGGAAAATCGGAGGCGGTTCCGTGGAATGCATCCGCTCGAATTGCCGCCGGAAACGAAAAAGAAAAGCTGATATCCGCCGGAATCCCGGCATACGCCGCCTTCGGGCGGCGTTTTTCTATCGTTTCGCGAGCCTCCGGAAGAAGCGGGCGGCTCGCAAGAGCGCGTATGCGGCGGGGCGAACGACCATGGTTCGGCTCTCCGGCCATTGCCGTACGCTGCCGCCGAATTTCAGCTTGAAGTCGGTAACGCCCGAGAGCGGGTGATTCGCGACGCCTTCGGGAGCGATGCCGAGAAAATCGTACCAGCGGCATCCGCGCCGCTTTCATTCCCGCATCATTTCCCACTGCAGCAGGTACGCCGGCATGTCCCGGCGTTTTTCGTTGTCCGACGTGGAAGCCCCGTAGTAGTACGTGGCGGTACCCTTCCAAAACGTCGTAATGGCCGCGGCCACGACTTCGCCGCCTTTCTCGGCGAAAAATAGGCCACCCGCGTTTTCGGCGTCGAGCGTCCGGACGAGTTCGAGGTAGTAACCGGACGAATTTCCCGAAAATCCGTCGCGCTCCAACGTTTCGCGAAGGAGGCGGAGGAATTCGGCAACGTTTTCTTCGGTCGGCTCGGCCATCCGTACCGAAACGCCCCGCTTTTCGGCAAGCCGGACGTTGTACCGCCCTTTTTCCTTCATTTGCCCGAGAATCGATTCTTCGGACTGGGAGAGATCGATCAGGAGCGTCCGTTTTTCCAGGAAATGCCGATATTCTCCGCCGGAAAACCCCGGAATTCCGGGGTTTTCCGAGAGCGGTTCAATCTGGACGAACGCCGCACCGGCGATTTCGGCTTCCCGGCGGGCGTTCTTCGAGAAATCCTTCCAGGCGGACGTTCCGGGATTCCCGGACGTCTCGGGGCCGCCGACGGAAAACATTCCCGTGAGCCCGAGCCCTACCGAACGAAGCTCGAATCGGGCCGATACGCGTCCGGAGCCGTCGGAAGATTCGACGAAGGCGCCCGAACGGGCCCATCCGGTACGGACGAGAAAATCGTTCCACCAAGCCGACTGCCATACGCCCGAGAGCGCGTCCGAAAAACCGGACGTGGGGACGGGTGCGGAATCGGAACGGGATCGTACTTCGTTTTCGGATGCCATAGCCCGTACGATACGAACGAACGCGCTTTTTCCAAGGGAATCGGCAAAAATTTGCATTGGGTTCGGGAATGGGATATACTGCGCTCGTACTACTTCCATTAAGACGCCTATCGGTCCACTATGAATACCCCTATCGAAGTTAAGACGAAAGCCGTCGGTTCCGTATCCGTTTTCGAGTTCCACGGCGAACTCGAC
>CAZINU010000035.1:0-3991 GCA_964540725.1 uncultured Candidatus Peribacteria bacterium
TTTCCAGTATTTCAAAATGGCCGGGAGTCGCGAGAAGCCGGGGGCCTTGCGAAGGAAACGGACAAATCCCGGGAGCGGGACGTCCCCTTCCCTGCGGAGCATCGATGCCGACGGAGCGAGGAGGCCGAAGTCGTGGTACGTGACGATTTTGAAGGCGCGGGTTCGTACGACGGGCGCGATTCCGACGGGGCCGATTCTTCGGAGAACGCTCTGACACCAAACGACGTCCGGCTCGAACTCGGCAATTTCCCGATCGAGTTTCCGGCGGGCGGCGACGTTACAGAACGCTGCCAGGGTCGTGAATGCCCGATACGCGAGATTCCATTTCCGAACGGGTTCGGCATGAATCCGAACGTCGTATCCGAGAAGGGCGAGGCGGGATTCGAGATTTCGGACGTACGTCTCCGTGCCTCCGAGGTTTCCCGAAAAATCGGTTACGAGCAGAATCTTCCGAGCCGCGGGCGGAAGAATGGCCCGTACGCGGGCATCGAACGCTTCGGTCGAAAAATCGCGGGCGCGGCGGAGGGCGGAAAGCTTCCACTCCCGCAGGAGCCCGTCCGACGATTTCGCGAGCGCCGAAATTGTCGCGGCAACGTCGGCGGAGGCTCCGTTCCCGTCCCGGGTATCGGGAATCCGGAGTCCGGACGCGACGAGGAACTGCGACAATCCGCCCTTGTCGAAGCACGCGACCGGAACGCCCGCGGAAAGCGATTCGAGCGCGGAAAGTCCGAAGGTCTCGAGGAATCGGGAAGGAACGACCGAAAAATCCGCCTCGCGGACGGCCTCGCGGACGATGGTGCCGCTTCGGAAACCGAATATCCGGATGCCGGGTCCGGATCGGACGGATCCGGGCACGAGACGATCCGGAACCTTCCGAAGGTCGGAAACTCCCGGACGGCTTCCGAACCGACGGAAGAATTCGCCCATGAACGGCCCGTCGCCGAAAACGGAAAACGACGCGTTCGTACGGCCGGAGAGAATATCGTCGAACGCGTCGAACAGGAGGTCGAACCCCTTTTCTTCCACGAGCCTCCCGAAAAATACGAAGTGCCTCATTCGGACGGACGGTTACCGGATACGTTCCGACGCAGTTCGCCCGACCGGCGCGGGCGCTTTCGGCGTGGGCGCGAGAAACAATCCGACGAACGCGAAGAGCGCGACCGACGCGTAGGCCGATTCGAACGTATGGAGGAAGAGGTTCATTGAGCACGCGGCGACGAACGCCGTAAAGAACGCGGCGGAAAAGGCGTACAGGCGTACCGCGGCAATGCCGAGGATTCCGAGGAACAGCACGAACGCCGGGAATCCCCCTTCGACGAGCTGTTGCACGTACCAACTTTCGGGAATCGAGCGGTCTTCGATCGCCTTCTTTTCGGATTCGGAGAGCTTCCCCGACGTGAGTTCCGGCGTCACGTACCGGTACGCCGGCCCCGAAGCGGCGAGCCCTTCGCCGAATACCGGATTTTCCCGGAACCGTTCGAGTCCGATGACCATGCGTTCGAAATGCCCCTTCGACGATCCTTCGCGGAGAATGATGCGGTCGATGGTCGTTTCGAAACGCAGGTAGAACATGCCGACGACGGCCGCGAGGAGCGGAATCGACCAAAGGAACGCCTTCCGGTATTTCGTCCAAATAACGCGGAGCGACAACAGGAACGTCAGGCCGCACGCGAGCGCCACGCCGACGAGCGACGAGCGGGAGTAGGTGTAGAGGAGCAGTAAAAACAGGACCGCTGCCCAAATGGCTACGGGGAACGCGTCGTCCTTACGGGTCCGGAAGTAGTGGAGGAGGAGTCCGGCGTACGTAATAATGAAGAACGCGGCCGGATTCGGGCCGTCGAAAATTCCTTGGAAGCGCCGGACGTTCGCTTGGTCGATTCCGTGGTAGATGGGAACGCTCCCGCCGAACTGCCAGTTCGAAAGGTTGGGCGAAAAACCGAAATGGAGGAGGATTTCCTCACCGAATCCGAAACGGACGAGCATGCCGAGAACGATCGCGGCGGTCGCGGATTTGAGGAAAACGAGCACATACGAGGAAATCGCCCCTTCCAAAAAGGGGCGGGCGTGCTTGAACGCGAGGAGCGCGAACAGGAATTCGAAATCGTAGCGGCCGCCGTACGCGAAGTGGGCGAACGATCCGCCCGAAACGGCCGTCGCGAGAAGCATCCAGCCGACGTACGCGAAAACGGCGAAATCGAGAAGGTCGAACGTGGGCCATGCGCGTCGCGCGGCGTATTTTCCCACGACCGCCGCCGCGAGGGAAAAAAGGAACGCTTCTTTCAGGAGGGAGGCACCCGGAATGCCGATCTTATGTCCGAGAAAAACCGAGACGAGCACGCTCCAGGGAAGGAACGCCAAAAAGGCTTTGACGGCGAAGGAAAGCGACGGTTGGAATCGGGAGGACATTCGGTTTCGTTTACGTGACTTGCGCATAGTACGAAAAACGCTATGATGCGCAATCCCGTTTTCGGGAAGGATTTTTCCGCCATTTACCTCATCCGCCCCCGCCTTCCGCGAACGTCGTCCGGCCGTCTCGAGCCCTCCGGACGCCGAATCTCCGGACGTCCGGAACGGAAATACGCATTTTCGCTATGAACCAAGACGCTCTCGCCCTTCTGAAGGCCCATGCCAAACGCCGCCCCCACGTAAACGATTCGTGTATCGGATGCGCCGCCTGCGCCGCCATCTGCGGGGACGTATTCGAACTCAACGAGGAAGGGCTTTCGACGGTAAAACCGCTCGAAGCGTACCCGGAATCGGACGTCGACGACGCTATCGCGGCCTGTCCGGTCGCCGCGATTTCGTGGAAAAACGCCGACTAGCGGCCTTGAAAATTTCATAACGGACCCGGAGCGGAAAAATCCGTCCGCGACGTGTCGCAACGTTCCCGGATTCGCCCGAACCGAATTCGGAAAGGCTTCCTACTCCCGAATTCGAATCTTCTCAAGGCGGACGCATTTGCGGTCTTCCACCTCCACGAACACCGCGTTCAAAACGCCCGGACCCGAAGTTTCGGATTCGGGTTTTTTCGAAAACAGGTTGGTACCCGTCACGAGCGGGACGACGCGGCCCTCGAATTTCTGTCCGATCGCGCTTCGGAGGGGTCCGGTCATGCCGACGTCGGCAATCATGCCGGTACCCGATTCGTGAACGTGTTCGTCGTTCGTTTGCACGTGCGTGTGCGTTCCGTATACGAACGTTGCCCGACCCGTCAGGTATTCGGCGAGGCAGTAGATTTCGGACGTCGTTTCGCGATGGAAATCGACGAATACCGCATCGAACGAAGATTCGGGAAATTCGGCGAGGATTTCGTCGGCACGAAGGAACGGGTTGTAGACCTGGTCTTTCAGGAATACGCCCGAAAGCAGGTTGAAGACGAGAATCCGGGCGCCGTTTTTCTCCAAAATCCGGTACCCCTTGCCGGGAACCGGATACCCGGGGACTTCGTAGTAATTCGCGGGGCGTATCTGGATGCAGTCGGAACGGTCGAACTCCGACCGCAGGTCGTCCACGTGCGAGAACACGTGGTTTCCGCCCGTCAGGCAGTCGAATCCGAGCTTGCGGAGATCGTCGACGTGGGCCGACGTCGGCCCCTTTCCTCCGGTCAGGTTTTCACTGTTGCCGATAACGAAATCGGGCGAAAATTCGCTCCGGATGGCCGGCAAGTGCTTGGTGACGAGGGAACGGCCGAGGCGGCCGTAAATATCTCAGAAGACGAGGAATTTCAGTTTCATGGTCGGTTCCGTATCGGGTTAGTATTGCGGCGGGTTCATGACGCAACCGGTCGAGGTGACGCTGCCGTCGAAATCGAGCATGTAGTACGTGCCGGGTCCGACGGATTTCCCAGCTTCGTAGACGGACCGGCAATCGTAGTAGCTGCTCGTTCGAGGGATCCGGACGCCGGATTCCTCGAGAATGGAGGCGAAATCGGGCGCCGTCGCCATGGGATCGCCGAAGAGATCGTACGCGAGATTGAGCGTGGAGGCGTTGA
>CAZINU010000036.1:0-3435 GCA_964540725.1 uncultured Candidatus Peribacteria bacterium
CTTTCCGGAAACCCGACCCTCACGGGAATCCTTCCGGACGCCGACGCGACCGCCGTATCGCTTACCCTCTCGGGAACCTCGGGCATCGATTTCGACCGGAATTCCGACGACTACCGCCCGTTTTCGACCGGAACGGTCGCATACCCGGACGGTATCGCGGACAATGACGATACGGGGCGGAAAATTTCGTACGGATACGTTCGGAAGGATTCCGGATGGCATTCTCTTTTTTGGAATTCTCCCGGGATGATACGGGCGATTCGGGAAAATCCGTTCAATTCCGGAGGACTTTCGGTCCTCCCCGACGAAACCTCGACCGGATATCTCCGACTGGATATCGACTCCCCTTTCTCCTTGAAAATCGTCGAATTCGACCGGAACGCCTTTCTGGAAACCCGCGAACTCCGCCCCCTGTCCACCGAAGAAGCGTCTTCGCCCACCGGCGCGATCGGGTACGTAGAAAACGGTTTGACCGTCGCGACGGGAACGGGAAACGCCAAACCGTTCGATCTCGCGAATCGGACGTACGCGGTTTTCGTCGCTTGCCCCTGAGACGGCTCGCAGTTCGCGAAAACCCGTCTTTCATTCTTTCGTTCGGACGGAAAATCCGTATACGTCGTCCCCGTCGACGAATCCGACCCTTACGCGTTCAAATTCTTCGGAAACGACATGATTTTGGGTTCCGGATACTATGCCCAAAAAGAGATGTGGGTTTCGCGTGAAAAATAGGGGTCGCCCGCGCTCTTTCAGGGGTTTCGACCCTTATCCGCGTCGCCGCTTCCGCGTTTTATGGAACAGGAACCATCCGGCAAAAACCGCGATTCCGAGAATCGCCGCGATGGAAGCCTCGTGGGAATACCGGCTCACGGTCTTCAATACCGTTTCGCCGAACGCGTATCCAAGCCACGTAAGGAACGAACACCAAATCGTCGCCCCGGCAAAGGTCAGCGCCGAAAATACGCCCCCCGGCATGCGGAAAATGCCGGCGGGAATGGAGATGAGGTGCCGAACGACCGGAATGAAGCGACCGAGGAAGGTGTAGAGCCGGTCGTTCTTCATGAAGAGCGCTTCGGCCTCTTCGTACTTCTCATGCTTGATAAGGAAGTATTTTCCGTATTTCCAAACGAACGGCTTTCCGACGTATTTTCCAAGCAGGTAATTCCACCAAGCGCCGAAAAGACTGCCGGCACCGCCGGCGAGCACGGCGAGGAACGGGTCGATTTTTCCGACCGAAGCCCAGTACCCGGCGGGAATCATGACGATTTCCGACGGAACCGGAAACAAGCTCGACTCCATGGCCATGAGCAGGAATATCGCGGCGTATTCGAAGCCTTCGAAGTAGGCGAAGACGGATTGGACGAACGCTTCCATGGGCGGGTATGGGAAAATGGACGGTTTTGGGAATTTTCGAAAGGACGGACGGCGTTAGAGGCGGAGCAGGGCGGCGAGACGGAGCGGGAAGGCGAACGCCTGGGAATTCCTCCATTCGGACCTTTCGAGGTACCGGCACGCGAACGAGGACAACAGGAATCCGAGTACGAAGCCGACCGTGACGTCGCCGGGATAGTGGACTCAGGCCGCGACGCGGGCCGCGAGCATGGGAACCCCGAGCGCGAGGAACGTGAGCGCGAACGTTCGGCGGCGGAGCATGATCCACGCGGCGGCGAACGAAGCGCCCGCGAAGATGCCGTGGCCGGACGGAAAGGAATTGTCGGGCAAATGGTCGATCAGGGGCCGGATGGCGGACACCGACTCGGGGCGCGGTCGGGCCGGGAGGCCGAAATTCAATATCCAATAGAGCGCGAACGCGAACAAGACCGCGTACAGGAGGGCAAGCGCGTCTTTCTTCATTTCGACGTCGTCGTTTCGGAGGAATCGGGCAACGAGCCAGTATCCCACGAGGAATGCGGCGAACGCGACGACCTCGATATCGGAAAACGTCCGAACCAGGGCGGTTTGCCACGCCGAATTCGGATCAACGGCCGAACGCACGGCGTTCAGGAGATCGGTGTCGAGCGATTGAAGGGTATCGAGCAGCATGGGGAGTCCGAAAAATACGCCTGGCGGGCAGTATATTCGGAGAGCGGGAAACGAGAAAAGAAAACTCGGACGTTCCGCTCTTGTCGGGGTTTCCGATTTTTGACTCGGAACGTTTCGATTGACAATTCGAATATTTCCGTATGTTGTCCGAAACAAACGACGAAAGGAAGCTATCATGCAAAAACCGCTGGCATTTCCCGAGGATTACTTCAGTTACCAACGGCGCTCGCTCCTATGTTGTTGGAAGGGCGATTCGTTCCAGAAGATAATCGTGGCAATTCAGGCGCTCGAACGGGCAAAAACGGTCATCGGCTGCAATTACGCATGGATCGTTGAAGCCGGAACCTCGAACGATTGGGAGAATCTCGCGCGGGCCTTCGAGCCGCAACTGGGCTTCCTGAAGGAACGGGGATGGGACGAACGAGCCGCCGAAGCCGCGCTCTTCCATACGCTCCAAGACGAGCTGTTGAAGAATACGCTGCTCGCGTATCTTCCGTCGGCGAATTCGCTCACTCCCGACCAAACGATCGACGCGCTCTTCGGGGCCTGCGCCCCGAAATGATCTTCAGCCGGAGGCAAGACCTCCCTTTCCCCCGACTTCGGTCGGGGGCTTTTTTTCGACCGAAAAAAGCTTTGGAGCACCTTGACGCACTACCGCCCTTGACGCCCCCCCGCACTGGACATCTCGGGGCGGGCGCTATTTCGACACCGAATCCACCGGGTCTTCCCCTCCCCGACTCCACGGATTGCACCGAAGAATTCGCCATGCGGCTTTGGCGACGCCCCTTGAAAGCCCCTTCTTTTCGATAGCTTCCACGGCGTACTCGCTACAGGTCGGATGGAACCGGCAATGCCGATGACCGGCCGCCCGAGCCCACACCGAGTGGTCGGGCGAAAGGTACCGCTGATACAGGCGGATGGCGGCGATGGCGGCCCGAGCGAACATTGACAAATTGAAAATCTTTATAGTATTCATATAGCGTATTCTACGCGGAGGAAACAAAATGCCAAATTGGATGAAGGCGGGTATCGCCGCAGGGGTTGGAAACTCCCTCGGAATCGTGATCGGGCTCGGAATCATGAGCCTCCTGCTCACGGGCGACCCCTTCGAACTCCCGGCGTTCGCCGGAACGATGCTGCTCGCGATACTCGGATGAGCCGATCGGTCGGGCAACGAATACCGAAACAAACTCGAAAAGAAAGGAAGGTACCATGGAAGTCGATACGTACGGGGAACACCCCTCCAACTGGAAAGTCATTCTCGCAATAGGCGCCGTCGCCGTCATCGGCATAGGAATATCCGTGGCCATGGCCTACGGTACAAACGTGCGGTACGAGACATCCGTAGAACGGGCCCAAGCCACGCACGCGCGCATCGTCGAGACGACCACGGAT
>CAZINU010000037.1:0-3097 GCA_964540725.1 uncultured Candidatus Peribacteria bacterium
CATATTACCGCACAAATCCGTACCGGGTGTCCGCTTTTATTTTAGAACTTTTGTCTGACCCCTTCGATTTGCGTTCCCGTCTTCCTTCGATATACTCCCGTCGTTTTCGCCTGGCGTATTTTCCGGACGAAACGCGTTATCCCTAAAAATACCCGTTCCCATGGAAAGGAAAGAAAAGAAGTCGCTTATGGCCGAATTCGCTCAGCACAAGGGCGATACCGGATCCCCGGAAGTTCAGGTCGCCATCCTTACCGATCGCATCGAAAGCCTGAAGGTCCACCTCGAAGAACACAAGAACGACAACCACTCCCGCCGCGGCATCATGCTCATGGTCGCCAAGCGCCGGAAACTCCTCAACTACCTGAAGAAGAAGTCGCCCGAACGGTACGAGACCCTCATCGCCCGTCTCGAACTCCGAAAGTAATTTTCGAATCCGAATCGAAAAATCCCCCGTGAGAACGGGGGATTTTTCGTGCGTCGAACCGAGTTCCGAGCGGTGGTCGCGACGGTTCGCCCGGAATTATTCCTTTTTCGTCGAATATTCCGCGTAGATTTCTTCGATTTCCCGTTTCGTTTCCTCGTCCTGGGCGGAGAGGTAGTCTTTTTTGACCTGGTCTTCGTATTCGGCGAGGAATTTTCGGAGATTATTCGCGAACTCTTCGCCTTCGCCCGTAATCGAGTACTTTCGGACAATGCCTTTCAGATAGACGTTGTGGACGCGTTCGACGTCGGCGTGCCGGCCCGAAAGGAGGGCGTTGACGTTCCGGACCGTCTCCTCGGGTTCCTCCACGTATTCGATCAGGATGGTTCCGAGTCCGGCCGCGTCGCCCTCGGTCATGACCTCGACGTTTCCGTGTCCGAAAAACGAGGCGACGAAGTTGGGGTAGCTCGACTTCACGGTTTTGATCTTGTCGGAATCGAGCGTTTGCGTGTCGGCGTACATGCCTTTTTGGTTCGCGTAGAAAAGTTTTCCGGGAACGACGATTGCGAAATCCATTTCGAGATTGATCATGTTCCGCACGAAGTACGAAAGGAGGAAGAGTTGCACGAGGATGCAGAAGAGGTCCGCGACCGCCCAAAGGCCGGTCGAGAACATCGAAACGAACGCCACGTGGTAGACGTAGAACGCGGCGATTCCGATGAAGAGGAAAAAATTCGTTTGAAGTTGGTTGAACAGCGACGTGAAGTACGCGTCGCCCCGAACGAGCTCGTCTTTCAAGGTGTGCACGTCGGTCGCCTCGAAGGTGTTTTTTCGAAGCGACCGGTAGTCCCACACGAACCGGAGCGACGTGATCGCCGTATAGAGGACGTTGACGCCCAACAGCGTCGCGAGCGTTACGCCCGTCGAATTCCATTCGAAGTGCTTGCCCATGAGGAAGACGTTGGCGATGGCGATGAGCGCGACGGGAACGAGGTGCAGGCACGCGAACGCGCCGTACACCCACGAGCGCTTGATGAGGATGGCGAACCGGTGGCCGTCGGCCACGAGCTTTTCCACGAAGGCGGTATCGCGGTCGATACGGAAGGAGGAGAAGAGGAATTCGTAGACGGCGCGGAAATTGAGCATGCGTGGTGGGGGTTTCGGGCATTATGCCGAGCGGGGCCGCCTTGTCAAACGGCACTCCGGCCCGGAAAGCCGGATTTCCGGGTTTGACGGAATTCCGCGGGCTCCTATAATCCCTCGCGTATCCACTTTCGACCGTGAACCGATTCGACGAACTCTTTTTCACGAAGTACGTTCCGGAAGGCCGGGAACTCCTTTTCGTCTGCCATCGGCACGTCGTTTGCATTATCGACCACATCTTCCTCGTTCTTTTTTTCGCGGTCTTCCTCCCCGCGTTCTTTTATTTCAACGATTCGTTCGGACTCCGAACGCTCCTGCCCATGTGGTACTTCGAGGGGTATTTGGCCGCGGCCTACGTCTATCTCGTATATTCCGTCTTCGACTGGTATAACGACGTTTGGCTCATTACCGATCGGGGCATCATCGACGTGAATTGGAATTTTTTCGCCGATAGCGTCGTCTACGTCGACTACCACTCCATCCACGGCATCGAAATCCGAAGAAGTTCGATTTTCGACCCGCTTCTCGGCAAGGGCGACATCGAAGTCCACCTGCAGGATCAGGACGAAGAATTCCGCCTGACCGACGCAGCGAACCCCCACGGCATCGTCGATTACGTTTCCGAAGTCGTGGAGCGCATTCGCGCCGCGGAACACGGGGGAGGGGAGGAACCGGACGACCGGAAGCCGTTCGAAATCCTCATGGAAACGCTGACCGAAATGGTTCGAGAACACCTTCGGACGAAGGGGGAATTCTGGACGGAAGAAGAGGAGGTCGCCGCGACCGAAACCGCGAAAAAGGTGCTTCGGAGAAAAAGTACGGTCGATTTGTCGGGAGAATAACCCCCTCCGCGACCGTTCGTCATAATCGTCGTAGCGCGCCGCGGACGCGTCGTGGAAAAGGATCCTTGACAATTTTCATTCCGTGGTAATATAGAATCGTGGTCTTTCACATCCCCGTCTTCGTTTTCAAGCAAAGGAGATTTCGATGATTCAATCGTCGCCCTCACTTCCGTTCGTGTATTTCGGCTCGTACCGGGTCGACCGTACGTCGATCTTCGCCGCGTCCATCGTTTTTCTCGCATTCGTCGCAACGCTCTTGGCGATCTGGCATCTTCCGTACGAAAAGAATCGGGAAGGGGGCACGTACCTGTCGATCGTACTCTTCCTTTTATTCCTCATCGCGTTCCCGACGCGGTGCGTTTCGTCCGGAACGTACGTCGCTTCGGACGTCCGTCCGAAGGCGCTGACCGATCCGTTCGGCCTCGTCGGATGGCTGGCCATGGTCGTGATTTCGATTCCCGCGACTTTGGAATCCCTCGCCATTTTCGAAGCTACCGGAACGTTTGCCGGTTTCCTCGTTCTAGCGGGACTCTGGAGCGGATCGCTCCTTTCCGTTCGGAAGCTTTGGGGGCGTCCGTATTCGATTGCCATCCCGTTTGCCGGCGCCTTCTTGGGCATACTGAGCATGCATTGGCTGTCGGCTTCCCATCTTCGGAAAATCGACGACATGGCCTACTACGGACTCTCCACG
>CAZINU010000038.1:0-3085 GCA_964540725.1 uncultured Candidatus Peribacteria bacterium
CCGCCCTCGAGAACGCCGTCCGCTCGGCCGATTCGGACGAATTGTTCTCCAGAACCGGAGAACTTCGGGTCCGATCGTCCGATCCCGTGAAATTCGCCGAAGAACTCCTTTCGTACCTCCGCGACCGAATCGTCGCTTCCGGCGTGCGTTCGGCGGATTTTCCTTTCCTGTCGAAATTTTTCCGGGAAGTTTCCGAATCGTACGCGAGAATGCGGTCCGCGCCGGATCCGGTTTCCGTTTTGGAAGCCGTTCTGGCCGACATCGCCTATTCCGGCGTCGCGCGCGAACCTTCCGCGCCGCCGACGCGAACGTCCGCCGTTTCCGCCGTTCGCAAATCCGAGTCCGGAAAGTCCGTTGTCGTCCCGGGCGATGTGCCCGCGACGGACATTCCGGAACCCCCGGCCATCCCGGAATCCCCCATGAATCCGCCCGCTTCGTTCGGGGGCGGGGGAGGGGACTCGCCGGAATTCTCCCCGTCCGCTCCGCATATCCTTCCGGAAGAATCCCCGAAAGCGTCGTCCCAAGCGCCCCAAACTCTCCCGAAACCCGATTTTTCGGTCGCCGATTTCGTCCGGACGATTCGCGAAGCCAAACGTTCCGCCGCTCTTGCCGAGGCGATAAAATCGGCGTCGAAATGCGCGTTCGACGAGAACGGGGATTTCGTTATCGAGAGTTCGAATTCCCTTTACGAAACCCAGCTCTCCAAACCCGAATCGCAAGCGCTTATTCTCGATTCCCTCGAAAAATTGACGGGACTCTCCCCGAAGATATCCATCCGTTCATCGAAATAATCCTCCCCCATGAAACTCCCGTTCCTCCTTCGGCTCGTTTTCAACCGGTACCTCTTCGAGAAGGCCGCGGCCTTCGCTCTCCTCGGGCTGTTTCTGTACCTCCTCTCGGACTTCCTGTTCATATTTCTCATAACGTTCCTGTTCGCGTACCTGTTTTCGGATTTCTCGAAATGGATCATGGAGCGAATCGCCACGTTCGCGTCGAAAACCCGCAATAAGGCGTTCAAAAGCCTCGTTTCCCGGGCAAATCGGCCCGGCGTCGTCGTAACCGTCCTGTATCTGACGTTCGTGATCGGCGTCGTATGGATTTTTTCCAACCTCGTTCCCCAGATTCTCGAAGAATCCAAGGGCATCGTTTCCGAAATACCGGGCATCGTCGACCGGGTCAACCGTACTGCCGCGTCGATCGAAGATTCCATGAACGTCGAGCTCGGATTGAAAGAAGCGATCGGCTCCATGTTCGACCAGCATTCGATCCAGACGTCCATGAATTTGGTGTTCGAAAACGTTCGGACCGCCGGAATCCTTTTGGCGAAAATTCTCATCGCGCTCATTTTGAGCTACGTGTTCATCATGGATCAGAAGCGCATCGTCGGATACCTCGAAACGGTGAAGCGCGGGAATTTCTCGTTCCTGTACGACGAAATCGGCGCCATTCTCGCGAAGGTCTCGAAGGGGTTCGGTCTCATTTTCAAAGCCCAGGCCCTCATAGCCCTCGTGAACGCCCTCCTTACCGCCGCCGGACTTTTGGTCATCAGCGCCGTTCATGGCGGCGACGTGTTTCCGTACATTTCGACGTTGGCCGTCATGGTCTTCATCATGGGATTCATCCCGGTGCTCGGATTCATCCTTTCGTCCGTCCCGCTCCTGATCGTGGGATTCAATTACGGCGGAAATTCCGTCGTACTCATGGTGCTCGGAATGATCGCCTTCGTCCACGCGGTGGAGGCGTACTACCTGAATCCGAAAATCGTTTCCTCGTACATGGAATTTCCGGTTTTCATCACGTTCATCGTTCTGCTCGTATCCGAACACGTGTTCGGATTCGTCGGACTCCTTATCGGGGTTCCCCTGTTCTACCTGCTCATCGACGTCGCCAAGGATTTCGACGTGTTCGTCAACAAAATCAAGAGGGTTTCGAATACGATCGACACGACCAAGACGACCACGAAGGAGGCCATCCACAAAAACATCCGACTCTCGCGTTCGCAAGGTCCGGGGGCGTAATCCGAAGGATTTCCCCGAAACGTTTCCGAAATATCGGATAAGGAAATTGCGCGGTTTGTCGTTGTCCAATCCCTCCGGAATTTCGTTCCGGAGGGATTTTCGAAATAGGGGAACGGAGTGATTTTAAAAAAAATCGGACTTGCGTTCCCGCGTTAAAACTCCTACAATCCCCCGGATTTCCCTAAATCCTCCCACATGCCCCACTCCCAACGCCCCGCTTCCCCGGAAACCCTTTCCGGAATCTCCTCTTCCGCCTCCTCCCGCGCCCTCTCCGCCCTCCGAGCGACCCGGTCCCGCGCGTTCCGCGGATTCACCCTCGTGGAGCTCATCGTCGTCATCACGGTCCTCGCCATTCTCGCCACTATCGGTTTCCTCGCCCTCTCCGGGTACACCTCGGACGCCGGCAGGTCCTCCGTCCTCTCCAACCTCCGAACGGTGGAGAAGGGGCTTTCCGTCGCGGCTTCCACTTCCGGTTCCTTTCCCGACCCCTCCGGGTACGCCGTCGTGTCGTATTCCGGCGCGCCCGCCTGGAAGCAGGGGACGGCGGGTTCCTCGGTAATGTCCGCCATCGGCATGGGCGAACCCCCGAAGGATCCCTCCGGCAACGCCGAGTTCGCGTACTCGCTTTCCGCCAACGGCATGGAATTCCAGGTCGCCTCCGCGTACCTCGCGGGAACGGCGCACGCCCCGGCCCCCGGAATCCCCTCCGCCCTCGCCGCGGACTCCGTCCCCGTCCCCAAGGCCGCCGTCTCCGGCAACTACAACGGCCTCTTCGTCCCCGTGAACGCCGGCGGGACGAACTTCCTGGTCCCCGCCCCGTCCATAATCCTCTCCGACCTCTCCGTCCCCGAGCTGAAGTCCGCCCCCGCCTCCGGCCCCTCCTTCGTGGCCGACGGCCTCCCGGGAACCCCGGCCTCCTGGTCCGGGAAGGTCGCGGGCCTTTCCCAGACGGGAATCGCCTTCCCCGCGGCCAAAACCGCCGCCTACTCCTCCGCGACCGAAGCCTTCCCGGCGACGTCGACCGGCGTCGCCGCCCTCGCGGAAACCCTCGCGCAGGCGTACTCCGG
>CAZINU010000039.1:0-2361 GCA_964540725.1 uncultured Candidatus Peribacteria bacterium
TCGCCATTACCGAACTATTCCCTTAAAAGTGTCCGCTTTTATTCTTGAATCTTTCCGTCCGGCCGGACCTCCGGCCGTCCGGAAATACGGAAAAGCCGCGCGTCTTCCCTTTACTTTCGCCCTTTTTCCGTATAATCCGCGGGAATTTTCACCCGTTTTCCCCATGATTCTCAAGCATTTCGACCGAATTTGGAAATCCGAAGAGGTCAAGAAGAAGATTCTCGTCACCATCGGAGTCATCGTCGTCTACAAGTTCCTTTCGGTCCTGCCGGTTCCCGGAGTCAACGTCGACGCCCTCGCCGCGCTCAAGAGCTTCCTTTCGGCCAACCAGGGGCTTGCGTTCTTCGGTTCCCTCATGGGCGGCGGTTTGGAAAACTTCTCGGTCGTGCTCATGGGACTTTCCCCGTACATCAACGCGGTCATTATCATGCAGCTTTTAGCCGTCGCCATCCCCCGGCTCGAAGCCATTAAGAAGGAGGGCGAAGCCGGACAGCGGAAAATTAACCGCTACACCCGATACCTTTCCCTTCCGCTCGCGTTCGCCCAGAGCTACGGCATGATCGTGCTCATCAACACGCTCGTCGCCGGAGCCGGCGGAAAGCTCATCGACACGTCCGATTTCGTCGGAACGGTCCTTCCGGCCATGCTCGTCATTACCGCCGGAACGCTCCTCCTTCTCTGGCTCGGCGACCGCATTGACGAAGCCGGAATCGGCAACGGCAGCTCCATGATCATCTTCGCCGGAGTTCTCGCCGGAGTCCCCTCGCACATCATGCAGTACGTCTCCGTTGGCAATCTCCCGCTCCTTCTCCTCCTCCTCGTCATGACGGTGGGGGTCATCTACGTCATCATCAAGTTTACGGAAGGATACCGGAAGATTCCGCTCGTCTACACGAAAACGGGTCGCGACGAACGGTCGTATTTCCCCATTCGCGTCAACCAGGCCGGAATGATTCCCATCATCTTCGCCATCTCCATCGTTACCTTCCCGGCCCTCATCGGACAGATTCTCGCGAGCCGCGGCTCCGGAACCTCCGCGTCCGTCGGCAGTTTCCTGGTCGAACACTTCTCGATGCAGAATCCGGGCTGGACGTACATCGGCGTGTACTTCGCCCTCATCCTCGCCTTCTCGTTCTTCTACGTGTCGATCGTCTTCAATCCGACCGAAATCGCCGAAAACATCCAGAAGCGCGGGGGGTACATCCCCGGAATCCGTCCCGGAAAGGAAACGGCCGAATACCTCGACCGGACTTCGACCCACCTCAACCTGTACGGCGGATCGTTCCTCGCGCTCATCGCCGTCTTCCCGTACGTTGCCACGAAGATCAACAACACTTTCGGCTTCATCGACATCTCGGGCGGCGGAAACATCGACTTCCTCATTTCGGGGGCCGGACTCATCATCGTCGTCGGCGTCATCCTCGACCTGATCCGCCGCATTGACACGGAGCTCAAGAGTTACGACTACAAGCGCTTCTACTAGGAATCCCTGAAAACCGTCGGCCTTCGCGTTCCGTTCTGCGGTCCGCGCTCGCCGTACCGTAAAGTACGGCTCCGCTTGCGGTCCTCGAACGTCGCGCGAATTCCTCGGTTTTGAGGGATTCCGGGCATAACGGGAATCAATTTGAAAAACGCCCCGGAAGAGGCGTTTTTCTTTGTCTTCCTTCGGGCGCCTATTCCCGAATCTTGGAAAGGAGTTCGTCCGTCAACTGGAGGCGCTGCTTCTTGAGCGTTTCGAGTTCGGTGTCCGAGACCGTGCTGTGGCCGTCTTCCTCGATTCGGCAGATTTCCTTGTCGAGCGCTTCGTACTGGTCCATGAGGTGAGCGAAATGCGGGTCGGAAATTTTGAGGGCGTGGATTCTCGGTCCCCATTCCGGATGGTCGGTCGAGAGGGAGTGGTGTTCTACGTGCATGTTCGTGCGGTTTTCGGATAAGCGCGGGAAGTATGCTCCGATTTTTCCGAAAAGGAAGGAGATTTTTCATCCCGGTTCGGCTTGGATTTCGCCCGGTTTTTATTACACTGCGCCCGTCCATCTCCATCCGATCCATGCGAGCCTTCGTATTCGATACCGAAACCACCGGATTTCCCGTTAAGGACGGGGCTCTCTCCGAACAGCCGTACATTGTCCAGTTCGCCGGAATTCTCGGCGAAGCGTCGCCCGAAAAGGGATTCGAGGAAATCGAGCGGATCAACGTGCTCGTCAAACCGCGCATTTCCATTCCGTTCGGGGCTTCCCAGGTCCACGGCATCTACGACGCCGACGTGGCCGACGCCCCGTACGCGGAGGAGGTGATCGACTCCTTTCTCAAGTACCTCAATACGACCGACGTCGTCGTGGGGCACAATATCGAATACGACGA
>CAZINU010000040.1:0-1703 GCA_964540725.1 uncultured Candidatus Peribacteria bacterium
ATCGCCAGGATTGATCGTGAAGTAGGCGTTCGGAACGGTAACTTGAATCGGCGACGACGCGGCGGGGTACGATCCGGAAAGCCCGGTATCGGACCCGTTCACGAAAATCGAGTAGCTTCCGCTCTCGGTGGCCGAGAAGGTGGCCAATACGTCCTGGGCGATGACGGACGACGGGGAGTAGGTCGAAACGCTCACGGTGGGCGCCGTCGTATCCTTGACGACGGTCGATGCGGCGGAGCCTTGGGTGGGTTCGGCGTTCGTGACGCAGACGGTCACGGGATTCGACCCCTCGGAAAGCACGTCGGAAGAGAAATTCGAGACGATGGGCGTATCGGCCGCGGCGACGGTGCCGGAATCGACGGAAACGCCGGATCCGCAGGTGGTTCCGGCTCCGGCGTAGACCTGATACGACCCGGTTTGCGAAGATTGCCACGTAGCGGAAACGGTCTGTCCGCCCCGAACGACCGAGGGGCTGACCGAATTCACCGTGACGACCGGAGCGGTGGGAGTGGAAACCGAAATGGTCGGGGCGGCCGAAAGGTCTCCGCTCGTAAAGTTCGCGTCGCTTCCCGCGGCATTGCCGTCGGCATCGGTCGCGGAAACCGGAACGCTCTTCACGCCGGAGGCGACCGTCGTCGAAAGTCCCGTAGCGACGAACGTCGCGGTTTTTCCGTCGCCGGCACACGATTGGTACGAGAGCGCGTACGAGGACGAACCTCCGAGTTCGGAAAGATTGGCGGAAACCGACCCACCCTGGATATTGGAACACCCGTTATGGTCGAGAACCGTCACCGTGAGATCGGCCGAATCGACGCCGTTGTTAATGACGGAAGATTTCGAGAACGAAGCCGTAAGGACGTGGGGGACGATGTTGACGGCGACGCTTCCGGACGTCGTTTTCGGAGTCAATTCGACGCCGCCCACCGTTACGCCGCCCACCGTAATCGAAAAATCGAACGTTCTGGAAGTGTAGCTTTGCGGAAGAGTGAACGTCGCGCCGGAAAGGACGAACGAACCGGCGGCGGCGATGGTTCCCCCGACGGTTCCGGTAAACGACGTCGGCGGATTGAAGCCGGAAATGGCGTAGGGCGTATGCGTGCCGTCGGTAAACGAATATCCGGATTGGACGGGATTGAACCGAATCCACGGATTCGCGACCGCCGAACCGGAGGTATTGAGTCCGGTAAATTTGAAAACGAGCGCGTCACCCGGAAGCGCCTTCCTGTTGGTCGACGGAGGGGAGACGTAGGTAATGCTCGCACTCATGCTCGCGGCGAACGCCGTAGAGGGGAAGACGAGGGCGTTCGCCACCATGGCGAGGGCCGTCAAAAAAGAGGAAATTCTCCTTGACGCCGGGATTTTCGGTTTCGCGCGCATGTACGATTCGTGAGGGCCTATGCGCGCACGATACTCAATTCTGGAAAAAATCAATTGTCAAGAATGGAAAAAAGTCGCATTTTTTCAAAAAACGTTGTAAAATTGTGGGGAAAGACGTTTTTTCAGTTCTTCAACGAACCACTACGCATGACGACCCAAATGCCGAAAGAACCCGAAACGGGCTTTTCCGGAACGAACGTGCCCGCCTCAGTTCCGAAACGGGAAGCCGAACGCATACTCTCCGAAGTGAACTCAGCGGCCGGGAACGTGGTAACGCTTTCGAAGTGACAGGCGCTGCTTCCCGAATACGTTCTCCAACGGGAAAA